>NZ_BTXD01000001.1:0-954557 GCF_036986835.1 Bifidobacterium apis | reverse complement strand
ATCGAACAGGAACGGGCACCCCTGCAAGACCCCTATTAACAACCCGACCTATTAACAACCACCCAACACGCTTACAGCCACAAGGCCAAACCCCCAACATAAACAACGCGTTTAGTTCCTATAGCCCTGATCGGTACGGCTCTTTCTGACCTATTATTCGAGCTCTCCATCGAAAATGTCTCATGCTCGGTTTTCGGTCGCGCCGCCTATGCTGTTACCAGGACCAGAAGGAGGAACTGAAGGCGTGCTCAAGGTGAGAATCGACTCCATCGAGGATGACAGAATCGAGGCTTACACCAGGCTGACCGAGCCTCAGCTGCGCAACCGCCTGGAACCCGCCAAGGGCCTGTTTATCGCCGAGTCCCCCAAGGTCATCGCCCGCGCCCTGGATGCCGGGGTTGAGCCTATCTCCTTCCTGGTGGAAGAGCCCTGGCTGGAGGGGATGCATTCCATGTTCGACCAGGTGGACGCAACCTTCGGACCCGACATTCCCGTCTACGTCGCCAGCCCAGCGCAGCTCAAAGCCATCACCGGCTACCGGCTGCATCGGGGCGCACTAGCCGCCATGAGGCGCTGGCCTCTGCCCACTGTGGAGCAGGTTTGCCGCTCGGCAAGGCGGGTGGCCGTCATGGAGAACATTGTTGATCACACCAACATCGGCGCACTGATGCGTTCAGCGGCAGCCCTGCAGGTGGATGCGGTACTGGTAACCCCTTCCTGCTCTGACCCTCTCTACCGCAGGGCTGCAAGGGTCTCCATGGGCACTGTCTTTCAGGTTCCCTGGACCAGGATTGGTGGCGACGACGTCCACGCCTGGCCCGACCAGGGCATGTACCAACTACACGATTTGGGCTTCACCACGGCAGCCATGGCCCTGAACCGGGATGCCATCAGCCTGGATGAACTGACGGAGCGGCTGGGGCCTGGGCCCGACCAGATCGATCGCCTGGCCCTAATATTTGGTACCGAAGGCGATGGGCTAAGCCACAGGACCATTGCCCGAGCGGACCTGACCGTGCGCATCCCCATGAGCCACGAGGTGGACAGCCTGAATGTGGCCGCCTCAAGCGCCGTAGCCTTCTACGCAACCAGACCCCAGCATGGTAGCTGAGCCTTGCCAGCTGGCTGCACCAACCAACCAACTGGGCCCTCTGCTGCGTAGCAAATTCCTGCTGACCTGAGTTTATTCACTTCATGGCTCAATATCGGGTAACCATTAACATCAGGCAATACTTGGCAACAGACCAAAGTTCGCGTGTCAAGTAACCAAGGAAGGTTGGCAACCCAGGCGCAATCAGCTCTGCTGGGAGACGGCCTGCGAATCCTCATGAATGTAGTCGTCAGGGTCGATGGTTCCCCGCCAGCGGCCGATGGCCTTGAGACCGTGGTACATGACCAGCGTAGCCACAGAGCCGATGGCGATGCCGTTGAAACTGACCCCGGCAACCGCAAAGGTGAAGTCGGCTATGCCCACGATCATGACGACGGCACCCACGGTCATGTTGACGGACTTGCCGAAGTCCACCTTGTTCTCAACCCAGATGCGGATGCCCAGCATGCCGATCATGCCGTAGAGCATGGTGGTGACCCCGCCCAGAACGCCGGTGGGGATGGTGTTGATGATGGCTCCGAACTTGGGGCAGAGGGAGAGCAGGAAAGCGAAAATGGCGGCGCACCAGTAGGCGGCCGTGGAGTAGACCTTGGTGGCGGCCATGACGCCGATGTTCTCTGCATAGGTGGTGGTTCCCGAGCCTCCGCCCAGTCCGGCCAGCGTGGTGCCCAGTCCGTCGGCCATCAGCGCGGTGCCGATCTGATCGTCATAATCGCGGCCGGTCATCAGGGCCACCGACTTGACGTGACCGATGTTCTCGGCCACCAGGACCAGCACCACGGGGATGAACATGGCCAGGACGGATGGGTCGGCCTGAGGTGTGTGGAAGTGAGGCAGACCGAACCAGGCGGCCTTTTCCACAGCCGCGAAGTCGACCTGCCCCTGGGTGACCGCGAAGATGTAGCCGACGATGACACCTAGAAGGATGTTGAGACGGCCGATCAGACCCTTGAAGAGGACTGCTATCAGCATGACGGCCACCAGGGTGACCAGGGCGGTCAGCGGGGCCGACTTGAAGTTCTTCCATGCCGAGGGAGCCAGGTTGAAGCCGATGATGGCCACAATGGCACCGTTGACCACCGGCGGCATGATCATATCGATCCATCGCGAGCCGGCAAAGTGGACGATCAGGCCGATCAGGAAGAGCAGGGCGCCGGTGACCATGATTCCGAAGGAGGCCACAGCCAGACCCTTGTGGGCGGTGGTCACCGCCAGAACCGGGGCGATGAAGCCGAAGGAGCTGCCCAGGTAAGAGGGCAGACGGTTACGGTTGATCAGCAGAAAGAGGGCCGTGGACATGGCCGTGAAGAAGAGGGTTGTAGAGGGGTCGAAGCCCGTCAGAATAGGAACCAGGAATGTGGAGCCGAACATGGCGATGACATGCTGGGCACCGATTCCCGCCGTACGTGGCCATGTGAGTCGCTCATCGGGTTCCACCACTTCGCCCGGAGCCAATGTTTTCCCGTCCCCATGCAGTTTCCAGCCCATGGACAATGCCATTTCACTGTGCTTTCTCTCATGCGCCGTGCCGGTCACGGCGGACCGGAAACATCAGTATATTCGCATGGGAGGACCCGGGATAGTCTACCGGGAGGATGGTCTCACTGATAGGTGGGCATATTATCGAAGTTGAAGCCGATGGCGGCCAGCTGCTCGCGCCCTTCAGGAGTAATCATGTCCAGAGTCCAGCGCGGCGACCAGGTCCAGTCGATGCGGAACTCCTCGACCAGGCCCGCCAGGACGCTGGCGCACTGGTCCTCAATCAGATCAGTCAGCGGGCAGGCCGGCGTGGTCAGGGTCATGGTGATGATGGCTCGTCCCAATTCGTCGATTTCTATGCCATAGACCAGCCCTAGGTCGACCACATCGATGCCCAGCTCGGGATCGATGACCTGGTGCAGGGCCTCCCTGACATCCTCGGCGGTGGCCCGGCCTATGTCGTCGACGGCCTTCAGAGGGATGGCTTCCTCAGCGGCAGCCTCGGCATCAGCGGCATTTTGATCCGCAGCCTTCTCACCATTGGCGGCTGAGGCACTAGTCGAGGATTCATCATTCGAACCCTGAACCGTCGCTGAACTTTCAGCGGAAGCGTCAGGGGCATCGTGGTCGGCAGGCTGATCGTCGGACTTGGTCATATCGGGCTTCTTGTCCGCCTGGCCATCGACCTGACGCATGGAACCACCCTCGGCCGACTTCAGAACCCTTTCAGCACCCAAGGGATTGCTGGCCAGCGCCTGTGCCGTGCCGGGATCGCTGATGGCTCTGCCCACTGAGGCCAGGATAGAGTCCTGGGGTTCGGGCACCAGATTCGTATTATCGCTCATACCTGCTCCTCCTTCTCACCTTTGTTGCCTTCTTTTCCAGCTGACAGAGCCTGGGCTACCGAGGCCTTCATGCCCTCCCAGCCCAACAGGGCGCACTTGATTCGCATGGGGTACTTGGACACGCCCTGGAAGACCATGGCATCGCCAAGAGCGTCCTGGACCTGCTCGTCCTCGAGTCCAGCTCCACGCGATTCCATGAGCTTGCGGAAGTCGGCAGCCAGGTCCAAGGCATGATCAACGGTCTGCCCCTGAACCAGGTCCACCATGATGGACAGGCTGGCCTGGCTGATGGAGCAGCCTGAACCCTGCCAGACGATTCGCTGGATGAGATCGGGGCCGCCCTGCTCGCCAGGCGCCACTTCCACATGGATGGTGGCCTGATCCCCGCAGGTCGGATTGAACTGATGGGACTCGGCTGCCAGGCAGGCCTCGTGCTCCACCCGGATGGTCACGCCGTCACCATCCGGGTCCTCCCCCGCATCAGCCTGATCTCCTACACGTCCGTGAGGTTTCCGGGCGGCGTCCAGGATCACCTCCTGGTACATCTGCTCCAGTTCCTCGTCATCCATCCCGAAATCCGCCATGTCCTTAAACCTACCAGTATGTCCTTGCTAAATCCGTCTATGCGCTGCCGGTGAATGCCCTCAGGCCACTCGGAAGAACTTGCGGACTCCAGAGACGGCATCCAGCAGGGCATCCGTGTCGGCCACGGTATTGTAAACGCCGGTCGAGGCCCGGTTGGATGCCATCAAGCCAAAGTGACGATGCACCGGTTGGGCGCAGTGGTGCCCTACGCGGATGGCAATGCCCCGCGAATCCACATACTGGCCCACGTCATGGGGATGAACACCTTGCACATCAAAGGCGACCGTGCCGATCCGGTCCTCTGGGGTGGTCGGTCCTAGGATGCGTACTCCGTCCAACTCCCCCAGCCTCAACAGACCGGCAGTGATGACCTTCTCGTGTTCGGCCACATTCTCCATGCCCAAATTCATCAGCCAATCGGCAGCCGCACCAGCCCCAATCATCTGTGCCACCGGCTGTGTGCCGGCCTCGAACCGGGCAGGAGGATCCATGTAGCTGGCTGGACGGTCCAGATAGGCCAGCTCCACCATGGATCCGCCGAACGAAGCAGGAGGCAGGGCCTCCAGCAGCTCTCGGCGGCCATAAAGGAAGCCAACGCCCGTGGGGCCATACATCTTGTGGGCACTCCAGGCGGCGAAGTCCAGGTCCATGGCGTGCAGGTCCACAGGCAGATGAGGCACTGACTGGCAAACATCCAACACCACCAGGGCACCCACCTGGTGGGCACGGCGGACGATGGGCTTGATGTCTGTGATGGCACCGGTCACATTGCTGACGTGGGTGACGGCGACCACCTTGGTCCGCTCCGTAATGACCTGATCGGCAGTATCGGCCAGAACGCGGCCCTCCGGATCCAGATCGAAGTACCTGAGGACCGCCCCGGTCCGGTAGCAAAGCTCCTGGAAGGGCAGGAGGACCGAGTGATGCTCAGCCTTGCTGACCACGACCTCATCCCCGGGCTTCAGAGCGAATCGACGGGCCGCCTTGCCTCCACGACCCAGGCTGGCATTGCCGAAGGCGGTGGCCAGCAGGTTCAGAGCAGCCGTGGCCCCGGAGGTGACCACGATCTCCTCGCCGCCTTCCTGGCCCTCCGCGCCGACCAGGGCGGCCACGCGTGAGCGGGCATGCTCGAAGGCCATGGTGCTGCGGGCGGCCAACTCGTGGGCGCCCCGGTGCACCCCGGCGTTGTCCTTAAGATAGAAGTCCCGAACGGCATCGATGACCGCCAGGGGCTTCTGAGCCGTTGCTGCCGAATCCAGATAGACCAGGGGGTGGCCATGCACCTGCTGGTCCAGAATCGGAAACTGCTGCCGAATGCTGTCATCAATGACCATTGCGGACCCCTTCTCTTATCCTCAGGCCAGGGCTGATTCCGAGTTGGCGCCCTCGGGCAGGTACTGGTCGTACCCGGTCTCCTCCAGGGTGTCGGCCAGCTCGGGACCGCCGGTCTTCACGAAGCGACCGTCGGCGAAGACATGGACGATGTCAGGCTTGATGTACTTGAGGATCCTGGTGTAGTGGGTGACCATGAGCACGCCCATGCCGGTGTTCTCCTTGGCTCTGTTGACCCCTTCGGAGACGATGCGCAGAGCGTCCACGTCCAGCCCGGAGTCGGTTTCGTCCAGGATGGCGAACTTGGGCTTGAGCAGCTCCAGCTGCAGGACCTCGGCCCGCTTCTTCTCGCCGCCCGAGAAGCCCTCGTTGACCGAGCGCTGGGCGAATTTGGAATCCATGCGCAGCCGCTTCATGGCATCGTTCAGATCCTTGGTCCACTGGCGGATGGCCGGGGCCTTGCCGTCGACCTCGGTCTTGGCGGTACGCAGGAAGTTGGTCATGGACACACCCGGCACCTCGACCGGATACTGCATGGCCAGGAAGAGTCCGGCCTTGGCCCGCTCGTCCGGGGTCATCTTGAGCAGATCGTGCCCATCCAGCAGGGCCTGGCCCGAATCCACCTCATACTTGGGATGACCCGCCAGGGTGTAGGCCAGGGTGGACTTGCCCGACCCGTTGGGCCCCATGATGGCGTGGGTCTCACCGGAGTGGACGGTCAGCGTGGCCCCCTTGAGGATTTGCTTGCGACCCTCCTTGGTCTCCACTGAGACGTGCAGATCCTTGATTTCCAATGTGGACATGTCAGTTCTCCTCCAAAACGTGCTGCATCTCTTGATCCTCGCCGGCCGCCAGCCTGCGGTCGATGACCCCCATCAGGTGCCCGGAGACGCTGGGGACGTCGATCTCCTCCACCAGTTCGCCGAAGAAGCCCCGAACCACCAGCTTGCGGGCCTCCTGCTCGGGGATGCCGCGGGACTGCAGGTAGAAGAGTTCCTCGTCGTCGAAGCGTCCGACCGAACTGGCATGGCCTGCCCCGATGATGTCGCCGTTCTCGATCTCCAGGTTGGGCTCGGAGTCGGCGATGGCCCCAGGGGTCAGCACCAGATTCCTGTTGAGCTCGTAGGAGTCGGTTCCAGGCGCGGTGGGCTGAATGAGCGCGTTGCCCACCCAGGTGGTATGCGCGCCGATTCCGTCCAGGGCCCCCTTGTAGACCACACGGGACTTGCAGTTGGGATGGTTGTGCACCACCATGGTCCGGTGCTCCATGTGCTGGCCGGGATCGACGAAATAGATGCCCAGCATGTTCAGGTCGCCCTGCTCGCCGCCGAAGTCCTGGTCCATGCGCAGCCGCACCACATCGCCGCCCAGGCTGACCACCGAGTGACGCAGGGAGGCCTCGGCGCCCAGGTGGATGCGGTGGTTGCCTACATGCTTGCTGCCCTTGTCCCACTCCTGGATGAAGGTGGTCGACATCTGCGAATTGTCACCTATGTCGATTTCAACGCCCTCAGCCAGACGTGCCTGGCCCTGATGCTCAACCACCAGATCGGCCTTGGTGCCCGCCTCTGCCTTGATGACCAGGTGGAAGGCGTCCAATTCAGGGCCGCCGCCGTCCACACGGACCAGCACGGGCTGATCCAGGGTGCCCCTGAGGTTGACCACGGTCGCCTGTTTGCCGCTGGCCCACTCCACAGCGGCTGCTCGGTCGCTGGGCTTGAGGACGGTGCCGCAGGGGGCCTGATCCATGGGAATCCGGCTGAAGCTGACCTGGTCCGCAGGCGGTTCCGACCCGTCGATCATGGAGACCGAGACCTTGGTCAGGCCGCTGGGCTGGAAGACTGTGAAGAACTCCTCCATCCGGTCGATGGGGGTGAACCGCCAGTCATCCTGCTTGCGGGTGGGCATGGGGAAGTCGTCAGGATCGAAGGAGCGGGGCTCCTTGTCGGCGCTGGACGGCATGGTGGCCGGGAAAGCATAGGGATCCTTGGGATCCGCGTGCGGAATGGTTACTTCGCTCTTCTGTGACATCAGCCTACCGAACCCTCCATCTGCAATTCGACCAAGCGGTTGAGCTCCAACGCGTACTCCATGGGCAGCTGCCGGGAGATGGGCTCCACGAACCCGCGCACGATCATGCCCATGGCCTCCTTCTCCTCCAGGCCGCGGCTCATCAGATAGAAGAGCTGGTCCTCGGAGACCTTGGAGACGGTGGCCTCGTGGGCCATGGAGACGTCGTCCTCGCGAACATCCACGTGCGGGTAGGTGTCCGAGCGGGAGTAGTCGTCCACCAGCAGGGCATCGCAGACCACCGAGGAGGAGGACTTCTCGGCCCCCTTGATGATCTTGACCAGGCCACGGTATGCGGCCCTCCCCCCGTTGCGGGAGATGGACTTGGAGACGATGGTGGAGGAGGTGTGGGGTGCCAGGTGGATCATCTTGGCGCCCGTGTCCTGGTACTGGCCTTTGCCGGCGAAGCCCAGGGAGAGGGTCTCGGCCTTGGCGTAGGGCTCGGCCAGGATGCAGGCCGGGTACTTCATGGTGGCCTTGGATCCGATGTTGCCGTCAACCCACTCCATGGTGCCGCCCTCGCGCACATAGGCACGCTGGGTGACCAGATTGTAGACGTTGTTGGACCAGTTCTGGACCGTGGTGTAGCGCACACGGGCGTGGGGCTCGACCACAATCTCCACGTTGGCCGCATGCAGGGAGTCGGTGGAGTAGATGGGGGCCGTGCAGCCTTCCACATAGTGGACGTAGGAACCCTCGTCGGCGATGATCAGCGTGCGCTCGAACTGCCCCATGTTGGGCGTGTTGATGCGGAAGTATGCCTGCAGGGGGATGTCCACATGGACGCCCTTGGGCACGTATACGAAGGATCCGCCCGACCAGGCCGCCGTGTTCAGGGCGGCGAACTTGTTGTCATCCGGAGGGATGACCGTGGCGAAGTACTTGCGGAAGAGGTCCGGGTACTCCTTGAGGGCCGTGTCCGTATCCAGGAAGATGACCCCCTGTTTGCGCAGGTCTTCGCGGATGGAGTTGTAGATGACCTCGGACTCGTACTGGGCGGCAACGCCGGAGACCAACCGCTTCTTCTCGGCCTCGGGGATGCCCAGCCGGTCATAGGTGGTGCGGATGTCGTCGGGCAGGTCCTTCCAGTCCTTGGCCTGCTCCTTCAAGGGCTTGACGTAGTACTTGAAGTCGTCGGCATCGAACCCGCTCAAATCCACGCCCCACTTGGGCATGGGCTTCTCCATGAAGGCCCGATAACCCTTGAGACGCATCTGCAGCATCCAGTCAGGCTCGCCCTTGTCGGCCGAGATGGCACGGACCACGTCCTCGTCAATGCCCTTGTGGGCATTGCGCCCGGCATCGTCGGAGTCGTGCCAACCGTAGGTATAGTCGCCGAACTCGGAGATGATCTGGTCGTCTTTTTTGATTTTTTCTTCATTGACGCGGGAGCGGTCGGCCACATACTGGCTCATTTCCACATCCCGCGATGTGTCTGTCCGCTGCGAGGTGCTGTCCACGAGCTGAGACCTCCTAACACACGCACGGCCGCCATATGCGGCCGTTCACACCATTACAGGATAACCGGGGCACTGGTGAACCGCCAGACCTGGGCTTACGCTCTCTAAGGAATCCGACTCCTCCTCTTGACAAAAGCGCAGTTATGGACAATCGCCCGCTTCCCTGCAAGAGAGAAACGAGCGATCATACCGAAAGAGTCCAAAAAGAATCGACCTCAGGCCGCCTCCTGGCCTCCGTGCTCCAGGCTGGCCTTGACCAGACCGGCGAAGAGGGGGTGCGGCTTGGTGGGCCGGGACTTGAACTCCGGGTGGGCCTGGGTTCCCACATAGAAGGGGTGCTGATCCTGGGAGAGCTCCACGAACTCGGTCAGCTGCCCGTCCGGGCTGGTGCCCGAGATATGCAGGCCGGCCTTGTCCAGCCGCTCCTTGTAGGCCACGTTGACCTCATAGCGGTGGCGGTGGCGCTCGGAGATCTCGGTGGAACCGTAGAGTCGGGCCACCAGGGAGTCGGGCTTGAGCACTGCCGGGTAGGCGCCCAGCCGCATGGTGTGGCCCATGTCGCCATGGCCGGCCACGATGTCCTTCTGCTCTTCCATGGTGGCGATGACCGGGTTCTCGCAGTCGGGCTCGAACTCCGAGGAGTTGGCATCCTCCAGCCCCAGGACGTGGCGGGCGAACTCGATGACCATGGACTGCAGTCCCAGGCAGAGACCCAGGGCGGGCAGGCCGGTCTCGCGGGCGTAGCGCAGGGCGCCGATCTTGCCCTCGATGCCGCGGATGCCGAAACCTCCGGGGACCACGATGCCATCGACACCCTCCAAGGCCTTCCGGGCGCCATCCATGGTCTCGCAGGTGTCGGCTGCCACCAGCTTGACCTCCACCTGGGACCGGTTGGCGAAGCCGCCGGCCTTCAGCGCCTCGATGACCGACAGGTAGGCGTCAGGCAGGTCGATGTACTTGCCCACGATGGCGATGGCCACCTTGGTACGGGGATTGTGGACCCGATCCAGCAGGTCCTCCCACTCGTTCCAATCGACATCGTGGAAGGGCAGCCCAAGCTTGCGGACCACGTAGGTATCCAGACCCTCCTTGTAGAGGATCTTGGGCACGTCGTAGATGCTGGGCGCATCCACGCAGTTGACCACACCTTCAGCATCCACGTCGCACATCAGGGAGATCTTGTCCTTGATGGCCTGGTTGAGCGGCCGGTCCGAGCGCAGCACCAGGGCATCGGGGGCGATGCCCAGCTGGCGCAGGGCCATGACCGAGTGCTGGGTGGGCTTGGTCTTCAGCTCGTGGGCGGCGGCCACGTAGGGTACCAAGGAAACATGGACGAACATGCAGTTGTCCGGGCCGATGTCCCGACGAACCTCGCGTGCGGCCTCCATGAAGGGCTGGGACTCGATGTCTCCAACAGTCCCGCCGATCTCGGTGATGATCACGTCCACATCGTCGCTGGCCTGGGCCCGCATGCGGCTCTTGATCTCGTTGGTCACGTGGGGAATGACCTGGACGCACTGACCCAGGTACTCCCCCGCCCGCTCCTTGCGCAGAACGGACTGATAAATCTGACCGGTGGTCACGTTGGCCTTCTGGGAGAGGAAGACGTCGGTGAAACGCTCATAGTGGCCGATGTCCAGATCGGTTTCGGCCCCGTCCTCGGTCACGTAGACCTCGCCGTGTTGGAAGGGGTTCATGGTTCCCGGATCGACGTTGATGTATGGATCCAGCTTCTGTTGAAGAACGCGGATTCCGCGGCTTCTCAGCAACCGGCCAAGAGAGGATGCGGTCAGTCCCTTGCCCAGTGAAGAGACCACGCCGCCGGTGACGAAAATGTGTTTGGTGATATGCCCTTGCGAATTTCCATGTTCTCTGACCATGGAACTTCAGCCTATCAGGCAGGAACGACCAGAAACCGGCCAACACTCGAGGAGGAGGGAAGAATTCAGGCACGCTCCAGATGCAGGTGGTCGGCCAGGTAGCAGCCGGTCACTGAATCCGGGTTGCGGGCCACTGATTCAGGGTCGCCCTGGGCCACGATTCTTCCGCCACGATCGCCGCCGCCCGGGCCCATGTCGACCACATGGTCGGCGTTGGCGATCATGTCCAGATCGTGCTCGATGAAGACCACCGTGGCTCCCTTGCTGACCAGGCGCTCCAGCACTCCGATCAGGACGCGCACATCCAAGGGATGCAGGCCGGTGGTGGGCTCGTCCAGGACGAACATGGAGCCATTCTGCCTGCGACCCAGCTCGTTGGACAGCTTCAGACGCTGGGCCTCCCCGCCAGACAGGGATGGGGTGTCCTCCCCAAGAGTCAGGTAGTCCAGGCCCAGGTCCTTCAGTGTCTGCAGACCTCGGCGGATGGCTGTGTACTCGCGGCCCTGAGCGAAGACCTCCAGGGCCCGACCCACCTCCATGGCCAGCAGATCGGGCAGGCTCATCGGCTCCGGGTGGGCCGGCGTGGACAGACGGTAGTGCTCGGCCTCCGGACGGTATCGACGACCATGGCAACTGGGGCAGGTGATGGGGATGTCCGGCAGGAACTGCACATCCAGACTGATCTGGCCGGTGCCGTCGCATTGGGGACAGCGCAGCGATCCTGTGTTGTAGGAGAAAGCCGAGATGCCCAGCTTCTCCTTTTTCGCCTGGTCAGTGGCCGCGAAGAGGCGGCGCAGCCGGTCCATGAGCCCCGAGTAGGTGGCCACCGTGGAGCGCACGTTGATGCCTATGGGCGAGGAGTCCACCAGGCGAACCCTGTCGATGCCGGCCGGGTCCAGACTGTGCACATGCTTGGGCATGGAGTCGCCCTGGATGCGGGCCTGCAGGGCCGGGACCAGGGACTCCAGGATCATGGTGGTCTTGCCGGAGCCGGAGACGCCGGTCACAGCCGTCATGCACCCACGCGGAATGGCCAGGTCCAGGGGATGGACCGTGTGAATGGGCCCTGACTGCATGCGGATCCACTCATCCTCTGCAGGCATGGGATGCCGGTCCCGTACCAAAACGGATTCGCGTCCATCCAAAAAGCCGGCGATGCGTGAGTCCGAATTAGCGGCGATCTGTTCAGGGGCCCCCTGGGACAGAATCCTGCCGCCGCGCTCCCCAGCTCCGGGACCCATTTCAATCAGATAATCGGCTGATTCCAGAACCTTGACGTCGTGGTCGACGAAAACGACCGAATTGCCGTCAGCCAGCAGATCGCGCATGACCCCTATCAGCCCCTCCAGATTGGCAGGATGCAGGCCGGTCGAGGGCTCGTCCAGCACATAGAGCACGCCTGTGGTCTCATTGCGCACGGCCCTGGCCAGCTGGGCCCGTTGCCGCTCACCTGTGGATAGGGAGGCGCTGGAGCGGTCCAGGGTCAGGTAGCTCAGTCCCAATTGGATCAACCGTCTGCCCATCTCGTCCAGAGTCTTGCAGAGGGCCGAAGCCATGGGCCGCATGGGTGTGGGCAGCGTGGGCGGCAGCTTCCGACCCCAGTCCAGCACCCGATCCAAGGGCCAGGAGGTGACCTCAGCCAGATTGTCACCGTTGATCTCTGGCAGACGCGCCCGCTGGTTGAGCCTCGTGCCCTTGCAGTCCGGGCAGGTCCGTTCGGTCAGGAACTTGGCCACCTTGGCCAGGCGCTTGTCGTCGTTGGCCCTCTTGAGCTCCTCGGTCACGGTCAGCCGTGCGTTGCGGAAGGTGAAGTCCAGCTCGTGGACACCCTTGATCGAAGTAATGGTGATGTGCTTCTTCTCGGCCGGCCCCTCGAAGACGATCTTCCGCTCCCGATCGGTCAGATCCCGCCAGGGTACGTCTGTGCGGACTCCGAACTCGCGCACGATGTCGGGCTGGACGTTGAAGCCGAAGGTCCGCCAGGGCACCACGGCCCCCTGGTCGATGGTCAGGCTGTCATCGGGAACCAGGGTGGCATCGTCCACCTCGCGCACGGTCCCGGTCCCCTGGCAGGTAGGGCAGGCTCCCAGGGAGTTGAAGGCCAGCTCCTCGGCGCTGGGAGGCTCCACTTCAGCGCCGCAGACCGTGCAGGTGATGGGCATCTCGGCCGCCACAGCCAGGGTGGGCTCCTGGCGATGGCCATTGGGGCAGACGTGGCTGGCCAGCCGGGAGAACATCAGCCTGAGCACGTTGAGCAGCTCGGTGGCGGTGCCGAAGGTGGAGCGCATGCCGCCCACACCCGGGCGTTGGCGCAGGGCCAGGGCAGGAGGCAGGAAACGCACCGACTCCACCTGGGGACGCTGGGCCTGGGTCATCCGCCTTCTGGTGTAGGTGGACAGGGATTCCAGGTAGCGGCGGGAACCCTCGGCATAGAGGACCCCCAGAGCCAGGGAGGACTTGCCGGAGCCCGAGACCCCGGCGATGCCCACCAGGCGGTTCAAAGGAATGTCGACATCCAGGTTGCGCAGGTTGTGGACCCTGGCGCCACGGACAAGGATGGCCTTGGGTGGTGCGGAAAGTTTCCTGCTGGTCTCCCCGCTGTCGCTCATGCGGTCTCCTGCAAATGGGCCACTGCTTCCAGGGCCAGTCGGTAGCCGTAGAAGCCCAAGCCGGTGATGGTGCCGGTGGCCACCGGCGAGATGACGCTGCGTCGGCGGAAGGCCTCCCTGGATGCCGGATTGGAAATATGGACCTCCATCAGCGGCAGCCCCGCCTGGGTGACCTGGACGGCGGCATCGGCAAGCCCATAGCTGTAGTGGGTGAAGGCGGCGGGGTTGAGCACCACTGCACTGCGCTGATCCACCGCCTGGTGCATCCAGCGGATGACCTGGCCCTCGTCGTCCGACTGCAGCACCTGAACATCCAGACCCAGCTGCTGACCCCAGTCTCCGCAGTCCCGGGTCAGAGTCGCCAGATCCTGACGACCATAGACATCGGGGTCGCGCACACCCAGCCGACCCAGGTTGGGTCCGTTGACCACCAGAACCTTCTGCCTGCCCTTGTCGGCATCCGCCATCTGTCATTCCTCCTTGCGTATGGCCTGGAAGGCCTCCTTGATCGCCGAGACCGGCGGGTCGTCCAGGTGGGTGGGTTTGCCCAAACCATCAAGAATGATAAACCGCAACTTGTTGCCACGGGCCTTTTTGTCCCGATGCATGAGGGCGAGCACCTGGTCGAAGTCTCCGCCATTCCACCAGGTCCTCAGTCCCAGGGAGGACAGCAGCTGCCGATGATAGTCGACCGCATCCTGATCCAGGTAGCCGGTGATCCTGGCCAGCTCGGCTGCGAAGACCATGCCCACCGACACGGCCTGACCATGCCGCCAGGTGAAGTGTTCGATCTTTTCGATGGCGTGGCCCAGGGTGTGCCCGTAGTTGAGGAACTCCCGCAAGCCGGACTCCTTGAGGTCGACAGAGACGTGCCGGGCCTTGACCTCGACGGTGCGTTCGATCAGATCCTGGACCACCGTACCCAGCCACTGGTCGGACTCCTGACCATCGAAGGCACGCAAGGACTCGGCTCGCTCCTCCAGCTCGCGCAGGATGCCTCCGTCCATGATGAATCCGGACTTGGCCACCTCGCCCAGACCCTCTACAAAGATGTCATTGGGCAGGGTCCGCAGGGTCCGCAAATCAGCCAGGACGCCGGCAGGGGTATAGAAGCTGCCGACCAGATTCTTGCCCTGCTCCAGGTTGATGCCCGTTTTGCCCCCGGTGGAGGCATCGACCATGGCCAACAGGGAGGTGGGGCAGTTCACATAGCGGATGCCCCGCATCCAGGTGGCGGCGATGAACCCGGCCTGGTCTGTGGCCGCTCCCCCGCCCAGTCCCACGACCGCGTCGGAGCGGGTGAAGCCCTCAGTGGCCAGGCGCTCCCAGATACCCTGGCTGACCTGGATGGTCTTGCCGGCCTCCGCGTCGGGAATGGTCAGATCCACTACCTGATACCCGGCTTGTCGAAGCAGGGCCCGGGCATGGTCGGAATGGCGTTGGACCGGCTGGGTGTGAATCAGGGCAACCCTCATGGTCTGGTCGCCAAGCAGCTCATGCAGTCGCCCGGTCACACCTGCACCGATCCTCACATCGTAGGGGTCGGGACCGCTGACGTGAACCACCCGCTCAGTCAGGGCATCGGCCAGCCGTCGGGCCAGGGCACGGGGGGTGGTGTTCCTGGATTTGAGGGTGATGGTGGCCAGCTCCTGGTAGACGCTGCGACGCTCGCGATAGAGAGCCATCCAGCGCTCCGATGCACCGCCGCGAAGAAGGGGACGATGATCCGAGCGAGCCGCCCGGCTGACCCCTTCCTCGGGGTCGATCTGCAGGTAGACCACAGCACCACCTGCCCGCCGATAGTCCTGTAGCGCCTGGAAGACCCCGGTACTCATGGGAGCCCCTCCCCCCAGGGACAGGATGCCGCCGGGAAAATCCTTCAGGAGGTCCAGGACCGCCTCGGTTTCCATATCACGAAAAGCCTGCTCGCCTTGAGTGTCGAAGATCTCACTGACCGTTTGGCCTGCCTCTTCTTCGATACACTGGTCCGTATCCCGGAAGGGCGCCTTGATCAGGGCGGCCGTCTCCCTACCCAGACGGGTCTTGCCCGCGCCGGGCATGCCGATGACGACGGCCTTGGGCATGCTGCTGCTGTCAATCATGCGATTACGCCCCTCACCGAAAATGCTCGGGCCAGGACTGAAGGTAGGCCTGGGCGTTGCGCCGAACCTCCTCGAGCGAGTCGCCGCCGAACTTCTCCAAGGCGAATCGCGCCAATGTCAGGTTCATCATGGCTTCGCCGATCACTGCGGCGGCAGGCACGGCGGTCACGTCGGAACGCTGATGGATGGCCTGGGCAGGCTGGCCGGTGGCCACATCCACCGTGCGCAGGGCCCGGGGTACCGAGGAGATGGGCTTCATGGCGGCCCTCACCCTGATGGGCTGGCCGTTGGAGGTGCCGCCCTCCAGGCCGCCCGCATGGTTGCTGAGTCTGCGAATGGTGCCGTCCGGACCGGGCTCCATCTCGTCATGGGCCTGTGAACCGGGTCGGTCAGCCTCGCTGAATCCATCGCCGATCTCCACACCCTTGATGGCCTGAATGCCCATGAAGGCACTGGCCAGGGCGGCATCCAGACGCCGGTCGTCCTCCACATAGGTGCCCAGGCCTGCTGGAACGCCATAAGCGATGACCTCAAAGACCCCACCGGCGGTGTCGCCGTCCTTCTTGATCTGGTCGATCCTGGCCATCATCCGCTTCTCGGCGTCCTTGTCCAGGGTCCTGACCGGGGAGGCGTCCAAGGCGGGTCCGTCCTCAGGGCCGGGCGTAGCCTCATGCCCCTCCAGGCCGACCCCCGCTATGGAGATGACATGGGAGACGGTCCGTATGCCCAGGGCTTGTTGCAGGAAGTCGGCGGCCACCGATCCAAGGGCCACCCTGGAAGCGGTCTCCCTGGCAGAGGAGCGCTCAAGGACCGGACGCGCATCCGTAAACCCGTACTTGCGCATGCCGGTCAGATCTGCATGGCCCGGCCTGGGCCTGGTCAGGGGTGCATTGCGACCGGTCGCCGGGGGCTCCTGATCGGCGGGCAGCTCGTCCACGCTCATGATCCGCTCCCACTTGGGCCACTCAGTGTTGCCGATTTCGATGGCCACTGGTGAGCCCAGCGTCCGTCCATGTCTGACTCCGGTCAGCAGTCGAACCTTGTCCTGCTCAAAGCCCATCCTGGCCCCACGGCCATAGCCCAGCCGACGACGGGCCAGGGCCGATTCGATATCCTTGGTGGATACGGCGACCCCTGCGGGCAGACCCTCCATCATGGCCACCAGGGCCTCTCCGTGGGATTCCCCTGCCGTCTGCCAGCGCAACATATTCAAGCTCCTCGTTCGTTCCTCGTTTGCCAGGTTAGGGCTACCTATGATTATCTTAGAAGATGGTCTACCTCATCCCAGCGCCGGGACTGCTGACCGCCCTCCTCCTGGCCCTGATTGACATCCGCTCCCGGCGAGTCCCCCGTCTTCTGGTGCTCTTGGGACTGGTGCTGCAGACCGTGACCCTGCTGGTCTTTTCACTAATCCAGGCCAGGCCGATAATGCTCGCGCAGTGCCTGTTGCTGACTCTGGCCTCTGCAGGCCTTCAGTTTCTGCTGGCCCTGGTCCGACCCGGCGCGCTGGGACTGGGCGACGTGACCGCTACGGGTCTGGTCGCCCTGAGTCTATCAGTTCTGGGGTGGACAGCCATCCTCATCTGGTGGCTGATGATGGGCCTGCTGGGGCTGGTTGCACTCGCTCTGGTCTGGTTGGCTCGTCGCCGTAGACCCGACAGAACGAACAACCCTCTCTCACTGGCCTACGTCCCGGTCATCCTCGCCGCAGCGGTGGTGACCCTGATCATTGATGCCATCTAGGACCGGCAACTGAGTTCCAGGGAAAAGGCACTACTGGCTCTGCTGGTTGTGCTTGGACTCCCAAGCCTTGTACTCCTTGACATCGCGGTTGAACTGATCAGGGTTGTCGCTGAACCTGGTCTCTCCCGTGTCCATGTTGACGGTCACGAAATAGAGCCAGTCGCCCGACTCAGGGTGCATGACCGCCTGGATGGCCTCGTCCCCAGGGCTACCGATGGGGCCTGGTGGCAGACCTTGGTGGATCCTGGTGTTGTAGGGGTCGTTGGCATTCTTCAGCATGGCGTCGGTAAGCTTCAAGGCCGAGACATTGTTGGAGTAGGCCACGGTGCTGTCCATGCCCAGGGGCATTCCCTTGGCCAATCGGTTTTCGATGACCCTGGCCACCTTGCTGTAGTATTCCGACTTGTTGACCTCGGCCTCGGTGATGGAGGCCGTGTTCAGTATGGTCTGCCGGTCCTGGCCTCCGGGAACGCCCAACTGGTCCAGATGCTCGATCCGCTTGGAGACCAGGTTGCCCAGGATGGCCTTGGCCGACCCGGCCTTGCGCACGTCGTACTCGCCAGGCTGCAACCAACCCTCAAAGTTACCATGCGCCTCCTGGGGCAGGATGTCCTCGCCCTTGGCCTGGATCAGAGCGTCGAATTCGCTCTGCGGAACCCCGGAAAGCTGAGCGGCCCGGGCAACCACATCGCGGACCCGCTCGCCGGCCCTCACCTGCAGGAAGCCTCCGGCCTTGTTCCGGTCGGTCAGAATGGCCACCACGTCAGATGCCTTCATGCGCAGACGCAAATCGAAGGTACCGGGCAGGAGCCTGGATTCGGACTGGGTGCTGGTGATGGCATGCAGGAAGGCGGCAGTGGACTTGACCACCCCGGCTTTGACCAGATTGGCACCCACCTGATCAGCCCCCTCGCCGCTCTCGACAGTAAACTCCAGGGGCTGACCGCCCGGGCCTGGATAGTCGGGGGCGACCTCCTTGGTGGCTACGATCCGGGGGGCGCCATGGCGCAGCCCGCCCACCAGAATCGCCACGCAGGAGGTGGCCAGCACGACCGCAAGGGCGATGATGACGATCATGATCTGCTTGCGATGCTTGCGTCTTTCGCGCCGACGGCGCATCTCACGACGCGAACGAGGAGGACGCGGCGGCATGGCGGAAACCGGGGTCTGCCCATCGGCAACCCACTGGACCTTGTCCTGGAAGAATTCCTGCATGTCGTCGGCCAATTAGCACTCCTTGTCGGCACGTTGGTCGTCCAGGGCCGACTGCAACAGCACAACAGCGGACTGCTGATCGACCACGGGACGATGTCTTCGCCCGTCCACGCGGGCATCGTAGAGCTGACGATGGGCGCTGACGGTCGTCAGTCGTTCGTCTCGCAATACTACACTGGGCAGCTGCGCAGGGGCAACGCCAGAATCTTGCGCAGCCTCCTGCAGGCGTCCGGTCAGGGCGCGCACCCAGCGGGCCGCCTTTTTGGCGCTGCGACCAGCCTGGCCGCTCAGGAGCAGGGGGTGTCCGACTACGACCTTGGACACACATTTATCCATAATCAGGTCTTCCACCTGGTCCAGGGCCTGAAAGTAGTCGCCCTGAACCCTGATGTTGCCAGCGGGAAAGGCCAGGGTCAGCTCCGGGTCCGACAGGGCCAGACCCACCCTGGCTTCACCAAGATCCACCCCCAGCCACACGGCTGTCTGTGATCCCACGAGGAGCTCAGCCTTTTTGAACCTGATCACTCAGGGCTCTCAAGGCCCGATCGATGGTCGAAGCGTCCTGGCCGCCGCCCTGGGCGAAGTCAGGCTTGCCACCGCCGCCGCCTCCCAGGACCTTGGAGGCCGTCCTGACCAAGTCGCCGGCCCTGAGACCGCGGTCACGGGCCGCCTGGTTGGTGGCCACGAAGATGACTGGCTTGTCGTCCTCGCTGACTCCGGCCAGAGCAACTACTACCGGGTATTCATCGCCCATGCGGGCCCTGGTGTCGGTCACCGCCTTGCGTAGGGCATCGACCGAGCCGAAATGTCCCATATTCCGGGATGCAACCTTGACCTCACCCGGGGCATGCAGCGCCTGGTTGGCCAGCTCGGGCACAGCCTGCTCCATCTGCCTCTCATAAGTGGCCGCCAGTCGGCGGTCGGACTCCTTGAGCTTGGCCAGCAGGGCCGAGATCCTGGACTCGAGCTCGTCGGGGCGGGCATTGAGCTTGTCGGAGAGCTGGGAGACCAGGGCGTGCTCACGGGCGTTGTACTCGTAGGCTCCCTGGCCCACCACGGCATCAACACGACGAACGCCGGTGCCTACCGAAGCCTCGGACATGATGGAGACCGCACCGATCTTGCCCACGTGGTCCACATGAGTTCCCCCGCACAGCTCCCGGCTCCAGCCGTCCTCGCCAATGGAGACCACACGGACCACATCGCCGTACTTCTCTCCAAACAGGTGCATGGCACCCAGGGCGATGGCGTCATCGTACTTCATCTCCTGAGCGGTCACAGCAAGGTTGTCACGCAGACGGTCGTTGACACGGGATTCCACCGCTTCCATGGCCTGACGGCTGGGGGCCTGCGACCACTGGAAATCAAAGCGCAGCCTGTTGGGTGCATCCTCGGAGCCGCGCTGCGTGGCCTGGGGGCCGAGTTCCTCGCGCAGGGCCTTGTGGACCATGTGCGTGGCGGTGTGCGAGCGGGCAATGGCCCCGCGCCGGTTCCTGTCGATGGTGGCTGTGACCTTGGCCTGCAGGGTCAGCGTTCCCTCAGTCAGCCGGCAACGGTGGATGGTCAGCCCCTTGATGGGCTTCTGTACGTCATCCACCTCAAGGACGGCCCCATCATCGGTCAGTATCTCCCCCTGGTCGGCCAGCTGGCCACCGGCCTCGGCGTAGAAGGGCGTGCGGTCCAGAATCACCTCAACCTGGGCAGGCGCCTTGACGGCCGGAACCGCTCCCTTGCCCTCCTGGATGATTCCCAGGACGGTCGAACGGCTGGAGAAGTCGGTGTAGCCCAGGAAGACCTGGGGCTCGTCCAGACTCTTGCGCATATCGTCGTAGACGCTTAGGTCCACGTTGTGCCGCTTCTTCATGGCATCGGCGCGGGCCCTGGACTTCTGCTCGTTCATGAGCTTTCGGAACTCATCCTGATCCACCTTGACACCCTGCTCGGCGGCCATCTCGAGGGTCAGTTCGATGGGGAACCCATAAGTGTCATGCAGGGTGAAGGCATCCTTGCCGGAGACCTCGGGATCGCCCTTGCCTTTCTTGGCCTTCTTGACGGCCGTGTCCAGGATGGTGGTCCCCTTGTCCAGGGTCCGGCGGAAGGCCAGCTCCTCACCATAGGCAGCTTCGGCAACATCAGAGAAGGTGTCGTTGAGCTCAGGGTAGCTGGGAGCCATGGCCTCCTTGGAAACCGGGAAGAGCTGGGGCAGAACCTCCTGGTCCACGCCCAGCATCTTCATGGAGCGGATGGTCCGGCGCAGCAGACGGCGCAGCACGTAGCCGCGGCCGACGTTGCTGGGGCGAACTCCGTCGCTCATGATCATCAGGGCCGAGCGGACGTGGTCGGCCACCACACGGAAGCGCACGTCATCCTGGGCATCGTCGCCGTAATGTCGGCCAGACAGGACCTCTGCGGCCTGGATGACGGGATAGACCTCGTCGGTCTCATAGATGTTCTGCTTGCCCTGGAGCAGGTAGGCCAGGCGCTCCAGTCCGGCGCCGGTGTCGATGTTCTTGTGCTCAAGCTCGCCCACGATGTGCAGGTCCGTCTTGGAGCGGACGTTGTCCACCTCATAGTTCTCGAAGACCAGATCCCAGATCTCGATATACCGGTTCTCGTCGGCCGAGGGGCCGCCCTCCTTGCCGTAGGCAGGGCCGCGATCCACGTAGATCTCGGAGCAGGGACCGCCGGGACCGGGGCCGCCGGTGGTCCAGAAGTTGTCCTCCATGCCCAGGATCTCCATGTGTTCGGGGTCGAAGCCCTCGTTCTTCCACAGGGAGCGGGCCTCGTCATCGTCGGTGTAGGTGGTGACCCAGATCGTTTCGGGGTCGAAGCCGTAGCCGCCCTGGTCCTGGGACTTGGTCAGCAGGTCCCAGGCATAGTGGATGGCCTCCTCCTTGAAGTAGTCCCCGAAGGAGAAGTTGCCCAGCATCTGGAAGAAGGTGCCGTGACGGGTGGTCTTGCCCACCTCGTCGATGTCCAGGGTGCGCACGCACTTCTGGTTGCTGGCCATCCGGCTCTTGGGCGGGGTCTGTTCCCCCAGCAGGTAGGGGATGAAGGGGACCATGCCGGCGATGGTGAAGAGCGTGGTGGGATTGGGCGAGATCAGGGAGGCGGAGGGAACCACCAGATGATCCTTGTCCTGGAAATAATCGAGGAAACGCTTGGCGATTTCCGATGTGCGCATGCTGCTTCTGCTCCTTCAGACCCGGTGAACGCCGACTGGATTACGGGTTGTCCAAATGACTCGGTTGTCCGGGGCGCGGACAGGTTGCTCGCACTCCGGACTGATAGCTGAATATGGTGATTTTACACCGACCAGGCGCATCTGTCCTGGCCTGTCCGCCCCAGGCTCAGCCCTGGAAACGGTCCAGATAGCGGCGGTCCAGCTCGTCCTGCCGCTGATGCATTGTCTGGGTGAACTGGCGCACCAGACCGGACAGGGTCCTGGAAGCCACCTGGTCCTGATCCTCGCCCAGCACGAATTCCCTTGCACGCTTGGGGGTATTGGCCCTCACATAGGCTTCGGCCTTGGTCACCAGGACCACGCCTGCCGTGACGCCCAGCCCCATCCAGAAGATCCGTTTGAACATCAGCGGGTCCTCCCCTCGTTCCCCTGGCCATCATTGGCTCTTTTGGCTGCTACGGGCTTGGATTCGGCGCTATTGCTGCCTCCTGAGAGGAATGACGAGATCGTCTTGCGCAGGGCATAGAGGAAGGCTGCCACCTTGATGACCGGCTTGCCCAGCATTGATCCATACAGGTCGGTCAGGGCGCCGACGTTGCCTGCCGTGGTCGAAGCCGCTGCGGAGATGCGATTGACGTCGGTCAGGGTCTGGTTGAGCTGGGTGACCGTGCTGGCGGACTCGTCCAGGGTGGGCACGACATGGTCGCCTGCCTGCTTGATGGTCTGCGCCAGCTGATCGAAGAGCTTCCCCAGACGAATCAGGGGATAGATCAGAAACCCCGCCAGGATAGCGAAGGCAATGGCCGCTATCAGGCCGGCAATCTGTCCTACGTCCATCTGCTACCTCTCTTCCATTGGTACGATACTGGGGACAACGCTAGCACGCGCTGTCTATCAGTCCAGGCCATGACCGGCCTGTTGAAGCCGGTTCATTGATTGAAGGACCGGACCTCGAGGGCCCGCTCAAAGGGAGCATCCGTATCGAAGTCGAATATGGTGACGCTTCCGTTGCTCGGGCGGCTGCTGGTGTCGTAACGGCCGCCGCCGAAACGGTTGACCAGACTGAGCAGGGTGTTGCCGTGCGAAATCAGCAGGACGCAATCCTCGTTCTTCAGATGCGGATCGGCTGCAATCAGGGCGAACCCGCCGGCAATACGCGTCCAGTACTCGCTGTCGGACTCCGCATCCCCAAAGGGGTCGGCCTCCTTGAGGAAGTCCCTGGTGGCGGCCAGACCGAACTGGTCCACAATCTGCTGGTAGGTGCCTGCTCCATGAGGCGCGCCTGCAGCCCACCAGGCCATGGCCATGTCCTGCCCCTCGAAATAACCGTAGAACTGCTCACGAAAGTGGCTGTCGCTGACCGGCTCGGGCTTGTTCTCCGACTGGTTCTGGTCCAGGATCCTGCGGACGGTCTCCTGGGCGCGTGTGGTGTCCGAGCAGTATGCGGCCGCGAAACTCACCTTGCTCAATTTACGACCCGCACGGTCGGCATCCTCCAGCCCCGATGAAGTCAAGGGCGAGTTGGACCAGCCCTGGAGACGGTTGTAACGATTGAAATAGGTCTGCCCATGGCGGACGGCATACAGATGGAACAACATGCCCCTATTATCGCACCCATTACCCCAGCAGGGGCGGCAGATCCTGACATGCAAAGGGCCCCGGACGAACCGGGGCCCCAAAGTTCCTAGTGCTCAGCGAGCGTAGAACTCGACCACGTACTGGATGTTGATCTGAACCGGGATCTCCTCCGGCTCGGGCTTGCGGACCAGGCTGGCCTTCAGTGAAGCCAGGTCCACGTCCAGGTAGCCGGGGACTGCGGGCAACACATCCCGGTGGACACCTTCAGCAGCGATCTGGAAGGGCACCATGGTCTGGCTCTTGGGCTTGACCTGAATGGTCTGGCCGGGCTTGACCCTGTAGGAGGGACGGTCCACGATGTTGCCGTCGACCAGGATGTGGCGGTGAACCACGTACTGACGGGCCTGGGCGGTTGTACGGGCGATGCCGGCGCGCAGGACCAGGTTGTCCAGGCGGCACTCCAGCTCGCGAAGCATGGCGGCACCGGTCTGGCCGGACTCGTGGGTGCCCCGCTCATAGGCGGCACGCAGCTGCTTCTCGGAAACACCGTACTGGGCGCGCAGCCTCTGCTTCTCACGCAGACGGACGGCGTAGTCGGACTCGGTGCGACGGCGGCTGCGGCCGTGCTCGCCGGGGCCATAGGGGCGCTTCTCGAACAGGCGCTGGGCCTTGGGAGTCAGGGCGATGCCCAGAGCGCGGGACAGGCGGACCTGGCGACGCGCACGCTGAATGTTAGTCATTGATGCAATCCTTACTTGCTTCTGTCGTTATCTGAACGAAGACGGCCGGAACCGTCGAGTCAGGCCTCTCCAATGCTTCACCGTGCCAAGCACGAACGACCTTGCGGCCGCCGACCCATTGATGGGCTGAGACTCCAGATAGGTCCGCGCACAAATGCGCAAACCAAGTGTTTATTAAACCACATGTGCCCGACCGACGGCAGAGCGTATGTTGTGATATATTCATACCAACGGTCGGTATGATATTGGGTCAAGACTGGCAGACTGCCAAACCAATCAACAACGACTCATCATCATCTACCTGAAAGGAAAACGGCCATGGCCCGCAACGCACATCCTGAGCTGACGCAGGAACGAATCATCAAAGCCGCCACGGAGCTCTTCACCCGCCAGGGCTACGACAAAACCAGTATGCAGGACATCATTGATGCGACCGGAGGCTTGAGCAAGGGGGCCGTCTACCACCACTTTCGATCCAAGGAGGACCTCTTCGACGCCGTTTCCGACAGGTTGATGAACACCATGAGCGAGACGACCAGCAAGAACCATACCCGGTCGAAGCAAGGCACGGCTTTGAACCATTTGCAGTCACTCTTCTCTCCCAAGCGAGCGCAAAAGAGACTGGAGGCCGCGAATTTGATGTTCCGCGAATTCAACCCAAAAGCCAATCCCAAGATGATCGGCATGGAATTCACCGCCTTAGTAGATGAGCGGGACGACTTTGTCGACCTCTTGAAGCAGGGCAATCAGGACGGCTCAATGCACGTGGACCACGTCGAACAAGCCGCGGAGATCCTCCGCCTACTGGCCAACATGTGGCTGCTGCCCTTCTTTCGCCGGGGCACGCAGACGGAGCTGCGCGCCAGAGCCGCCTGTTTCTTCTCGATCATGCAAAGCTTGGGCATCCCCCTGCAAGATCAGGGATTCTCGGACCTTCTGGCATCCTTCGGCACCGACGCCAAAAGCAACGACCATGAGAAGACTGAAAGCGAAGTCGCGATATGAACCCGCCCGCTCACGACCAAGCTTCAAGTAGAGACCGCTCCAAGGGCAGAGGGCTGCTGACACTGCCCTTCATTGCTCTTCTGACGACTGAGATTCTTTCCAATCTGGGGCAAACATGTTTGGTCTTCGCCCTGCCGCTTCACCTGCTCAACATCTCAGGATCGGCATCCCTCTATGGCATGGCATCCGCTCTGGCCGTCCTTCCATCCATACTCCTGACCCCTCTGGGCGGAGCTCTGGCCGACCGGCTGCACAAGCAGTCCACCATGGCGGTTCTGGACATCCTGTCAGCATTGACCGCCTTCTTATATATCCTGATCAGCCACAAGATCGATCCGGTTTTTTTGACCGTGACCTGCATGATGCTGTTTAATGCCTACAGAGCCTGCTACAGCCCAACGGTGCAGGCAGCCCTTCACCGCCTGGTAGACAGAAAAGACCTGACCCGTGCATCAGCCCTGGTTTCCCAGGCGATCTCCCTGGTAGGAATGATCGGACCAGTATTGGCCGGCATGGTCATGGGATTCTTCGGAATCATGCAAGTGGTCGGGGTTGCCGCCCTGGTCTGTCTTCTCTCTGCCGCCTGGATCAGGATCGCCGTCAGGATTCCCGAGCCGACGCAGGGCTCCCCCCAAGGACCAAGAGCACTGATGGGCCACCTGGTCGCGGACACCAAAGCAGCTGCACAATTCCTCGTCGGACATAGCAACCTCAAAGTGGTCATAGGACTCAGCCTGGCGGCCAACCTGATCTTTGCCTCCTACATCAACGTGGCCCTGCCATATATGGTCACTCGCACGCTGGGTCTGAGCAATGCCATGCAGGGGCTGGCCGAAGGAATACTGGCCTGCGGAAGCCTACTTGGAGCCATCTTGGTGTCCATCCGTCCGGGCTGGTTCTATCTGCAACGGATACCCATACTGCTCTCGGGTAGTGCCCTGGTTCTCCTACCCATTGCGGCAGGACTGCTTTTGCATTTGCCTACATATGCCCTCTTCGCCCTGGTAACCGGGTGCATGGCTCTGGCTGCGGGAATAGTGCAGACGGTCAACATCACTTCCCTGTCCTATGAGCAGATTCATACCCCTTCAATGCTGATAGGCAAGGTGATAGGGCTGACCAACAGTCTATGCATGTGCGCGATTCCGCTGGGGCAGGCCGCTTTCGGCCCGCTGATCGACCACTGCCCCATGACCCTGATTATCACTGGAGTGGTCATTGTGACACTGCTGACATGCCTGGTAGCCAGGCTGGCCATGAAACCGGATACTGATTAAATGCCACCACAGCGCTTTTCTTTTGTGATCAGGGGATCCATCGCTTAGCAGCATATATACGGAAGTATCTCGGGAGGGCTGACAGACCTCACTTTGCTGGAGGCACTGTCTTGCATATCTTCTGAGTGAAGGCTTGGCGGCGTTCAGGCGTATCAACCTTCGAGTCGATGCGGCCCAGAATGCTGGCTCCAGTGAATTTGATACCGCAGAATTTTAGGATGGAGTACTTCCATCGGGTCACAGTGGAACCATACATCTTGGAGACGAAGGCCGGGCCATGGCTGCTGCTGATGATTTGTGCGGTCTTGCCCTTGAGCAGCCCCTCCGATTTGAGGCTGCTCTCATACCGATAGGCAAATTGTGGCGTGAGTACCCTATCCACCCAGCCCTTGAGGATGGCCGGCTCACCCGCCCACCAAATGGGGAAAACAAAGACCAGATGATCGGCTCGGGCGACCATACCTTGATAACGCTTGGGGGCTGATTCGTCCTCCATGTGCTTGGCGTAGCCGTAGCGAAGCACCGGGTCAAAGTCTTCCTGGCTGAGGTCGATCATTTCGACCTTGTGACCCTTGCGCCGGGCGGCTTGTGCATAAGCCTGGGCGTTGGCATGGCTAAAACTACCGCCATAGGGTGATCCTTGAATAACAAGTATGTTCATATCAGTTACTTCTTCAGTTATGCCGCATTTGGTTTTAGCTCTATTATCCAAAATAGTTTTATATTCGATAGATTACCGTAAGCAAAACCGCTGACAGAAAGATGATATGAATGCAGGAAAGCTACCCGATCATACTGGGGTCGGAGCTGACAGGAGCGACCAGGGTGGCCCCGGTGCGTGTCAGGCGGGAGACCATGAGACCGACACAGGCATAGGCCAGAGCGAACAGGAAAACCACGGTCAGCGGAAGACCCCAGGAGACCAAACCTGCTGCGCTCGAATCCATGATTGATTGGACTGCAGTGTTGTACCACCAGCCCGGCGTCAGTTTGCCGATAGTCTGCATAATCGGAGACAGGGGGCCGCCGGAACTTGACCCGGAGGTGAACATAACCACCAGGCCGAAGGTGACCCCGACGGAGTTTATGAGCGAAGAAGAAGAGTTGAACTGAGAAAGCATGAATCCAAAGGATGCCGCAGATACAGCGAATACCAGCATGACAAAGAAGCTCAGTAGCACCCTCTCCCAGCCAAGTGAAGCCAGGGACACCCCCGATGCCGCCATACTGAAGGCAACAAGTGCCACGTAGTATGCCCAGGAGAAGCCTGCCACAATGAGGGCTGCAGTGAGTTCCTGTCCATTCAGGCTGGTTGATTGCATTGGAGAGGCAAGCAGGCGTCGATGTCGGTCAGGAGAACTGAAAGCTCCGAAGAGCGTGGCAACACAGACCGTCAATGCCGTCATCAGGGGAAAAGCAGCCAGGCCGACTGTCGTAGCGAAGCCTTTCAACAGGGCTCCATGGCCATCAGTCTTCGGGCTGGCATGGATGCCCACATGTGGCTGGTTGCCGGCATAGTGGGCCACTGCATAGGCAGCCGCATCCTTGACCGCTGCAGATGAATGCAGCTCCAGCGAACCGTTTTGGCCCAGACCCGTAAGCAAGGCAGTACGAAGAGCATCAAAATAACTGTCCACCTGCAATTGTGCCAGACTGCCACGGCTGGAATTATAGGAGGCAGCCGTTTCGACTTTAGGAAAATCAGACGTCTTACCGCCGCTGTGAGCTTGGGCAGCAGTGTCTTCAAGCGCCTCAAGGAACCGTTGGCCATATCCCTTAGGAATGATGACAGTTAAATCACTTTTGCCGGATACGTTGGCATCCTGCAGAGCTTGAGGTTTATCGTCGACTGTCTCCAGATGGGCCGACTTGCCCAAATATTTCTTCAGACCCTGGCCCAGCTCGCAACCAACCTGATTACCGCAATCCCTGTTGATGACGACCACCTTCGCACGTGCGGGTTCAAAGCGACCAACCGAGCTTGAGGCATTGGCACGCACCGCGGCCTGCATATTCGCGGAACCGACGACAACCATGATCAGGCTCATGCCCACCAGGTACAGGAGCAGGTAGAACTTATGCGCCCAGATGACGCGCAGTGCTGTTTTACAAGTATTCATACCGTTGTTTCCTTAGAAGCAGACCACAGGTTGTCAGGAAGAGGGCGGCCATAATGGCCACGATGCCGCAGGTGCGGGCGAAGGGTGCCAGGCTGTCGTAGTAGACGATGTCGTAGAAGAGGTTGGAGACCTGCTTGACAGGGTTGAGTAGGTGAAGGATAGGAGCATGCTCCTGGATGGCGTTGTTGAGGTCCATGGTCATGCTGCCGTAGAGGCCGATAAAGGCACTCAGGGTGCAATCGATGCCTATGACCAGGCCAACCTTTGTTTCGGTGGGGAGTTTGGGAATCGCGCCCATCATAGAGCCGAAAGCGGTGGCCATAAAGGTGCCCACGGCGATGGCTATGAGGGCTATCGGGTCACGACCACCGTTTTGCACGCCGCAGACTGTGCGGACGAAGATGTAGGCGACCAGGAGGCTGACTGCGGAGACGAGCCAGGAGGCCAGGAAGGCGCCAGCTGCCTGCCTCCACTTGGGGCTGGGCGAGCTGGCCTGTCGGGCTCCCAGGGCTGAAAGGTTGGGCTGAGTCCTGGCAATCATCTCGGCTGCGGTGCTGGCTCCGATAAGGCAGGCCATAGCAAGCACAGCGAAGAAGTAGGGCGCGGTCATAGAAGGATGGATGTGCGTCAGGCGGATTTGCTTGGTGTAGGTCTGTCCGCCAGATTGCAGCAGAATTTGGTTGCTTGGTGGGGCAATGGCAATGGCTGCCCTTGCGGAGTTGGCCTGGTTGAAGCTGCCCAGAGAAGCGGACAGAATGGAGACCGCTATGCCTTCGGAGGCGGTTGCATCGGATTGGATGCTGGCGGCTTCGCGGTCGGACAGGACCATGTTGACCAGTCCGTCAGAATTCGCGTACAGGTAGCCGATATCCTTCCGGCTATCCAGACGCGTATTTGCTTCGTCCCGGGAAGCTACTGTCGTCGGGATAAGCAGCTGAGTGTCCTTGGATCCAGCCTTGGGTTTCTTCGATAGTGAGGAAACCAACTCGTCAGCACCTGGGCTGGCTTTCCAGTTAGCGTCCGAGACTATGGCGAAGTGCTGTGCCTCGGCGGTGTAACTGTCTTGCAGGTTGCCCATGATTCCGAGCATCAGAGCGGCCAGAATGACCGGGAAGGCCAGGACCCAGAAGAGGGAGGAGGTGTTGCGTATCGAGGTCTTGACGTTGATCAGGAATGAGTTCCACATAGATAGGTGCTCCTTGCAATTGAGCCTTGGAACCGCGCTCAGTCGCGCAGTTCCTTGCCGGTCAGTTCCAGGAACACGTCGTTCAGGGATGGCGGACGGCTGGTCAGGTGGCCGTAGCTGGTCTTGGTGGATTCCAGGACCGTCAACACGTCCTGGAGGTTGTGCTCGCCCTGGCGACAATGGATGACCAGTTCCTTGCCGTCATAGTCGACGGATTGGGTCAGGGGCAGGGCACGGATCCGGGCCAGGGTGGAGTCCTGCAGATCCAAGGTCTCAACGGTGACCTGCTCGCCGGCCTGGACCATGCCTTTGAGCTCCTCGGCAGTGCCTAAGGCGATCTGACGACCGTGGTCCATGATCATGATGCGCGTACAGATTTGTTCGACCTCCTCCATGTAATGGCTGGTGTAAACCACCGTGGCCCCCTGGGCATTCAGCCGTTCGATGCCCTCCAGGATTGCGTTGCGGCTCTGGGGGTCAACGGCGACGGTAGGTTCGTCGAAGAAGATGAGGTCGGGCTGATGGGCGATGCCACAGGCGATGTTGAGCCTGCGCAGCAGACCGCCCGACAATTTGCCGGGACGGAACTTGCGGAAGTCGCCCAATCCCACGAAGTCAATGGCCTGCTCAACCAGATTCTTGCGGTCGGCCTTCCTAGGCACATAGAGGGAGCAAAAATAGTCGATGTTCTCCTGCACACTCAGTTCGTTGAAGACGGCCACATTCTGTGGAACCACGCCTATATGACTTTTAAGGTCGTAGGAGGTCGGTGTCATCTCCTGCCCGAATATCCGAACCGTCCCCGATTCAAAGCTGAGCAGGGCCAGTATGCAGTTGATGGCGGTTGACTTGCCTGAACCATTGGGGCCAAGCAATCCAAATACCTCACCTCGGCTGACTTCCATGTCGAAGTGGTCCAAGGCCACCATGTCGCCGTAGCGCTTCACCAATGCGCTGACCTGCAAGGCCGGCTCCTGCTCACGTGAACTGTTCATGATTCCATCATCCCAGCTACGGCTGGCCCAACACTATGACAGCCGTCATCAATGTTATGGAAGCTCAAACTAATCTATGACATTCGTCATGGGTGGTCGCCTGCGCTAAGGCTCAGGAACGGGTAGCCCGTCAACTACTATTTGAGACAATAGAGCAACAGGGCGAGGAGACATTCATGGGCAGGATAGCTGGCTGGCTGGTCCTGCTTGGCCTGGGGACCTTATGCGGATCATGGTACGGTTCAGGGGTTTCAGCAACCCTGATCGCCGGCCTCCTGGCCTCAGTAGTCGCAGGTGCCCTGTGTGAATGGCTGCTGCCTGCGCCGGGGTCCATCTGGGGCGGCGCTCTGGTATCGCTTTTGGCAACGTTCATACCAGACTGGCTTTTCTTCCTGCCAGCCCTGGCCTTCGAGGCTGGCGTCGGACTCGGAACCATGGTTCCGGCCACCAGGTCAGTCGGCATGAAAGATCTCCAAGCCAAGAACTCCGGACCGGCCTGGCCCAGGCTGCTCTTGGCCTTGCTGCCGGCATTCTTTTGGCTGATACCTGCCATGGCAGACCTCATACTCTTCAGAGGCCTCCCCCAACGCTATGCCCTGCTGGCTTTATTGACCTCAGCACTGGCGCAAGACGGCGGACTGACGTGCGCACACTTGGCCGTGGCCAAGGGTCGCGTATGGCAGATTGAAGACACCGAGCGCTACAGGATTCGCCAACTGCATGGCCGCATCAGCGATCTGGACGAGGAGAGAGCCCAAGCGACCCGGATGGCGCACTTATCGGAGCGGACCCGGATCGCCCGAGATATTCATGACAATGTGGGCCACCTGCTCACCCGAGCCATCATGCAGACACAGGCTGGTCGGGTGGTTGCTCAGAGTAAGGGCGATCAGAGTACCGAGCAGGTCTTTGAGAGTGTCGGCAAGACCTTGGACCAGGCCATGACTACGATTCGTCGCTCGGTGCATGACTTGGAGGATGAGGGCACTGACTTCGCATCCCAGATGGAGGATGCCAGCTCCGAGGCTTCCATGGGGCTGCTAAAGGTCGGTTTGAACAACGGCATTAAGACAGCCCCTGCACCAGTGTGCCGTTGCCTGGCCACCATTGTTCGCGAGGCCCTCACCAACACGGTCCGGCATTCTTCAGCCAGGTCGGCACAGGTCATTCTGCGCGACCTCCCAGCCTTCTGGCAGATGGTGGTGCAGGACGACGGCGGGATTCAGCAGTCGCAGCCTGACAGCTCGGCTAATAAGGAGTCAAGGCTACAGCGGGGCATGGGGCTGGCCGATATGGAGGCCAGAGCCAGAGCCTTGGGCGGCACAGCCAACAGCGGACCCAACCGACAGGGATGGAAGGTTTTCGTATCCTTGCCCAAGGAACCCTGGACCAACCAAAGCGCAACAGACCATGTAGAGAATAAGAGGGTAATGGCATGAAAGTCGCTATCGCTGATGACGATCCGATCGTTTGCTCGTCCTTATCAACGATTTTGACGGCAACTGGTACTGCAGACGTGCTCTGGACTGCCAATGACGGTCAGTCAACCCTGGATTGTTACCAGGCAGCTGGTGGGAGGCCTGACGTCCTTCTGCTTGACGTGCAGATGCCCGGCATGGACGGTCTGGAGGCGGCGGAGCGCATCATCGCCATGGATTCGACTGCCCGGGTACTCTTTCTGACCACCTTTGCAGACAAGGAGTATATTTCCCGCGCACTGGCCTTGGGTGCCAAGGGTTATGTAATCAAGCAGGACGCGGCCTCAGTGGTGCCGGCCCTCCAAGCCGTCATGGCCGGTCAGACGGTTCTTGGAGCTGAAGCCGTTGCCAACCTATCGCTTGGCGAACAGGAGGAGCAGACACGAAAAAACCCAGCTGAACCTGTTCCCCGGCGCTTTCTAACTCTGACTGACCGCGAACGTGAAATCGTCGCTCTGGTGGCCGACGGCCTCGACAACCAGGCCATTGCCAGGCGGCTCTATCTCAGTGAGGGCACCGTTCGCAATCACATCTCATCCATCCTGGCCAAGACCAACCTGGCCAACCGGACCCAGCTCGCCGTGGAATGGCTGTCCTCGCAAGAGTCATGAGCATACAGCTTTTGGAGTCTCGATCGTTAGAGCTTTTCGATCGGTGCCAAACGTAGCATCAGCCTCTTGGTCCCCTCGGAACCGAAGTCAACAGTCAGGACTGAGTTGTGCCCCTTGTCCTGAATATCGACCACCTTGCCCAGGCCATACTGGTCGTGAGCCACCCTGTCTCCCAAGGAGAAATCCTGAATGGACAGGCCATTCGACTTGGGCTGGGCCGAGGCTCTGCCAGGGTGTGCGGTTGACGATGAGCTTGCTGTGCTCCTCCTGGTTGTAACTCTTCCGCTTCTGGAGGAGGAGTTACGCGAGCCGTATCCGGAAGAACCGAACGAACGCTGTGAGGAGGCCCGCGAGCGCCCATACCCACTGTGAGAAGAGCCAAAACGGGAACCGGAGCCAAAGCCGCCGAATGAGCGATGACCGAATGCACGGCCATCGCTTTCATCCTCGAAGCCGCCGAATTCGTCCTCGTCGTCACCCAGGTCCCAGCCTGCGCGCATCCGCTCGTTGCCGGCCTGCCGACGCTTCCAGTCAATCAGATCGTCGGGGATGTCATCCAGGAATTGGCTGGGCAGCATCTCATTGACCTGCCCCCATTGAGACCGGACGGCCGCCCGGGTCAGGTAAAGACGCCTCTTAGCACGGGTAACGCCCACATAAGCCAGTCGACGCTCCTCCTGCATCTCATCGGCATCCTCAAGGCAGCGGGAGTGCGGGAAGGTTCCTTGCTCCATGCCGGTCAGGAAGACCACTGGATACTCCAGGCCCTTGGCCGTGTGCAGGGTCATCAGCGTCACCTTGCCCGAGTCGTCACCCAGACCCGGCAGCTGGTCCGAATCGGCCACCAGTGCCGTGGTCTCCAGGAAGCCAGCCAACGTAGCGTCGGGAGTCTTCTGCTCGAACTCGGCGGCCACGGACTGCAGCTGACCAAGGTTCTCCAACCGGGAAGCATCCTGCGGGTCGACCGACTTGCGAAGCTCATCCAACATGCCGGAATCCTCCAGAACCTTCTCCACGATCTGAGACGGCTTGGAATCGTGCTCTGTGGCAAAGTCGGTCAGGGAAGTGATCAGATCCCTGAAAGCCTTCATCCGCTTGATCATCAGCGTAGAGGCCCCGGGCACCTCCTCGATATGCTGCACCCCTTCCCAGAAGGAGACCTGATGCAGATCCGCATAGGAGGTCGCCGCCGCCTCGGCACGTGCTGCCAGGCCCCGCTTGGGCACGTTGAGTATCCGCCGCATATTCACGTCGTCCTGGGGATTGGCAATGGCATGAAGGTAGGCCAGGGCGTCCTTGATCTCCTTGCGCTCGTAGAAGCGGGTTCCGCCCACCAGTTGATAAGGCAGACCGGCGTTGATCAGTCCCTCCTCCAGGGCGCGGGACTGGGCGTTGGCCCGGTACATGATGGCCATGTCGGAGTAGGGAATGCCCTCCTCACTGCGCAGCCTGGCAATCTCGGTGGCAATCCAGGCGGCCTCCTGCTGGGCGTTGTCGGCTGCATAGCCCACGATGGGCTCCCCCTTGCCCAAGGCGGTCCAGAGTTTCTTGGGCTTGCGGCCCTCGTTCTTGACGATGATTGCGTTGGCCGCATCCAGAATGGTCTGGGTGGAACGGTAGTTCTGCTCCAGGAGTATGGTCCGGGCTCCAGGGAAGTCCTTCTCGAAGTCCCTGATATTGCTGATGTCGGCCCCACGGAAGGCATAGATGGACTGGTCCGAATCCCCTACCACGGTGATCCAGGCAGGATCCTGCTTGTCGGCATCCGCACCGGCCAGCTCACGCATGAGCACGTACTGGGCATGGTTGGTGTCCTGGTACTCATCCACCAGCACGTAGCGGAAGCGATGATGGTAATACTGCGCCACCATCGGGGACTGCTGAAGCAACTGGACCGTGCGCACAATCAAATCGTCGAAGTCGACCGCGTTGGCCTGAGCCAGCCGGTGCTCGTACTCGGCATAGATCACTGAGTAGAGCTCTTCCTCGTTACCGAAGCGGGCGGTGATCTGCTGGCCGCGCTGCCCGGGTCGGTAGTCGGGGGCGTACTCCTGCAGCTGTGTACGCCAATCCTGCAGGTTGTTCTTGTAGTCGGATATGTGGCTCAGAATGTTTCTGGGTGTGTAGCGCTTCAGATCAATGTTGAGATCCTTGCCGATCAACTTGATCAGGCGCTCGGAATCGGCCGTGTCATAGATGGTGAAGCCCGATCGCAGGCCGATCTCCTTGCCGTCCCGCCTCAGAATGCGCACACAGGCCGAGTGGAAGGTGGACACCCACATGCGGTCGGCCACGGGCCCGATCAGCCGACGCAGACGCTCGCGCATCTCGGAAGCCGCCTTGTTGGTGAAGGTGATGGCCAGGATCTGGCTGGGCCAGGCGCCGAACTGACTGAGGATCCAGGCGATTCTGCGGGTCAGCACCCTGGTTTTGCCCGAACCTGCGCCCGCCCCGATCAGCAGGGCCGGCCCCTGGTATTGCACTGCTTCGGCCTGACGATCGTTGAGCCCCTTGAGCAGCTCCTTGGCGCTGCGCTGGATCAAGTCCGGTTCCTCGTTCACAAGCCACCTCTTGCCATCTGGTCTCGGTCACCGTCACAGGCCGGATGGCGCGCACCCGGCAAACAACTATTTCTACCACAAAGCGGTGTCATCGACCTTGGCTCATGGGTTAGCCGGCAGACATAAAAGACCCCGTCCGCTTTAGATAGGAAAAGCGAACGGGGCAGGTCGGGGAAGTCGAGATGACCCAGTCAGTTGCGCACTTGGTCCTTGGCGTTGTTGACAGCCTCGGTGGCGCCCTGCTCAGCCTTGGCCTTGCCGACCTTGACATCGGCCTTGGCCTGGTCCATCTTGTCGGAGGCGGCGTCCTTGGCGTCGCCCAGCTTATCGGCAACGGCGTCCTTGGCATCGGATGCCTTGTCCATAACGGTGTCTTTTACATCGCCAGCGACATCGGAAATCTTCTCGCCGGCAGACTTCATGGCATCCTTTGCATCATCAAGAATCCCCATATGGTCCTCCTTAGGTCCTTTAACGCACCGCGACGATGCGTGACCATTGCGGTCAATTTTCACTGTAACAGTCAGGGCCTTGAATCCGCGGATTGACGGGCTGACACGCCAGGAAGACACTCCAATCCGCTGGAGGTGAAACCTAACGGATCAGGGCCTTCTGACCACAGTCCCAGAACCGGGTTATCTTGGTGTCTATCCGTCGGGACCAGAGGGGCCCCGCTTTCATGACGACAAGGACGATGACATGCAGGAACTTGAGGAGCGAATCCGCCGCCAGGGCACGGTCAAGCCTGGCAATGTACTCAAGGTGGACGCCTTCCTCAATCATCAGTGCGACGTGCGGCTCTTCGACCACATGGGCGCTGAATGGGCCCGCCTGTTCGCCGGTCACCAAATCGACAAGATCCTGACCATCGAGGCATCCGGCATCGGCATCGCCTGCATGGCCGCCCGCCACTTCGGGGACGTGCCGGTGGTCTTCGCCAAGAAGACCCAGTCCATCAACCTTGACGGCGACCAGTACACGGCTCGCATCTACTCCTTCACCAAGCAGCGCGAGTACCCGGTAATCGTGGCCAAGCGCTTCCTCAAGGAGGGCGAGCATGTGCTGATCCTTGACGACTTCCTGGCCAAGGGCAACGCCCTGCATGGTCTGATCGACATCTGTCATGACGCCAAGGTTGTCATTGAGGGTATCGGCATCGCCGTGGAGAAGGGATTCCAGGAGGGCGGCCGTACCCTGCGCAAAGAGGGCTACAACCTCCAGTCCCTGGCCATCGTGGAAAGCATGGACCCGGACCGAGGCACCATCACCTTTGCTCACAATCCCGCCTGAGCAGGTCGACACCTGGTCCGGGTCGCGGAAATAGTCAAGTCAGTCCACCTGATGCTCGCTGGTGCCGCCCTCCAGGATGGTCTTCACATCGTTCAGGGAGATATTGACCATGGCGGTCACGGCGGCATCAGTGTAGAAGCCGATATGAGGCGAGACCTCCACATTGGGCATGGCCTTGAGGGTCTCCAGGGCCTGGTTGTCGACCTTGGTCCCGCTCAGATTCTTTTCGAAGATGCCGGCCTCACCCTCGATGGTGTCGATGGCGGCACCGGAGATGGACTTGGTCTGCAGGGCCTCGATCAGGGCCGGGGTGTCCACGATGGGGCCTCGGGCGGCGTTGATCAGAAAGGCCGAGGGTTTCATGGCTTCCAGGGCCTGCGCGTTGATCAGATGGTGGGTGGTCTCGTCCAGCGGTGTATGGACGGTGACGATGTCGGCCCGCTTCAAGAGGGTGGGCAGATCCACGTAATCCAGGGTGTCTGCCAGCTCGGGACGGTGGACCGGGTCGTTGGCGATGACCGTGGAACCCAGGGCACGGAAGATCCTGGCCACAGCAGATCCGATCTTGCCGGCTCCGATGATCCCCACGGTCAGGTTGTGGATCTCGTGGGCCTGAAGCCCATCCCAGGTATAGTCGTCATTGGCCTCGCGAGCGCTCGCCTCCCCCAGATGCCGAACCAGACGCATGACCTGGGCCAGGACCAGTTCGGAGACCGACCGGGGCGAATAGGCAGGCACGTTGGTGACGACCAGCCCGTTCTCCCGAGCGGCCTGCAGGTTGACGATGTCATAGCCCGTGATCCGCAGGGTCAGCTGCTTGAGGCCATACTCCTTGAGCCGCTGGTAGAGTTCGGGCTCGGACAGGGCCGCATGCTGCTGGATGACGATGCCGTCGTAGCCCTTGATCATATCCACGGTCTTCATCCCCAGATCGCGGTCTGTGGTATCCACCTGGATATCATTGGCTTGCGCCCAGGCCTGAATGGCCTCCTGCTCGTCGGGACGTACTGAATACATGAGAATACTGGTCATTTTCTAGTCCTTGGTAACTGTCTTCGTTGATGGTTGTCGGATGAATCAGCTGCGATTTTGAGCGCGCATATAGTCGCCGATCCGCTCCACGGCGGTATGCAGATCCTCCATGGAGGCCGCGTAGGAGATGCGAACGTAGCCTTCTCCCCCGGGCCCGAAGCTTGCTCCGGGGATTACCGCCACCTTGGCCTTGTGAGCCAGGTCATAGACGAAGCTCCAGCTGTCGCGCATGCCCTCGGGCAGCCGGGCGAAGATATAGAAGGCCCCCTTGGGATCGATCACGTCCAGCCCGACCTCCGGCAGGGCCTTGACAAGATAGTCCCGCCGCTTGCGGTAGGCCTCGCGCATCGGATCCGTGTCGTTCATGCCCTTGGTCAGAGCCTCCTGGGCCGCATACTGGGCATTTGTGGTCACCGAAGTGATGGTGAATTCGTTGACCTTGCTGATTTGATCAATCACGTCAGCGGGGCCAGCGGCGATGCCGACCCGCCATCCAGTCATGGCATGGGACTTGGAAACCCCGCCAAGAACGACCGTCTGCTCGGGCAGGATGGTGCCCATGGACACATGGGTGCCCTGGTAGGTCAGCTCGGCGTAGATCTCATCGCTGAGCACGAAGAAGCCATGCTTGCGTGCCACCTGGGCCAGGGCCTCCAGATCCTCACGAGCATAGGTCACACCGGTCGGGTTGGTCGGGTAGTTGAGCACCAGGGCCTTGACCGGACCATCACTGTTTTCAATGGCGGCCTCCAGCTTGTCCGGCTTGAGAATGAAGCCGTCGTCAGAGGTGTCGACGAAGACGGTCTTGGCACCACTCAGCTGGGCAATAGGGATATAGAGAGGGAAGATGGGAGTGGGCAGAATGACCGTGTCACCCGGGTTGATCATGGCAGTAAGGCCCGAGAAGATGCCCCCGGTGGCCCCTGCCGTAATCACAATCTGACTGTCAGGGTCGTAGTCCAGCCCGTACTTGGTCTGAAGATAATCGGCAGCCGCCTTGCGAAGACTGGGCATGCCGCGACTCTCTGTGTAATGACTGTGGTTGTCTTGGATGGCCTGGATACCCGCCTGCTTGACGTGCTCTGGGGTAAAGAAGTCCGGCTCCCCCAGAGTCAGCTTCACGATGCCGTCTATTCCGGCGATCTCCTTGTTGAACTCGAGTATGTCGCTCGGCGCCAGAGCTTTGACCCTGGCATTCATATGATCCGCCAATGTCATTGGCTTGTCCTTTCCCATGCCGTTACTACAACCATTGTCGCTGGTGCTGCCCTACCGACTATGCGGTGACGATGCACGGGAAATGCTGTCGACGACTGCAGGGCCGGTGGGTTCCGATCCGTGCAACCGTTCCTACAAGGCACGCGGCGTCACAGATCGAATCCGTGCCACCAATAGGTAAATCGTGTGCCCTGCATGCTGAAACCTCCTGCGGAATCTGCAATCAGCATTGACTGTAAGGATACAGCGAACTTTCGGCAATCCTATATACCCGACCATTATTTGACCATGCGCCTCCATTTTACGGCCGCGACAAGCATCCAAAAATAAACGTGCTCATGGCAAGTGACTTGGTGCCAGGCCATATTAATCTCGAGTCTTCCGAGATCTATCTTGATATTCCTGTAGGGTTTCCTCGGGTCACTCATTCACCAGGCTGGCCAACCGCAGCCTACGAATCTTTTATAAGTAAATTGAAATAGCTGCCCCCCCCCCCCAAACACGATCTTTCATCTCATTCCATCTCATCCCGTCCTGGGGCATTGACCGCTCGTATCCTAAGTTCAACCCCTTCACTACGGTCGAATCCATAATCAGCAAGAACGAGTTTCGGTAAAATGGCATGTCAAAGTTGTACCGCACTCGCCAAAAGTTGCGTCCTTGCATTGAGATCTCTGTCATATACTGTGCTTCAAAGACAGGCAAGAGACAGGATTCTTGGATGTCGGTCAAAGGGGTGAGGGAATGACCAATCGAGTAGCGCTGGTCACTGGGGCCACCAGCGGCATTGGATATGAAACCACCCGTATGCTCGCCGAACATGGATACCGGGTGTATGCGGCAGGGCGGCGCGTCGAACGTCTGAAGCCACTAGCCGACAAAGGGGTCATCGCTGTGCAGATGGATCTGACCGATTCTGCATCCATTGAGAAGCCTGTCGCACGCATCCTGCAGAAGGAGAGGCGGGTGGATCTGCTGGTCAACAACGCCGGCTACGGCTCCTATGGCCCGGTCGAGCAGGTCTCCATCGACGAGGTCCGTCGACAATTCGAAGTCAACCTCTTCGGCCTTGCCCGCCTGACCCAGCTGGTGCTACCTGCCATGCGCCGGGCCAGACGCGGCCGAATCGTGAACACCTCATCCATGGCAGGCCGGATGGTTACCTATATGGGTGCCTGGTACCACGCCACCAAGTACGCCCTTGAAGCCTTCAGCGACGCACTGCGTATGGAAATGCGACCCTTCGGCATCGACGTGGTCCTGATCGAGCCCGGAGCCATTGCCACCAACTGGGGCGCGATCGCCGCCGATCATCTCCAAACGGTCACCCGCAAAAGCGTCTATCAAAATTCAGGATCCCGTGCTGCTGCCGGGTTGCGCAAACTGTACTCCAGCAGGCATTTGACCCAACCATCAGCCATCGCCAGGGCCATCGTCCATGCCTCGACGGTACGCTATCCCCGCCCACGTTACCTTCTGGGCTTCGGCGCCAAACCTCTGGTTGCCCTTCATGCCCTGCTACCCACTCGTGCCTGGGATTACTTGATGGTCCATGCCAAGGACCTCTAAACGCTAAAACTATGTGCCAGAGCAATACGCCATTGAAGCCAGATGTGCGCAAGGAAGTTTAAGTTTGGTGAGGCAAAGTTCTGACCTGGCTATTGTGAAATACCAAGAGTCAGATATACATCACTTTCCTTGCCTAAGGCTGGTGCTGATGAGGACGGACGTGTGAATGACGTTAGGTTGGGATATTGCAAATACTTTGCCGCACCTATTCGTTGATTTTTGTTTCAGTCTCTGACTACTCCCAAACAAAGCAATTGCTTTAACGCCTTTGAGCAATGGACAGTTATAATCTAATTAATTATCGTCAGCTATTAGCGTGCAGTCGGCATGTCTTTCGATAGGGGGTTTGGTTGAAGCCTGAAAAATCCGAGTTCAGTGCCGATCCGGATTCGCCCTTGGCATTTTTCCGGAACGGAATAAAGAATAGCATCACTAAAGGCAATACCGCCATCAAAGACATCGTCCATGCACTGGAACGTGAATCCTCCGAATTCGCCTTGGCTCATAAAACCATGAATAACGATTTTCGTTTGGTGGTAGATGCTCCAAAAAATACCCTCGATGCCATCGCTAATGGTGACATCAGGCTAACCACCGATAGAGCAGGCAACACCTTTGCCCAACTTTTGGATACCAACGGGCGATATGGAAAGAAATTACCCATCAAGCGCGAGGATTTCAGCGAGGGAATTGATCCCGTTCAAGCGGCGAACGCAATACAACTCAGGGCAATTCAAGGTCAGCTTGAAGACATCGCCCGCCAGATTGCAGTCATAGATGTGCGCGTGCAGGAAGTACTCGAAGGGCAACAGAACGACAGGCTCGGCCTCCTACAGAGCGGCATGCGCCTTTATCTACAGGCCCGTGAAGTTGACGACGACACTCTTAGAAAGCTCCTTATATCTCAGGCTTTGCGCGCTCTATCGGACGCAGAGGCCCAGCACGAGCTGAAGATGGAGTCTGACGTAAAATATCTCGCAAATGGCGACTACGAGCATGAAAAAGGCAAACGTACAAAACTCATCGATGAAAGAATGGAGAGCATCAACGGTTGCTTTCCAGCCATACACGAGGCATCAATTGCCAGAGCAACCATTTTTTGCGAACAGGGAGAGCCCAAGGCCATGGTGAAAGCCCTGGAAACATATTCGCACTTTATCAAAACGACTGTAGGAGACAATGCGGGCCTTCTAGCGGAATGCGATCGCTCCGATACAGGAACAGAACAGGGAATTTGGCGATCTCGGGCCGCACTCCAACTTGACGTATCCAAACTAAGCAAATCCCTAGCGTTGCCCGAAAAGCACTTGTACCTAAAGGTAACTGATAAAAAGGATGAGAGCCATGAAGAGCGTTAGAGGCTGCACCAACCAGGAATGCGGCTCTTACAAAGAGAACTTGAAATATAAAAAAGACTTCGATTACTGTCCAAAATGCGGCTCAAAACTGATGACCGTATGCAACTCCCGCGGATGCCACACTTTCTTGGATAACCCGGACAGCATCTTCTGCGCCCGCTGTTTGGCCAAAAGAAAAGACCGCGTAGATCATGTCAAGAAAAACATGTCCACCATCGGCGGAGGCGTGTTAGTAGCAGGTGGTTTCCTCGCAAAGAAAGGCAAAACAATCGCCTCAGTTTTAGCGACGGCAAGCAAATTCATACCAAAATGAAGGCCTTCATGGACCGGAACAACATGCCTTGGGCGCGGTGGCTGGCATCCAACATGTATTCCACCCCATATGCGTGGCCAGATGACTGAGTCGACACCATACCAGCAGCCTGCTAACCGGCCAGGGAGCAACCTGCTACGCACAGATCAGTAGGTTCGAAATATGCAACGTACTGACGGATAGAGCCAGAAGGCGTTGGGAGTTGAGAGTGGCCAAGGCCGCGACATCAGAGTTTGACGACACAAAACGTGCGATTGTTGATTTCGTGATGTTGCTATATAGTTGTTATGAAAGTGAGTCATAGGCGATTCATGAAAGCGTTGAGGTATCGGCGGCTTCTGTGACGACGACTCTCGCGGCTGGATTCTAAAAGCGATCAGATCTTCAGCGGCCAACAATGAGCACCAGGAATTTTGAGAGGAATAGCCATGAGCTTGACGAATGACAAGAATCCGAGGGTTGAAGTCACAAAGATATTTGCCGACTACGAACACCCCATGACTGCGGCAGTGGAATGGGCCCAAAGCATCGCCAGTTCCAGGGGAATAAATCCCAGCAAGGATCAAGTTGTGTTTATCCGTGAACTCAGGCGTGCGGAGCCGAGTCTAAGTCTGAAATCCGCCGTGTACCTTGCCCAGATGACAGCGAAAGCTTCCCGAACCGAACACAACACAGATGGAACAGGCATCAAGAGTCTGCTGGACACCAATCGCAATATTCCGTGAGCCCCCTCCCAGTCCCATTCAAGCGAACCGGTGATATGGGTATTCCTCGAAGTCACCTAAGACGATATATTCGGCTCACTGTGATTGAGACTCTTTGTTTAGGCCTACCTTCTGTCCCAAGAGGATAATGCTTCTCGTCTTCCCCGCTGCTTTGCGGCAATGAGCCGCCTGCGCTCTGACCCGGTGTAACACCGGTATGGCCATACTCAGGTCTTGATGATTCTGATGGTGCATACCAGAACGCCTGCGTGGATTGCTGAAGATCTCGGTTCGACTTGGCTTAGAGCGCTTGCCAAGCTTACCAGCGCATTACTCGGAGCCAATGAGGCATTCCCCAATTGTGCTGTAGAAGACTGTGAATCATCTCGTGTCTTTCCTGCGGGATTGGTCTCATCAGCAATTATGTCGATTTTTGTTTTTGCCACAGCTACAGTAGGGCTATGCCGTTTGGCATGCATATCAACCAAAGGAGATTGATATGCGGTCAAAGAAAACACAAGCTACTGGCCCAAGTACCAACAAGCACGTCAGCAGCGCCGATGTTGGTGTTGCTAAAACAGCTAGCACCCCAGAACTCACTACAACTGCGCAGAAGCTAATAATTGAACAGGCTCCGACTAGAGAAGTTGTCCCCAATGTGATGTTGGGAATAATTGAGATTTGACTGCGTAATACGACAGCATTTCAGCTGATTTATGGCCTGGGCATTTGCAATTCTGGCGACCACTGACGTCAAAAATGTTGGTCATCACCAACTTTATTGGTAATTAAGGAACGTCGAATGAAACCAGGAAGAGACGCGGAGCGGTTTCGGCCTTTTCAACAATGCTCGTGACTGTCGAGCTGGTACTCTTATTCCTGATCGGTTCCCTGGAAACCGTGAATATTTTCATTCAATCGAAAAACAGAACACAGAAAGTCCTTCAGGGCCGGCAGTGTCATTGGGATACGAATTATTACACTGGTTGTCACTCCCTCCTATCACAATCCTTATGCTCGGGTGGAGGCCATCTTCATGGCTCTTGATTCTTGTGTTCATTACCGGTAGCTTAACCAGCGAATTACTATTCCCAGCACCGACAGCTTCCACAAAGAAGAAACGATATTTGTGGGTAAAAATACCGTTTATCATTCTTGACCGTTTAGTCAAATAATGCTATCTTGACGAGTATGGGTCGCAAGAGAAGTTTTGATGATGATGAGGTACTTGCCCGTGCCCGCGAGGTTTTCCTGGAACATGGCTATGAGGGCACGTCGATTGATGCCCTCGTCAAGGCTACGGGTCTGCTCCGGGGCAGTCTCTACGGTGCCTTCGGCAGCAAGCGTGGCATGTTCGTGGCTGCGCTTCGTGATGCAACGGATTCGGAGTCGCGCGATTCAGGAGTGCTCAATCTGGTATTGGTGGCACTCATGGAGCTGTCAGATCATGATCTTGAGGTTCGTGGTCTGCTCAGGGATTACCTTGCAAAGCTGTCCTGCTCGGGATCAGGAGAGACCAATGCTGTGACCGTTGATGTCGTCAAGCTCCTTGGTGAGACGCTGTTGCAGCGTGCACATGTTCGGTTGCAGTCCGATGATGAAAGAGGCAAGTCATGAACAACAAGGTGGCAATTGTCGGGCGGACGCTGGAGGTTGAACCGCAGGGCTTGGATAAGATGTGGTCATTCAAGGGGAAACTGGTGGTGCCGCTCGAGCATGTTCTGGGTGCGAGCGAAGATCCGGGCATTCTTGATGATACCAAGGGGCTGCGTGCGCCCGGCCTTCATGTTCCCGGTAAATGGGCCGGCACATACATTGAGCATGGGGAAAAGACATTCTGGAATGTCACCAGACCGGAAATTCCCATTGTCATCCAACTCAAGGACGAGCACTATGACCGGTTGGTGCTCGGGGTGGAGCAACCCCGCGAGCTGGTCAATAGGATCAATGCGGCCATTCCTAAGCAATAAACAATGAACTGAATGAATTGCAGGACCTGAGCTCCTTTATCGATCATCGACATTTAATATCCCGAGAGCCAGATAACTGGGCCGACAAGTCATATGCGACAATACCTTCTTCGACGTATCGCCGTATGGCTTGTCGGCCCAAATGCTCACTCCCACTCAATGGTTGCCGGAGGCTTGGAGGTGCAGTCCAGGACCACGCGGTTGATGCCCGGGCACTCGTTGGTGATGCGTGTGGAAATGGTGGCCAGCACGTCGTAGGGCAGACGCGTCCAGTCAGCGGTCATGGCGTCCTCGGAAGAGACCGGACGCAGCACGATCGGCGAACCATAGGTGCGCTCGTCACCCTGCACACCTACCGAATGCACATTGGCCAGCAGCACGACCGGGCACTGCCAGATCTGTCGATCCAGCCCAGCCTTGGACAACTCTTCGCGAGCGATGGCGTCGGCCTCGCGCAGGGTCTCCAAACGTTCCTGGGTGATCTCGCCGATGATGCGGATGCCCAGACCGGGGCCCGGGAAGGGCTGACGCCAGACGATCTGGTCAGGCAGGCCCAGTTCGGTGCCGATGGCCCGGACCTCGTCCTTGAACAGGGTGCGCAGGGGCTCGATCAGCTTGAACTTGACATCCTTGGGCAGACCGCCCACGTTGTGGTGGGACTTGATATTGGCCGCTCCATCTCCGCCGCCAGACTCGACCACGTCCGGGTAGAGCGTGCCCTGCACCAGGAACTTGACTTCCTTGCCCGTCTTGCCGGCCTCCTCGATCACCTGCTGCTGGGCTTTTTCAAAGGTGCGGATGAACTTCTCCCCGATGATCTTGCGCTTGCGCTCGGGCTCGGAAACACCCTTGAGTGCGGTCAGGAAGTCTTCTGAGGCATCCACGGCTATCAGCTTGATGCCAGTAGCTGCCACGAAATCATGCTTGACCTGCTCGGCCTCTCCCTTACGCAGCAGACCGTGATCCACAAAGACGCAGGTCAGCTGGTCGCCAACTGCTCTGTGGACCAGGGCGGCTGCCACAGCTGAATCGACGCCGCCTGACAGGCCGCAGATGACCTGGTCGTCACCCACCGTGCGACGGATCTTCTCCACCTGTTGCTCGATGATGCCCGAGGCGTTCCAGTCCGACGGCAGTCCGGCGCACTGATGCAGGAAGCGGTCGATCAGGTCCTGCCCCAGAGGAGTGTTGGTCACCTCGGGATGCCACTGGACCCCGTACAGTCCACGGGAAGGGTCCTGCATGGCCGCCACCGGAGCACCCTCGGTATGCGCCAGAACCTCAAAGCCTTCAGGCGCACGGTTGACGGCGACGCCATGGCTCATCCACACATCCTGCCTCGCGGGGGAATCCTGCAGAATTCCCTTGGCACTGTCGATGAAGGCCTCGGTTTTGCCGTACTCCCCCAGGGCCGCCTTGTCCACCTCGCCGCCCAACTCATGGGCCATGACCTGGAAGCCGTAGCAGATGCCCAGCACGGGCACACCCGACTTGAAAATCCTCTTGTCGATGGTAGGCGCCCCGTCCACGTAGACGGAGGCCGGGCCGCCGGAGAGGATGACCGCCTTGGGATCCTTGGCCAGCATCTGGTCCAGGCCCATCGAATGAGGCACCAGCTCGGAGTAGACCCCTGCCTCCCTGACTCGACGAGCGATCAGCTGGGCGTACTGTGCACCGAAATCGACCACCAGGACGGGACCCTGTGCCATAAGACTCCTTATATATATGAATGCTGTATCTACCAAGGATGCCCAAGAGCGACGATTCGAGGCCCTCGGACAAGTCCAGTATGGTTGCAGTTTTCGACAATGCTACCGTCATTGAGGCCTCACCGGCACCCCAGACGGCAAATCCATGCCTGCAAGCAGACAATTCCATCGCATTTTCTCACAAGAGCGAACACACACTGCAAGAAAACGTTCAGAAAAGTCTGCTCGTTCACGTACCATGTAGGCATTGGGTACGGACCCGGCAGATGCCTGGAATGACACTGTACAAGCCCGTAACCGAGGTAAATAAACAATCGCACTAAAGTGCAGGAGTACACATGACGAATCCTGTTATCGGCACCCCTTGGGCGAAGCTGGAGACCCCAATCGCCGAGGAGACCCTCGAGGCCGTCGACAAGTATTGGCGGGCGGCCAACTATCTTTCCATCGGACAGATTTATCTTCGCAGCAACCCCCTGATGAAGGAGCCCTTCACCCGGGAGGATGTCAAGCATCGTCTGGTCGGCCACTGGGGCACCACCCCCGGCCTGAACTTCCTGCTGGGCCATATCAACCGTCTGATCGCCGATCATCAGCAGAACACCGTTATCATCATGGGCCCCGGCCATGGCGGCCCCGCCGGCACCTCGCAGTCCTACCTGGATGGCACCTACAGCGAGTACTACCCCAAGATCACCAACGATGAGGCTGGCCTGCAGAAGTTCTTCCGCCAGTTCTCCTACCCGGGCGGCATCCCCTCCCACTTCGCGCCTGAGACCCCCGGATCCATTCACGAGGGCGGCGAGCTGGGCTATGCCCTCTCCCACGCCTATGGCGCCATCATGAACAACCCCAGCCTCTTCGTACCCTGCATCGTGGGCGACGGCGAGGCCGAGACCGGCCCTCTGGCCACCGGCTGGCAGTCCAACAAGCTGGTCAATCCCCGCACCGACGGCATCGTCCTGCCCATTCTGCACCTGAACGGCTACAAGATCGCCAACCCGACCATCCTCTCGCGCATCTCCGACGAGGAGCTGCATGAGTACTTCCATGGCATGGGCTATGAGCCCTTCGAGTTCGTTGCAGGGTTCGACGACGAGGACCATCTGTCCATCCACCGCCGCTTCGCCGACATGCTGGAGACCGTCTTCGACAAGATCTGCGATATCAAGGCCCGGGCCGAAACCGACGACATGACCCGTCCCTTCTACCCCATGATCATCTTCCGCACACCCAAGGGCTGGACCTGCCCCAAGTTCATCGACGGCAAGAAGACCGAGGGATCCTGGCGCGCCCACCAGGTGCCGCTGACCTCCGCCCGCGACACCGAAGCCCACTTCCAGATCCTCAAGAACTGGCTGGCCTCCTACAAGCCCGAGGAGCTCTTCGACGAGAAGGGCACCCTGCGTCCCGAGGTCACCAGCTTCATGCCCAAGGGCGACCTGCGCATCGGCGAGAACCCCAACGCCAATGGCGGCCGGCTGCTCAAGCCGCTGGAGTTGCCTGACATCCACGACTACGAGATCGACATCAAGAAGCACGGCCACGGCTGGGGCGCCACCGAGGCCACCCGCGTCCTGGGCTACTACACCCGCGACGTACTGGCCAAGAACCCCACCGACTTCCGCATCTTCGGGCCCGATGAGACGGCCTCCAACCGTCTGGCCGCTGCCTACGAAGTGACCAACAAGCAGTGGGATGCCGACTACCTGTCGGAGCTGACCGACGAGCACATGGCCCACACCGGCCAGGTCATCGAACAGCTCTCCGAGCACCAGATGGAAGGCTTCCTGGAGGGCTACCTGCTGACCGGACGCCATGGCATCTGGAGCTCCTACGAGTCCTTCGTGCACGTCATCGACTCCATGATCAACCAGCACGCCAAGTGGCTGGAGGCTACCGTCCGCGAAATCCCGTGGCGTAAGCCCATCGCCGGCCTGAACCTCCTGGTCACCTCGCACGTCTGGCGTCAGGACCACAACGGGTTCTCCCACCAGGATCCCGGCTTCGTCGACATCCTGCTGAACAAGAACTTCAACAACGATCACGTGGTCAACATCTACTTCCCCGCCGATGCCAACATGCTGCTGAACGTGGGCGAGCGTTGCTACAAGTCGACCAACTGCATCAACGCCATCTTCGCCGGCAAGCAGCCCGCCGCCACCTACCAGAGCGTGGACGAGGCCGCCGCCGAGTTGGAGAAGGGGGCCGCCCGCTGGGATTGGGCCTCCAACGCCAAGAATGCCGAGGATGCTGATGTCGTCATCGCCACCGCAGGAGACATCCCCACCCAGGAGGCCCTGGCCGCCGACGACATGCTGCAGAAGCTGGGCGTGAAGGTCCAGTTCGTCAACGTGGTCGACCTGTTGAAGATCCAGGACACCGAGGAGAACGATCAGGCCCTGTCCGACGAGGAGTTCACCGAGCTCTTCAGCAAGGACAAGCCGGTCCTGTTCGCCTTCCACGCATACCCCGGCTCCATCTACCGCCTGATTCACGGACGTCCCAACCACGACAACTTCTCCGTGCACGGCTACGAGGAGCAGGGCTCCACCACCACGCCGTTCGACATGGTGCGCGTCAACGACATGGACCGCTGGTGCCTGGCCGCCTCCGCCCTGAAGCTGGTGGATGCAGGCAAGTACGCCGACCAGATCGACAAGTGGACCAAGTTCCGCGACGAGGCCTTCCAGTTCGCCGTGGACAAGGGCTACGACCACCCCGATTACACCGATTGGGTCTGGCCCGATGCCAACCGCGCCGGTCAGGAGACCATCTCCGCCACCGCCGCGACCGCCGGAGACAACGAGTGATACGCTGATCCGACTCTGGTTCTGGAACCGCCCGTCATGCGCAGCCCGCATGGCGGGCGGTTTCTGTATACTGGACAAGGTTGTGAACAAAGCAGTCATCAAGCCAACCAAGTCCGAACAGGAGAAGACACAGTGAGTCTTGCAAGCATCACCATCATCAGCCCAGAAGCCGCCAACGGCCGCAACGTCGTGGCCTACGGCCTGACCAAGGCCCTGAGCGCCAAAGCCAAAACGGCCGTATTCAGGCCAATCGCCTGCAGGAAGCACCCATTGACCCCGGAACTGGTTGCAGCCAGCTCATTCCCCGACACGGATCCAGAGATCTGCCGTGGCAAGTGCCCCGGGCACGCCACTGAGGATCCCATGCAGACCCGGGCCGATGTCCTCAATGCCTATGATGGGCTGGTGGAGGCCACCCATCCCGAGCGCGTCCTGATCGTGGGCAGCGATGCCTCAAAGCTCTTCGACCCCGGCCTGTTTGCTCTGAACGCGCAGATCGCCGCCGACCTGAGGTCCCCGGTCATGCTGGCCGTCTGCACCATAGGCAGGGAACCCGGCCAGGTCATGAAGACCGTGGCCGCCTGTCGGCGAGCCATCGAGGCCCAGGGAGCCGTGCTTGCCGGAGTCTTCATCACCGGATGCCAGCCCGAGCAGAAAGCGCCGCTTACCCAGGCCTTCCAGGAATATGACCTGCCGACCTGGACCGTCTCCAAGATGGACTTCGACACGGATCCGTCCGCCGAACAGGCACGCCAGGCCACCAGCCAGACATTCCAACAGGAGGTGGACGTCGACCAGGTGCTGAAGGCGGCCGATGCCGCTAGCCCCAAGGCCACCACACCTGTGGCCTTCCAGAACGACCTGCTGGCCAAGGCCAAGACCAACAAGAAGACCATTGTCCTGCCCGAGGGCGGCGAGGACCGCATCATCAAGGCGGCCGACTACCTGCTGGCGCGCGACATCGTCGACCTGATCATCGTGGGTGACAAGGATTCCATCCTGACGCGCGGCAAGGAGCTTGGCCTCAACAACCTCGACAAGGCCTCATTCCAGCCCATAGACGACGAGCAGGTGCTGGCCCCCATGGTCGATCGCCTCTGCCAGCTGCGCGCCAAGAAGGGCATGACCCCGGAGCAGGCTCGCAAGCAACTGGCTGATCCCTCCTACTTCGGCACCATGCTGGTCGTGCTGGGTAAGGCCGACGGCCTGGTGTCCGGATCCATCAACTCCACAGCCAACACAGTCCGCCCAGCCTTGCAGGTGATCAAGACCAAGCCCGGCGCCTCGCTGGTCTCCGGGGCCTTCCTCATGTGCTTCCCCGACCATGTGGCGGTCTTCGCCGACTGCGCCATCAACCTCAACCCTTCGTCGGAGCAGCTGGCCGACATCGCCATCCAGTCGGCACAAACCGCTCGCTCCTTCGGCGTGGACCCGCACGTGGGCATGCTCTCCTACTCCACCCTGGGCTCAGGCAAGGGTCCGGATGTCGACCTGGTCGAAGAGGCCACCCGCCTGGCCAAGGAGAAGGCGCCGGACCTGCCCATCGTGGGCCCCATTCAGTTTGACGCGGCCTGGTCGCCCACTGTGGCAGCCACCAAGGCCAAGGGCGATCCGGTTGCCGGAACAGTCAACGTCTTCGTCTTCCCCAGCCTGAGCGCCGGCAACATCGGCTACAAGGCCGTCCAGCGTACCTCGGGCGCCCTGGCCATCGGACCGGTCCTGCAGGGTCTGAACAAACCGGTCAACGACCTTTCGCGCGGCGCTCTGGTGGCCGACATCATCAACACCGTGGCTCTGACCGCCGTCGAGGCCCAGGACTGATCACCGTCCATATAACGTCCCTATAAACCTCAGGGGTTGTTGCTGATTCATATCTCCGACACAGATTCAGCAGCAGCCCCAAAACCATGTCGGCCTGGCAATATACCGCGCCTTGTAAGGGCCGACGAGTAATCTTGAGGACTGATTGAGGAGCGCAGGCTCTATACAAGCACATCAGGAGGATGCCCCAATGGCGAAAACCGTCCTAGTCATCAATTCGGGTTCAAGCTCGATCAAATACCAGCTGGTCGATCTGGAGACCAGCCAGAGCCTGGCCTCGGGTCTGGTCGAGAAGATCGGCGAGCCCACCGATGGCCATTACAAGCACGAGGTCAACGGCGAGAAGCATGAGCTTGAGGAACCCATACACGACCATGAGACCGGACTCAAGCGCGTCCTGGGCTTCTTCAAGGAGTATGGCCCTGATCTGGACAAGGCGGGCATCATCGCCGTGGGCCACCGTGTCGTCCAGGGTGGAGCCATCTTCCCCAAGCCTGCCCTCCTGACCCAGAAGACCCTGAGCCAGGTCAAGGACCTTGCCGTGCTGGCCCCCTTGCACAACGGACCCGAGGCAGAGGGCGCCGAGGTCATGAGCCGGCTGATGCCGCAGACCCCGCAGGTCTTCGTCTTCGACTCCTCCTTCTTCTTCGAACTGCCCAAGAAGGCCTCCACCTACGCCCTCAACAAGGACATCGCCAAGCAGTACCACATCCGTCGTTATGGCGCCCATGGCACCAGCCATCAATATGTGGGACAGCTGGTTCCCGGCCTGCTGGGCAAGCCCGCAGAAGGCCTGCGGCAGATCGTCCTGCACATCGGCAACGGTGCTTCCGCTTCGGCGCAGGTCTCCGGGCATCCCGTCGAGACCTCCATGGGCCTGACCCCTCTGGAGGGTCTGGTCATGGGCGGCCGCACCGGCGACATCGACCCTGCCGTCGTCTTCCACCTGATCCGCAACGCCCACATGAGCGTTGACGAGCTGGACACCCTCTTCAACAAGCGCTCCGGTATGACCGGCCTGACCGGCCATGGCGACATGCGCGAGGTCCACAAGCTGATCGCCGAGGGTGACGAGGACGCCAAGCTGGCCCTGGATATCTACGTCCACCGCATCGTCGGCTACATCGGCAACTACACAGCCCAGATGGGCGGCCTGGACGCCATCACCTTCACAGCCGGCGTTGGCGAGAATGATGAGATTGTGCGCCGCCGTGTCATCGAGCAGCTGGAGCCCTTCGGTGTAAAGCTGGACCAGGAGAAGAACGACCAGCGCTCCAAGGAGGCCCGAATCATCTCCACCCCCGACAGCACGGTCGCCGTCTGCGTCATCCCCACCAACGAGGAGCTCTCCATCGCCCGCCAGGCCGAGGTCGTCGCCAGCCAGGGCGATGCCTACGGCAACAAGTTCCAGGCCTGAACGCTGGGAATCAAATAGGCCGGTGACCACATACTGTGGTTGTCGGCCTTCTTGTATCTGTCAGTCACTCAGGGCCGCCAAGGCCTCCTTGTGCAGAAGACCGTTGCTGGCGAGGCCATTGCCACCCCAGGGACCCGGGTTGCCTGCCAAGTCAGTGAAGCTCCCCCCTGCCTCGGTCACGATGGGAACCAGCGCACCCATGTCATAGAGGTCCAGTTCCGGCTCGGCAGCCAGGTCGATGGCTCCCTGGGCGAGAAGCATGTACTGCCAGAAGTCGCCGAAACCACGCAGGCGCCAGATCCGATCGGTCAGATCCAGAAGCCGATCCCGGCGGCCTATGGCCTTCCACCCGGTCAGCGACGACAAGGACATGGAAGCGTCTTCCATCCGGTCCACTTTTGATACGTGTATGGCCTTGGGAGCTTCGCCCTGACGCGCCATGTAGGCCCCCTGGCCCTGCGCGGCGTACCAGCGAGTGCCCAGCATGGGGGCAGAGACCGCGCCGACCACCATATGATGATCTGCCTCCAAGCCAATCAGAGTCGCCCATACCGGGACTCCGCGCACATAGTTCTTGGTCCCGTCAATCGGATCGATGATCCACCGCCTGCCGTTGGATTTCTGCTTTCCCAGCTCCTCGGCATAGATGGTATCGTTCGGTCTGGCTTGGGCCAGAGCCCGACGAATCACCGTCTCCGCCTCCCTGTCAGCCTGGGTGACCGGGGTATTGTCCGCCTTGCGTTCCACATGAAGATCCGGCGACTTGAAGTAGCTCATGGTGACCTGATCCGCTTGGTCAGCCATGGCGATGGCCAGGTCCAGATCCTCCTGCCAGGTCTTCTTTTCAGGCTCAGTACTCATAACACGGCTCCTTACGCTCGAATCTCGCCTGCCAGCATCCGCTTCCACATACCGGGGAAGTCGGGCATGGTCTTGGCCGTCGTGCCGATGTCGCGCACTTGGATGTCAGGTATCTTGAGCCCAATCATGGCGGCAAAAGTCGCCATGCGATGGTCGGCATAGGTCTCCATGACAGCCCCGTGCATACTCTGAACAGGCACAGGCTCGATGGCCAGTCCATCATCAAGTTCGCTGGCTTGGCCACCTATCCGGGTGATTTCCGTGGCTAGCGCCTTCAATCGGTTGGTCTCATGACCGCGCAGATGGCCGATGCCGTGCAGTCGGCTGGGCCCGTCAGCAAAGACCAGGATGGCCGCAATAGAGGGAACGATTTCCCCTGCAGGGGACAGGTCGAAGTCACCGAGTCCATGAATGGCCTCTCCACCGGTCACCCGGCAGGTGGAGCTACCCTGCCCATCAGGAACCATATCTACTTGTGCGCCCATAGTCTTCAGATACCCGGGCAGCAAGCCACCTGGTTGTGTGGTCCGGTCTGGCCAGCTGGGCACACTGATCTGCCCGCCTCCTATCAGGGCCGCTCCCAGGAAGGGAGCCGCATTCGACAGGTCGGGCTCCACCTGGACCCGATCGGGCAGCCGCGTCCCAGCAGATCCCCTGCCTTTGACGCTCCACCTGCAGCGGTCGGGATTGGCCTGGACCTGGACTCCGGCCTTACGCAGGTCCTCAACGGTCATGGCAATGTGTGGAAGGCTGGGAAGATGTAGGCCAGAGTGGACGATGGTCATAGTGCCCTCAGCTCTGGCAGCCAGGAGCAGGAGGCCGGAAACGAACTGCGAGGATGCCGAGGAGTCTATGGTCACTTCCCTGCCCACCAGGCAATCCGGCGGTGTGAGTGCAAAGGGCAGGAAGCCCTCCTGGCCCAGGTACTCGATTCTGGCTCCCAGCTGGGTCAGGCCGTCCAACAGAGGTCTCATCGGGCGCCGATAGGCCTGCTGATCTCCGTCGAAGTGGGTGGGACCATCAGCCAACATGGCCAGGCCCGGCACGAAGCGCATAACGGTTCCAGCCAGCCCGCAATCCACCCGGGCACCGCCACGGAAACGCCCGCCCGCCGGTGGGATGACGGTCACATCCGTGGGGTTATTCGAATCAACCCGACAGTCCACGCCAAGGGCCTCCAAGGCTCCAATCATCAAATCGGTATCACGCGACCTGAGCAGACCGGTCAGCCTGACGGGGCGGCTTCCCAGGGCCGCCAGAATCAGATACCTGTTCGAGAGGGACTTGCTTCCGGGTATGGTCACCGTTGCATCCAAGGGGCCACCCGTCTGCGGTGCAACCCATGTCTCTTCCACTGTCATGGTCACCATGGTAACCGCAGGCGCAGAGCTGTTTCCCCTCCCTGCTCACCCCTCAGGACCAGCCGAGACCCGACCCTGTGCTATATTGATACACTGTGCCCATGCAGTGACAGCGATGGGCGCCGGGCTATAGCGCAGCTTGGTAGCGCGCCTGCTTTGGGTGCAGGATGTCGCCGGTTCAAATCCGGCTAGCCCGACTTTTGCTTTCGTCCCATTTCGGGAGTCGGATCCTTGGCGTTCATGCCCAGCAATCCCGTAAGAAAAATCACGAGAGCCAGAAGGCCGGTAAGGCTCGCATAAATGGACATGGTGATGGCTATGCCGACCAGATTGCCCAGGGCCAGAAAGGCCATCTGCCCCATAGGCGCCCCTATCATCATGACGGTCTGTACCACTCCCATAGTTGCAGCCAGGTGATCCTCGCCCACTGTGCTGATGAGCATGGTCATGAACCGAGGGTTGACCTTACCCAGAAGATAGTTCATGACCAGGAGCGGAAGGAAGAGCAGTGCAGGAATGTGCAGCCAGACCAGGTTGACCCCCACCATGGCGGCTGCGGCCATGACTCCGGTCAGCAGGTGTGCCATGGGCAGCCGCCGGAGCGGATCAGTGGCGAGAAGTGCACCGAGGATGAGTCCCAGGGAAGAGATGCCGTTGACGGCGGCTATGGTCGTGCCATAGCTTCCCCACCGGACCTCAGGCATGGAGATAAGCCCCAGATTGAGCAGGGGCTGCAGAGCTGTCCCCAGAAGGTTGACCAGACAGCCGAAGCCCACCATCAGGACCAGGAAGGCGGAGCGACGGAACTCCCCCAAGGTCACGAGGAGATTAGAGGCCAAGCCTAAATGCTTGTCCGCCTGTGAGCTGTTGCCCGCACCCTCAGCCCTTACAAAGTCCCGATAGCCAACGGCCACTAGAATCCCTGCCAGCAGGAAGGTGGCGGCGTTGATCAGCGCGAATACAGCGAATCTGTTGCCCAGGAGGGCGATCAGCACCGCACCTCCGCCTGCACTGATGACAGCCGCGACGCTGGAGGCAGCGGAAGTGATCGAGGTCGCCTGGTGGAGCTGGCTGGGCCGGACCAGGTGCTTGAGGACGGGAATCCACAGGCTGCCTGCATATCCCTCCAGCATGGAGGATGCCATGTCCATGGCTACCAGGAGCAGAAAGACCGGCAGGCTCTTGAATCTATCGATCACCATGGCCATGACCAGATAGACACATACCTGAACCAGCTTGATCACCAGCTGCATCCGCGTCTTGTGCACGGTCCTGTCGGCCAGGTATCCGGTCAGGATGGCGGTCAGGGCTGGAGCCACCCAGGCCATTGAGGCTATAGAGACAGCCAGTCCGGCAAAGGGCATGGTCTGGGCATAGACGATGAAGACGATGTTGAAGAGCTCGCCTCCGACCGTATTCAACAGACTTGCCAGAACCATGGTCACGAAAGGCTTGTTCTTCAGAAGCTCCTGCATGGTCAGCCGCCGTTCAGGGCAGTTCGATCTTCATGAGGGTCCGGTGAAGCAGCCACCAGGCCGGCAGAGAGGCCAGAAAGATGATCAGAAGCACAAGCGCCGACAGCAGCGGGGAGAGGGAGAGCAGATTGCCCACCACAGCGTCCAGTAGGAGCAGGACTGCAAACATGATAGGCAGCGAGCGCCTCCAGAAGCCCAGGGAAAGGGCGATGCCTACAAGCCCTATCAGTCCCGCAAGACTGGTAACCACCATGAGGAGAACCTGCACGAGCAAACTGCCCGACGAATCCGTCCCGAGCGAACCCACAAAGTGGTCGACCAGCAGCAAGACGGTCATGGTAACGGCCGTCCCCGCCAAGTAGGAGAGGGTTGTGAAGAGACCAACGAAAATCAGCTTGGCTAGCAGGATTCGGTCCCGCGGGATAGGGCACGACAGGGTGAGCGCCAGATTCCTACCCGTGTAGGGCTCGATGAAGACAAGATTGCAGAGGGCAGCGGCCACCAAAGAGAAACCCACCAGAAGGATGACCATGGCCATCTGCAGCACAAAGGCCAGGCTGGACAGTCGTGGGTCAGACCGGCCGCTCGTGTGGCCAATGGCCAGGAACATGCCTCCCAGGGCCAAGGCTGCGGCCACCACTGCCAGCCCTCCGAAGATGCAGGACCAAAGCCGTGTCTTTTTCAGTTCCAACTTCAGCAGCGTTTTCATATCAGCCCTCCATAGCCTTGATCAGGGTCTGCTCAGCGCCTTCCTGGCCCTTACTGAGGAGCTCCGGCACGCTGGCCCGCAGACTGACCCTGCCGCCCGCTATGACCATGACGCGGTCGGCAGTGTGCAATACCTCGGAGAGGATGTGGCTGGAAAAGAGGATTGCACTGCCCTGGGCAGCCAGATTTCGCAGGCTGTCTCGCAGCTGTCCGATAGCTATCGGGTCCAGTCCGTTGAGCGGCTCGTCCAGTAGATAAAGGTCGGGATGACGACCCATGCACCTGGCCAGGGCCAGCCTCTGCCTCATACCCATGGAATACCTGCCAACAGCAGTGGCAGAATCGGCTGTCAATCCGACCTTTTCCAAAAGTTGGCTGATCCCGGCGAACTCGACCGCCCTATGCTCCTCGTTTGCCAGGGACAGGTAGGCAAGGTCAATCTCTAGATTCTCCCTGGCACTCAGAGATTCATAGAAGACAGGTTCGTTGATGGACACCCCCATCCTCGCCAGACTGCCCGGGTAGCCTTCGCTGAGAGGCTTCTCCAGAAAACGGATCAGTCCGCCGACAGGTCTCTGCATTCCGGACAGAATCTTCAACAGTGTGGACTTGCCAGCTCCGTTGGCTCCCAGCAAGCCCAGAATCTCGCCCTGTCCCAGGGACAGGTCCAGACCAGCCAGCACCTCCCTGCCTTCGAATACTTGGACGATACCGTCCGCCTCCAGCACCTTCATGAAACTCCTTCCTAAAATACCATCGGTATGTTTATGGAAACAAAAATCATTCACTTGTTGAGTGCCCGAATCCTGCTAATGGCCATAGCCGTCAGGGCCTTAAGAAATCCATCGGCTCTAAGAGACCCCTTGATCCTGATTCACGTCAGATTCCTCTTGCGTGGACTCCCCGCCTGCCGCAGTCAGAGGATTGCTCTTCAGATGCGCATGCAGGTGCACGGCTGCGCGGATGACCCGATCATCGATGACCGGAGCCCCTATCCCCTTGAGCATATTGGCCAAGAGAGTGAACTTGGAGACCACCTGGTCCCGGGTCATGGTAGAGAATCGAATCCCTATCCACATGTTGAGCAGGATATAGAGCACCTGGGCCAGATCCTCGGGATTGCAGGGGGCGATGGAACCATCCTCCACGCCTTCGCGGACGTAAGGGGTAATCACATCCACAATCCTGTCCATGGATTTCAGGTACATCTCCCCTACCATGCGGGGGCTCTTCAGCAGGGTTCTGGCGGAGAAGGTCACATCGAGACGTGAGTATGCCGACAGGGAGGCGATCAACTCGTTACGCAGCTTGTCCAACCCGGTCTTGCCAGGCCAGTCCCCCAGCCAGTCTTCCTGGGATGAGGACGAGGCCATACGTTCGGTAACCGCGTGGAAAATGGCCGTCTTCGAGGGGAAATGGTAGTAGACCGCTCCCTTGGTCATACCGCCCAGGCCATCGACGATGTCCTGGATGCTGGTTCCGTCGTAACCCTTTTCCAGGAAGAGCCGCTGAGCAACATCGAGGATCTGATTACGATGCCCTTCGGGGTCCTTCGGCGTGCCCATGCTGGCCTGCCTCCTTGTCAGTGCATCAATGTCTGACCATCCTGGCCCGACCATCTTTTCTGACAAGTGTCTATCATACCACTGGTATGTTTTGTCTATCCATTCATATCAGTTGCCAACTTGGCATTAATCCTTCTGCAGGCGACGGATGGCTTCGTGCTGGATGGCCACCACCGCCTTGGCATCGGCAACTCCAGCTGCACAAAGCTCCTGCCAGGAGACCCAGGCCGACTGGATATGCTCGCCAGGGTCGAAGTCGGTGGGCCCCTGATGCCAGCGACGCAGATGCAGGACCGCAATGTGTCCGAGCTCGTCACTCATGCCCAGGGAGGAGTAGACATCGGGGGCGGCATCAATCCAACCGTCATCAGGGTCCAGATGGCTTTCGGAGCCCCGAGCACCCTCCGGCCCGGGCACCAGACCAGTCTCCTCACGCAGCTCGCGCAGAACAGCCTTGACCGGGCTCTCCCCCGGGTCGATGAAGCCGGCAGGCAGGCCAAAGACGTAGCCCTGGGCACCCACCCGGTACTCCCGGGTCAGCAGATAGGCATCGGCAACGCAGTCGTGCACCAGCATGACCACGCAGGGGGCGTGGCGTATAAGCTGCCTGTCAATGGTTTCCTTGGAACCGTCACGCCGGAACATGGCCACCTGCTGCTGGTCGATAACGAATATCGGGCCGCGGAAGACCTCCTTGTCATCCATCAGCTCGGGAGCGCGGGTCATATCGATGCCCTTGGGTCCCTGTCCATCTCGGCCGGCCAGTCTTGCGGCCAATCGTGCCTGCAGATCCTGTGCTTCATCGCTCATGAAATCAATCCTTCTCAGCTGTCTATCCTCGGCAGTTAGCGCAACACCACGGTCCAGGGATCAGTGACGATGGGTGAGACCTCCACCTGTGGACGGACACCGGTAGCCATCTCCAGGGTCCTGGCAATGTCTCCCTTGGCGTATCGGAACCAAAGGCCCTCGATGGCCGAATGCGGTGTGTTGATCAGCATGGGCCTGGGCTGATTGGGCCGACCGGCCATCCGGGCCTCATAGAGGGCTTGCTGGTAGGCATCCGTGGCAGGGTGATGACGCAGATCGCTGGTGATGTAGACATCAGCCCCCGTGGACCGGACCAGGTCGAACTCGGAGTCCCCCGAGCCGGGCAGCAGGGCAACCGTGGAGACCATGGCCTTGGACGGTCCGACCGCCTGAACACCCAGAGCAGTCTTGGGCAGGAGGCCCGCCACTGTATGGACCAGATCCTCAAATGGCGTGGGCTTGGGAAGCCGTCCCCAGCGGCCCAGGCCTACCTGGATTCCCTGATCGGCGTGCAGATCACGTTTTGAGACCGGCTGTGGGGCCAACGGCCGTGTCTCCTGCAGTTCCAAGGCATCGGCTGCGGCCTGGGCCACGCCGCGGTAGGCAGCGTCAGCATTGGTATGCCCCACCCAGAGGCCGCAGTGTCCCTCGATTAGCCTGGTTATCATATCCCCTCTAAAGTCCAGTCCGGAGACCTGGTGGACCGACCTGAAGAAGAGCGGATGATGGGTGATCAGCAGGTCGGCCTTGTGGTTCAGAGCCTCCTGTACTACATCGGGCCGAGGGTCCACGGCGCACCAGATCCGTCTGACTGGCCAGGAGGGATCTCCTGCCACCAGCCCTGGATGGTCCCAGTCCTCTGCGTAATCCAGAGGGTAGAGCCCCTCCAGCAAATCCACCACCTGGCCCAAAGGCACCGAAGGCCTCTGAACCTCATCCTGTTCATCAGGCATGACGATCCCTCCTCGGATCCTGTTGGGCCCAGGCCACCCCATGTCAGGTCAGTGAGCAGCCAGCTCCCAGTCCTGGCCGATGCCAGTGGACACGTCCAGGGGCACCGCCAATTCAACGGCATGTTCCATGGAATCCTTGACCAGCTTGGTGGCCTTGTCGGTCTCGCCTGGAGCGATCTCCACCAGCAGTTCATCGTGGATCTGCAGGGAGATGCGGCTCTTCAGCCCCTGATCGGACAATGCACGGCTGGCCTTGATCATGGCGATCTTCATGATGTCGGCAGCTGAGCCCTGGATGGGCGCATTCAATGCGGCCCTCTCGGCGGCTTCGCGGGTGGGACGACGCTTGGAGCGCAGCCCGGGGAAGTAGCGTCGCCGGCCGAACATGGTCTCGGTGTAGCCCTTCTCCCGCGCATCGGCCACCAGGGACTCCAGGTACTCATGGACCTTGCCGAAGGTTGCAAAGTACTTGGCGCGCAGCACGTCGGCCGCTGCCGGGCTGATCTTGAGCTGCTGGGCCAGGCCATAGGTGCTCAGCCCATAGGCCAAGCCGTAGCTCATGGCCTTCACATGGGAGCGCTGGTCCCCGGTGACCTCCTCCATGGGGATGTCATAGACCAGGCTGGCCACGTACCGATGGAAGTCAGCGCCAGACTTGAAAGCGTCGATCAGGGCCTGATCCCCGGAAAGATGGGCCATGATCCGCAGCTCCACCTGGGAGTAGTCCGAGGAGAGCAGCGCCTCGTACCCACTACCAGGTATGAAGGCCGAACGAATCTCGCGGCCCCGAGCATCCCTGTTGGGAATGTTCTGCAGGTTGGGATCGACCGAGCTCAGCCGACCAGTGGCGGCCACGGTCTGCTCGTAGGTGGTATGCAGCCGCCCATCCCGGGGATTGACCGCCTCGCGCAGGGTCTGCACAATCTGCTTGAGCTTGTTGGTCTCCCTGTGCTTGAGCAGCGCACCCAGGAAGTCGTTGGCCCGCTCATTGTTGACCGATTTGATGTAGAGGTCCTGCAGGACCGAGACGTTGGTCGAATAGGATCCGGTCTTGGTCCTGTGGGTGGGCACCAGGCCCATGTCATCGAAGAGCACCTTGCTCAGCTGCTTGGGGCTCTGCAGGTTGACACGGCTGCCGGCCTTATCCCAGGCGATTTCCTGAGCCTGACGGGCCTCAGCGGCAAACCGGTCATGCATCTCTTTCAGACGGGCATCGTCCACCTTGGCGCCCTCGGTCTCCATCTGCGCCAGGACTGCGGAGGTGGGCAGCTCTATGGTGCGCAGCAGGCCGTACTGGTGACGCTCGTCCATCAGCTCCTGCAGGCGCTCGGAGACCATCATGACGTACTGCGCCTGGCGCAGAATCCGAGTCCCCCGCCGACGTTCGTCCTCATCCTCTCGCCCATCCAAGGCCAGAGCTCCCTGAGTCGCCTCAGGTTCCTCCTCTACGGGGATGGCCAGGAAATGGGCGACGGCCTGTTCCAGATTGTCGGCATGAAAATCAGGCTCAGCCAGATAGCCTGCCAGCTTGGTGTCGAACAGTGGCAGGGGCATGTGCAGCCCCTGGCTCTCCAAAAAGTGCAGATGTTCCTTGTAACCATGGACCACACAGGTGCCGATCCGCTGGTCGATCAACTCCTGGATGGCCGCACGCATGTCTTCGTCAATGTCTTCCGCCATGAGGACCAGCCCGTGGCCGTCCATGGAGAGAATGGCCAGCTCCTCCAGGCCGTAGTCGCCATGCTTGGCCCAGCCGATGGCATGGAGAACCCAGTGCTCCTTCATGGCCTCGCTGCAGCGCATGGTGTTCTGGTCGGTATCGCCGATGTCCTTGATTTTGTCCAGGGACTCGGCCATAGCCTTGACATGATCCGCCGACCGTCGGCAAAGGGCCTTGTCCGGCAGATGCTTCTCACACCAGTCCCGCAGCTGGTCGGCGGACTCCGCCTTATCGCGCTCAGGCTGTGTGAACTCCTCCTGCTTGTTGCTGACATCGACCAGTGCCGAGGCTGAAGAGTAATCGTAATCGGCAACCGTGTTGAATCCGCGCAGGATCTTCTTTCGGGTCTGTGGACCGAACTGCAACTGCTCGAAGATGGGCAGGACCTGATCCGTATGGATGGTGCCGAAACGCAGGTCCTCCACCTTCACGCCCAAGTCAAGGTCGCGAACCAAGGCGTTGACCTTTCGGTTAAGCCGCACCTGGTCGGCGTTCTCCGCCAGGGCCTGGCCCTTCTTGCCGCCTATCTCATCGGCGTGCTCCAGAATGGAATCCAGCGATCCGTACTTGTTGATCCACTTGGCGGCGTAACCGTCGCCCACGCCCGGCACGCCAGGAATGTTGTCGGCTCCCTCGCCGCGCATGGCGGCCAGATCCGGGTACTGCTGCGGGGTCACCTTGTAGCGATCCATGATGGCCTGAGGCGTCATGTGCTTGAGGTTCTTGAAGTGGTGGCCCGGGTAGAGCACGGTGATGTCGTCATCCACCAGCTGGAAGGCATCCCTGTCCCCGGACAGGACCAGGGTCTTGAACCCGGCCTGCTCCCCCATGGTGGCCAGCGTGCCGATGATGTCGTCGCCCTCGTAACCGGGCTTTTCGATATAGGTGATGCCCAGACCTTTGAGCAGGTCCTGGATCAGGGGCAGCTGGCTCAGCAGTTCCTTGGGAGCAGCCTCACGGGTGCCCTTGTACTGGGGCAGCATGGCATTGCGGAAGGTGCCGCCCTTGACGTCAAAGGCCACACCCATATGAGTGGGCTTCTCCTTGGCCATGACATCCGCCAGCATGGTGGCAAAGCCCCACACCGCGTTGGTGGGCTGCCCTGTCGAGGTGGTGAAACTCTCGACGGGAAGGGCATAGAAGGCCCGGAAGGCCAGCGAATGTCCATCGACGACCAGCAGGGTGCGGCCGTCCTTGTCCTGATTCTTCGTCTGGTCTTCCATGGGAGGGCTAGCGGTCGTTCTGGTTGGCCACGTTGTTGATGACCACGTCGGCCACCTCCTGCATGGTCAGCCTACGGTCCATGGAGGTCTTCTGAATCCAACGGAAGGCCTCGGACTCGGTCATCCCCATGCTCTCCATGAGCAGGCCCTTGGCCCGGTCCACCCGCTTGCGGGCTTCGAAACGGGCCTTCATATCGGTGACCTCGTCCTTCAGGGCGTTGATCTGGTCAAAGCGGGAAATAGCCACCTCAAGGGCCGGCAGCAGCTTTTCCGGAGCGAAGGGCTTGACCACGTAAGCCATGGCTCCTGCATCAGCCGCCTTCTCGACCAGGCTCTGCTGGGAGAACGCCGTCAGCATAACCACCGGGGCCAGGTTCTCCTTGCCGATCTCGGTGGCGGCGGTGATGCCGTCAGTGCCGGGCATCTTCACATCCATAACCACTACGTCGGGCCTCAGCTCGCGAGTCAGATCAATGGCCTCCTGGCCGCTGGCCGCCTGGCCGACTACGTCATAGCCGGCATCCTCGAGAGCTTCAACGGTATCGAGCCTGATCAAAGCCTCATCCTCCGCCACAACCACGGTCCGCCCTTCGGGGGAATCGCTGCGGTTCTTACTCTCTGAAGCCACTTTCAACCTCGTTTCCTGAAAGTCCATCCGATCTTCACCGAAAATCGATGAGGGGCGGATGGGGTTCGCTTTATCGTGCCCCCGGTGAGACTCGAACTCACACTGCACGGATTTTGAGGCCGTTTCCTCTACCAATTGGGATACGGGGGCTTTTCATTACCACAGAGAATCTACCATACTTTGGCGACGACGCAAGGTTATTCGTGTTGAATCTGCCTTAGAATGAAGACAGTTATGTATACAGGCACATCAGCAGTCGAAGGAGAGCATGATGACCACTCAGATCTATCGACGGTTCGATCCTTGGCGCACCTCCCCCGTCCAGGAGAAGGCCCGCAAGCAAATTATGGACAGCCACTACTTCAGCGTCGACAGGGTCACCTTTGAATCCAGCGACAATCAGACCTTCGATCGCAGCATCGTCAGTGAGAAGCACGGGGATACCATCGCCGTCCTGGCCATCACCGACGACGGAAGGATACCCCTGGTCGAGCAGTACCGTCTGCCTACCCACCGTTGGACCCTTGAGCTGCCGGCCGGCCATCCGCTCAACGACACAGAAGCCCCCATCGATGTAGCCACCAGACGACTGCGCGAGGAGGCCGGATACAAGGCTGCCTCCTTTAACCAGTTCGCAAGGTTCATCAACACCCCCAGCTTCTCCACGCAGCACACGACGCTCTTCTATGCCGAAGGCCTGACCCCGGTCCAGCCTGCCAGCCTGGCACCGGAGACCCCCCACCAGAATGTGCGGCTCTTCACTGTGGATGAGGCCTATGACATGGTGATTGCAGGGACCATACTGGACGCCAAGACCACCATCGCCATCCTGCGGGCAAAGATCGGACTGTCCGACCTGCACTGAGACAGGAACCCTCACATAGCGAACCGGTGGCCTCTCCCCTACCTTTGCAGGCGGGGGAAAGACCACCGGTTCGTTGTGTATTAGTGCCGAGCCAATCTAACGGCCAGCCGCCCGACTGACTCAATCGACAGCAAGGCGGGAGTCCGGGGAATCAGTCGTTGGCACCAACCGTGTGCACGTAGATGCAGTCGGTGTTTCCTGGCTCATACTCGCCCTGGGCGCTGCTGAGCACCACCAGGCAATCGCCGTCGGAGACCTTGCCCTGCTTCTTCAGGGTGGAGTCCACGAAGGACATGAGGCCTGCACGGTTGAAGTCGTGGTAGTCCTGCTCGCACATGAAGGCCTCGGTGCCCCAGCTCAGGGCCAGCCAATGATAGGTATGCTCATCGGTGGTCAGCGCATAGATGGGGGCAGCCGGGCGTTCGCGGGAGACGCGGTGCACGGTGTTGCCGGTCTGAGTGAAGGCCACGATGGCCTTGGCATTGATCTTGTCGGCCAGGTCCACAGCGGCGGAGGAGACGGCACCGGAGTTGGACATGTCCAGGTTGTGCATATCCGGGATGCGGTCGAACCCGTGGGTGGTGGCGTACTCGGAAATTCGGGCCATGGTTGAAACCGTGGTGTCGGGATAATCACCCACGGCGGTCTCGTTGGAGGTCATGGTGGCGTCGGCGCCGTCCAGGACGGCGTTGGCGCAGTCGGAGGCCTCGGCGCGGCTGGGAATGGGCGAATGAACCATGGAGCCCAAGACCTCAGTGGCGACAATGACCGGCTTGGCGTACTGACGGGCCAGCTCGATGCAGCGCTTGGTCACCAGGGGAACCTGCTCGAAGGGCATCTCCACGGCCATGTCACCGCGGGCCACCATGATGCCGTCGAAGGCCTTGACGATCTCCTCCAGGTTCTCAACGGCCTGGGGCTTCTCGATCTTGGCCACGATTGGGATGCGGCGACCCTCCTCGTCCATGATCTCGTGGGCGCGGTCGATGTCGGTGGCGAAGCGGACGAAGGACATGGCGATGATGTCGGCGCCGGTGCGGATGCCCCAGCGTAGGTCCTCCTCGTCCTTGGGGGTCAGTGCCGGCAGGCTCACGGCCACGCCGGGCAGGTTGATGCCCTTGTGGGAGGAGACCGGACCAGCCACGACCACCTTGGTGTGGACCTGGTTGCCCTCGACCTTGGTGACCTCCAGACGGACCTTGCCGTCGTCGATCAGGATGGGATCGCCGGGATGGCAGTCACCGGGCAGACCCTTGAAGGTGGTGGAGGTGATGTGCTCGTCACCCTCGACATCGTCGGTGGTGATGGTGAACTCCTGGCCCTCCTTGAGGATGACCTTGTCTTCGCCCTGCTCGTTCTTCTTGAACCAACCGCAACGAATCTTGGGACCCTGCAGATCGACCAGGGCCGCCACGTTGCGTCCAGTCTCCTTGCTGGCCTGACGCACGTTGTTGTAAACCTTGAGGTGATCCTCGGGGGTGCCATGGGACCGGTTGAGCCTGGCTACATCCATGCCGGCCTTGACCAGCTTGGTGATGTTTTCCAGCGACTCCGAAGCCGGCCCGATGGTATCGACGATCTTGGCTTTGCGCATATGCTACCTGCCTGTTCTTTTTTCTTACTTACCGTTCTATTGTACAGACTCAAGCCGATGTGAACCAGTATTTCCCGTTAGCGCTAACAATCCTTGTGGCTCAAGGGATTGTCAATCACTTTTCTCCCTGTGAAGCTGATTCAAGGGACTGATGGCGGCTCTTGAGCAATGAGGCCAGGGCGGCTATGCCGATGGCCAGGACGATGACCAGCAGGGATGCCCAGGTCGGTATCTCCGGCACGGCTTCCAGGGGCCGTCCTCCATTGATAAAGGGCAAAGTGTTGCCGTGCAGAGCCTCCATGATCAGCTTGACCCCGATGAAGGCCAGGACCACAGACAGCCCCAGGGGCAGATACTCCAGCTTGTCCAGCAGGGATCCCAACAGGAAGTAGAGCTGCTGAAGGCCCAGCAGGGCGAAGACATTGGAGGTGAAGACGATGAAGGGATCCTTGGTAAGTCCGAAGATGGCCGGAATGGAGTCGAAGGCGAACATGACATCAGTGGTGCCGATGGCCAGGAAAACCACCAGCATGGGTGTGAAGTAGCGTTTGCCCTCAAAGGTGGTCCGCAGACGCTCACCGTCGTAATGGCTGGTGATGGGGATCACCCGGCGCAGGACCCTGATCAGCCCGTTCTCGTGGTACTCCTCCTTCTCGCCCCGGCTGGAGACCATATTCCAAGCGGTATAGAGCAGAAAGAAGCCGAAGATGAAGAAGACCCAGGTGAAACGGGTGATCAGCGCTGTCCCGGCCAGGATGAAGACACCGCGTAGCAGCAGGGCGATGGTGATGCCGACGCTGAGCACATAGCGCTGAAGACGCAGGGGCACGGCGAAATTGCCCATAATGATCACGAAAACAAAGAGGTTGTCGATGCTGAGCGAATACTCAGTCAGCCAACCCGAGTAGAACTCGATGGCCGGCTTGGATCCGGCAACCTTCCAGATCAGTGCACCGAAAATCAGGGCCATGACCACGAAGAAGCCGATGTGCCGCACGCATTCACCGGTCGAGGGCACATGTGGCCGACGTCCGATCACCAGAAGATCGACTACGAAGAAGACGGCCAGCACAACCAGGCTCACAACCATGAACGGCAGAGGTGTCTCGGACATATCACCTGACTTTAGCTGCAAGATATGACGTGCCATCTCCCTGGTCCGCGTGTCTGAGCAACCGCACAGAGCGGGGTTTACAGGACGGGTCTGTGATGCTCTTGCCTGACATCACAGACCCGAAGCATGGCCGGTATGGTCTACTGGCCAAGGGCTCCAAGCCAAGGGCCGGACTTACTTTTTGGCCTCGGTCATCTGCCGCAGCTCCTTCTTCAGATCCTTGATTTCATCGCGCAGACGGGCTGCGAGCTCGAACTGCAGCTGTTGCGCAGCCGTGTGCATCTGGTCGCTCAGCTGACGGATCAGATCGGCAAGGTCCTGTGCCGGCAGACCGGCCTGGAGGATCTCCTGATGCCGTTTGTCGGCCTCCTCCTTGTCGTAGAGGGGCACACCCAGGTGGGAGTTGCCGGCCTTGTTGGCATTGCGGTAGCCGCCCGCAAGCAGTGTCTGGGTGTCCACATCCTCCTTGGCCAGCATGTCGTTGACGTCGCTGATCTTCTTGATCAACGGCTTGGGATCCACGCCGTGCTCCTTGTTGTAGGCGATCTGCTTGGCCCGGCGACGGTTGGTCTCGCTGATGGCCTTGTCCATGGAGTCGGTGACCTCGTCGGCGTACATGATGACCTTGCCGGACACGTTTCGGGCCGCACGGCCGATGGTCTGGATCAGTGAGCGGTAGGAGCGCAGGAAGCCCTCCTTGTCCGCATCCAGAATGGCCACCAGGGAGACCTCGGGAAGGTCCAGCCCCTCACGCAGGAGGTTGATGCCCACGATGACGTCGATCTTGCCCTCGCGCAGCTCGCGTAGGAGTTCCACCCTCCTCAGGGTGTCCACGTCAGAGTGCAGGTACTCCACCTTGATGTCACGCTCAAGCAGATAGTCGGTCAGGTCCTCGGCCATCTTCTTGGTCAGCGTGGTCACCAGGACCCGCTCGTGACGGGCCACTCGGGTCTTGATCTCGTCCAGGAGGTCGTCCACCTGGCCCTTGACAGGCCTTACCTCCACCTCAGGATCCAACAGGCCAGTGGGCCGGATGACCTGCTCCACCACCCCGTCGGACAGGCCCATCTCATAGTCGCCCGGCGTTGCCGACAGATAGACCGTCTGGCCAACCTTGTCCAGAAACTCGGGCCACTTCAGCGGACGGTTGTCCATGGCCGAGGGCAGACGGAAACCGTGCTCAACCAGGGTCCGTTTGCGGCTGGCATCCCCCTCGTACATGGCTCCGATCTGGGGAACGGTCACGTGGGACTCGTCGATGACCAGCAGGAAGTCGTCAGGGAAAAAGTCCAACAGGGTGTGGGGCGGCGTCCCGGGTTCGCGCCCGTCGAAGTGGCGGGAGTAGTTCTCCACTCCGGAGCAGGTGCCGATCTGGGTGAGCATCTCCAGATCGTAGGTGGTGCGCATGGTCAGCCTCTGGGCCTCCAGCTCCTTGCCCTGCTTGCGCAGCTGGCCCACACGCCAGTCCAGCTCCTCCTTGATGGTCTTCAGGGCGCGCTCCATCCGCTCGGGACCGGCCACATAGTGGGAGGCAGGGAAGATGTGCACGGAGGTCTCATGGGCTATCTCGTCCCCGGTCAGCGGGTGCAGGGTGGAGATGCGGTCGATCTCGTCGCCGAAAAACTCGATGCGGACGGCCAGCTCCTCATAGACGGGGATGATCTCGACCGTGTCGCCGCGCACGCGGAAGGTGCCTCGCGTGAAGGCGATGTCGTTACGCTTGTACTGCATGTCCACGAATTTGCGCAGCAGGTCGTCCCGGTTGATCCGGTCCCCCTCGTGCAGGAAGAGCATGCGACCGGCGTACTCCTCGGGCGTGCCCAAGCCGTAGATGCAGGAGACGGTGGCCACCACCACACAGTCCCGTCTGGTCAGCAGATTGGCTGTGGCAGCGTGCCGGAGCCGCTCCACGTCGTCGTTGATGTTGGAGTCCTTCTCAATGTAGGTATCTGTTTGAGGAATGTAGGCCTCAGGCTGGTAGTAGTCGTAGTAGGAGACGAAGTAGGAGACCGCATTGTCGGGCATGAGCTCGCGGAACTCGGCGCAGAGCTGGGCGGCCAGGGTCTTGTTGGGTTCCAGAATCAGGGTGGGCCGCTGCAGGCGCTCGATCAGCCAGGCCGTGGTCGCGGTCTTGCCGGTGCCGGTGGCGCCCATGAGCACCACATCGTTCTCGCCATTCTCGATCCGGGTGGCCAGTTCCTCGATGGCCTCTGGCTGGTCGCCGGAGGGCTTATAGGGAGACTTGACCACGAAGGGCTTGTCGGTCCGCTCAATGTTGAACCCCATGAAACTCCCTTCCAGGATGCGTCATTCGCCCAAGGCTCCTCAGTCGCTGTGCGAGGACCCCTAGGCCAAGGTCTTTAGCTCTTCGTATATTCTATCAACAGACTCGAACATTTGTTCGATAGGCTGGGATCCGTCCACCAGCAGATCGGCCTGAGCACGTCGCAAACTGCTGCTGGTCTGGGAACCTATGCGTTCAACAGCCTGGCTTTTGGTCATATGCCGCTGATTCACCATACGCGCAATCCTCACCTGGCTTGGGGTCTCCACCAACAGGACCCTGTCGAAATGAAAAGGAATGGCTGAGCCTACCTCGGTCAGCAGGGGCACCTCATGGACCACCACCTCGGAACCCTCCAGCCAGGGCTGCTCGGCCTTGGCAGCCAAGTCATAGACCAGCGGATGGATGATCTCGTCCAGGTCCCTGCGGTCCCTGTCGGCCGTCGGCCCGCCGAAGACCCGTGCCGCCAAGGCTGACCTGTCCACTCCTCCCCGGCCGTCCCCGCAGTCTGAGCCGAAACGCTCCAAAACCGGCCCCACGCCGGGTCCGCCCGGAGCGATGACCTCGTGAGAGAGCTGGTCATAATCGATGACCCTGGCCCCGTCCTGAGCAAGCCGAGCCGCCACTGTGCTCTTGCCGGCCGCAATCCCGCCGGTCAATCCCACACGTATCATCCCAACCTCCCACGTATACCTTATGGCAGCAGATACAAATGGAGGGGCCCGACCGAGGCCGGACCCCTCCATTCACCGCTTAATGCTCACTTCTTTTCCTTGAGCAGCTGCTCGCGCAGGGCGGCCAGCTGGTCGTCGGAGGCCAAGGTGCCCTCGGAGCTGGACTCCGAGCTGTAGTTGGTGGTCTCCTCGGAGTTCTGACGGCGAGAGCGCGAACCGGAGGCAGGCGCCTGGGAGGACCGGCTGTCCTCGGCGGCCGAAGCCTCGGCGTTCTCCAGCTCCTTGGCCACGAAGGCCTTGTGCTGCTCCCAGAGGTCGTGGGCGGCCGCATACTGGGACTCCCACTCCTCCCGCTGCTTCTCGTAGCCGGCAATCCACTCGTTGCTCTCGGGGTCGAAGCCCTCGGGGTACTTGTAGTTGCCTTCCTCGTCGTATTCGGCAGGCATGCCGTAGATGGCCGGATCGAAGTCCTCGGAGGTCGGGTCGACGGAGTCGTCGGCCTGCTTGAGGGACAGGGAGATGCGGCGGCGATCCAGATCGACGTCGATGACCTTGACGAAGATCTCCTCGCCCTGCTTGACCACGGTCTCGGGGTTCTCCACATGGCGGTTGGCCAGCTCGGAGATGTGGACCAGGCCCTCGATACCGTCCTCGACGGAGACGAAGACGCCGAACTGCACGATCTTGGTGACCTTGCCCTTGACGATCTGTCCGGGCACGTGGGTCCGGGCGAAACGCTGCCAGGGATCTTCCTGGGTGGCCTTGAGGGACAGCGAGATGCGCTCGCGGTCCATATCGACATCCAGCACCTCGACGGTGACCTTGTCGCCCACCTTGACGACCTCGCTGGGGTGATCGATGTGCTTCCATGAGAGCTCGGAGACGTGGATCAGGCCGTCCACACCGCCCAGGTCGACGAAGGCGCCGAAGTTGACGATGGAGCTGACCGTACCCTCGCGGATCTGGCCCTTCTTGAGCTGGGCCATGAAGGTCTCGCGCACCTCGGACTGGGTCTCCTCCAGGTACTGGCGGCGGGAGAGGACCACGTTGTTGCGGTTCTTGTCCAGCTCCAGAATCTTGGCCTTGATCTTCTGCCCGATGTAGGGAGACAGGTCGCGCACGCGGCGCATCTCGACCAGGGATGCGGGCAGGAAGCCACGCAGGCCGATGTCGACGATGAGTCCGCCCTTGACGGCCTCGATAACGGTGCCCTCAACGACGCCGTCAGCATCCTTGATCTTCTCGATGTCGCCCCAGGCGCGCTCGTACTGGGCACGCTTCTTGGACAGGATCAGACGACCTTCCTTGTCCTCCTTGGTGACGACCAGAGCCTCGATGGTGTCACCGACCTGGACCACATCGTCGGGATCGACATCCTTCTTGATGGAAAGCTCGCGGGAGGGAATCACGCCCTCGGTCTTGTAGCCGATGTCCAGCAGAACCTCGTCATGGTCGATCTTAACGACCGTCCCCTCGACCAGATCCCCATCGTCGAAGTTCTTGATGGTGGAATCGACTGCCTTGATGAAGTCTTCCTCGGACCCGATGTCATTGACCGCGACCTGGGGGACTTCCTTCTTGTTCTCTGCCATTAATTAAATTGTTTCTTGTATAGTTGGTGGATATTTTTTCCGTATTGAGTTATGCGTTCCCGCCGACAGGCGCGAACATTCTCCATGATAGGAGACACCACGGTCATTGTCGCCGGGAGACCTCGGGCGTGTCGCAGGCAGGGATTCCGGCGGCCCGCTCAGCGGATTCGACCACATTGACCAGGAGCATGGCCCGGGTCATGGGCCCCACCCCGCCGGGATTGGGCGTATAGGCGGATGCAGACAGCCTGGCGGCCGGATCGATGTCGCCCTTGATTCGCCAGCGCCCCTCCTGCTGATCCCAAATCCGGGAGACACCTACATCCACCAGGACGGCACCCTGGCGAACCTGGTCCGGGCCAACCAGCCCGGCTTGTCCCACGGCTGCGATGATCACGTCAGCCCTGCGCAGATGGGCGTCAACATTCCTGGTGCGGGTATGGCAGAGGGTCACGGTGGCATCCACCCCGCGGTTGGTCAGGAGCAGTCCGATGGTGCGGCCCACGGTCAATCCGCGGCCCAACACGCAGACCTCCTTGCCGGTCAGGTCAATCCCGTAATGGTCCAGCAGGTGCAGGATCCCCCGCGGGGTGCAGGGCAGGGGGGTCCGCATCCGGCCGTCGGTATGCAGGACCAGCTGGCCCAGGTTGTATGGATGCATGCCGTCGGCGTCCTTGGCCGGATCGATACGATCGATGATCTCCGTGGGATCCACGCCCTCGGGCAGGGGCAGCTGGACGATGTAACCAGTGCAGTCGGGATCATGGTTGAGCTGATCCACCGCAGCAAGAATCCGCTCCTTGCCGGCATCGGCGGGCAAATCGATCCTAATCGACCGGATACCCACCTGGCTGCAGTCCCGATGCTTGCCCTCTACATATTTGAGCGAGCCGGGGTCCTCCCCCACCAGAATGGTCCCCAAACCAGGAGTACGTCCCATGGCCGTCAGCCTCGCCACGCGAGCGCGCAGGTCCTCCTTGAGTTCCGCGGCCGCCGCCTTGCCGTCCAGTTTCACTGCAGTCAATACATCTCCATCATCCAAGCGGGCGCAAACCCTTGCCGAAGTCGTCTGGGCCAGACTAGCGCAGATTCCTCCCCGACAGGAACCGCCGTCCAAGAGCCGGTCTGCAAGACTCGGCTGATCAGGTTGCAAGCTGTCCCCTCCCCAGCGATAATGAGAATCATGCTCAATAAGAGCAGAACCGTCAAATGGAACTCCTGCCAAGAAGGACGCCATGGATAAGGACACGGATAAAACATCCACGCAGGCCTGCATCGTCTTCGACCATGCCGCCATCCGCCGATCCGGTCGACTGATCTGGTCGGAGGGGACCTTCACCATTCCCTCGGGGACCGTGACCGCCATCGTGGGAACCAACGGCACCGGCAAGACCAGCATGATGCAGGCCGAGCTGGGTCTGCTCCCCCTGGATGCCGGCAGTCTGCAGGTCCTGGGGCAGCCGGCCGGCCAGGCCAACGACCGTATCGGCTACGTGCCACAGAGTTACACCTCGGACATCGACTCCAATCTGACGGCCGAACAGTCCGTCCTGCTGGGGCTGACCGGCACCCGCTTCGGCATCCACCCCGTCACCCGGCAGGACCGCGAGCGCGCCAGAAAGGCCATGCGCTTCGTCGGCGTGGAGGACAGGGCCCACCTGCGTCTGTCCCAGCTCTCCGGAGGCCTGCGCCAGCGGGTGGCCATCGCCCAGGCCCTGGTCTGCGATCCTGATCTGCTCATGCTGGACGAACCCCTGGCCAATCTGGACCTGGCCGGGCAGCGGGCCACCGTCCACCTGCTGGCACAGCTCAACAGCCGTCTGGGCATGACCATCCAGGTGGTGGCCCATGACCTGAACATGCTGCTGCCTGTGCTGACGGGGGCGGTCTACCTGCTGGACGGACATCCCCACTACGCCCGTATGGACGACGTGCTGGACTCGGACCTGCTCACCCACCTCTACGGCACCAAGGTGGAGGTGGTCACCACTCCCCAGGGGGACATGTTCGTGGCCCCCGACATGGACGAGCCGATTGGCCCCGTCCACAATCGCTATCAACCCAGCCAGGTGGCCCGCCTGCACGGGACGGACCGGGAAAGGACCTCATGACTACACCAGTCTTCGACCCTCATTGGACGGAGATCCTCGCCGCCCCCTTCATGCGCAACGCCATGGTGGCTGGATTGTGCATCGCCGTGGCCGCCGGTGCCATGGGCTACTTCACCATTGCCAGGCACTCCACCTTCGCCGCCCACGCCCTGGCCCACATCGGCCTGCCCGGCGCCACGGGTGCCGTCCTGCTGGGACTGCCGGTCTCTGCCGGCATGGGCCTGTTCGCCCTGGGCGGGGCGCTGGTCATCGGAGCCCTGGGAAAGCGGGCCTCCCAGCGGGAGATCGCCACGGGCACGGTCCTGGCCTTCGCCACCGGCCTGGGGCTCTTCTTCGCCAGGATGTCCAGTTCGGCCTCCCAGCAGATGCAGGCCATCCTCTTCGGATCCATCCTGACCGTCACCCGGGGCCAGGTCGTCGGCTTCATAATCTTCGATGCAATCCTGCTGATCCTGCTGGCCCTGATCTACCGGCCCCTGCTCTTCAGCTCCCTGGACGAGCAGGTGGCCCAGGCCCGCGGCGTGCCCATCGGGCTGATGAACCTGACCTTTATGGCCATCATGGCCGGGGTCATCACCATCGCCGTGCCGGCAGTGGGGACCCTGCTCATCTTCGCCCTGGTCGTCACCCCGGCGGCCACGGCCAACATCCTGGTGGCCTCTCCCCTGCGGGCCATGCTTCTGTCGGGATTGATCTGTCTGGTTTCCATCTGGGGAGGCCTGGTCATTTCAGCCATGGTGCCGGCCCCTCCCAGCTTCATCATCGTGACCCTGTCCACCCTCTTCTGGGCTCTGGCCAAGGGATGGGCGGCCTTGCGCGCCTGATGCCGGTCAGCCGACAAGGGCGGTGGCCATGACGGCGATGCCTTCGTTGTGGCCGGTAAAGCCCATACCATCAGTGGTGGTGGCGGTCAACCGAACCGGGGCCCCGACGGCCTGGCTCATGGCCTGCTGGGCCAGGTGACGGCGGGAGGCGATTCTGGGACGCTGACCGACGATGACCAGGGAGGCGTTGAGCAGCCTGCGACCATGCTCGTGCAGGCAGGCCACGGTCTTCTCCAGCATGGCCGCCCCATGCATGCCCGCTCCGGGTGCCTGCGCTCCCAGGCCAAACAGGGTGCCGATGTCACCCAGGTCGGCGGCTGACAGGATGGCATCAATCAGGGCATGGGCGGCCGCATCGCCGTCAGAATCACCCAGCAGGCCGGGAGTTCCGTCATTCCAGGACAGACAGGCCAACCAGAGGGGACGCCCGCCAGTCGGGTCGAAGCGATGGGCGTCAAAGCCCAGTCCGACGCTTGGATGGCCCATGACCGGATCCGGCCTCAGCGCTTGCCCTTGGTCTTACCCTTGCCCTTGTTCTTGGCGGCCTCCTGGGCCACCCGTGCCAGGGTCTTGGAAGCCGGCTCCTTGGGGGACTTGGTATGGTGCTTGTCGTCACCGGGCATGGGCTCCGCATAGCCCAGGTTGACGTCCAACAAGCGTTGGGCCTCGTCCTCGTCCAGCTTCTCGGACAGGGCGATCTCGGAAGTCAGAATCTTGCGGGCCTTGATCAGCATCCGCTTCTCGCCCGCCGACAGCCCGTGCTCGTCCACGTCGCGCTGGGAGAGGTCTCGCACCACCTCGGCGATCTTGTTGACCTCGCCGGTGGCGATCTTCTCCACGTTCAGCTTGTAGCGGCGGGACCAGTTCATCTCCTTCTCCTCGACCACCGGAGTGCGCAGGATTTCGAAGACCTTGGCCACCGCCTTGGCGTCGACGATGTCCCTGACGCCCACCTTGGCCGCGTTCTCGACGGGGACGTTGATGACCAGCCCATCAGAGGAAAGTACGGACAGCTGCAGGTACTTGCGGGTGACGCCCTTGACGGTCCGTTCGGTGATGGCATCCACCCTGGCGGCCCCATGACGCGGATAGACGACCATGTCACCGACCTTGTAACCCATATGTCCTCCAGAACGAGTCGATAAAATACCATATAATAATGTCATTGCGCATGGACTTGCCGACGGGGCCCGGAGGCGACGCGATTCTCTGCGAGCACACTTCCCCTGGAAGCTCTGAAGACTATTCTGGAAGAAACGACGGTGGTGGAACGAATGCCGACAAGGCTCCACCCCGCATGACGAGCATCGTTTTGCGGATCAGTGATCGAAAACAGAGGTAGGCATGATCAAAAACACAAGCCGCTACACTACACCCAGCACCATCCTGGTGGTTGAGGACGAACCCACCCTGGCCACCGCCATCGCCCAGCGCATCACCGCCGAAGGGTGGACGGCACGGGTGGCCTCGGACGGTGCCAGCGCCGTGCAGGCCGCATCCCAGATCAAACCCGACCTGGTCATCATGGACATCATGCTGCCCATCATGGACGGACTGGAGGCCACCAAGCGGATTGTGGCCGAGCGACCGGTGCCGGTGCTGATTCTGACTGCCCGGGACGACGAGGCCGACAAGGTGACCGGCCTGGGTGCCGGGGCCGACGACTACATGACCAAGCCCTTCTCCATGCGCGAGCTGATCGCCCGCTGCAAGGCCCTTCTGCGTCGGGTGGAGCGAGCCAAGGTCATCGCCAAGAACTCCGAGAACGAGAAGGTGCTGGACTTCGGCTCCCTGGTCATCGACCCGGCCCAGCGCATCGTGACCCTGCGCGGGGAGCAGATTCACCTGACCCCCACCGAATTCGACCTGCTGGCCACGCTGGCCCGTCGGCCCAAGTCCGTGCTCACCCGCGAGAAGCTGCTGGAGGAGGTCTGGGACTGGGTGGATGCCTCGGGCACCAGGACGGTGGACTCCCACGTCAAGGCTCTGCGCCATAAGCTGGGTTCACAGATGATTCGCACCGTGCATGGTGTGGGCTACGCCTTCGAACCGCCCGAGGACCAGGAACAGGACCAGGACCAGCGGTAACGGCCGCGGATGCACACCATGAGCAAGGACGGCAAAAGCCGGCGTAAGGGACCAGGTCTGAGTGTGCGGGTGGACCGCGAACGACCCATCGGATCCTTCGCCTCATTGAAGGTGGAGCTGAGCGTCCTGATCATCATCTCCACAGCCATCGCCTTCGTCATGGCCTGGTTCCTGCTGAAGATGGGCTGGAGCGGCTGGATTGCCATGCCGCTGACCCTGGTGGTGGCCCTGGGGATTACCTACTTCTTCTCCCGGGGGCTCACCGCTCCCCTGCGGCAGATGCGGGACGCGGCCGAGGCCATGGCCGACGGGGACTACACGGTCCGGGTCCACGCCACCACGACCAGCCATGACGAGGTCGGACTCCTGGCCCAGTCCTTCAACGAGATGGCCGAGGAGCTCCAGCACGCCGACCAGATGCGCCGGGACATGGTGGCCAATGTCAGCCACGAGCTGCGCACCCCCGTCTCGGCCCTGCAGGCCATGGTGGAGAACATGGCGGACGGGGTGACCGAGCCCACGCCAGCCAACCTGGAGGGGATCCTGGAGCAGACCCACCGCCTGTCCGACCTGATCGCCTTCCTGCTGGACCTGTCGAGGATGGAGGCCGGGGCCGCCAGCCTGCAGATCGAGGACTTCGACTTCGGGGACTTCATCGACGAGACCCTCCAGCCCCTGGCCATAGCCGACGCCGGGCACGCCCACGACATCCAGGTGGACCTGGAGAAGGGGCTGAGAATGGAGGGCGACCAGGACCGGCTGCGTCAGCTCTTCACCAACGTCATCAGCAACGCCCTGAAGCACTCGGCCGACGGCACCACGGTGCTGATCCAGGCCCACGAGGATCGGCAGCAGGAGACCATAGTCACCAACGTGGTCAACTTCGGCTCGCAGATACCCCCCGAGGCCCGCACCGACATCTTCAGGCGCTTTGTCAAGGGCAAGGCCGGGCCTGGCACGGAGTCTGGCGGAACCGGGCTGGGGCTGTCCATCGCCCGCTGGGCGGCCCAGCTGCATGGAGGCCAGGTGCAGGTGGTGGACGATCCGCGCGGAGCGGACTTCGAGATCACCCTGCCCAGATATCACCGCGACCCCGACGAAGACGAGGGGGACGGGAACCGCTCCGGCGGGCCCGACGCGCCGCATTGACTGGGAGGCGCACTTCGGCTCATAATGAAATCGAACATTTGTTCGAATGTCATCGAGTTCGAGGTGTGCCATGGTCGCTACCATTCATGGGTCGCCGGATGCGGCCCCTGCTTCCCTGCCGGAGTGCCGGGTCGATGCCCTGAGCCTCTTCCGAGGACACCCCAGCCCTGTCCCACAGGCACTGGAGGCCGTTCACGCCGGCTTCCCCTCAGTTGCCCAGGACTACTTCAGCGGCGACTTCAGCTTCGACCAGAACGTCATCGTCCATCCCGACTCCACCTTCATCATCCACGTGGCCGGCGATTCCATGACCGGCGCCGGCATCTTCGATGGGGACCTGCTGGTGGTCGACCGGTCCCTGGAGCCGCGCGAGGGGGACATCGTCATCGCCATCCTGGACGACGAGCTGCTGGTCAAGCGGCTGGCCAGATGCAAGGGACGGACCATGCTGCGGGCCGAGAATCCCGCCTACCCCGACTTCATGCCTCAGGAGGGCGAGGAATTGGTCATCTGGGGGGTGGTCATCGGCAACTACCACTGGCAGCGGGTGGACGCCAGGGGTGGATCCCGGAGTGACTCTCCCCTGCCGCAGGTCACCTATCCCGGACACACCCCGCACGTACGCGGGCGCACGGGAGGTCAAGGCCGGAGGCCCGTCTATCCTTCCACGGGCTGGGGGTCGGCATGAGCGCGCAGAGGCCGGGCGACCCTGCATCCGGGACCGCTCTGACCAGTCAGGTGGTCCTGGCCGACGCCAACTCTTTCTTTGCCTCCTGCGAGGCCGTCTTTGACCCCTCCCTGGCCGACCGCCCTGTGGTCGTGCTGTCCAACAACGATGGCTGCGTGGTGGCCCGCAACCGCCCGGCCAAGGCCCTGGGCATCACCAACGGCACACCCTGGTTCACCATTCGTGAACGGGCCCTGCAGGACGGAGTGGTGGCCCGCAGCTCCAACTATGAGCTCTACGCCAGCCTCTCCCGGCGCATGATGGCCATCATGGCCCATTTCCTGCCCAACCAGGAGGTCTACTCCATCGACGAGTGCTTCATGGACAGCATCTGGAACGACAAGCGCACTGTCGAAATCTGCCGGGAGCTGCGTGCCGCGGTCCTGCGGTCCACCGGCATTCCCGTCAGCGTGGGGGTGGCGCCTACCAAAACCCTGGCCAAGGTGGCCAACCACTGGGCCAAGGATCACCCCTCGACCGAGGGGATCACCCTCTGGAGCCAGGTGGAGGCCCAGTATGGCGACCAGGCTCTGGCATCAGTGCCCGTCGACCAGGTCTGGGGGGTGGGTCGACGGCTGACCGGCAGGCTCATGGGCATGGGCATCACTACCGCTCTGGATCTGCGCGAGGCCGATCCCTCTCTGATCCGGCACCGGTTCTCCGTCATGCTGCAGCGCACCGTGCTGGAATTGAGAGGACGGCCCTGCATCGAGCCCGAAGGAGATGCCGCCAGGGGCGTACGCACCAATCAGATTTTGTGCTCGCGCATGTTCTCCCACCCTATAGAGGGCTACGCCACCCTGGCCCAGGCGTTGAGCATATACGCCCAGAAGGCCTGCCGCCGTCTGCGTCGACAGCACGGTCTGTGCGGAAAAGTACAGGTCTTCTGCTCCACCAGCCCCTATGCACCCCAGCAGTTCTGCGCAGCCGGCAGGACCGTCGTCCTGGAGGATCCCAGCGACGACCCGCTGGTCATTGCAGGTGCAGCCAGCCGGGCGCTCAAGGGCCGGGTGGATCCGCACGCCCGCTGGATCCGGGCCGGAGTGGTTCTGCTGGATCTGACCGATGCCGACCACTTCCACACCCTGGAAGGCCTGGATGCAGCCCGGGACACCCATGGTCTGGGAGATGTCCTGGAGGATGCCACCCGTCGTTTTGGTCCCTTCCGTGTGGGCGTAGGCTACGGAGGCATCCGTGGCCAGGGCCGGGGCGACGAGGACACGGGGGCCGATTGGGCCATGAACCGGGGCATGCTCTCCCCCCGGTCCACCACCCGTTGGGATGAGATGGCCGTGGCCCGGGCCCGCTAGAGATCCTCATGGCCTGGAGGAACAGCCGCCAGAGCCAAGGCGGCCAGCGGCAGGGCGCCTGCGGCCTCCAAGGCACAAGCGCACTGGCGGATGGTGGATCCCGTGGTGATGATGTCGTCCACCACCAGGACGGGATGACCGGCCAGCTGTGAGGGATCCGAAACCGCAATCCGGCCCGCCAACCGACGCGAACGGTTTCGACGGCCGCCCGCCTGGACAGACTTGGTTCTCACGGAGTTCATGACCAGCGCCGGTTCCACCCGGGCAGTCAGACCCTGCCGCTGCAGGGCCTGGACCAAAGACAAGAGGATCGGCTTCAGATGAACCCGCCCCCTCCTTCGCAGGGAGGCGGCCGAGGAGGGGGCGGGAACCACCAGAATCGCCTTCGCTGGCTTGGACCGGAGCAGAGGGTCGATCAACCTGGACAGGGCCGGAGACAGGCCGGCCACGGCCTGGCCCAAGGGTTCATCCAAGGGCCGGTTGTCGTGGTCCTTCCAGGCCAGAATGATCCGCCGGACGGGTCCCCGATATGGAGCGCAGGCCAGGGCCAGACCAGCGGCATAGGCAGGCGCAGGCAACGACAGGGGCCGGAGGAGCAGGGATCTGCAAGTGGGGCATAGCAGAAGATCGGGGCGATCACAGCCGGCGCAGGCTCGAGGAGCCAGCAGATCCAGGGCCGAGCCCGCCAAGGCCGTAGTCACAGCACAAATGGCCTGGCGGAGTCGGCCGGATGGCAATGAATGGTTGCGCATATCGTCCAGCCAACCCTGGAACAGCGAGAATAGGCAAGCAGAAGAAAGCCATGTGCATGAACAGGCATCTGTTCACAGGCTCGCCGTTCACAGACTGGTCTGCGGACAGGTTCAGTAGGTTCAGGCCAGGTCAGCTTCCAGGGCCCGGATCAGGTCCAGGGCATCGGCAGGATTGTGCACACGCAGAGCCATGGCCCCGGCCTCAGCTGCCGGATAATCGTTGCCGTCCGGATCCATCCGGTCGCCCACGAAGGCGATCTGGTCGACATCCACGCCCAGTATCTTGGCCAGGGAGGTCATGGCGTAGGCCTTGTCGATGCCCTTGGCGGAGATGTCCACGCTGGTGGAGCCGCCGGAGCGCACCTGCAGGTGAGGCAGGTCAGCAGCCACAGCCCGGGCCAGGGCATCCTTGCGGCTGTTGTCGGGATCCCAGGCTTCCTTGGCTTCCACGGGTGCCTGCTGGCCCAGTGCTGAAAAGGTTATCTGGCTGCCGCGATCCTCGATGCGAGGACCCCAGACCTGTTCCTCCCAGTCGCCCAGCTGCTTGGCCCTGCGCTCCAGACTGGCCTCGGCAGCCTGACGGTCCTGGGCGCTCAGGTCGTGGGCGTAGACGCAATTCCAGCTTCCTTCCTGCCAGCGGTAGTAGCGGGTGCCGCTGGTGGGCATCAGATGCAGCTGGTCGAAACGGGTATCGTCGGGCAGGGCGTCAAGCACTTGGTCGCGAAACTGACTGAACCGTCCGCCCGAGACGATGGCCACAGGCCGGAGCTGGGTAAGGGCGGCGAAATGAACAGCCATGGTCTGATCCATGCGGGTCTTGGACAGCGCCAGGGTATTGTCCAGATCGAAGGCCAGCACCCGGGCCCGTGCGCAGATGGACCTTATGTCTTGGTCGCCCCACCAGGCCACGTTCATCGCACCGTCCTTCGCCATGATTGCTCCCATCCGCTTGTCGATCATCGCTCCATGCTACAAGACACCCTGAATCGAAACTGCCACTGAGTTGAGGGGCTATGGTGAGTGTCATGATCAACGATCAGCCGCCTTGGGCACGCACCGTTTACCGGGACAGTCATGGCCGGGGAATCCGTCGGCCCACCTTCGGCACCCGCCTGCCCCGCTATCGCACCAGGTGTGGAATCTTCGACGATCTGACCGCAGCCCAGATCCGGCGGCTGGGCGCCGGCTGGCCTCAACTGGTCAAGCCCGTCCAATTCGCGGTCGAGGATGTGCCGCCCTCCGACCCCACCCCCTGGGAGGACCGGTCGGACCTCTTCTCACGCAGTTTCCCGGCAGGTCGCGGCATCCCCGCCAGAATCGTCCTGTACCGGATGCCCATCCAGAGCAAGACCAGGGACCGCACGGAGCTGGAACTGATCATCCGCGACGAGCTGGTCCTGCAGCTGGCCGACCTTTACGGACGCGACCCCGAGGAGATCGACCCCATGTGGGGACGCTGAAGGCCGAATCTCAGGGCAGGACGGTGGAGTCGGGGCCGGAGCGAATCACGGTGGTGGTAGGCATGAGCCCGTCAGGGGCCATGACCGCCAGACCGGCCAGGCCAGCCTGGTTGACTGCGTCCACATTCAGGCGTGCATTCCAGATCAGCCGGGAAGAGGCATGCCCAGAGTCCTCATTCAGTCGCACGGCGGCTACTTGGTCGCCCAAATCGTGAGTCGAAAGCTCGCTGGCTCGACCTGCCTCAACAGTCAGCGAGCGCTCTTCCAATTTGTTGCCCTTCTCGTCGAAACCAACCAGTTCGGCCTTGACCGGATCAGCCGACGGGTTGACCAGGGTCAGCGCAGCCTGGGCAGGCTGGGATATGGTCAGGGCCGAAGAGGCGGCAGCAGTTCCCGCAGGAATCAGAGCCAGGTCGGACTGCGACTGATCCTGACTGCCCTGGGTGGTCACCTGCAGGACTGCACGGACAGGCCGATCGGCATGTACCTGCAGGGCCAGCTTGCCGTCAGGCACGCCACCCAGGTCCACCGCCGTGGCCTGAGAGCCCTGCAGATCCACGCGCCGCAAGGATTGTTGACCGCCTTCATCCACCCAGGACAGGTCCACCGCCGTGGCATGGGAGCCCTGCAGAAGCAGAGTTGCCTGGTCTGCACCTCGCAGGCCGGGAATGACCAGATCACGACCGGGAGCCGGCAAGGCGGTCACCTGATCCGACCCGCGTGGATCAAACCCAGACATGACATTGACGGAGACCGACATGGCCACCGGGGCCTGGGAACTGCGAGCCCGGACGTAGATGGCCTGCTGGCCAGGAGCCGCCGCAGACAGGTCATATGAAGCATGGCCGCCAGGCGCCACTGTCATTGTCTTGCCGGTCTCCAAAGACAGGTGGCCCGAGGAGTGCGAACCCTGGACCTCGATACTGATCACCGTGGCCTTGGATGACGGATTGTAGGCCACCAGCCGTTGGGTGGTCCCTCTGCTGGTGGCGGGCAGCAGGAAGTCCGCATTCATGACGGCCCGGGGGCAGGCCAACGCCTGAATCCCCCTAAGATCGCCCTTGGTGGCCCATGAGACCATGCCGACGGCAGCCCCCGTGCCCGGCTGGGACTTGAGCATCCTGGAATCGAAGGCAGTGGCCGAGGCCCCAGGATCGAGCGAGGCGGCCATGGCCTTCTGCCCGTCCAGGAGATCAGGATCAGTCACCGTGGTGCGTTGCCCTCCCCCCATTGGGGTCAGGCTGGAACTGCCGATGGCTCCAAAGGCGGCGGCGGTGACACGGGAGCTCAGATCGCCCTCCGATGCCTTGAACTGGTCATCGCCGACCTTGTCCTCGTCCGCTACCGCCATGCGAGCCGGGCAGTAGGCCGCCACCTCCCGCTGGCTGACGCGGCTGGCCACAACAGTCGAGCCCTTGGCACCATCAGCCAAGGAGGCAGGGGGCGTCCAGATCAGCAGAGCGGCGATCAAAACCGCCACCAGGGGCACCGTGACCAGAGCGGCCACCAGGGATCCCTTGCTTCGTGCACTCATAGTTGCTCCCCTCCGAAGTAGCTCGGACGCGGCAGAGCCACCAGGCAGTATCCCAGCAGGATCAGGCCCAGGGTCCACAGCCAGGCCCTCCTCCAGGTGCTGGTTTCTGCTTGGGTGACCCCAGTCATGTCAACGCCCACATCCTTGCCTGACTGCGAGCTCAAACGGAAATAGGTTCCCTGGGCGTTGGCCACCACCTGCTGGGCGCCATCGCTGGCGGTGATGTTGGACATCAGGTCATCGTTGGGCGTGGACCCCAAGCCGACGGCTCCGGAACGGTCGACGGGCACATAGATTCCGCCAAAGCCCAGGTCGGTCACCGCGGCTATGGCATTGGAGTCGGCATTGGCCATCAGAGACGCCGCCGAATGCGAGAGGACATCCTCACCGGTCATCCGCCCGCCGTTCACCCTCTGTACTTGCAAGGCAGGCGAGGCATCAATCAGATCCCCTCGTGAGGTGTGCAGACCGGTATAGGCCACGCGGCCATGGGAGGGCGAGGTCAGCACCAGCACCCGATGGGATGGGTCCTTCTCCAGGTAATCCACCGCCACTGCAGGAAGCTGCCGGCCGTCGGCGGACAGAGGGCCGCCGACAGGCGCAGCCAGACCGGCCGCTGCCACGCCTGCAGTGACCAGGGCCAGGAGCAGGCCCAACAGGAGTCTCAAAACCCTTCCGCCACCATCGACTGCAACTGCTGACGTTGGAGAGGACTGCGCAGGGGGCAGGGGCGGACGATCAGCATCGCCATCAGGGACCTGATCATGGCCAGGAGCCAGGGGCGAGAAGGGACGGACGGCCCTGCCAGCCAAGAGGCCCAGACAGGTCAGCAGCCCCATGAAGGCCATCATCATGCCGGGCAGGACCGAACCAGCCACTGGACCGGTTTCGTCCAGACCGGTGCAGACCGCCTGCGAGACCATCGCCAGAACCAGGCCCAGCAGGACGTCGATCCAGAGAATCCTGGCCGCCTTGAGCGCCCGAGGCACAACCAGGGCAACAAATGCCAGCAGGGCCACCGTCAGCAGGCAGCAGACCAGCGTGGCCGGACGCCAGAGTTCAGGCCGCCACCTGATAGGCCAGAGGGCCGAAACATCCAGGCCCAGCAGACTGGACAGCAGTTCCCCCAGACTCCCGGTCCTGGGCCGGCCAGTCAGGTCTGCCGAAGGAACCATCAGGTCTGCGAAAAGCTGCCTCCAAAGCCCATCCTTGGCATGATGCAGGGAATTGACCAGGGTGGGCGCCAGGGCCAGCACCGAAGGCAGAGGCATCAGCAGCAGCATGATCCTATGGGAGGGCACCAGGCAGATCGCCATGATGAAGAGAGGAATCATGGCCATTATGAGCTGAGGCTCGGCTGCCAGGACCGGCAGGAAGCAGATGGAGGCCAGAGCCGCCTGCTGCACCGAAGCCTTGGGGTGTACGGGAGCCTCGGTCTGGTACAGCCCCACGGCCTTGAAAACGAAGGCAAAGGCGACAGGCATGAAGGCCATGACCGTCAGCATGGGCAGCTGCATGCTGTCCACAATGCCCAGGGCGAATGCCAGACAGGCCCAGAGCAGTCCCAGCAGGGCGCGGATGGGGTTGGACCTGGTGACCACGCCGGCCAGGGCCCAGAAAGACAGGGCGGCCAGTCCCGTCTCCGCCAGGAGCATCAGGGCCATGGCCTGGGCCACATGACCGCCGGTCAGCAGGGCAAAGGGCAGAAGCACCAGGAGGAAGGGAGCAGGAACCACGGGCTGTCCCACGCCTCCGGCCCAGGACCAGGAGGTCGTGGCCGCCGCCAAGAGACGGGACCAGTCAGATCCTGACGAGGGCAGGGAGGGAGCATGAATGGCACCTCCCGAGAAGATGGCACGACAGAGTGGCCAGTGGGTGGCCACCAGGGCCACCAAGACCGCTATGGTCATCCCTGAAGCCCAGGCCAGGCGACGCAAAAACTGCTGTCGCAGATGAGCCAGAGCCAGGTGGCTGAGCATGGGATGTTCCTGCTGGTCGTGGAAGGCCTGCCTGCGCTGCCGCCACTGCCGGATCTGCTGACTGTTGGCCTGCAGAATGTCCAATCGGCGGGGACCGCCATGGCAGGCGGAAGTCAGACGACGACGCATGGTCAGCAAGGCTGCAGGACGGGCCAGGATCCGCCAGGGCGCGCACAGGCGGCAGAGGGCCCGGTAGGGTCGCTTGCCGATAAGATCAACCGCCATGAACCACAATGCCGCCAGAACCCGCCAGAGCCAGACCAACGGCCACCAAGGCAGGGCAAAGTCGGTCAACAGGTAGCGTTCCCGAGCCAGTATGGGACCCATGGAGGCATCCAAGCAGTGGTCAGACGGCACCGGCCGTCCATTCCGGTCACGCAATCCGCTCATCCGGGCGCTGGCATGGGCCATGCGAACGCTGGGCACCACCACCACCCGTCCCCCCGACAGGCAGATGCGACGGCAGAGGTCGTCGGCCTGACCGAAAGTGCCGGCCCAGACGCCTGGTCCACCCAGGTCCTTCATGGTCTGCATGGGCACCAGGGCGCCGGCCAGGCTCACCGCAAAGACATCCTGACGCGCGTCATACTGCTCCTGATCGGGCTCGCTATCCACTACCAGGCTCACCGTCCGGTGATGGTAGGCATACCGACCCACGTCCCGCAGACCCTCGCCCTGCCAGTCATACTGCTTGGCACCCAGCAGAGAGGCCGTGGGATTGCTGTGCCAGGTGTCCACAAGCTTGTCCAGACAATGATTATCCAATGGACGGCAGTCGTCGTGCAGAAGCCAAAGAGCGCGGATCCGACCAGGCAGACGGGCATAGCCAAGCGCCTTGTCCACGGCATCGCCAAAAGAGGAGGCGCCTCGGGCGCGAACCACCTGCACCTCCACCCGCGCGGGTCCGTCCACCGGGAACTGCGCATAGAGAGGCTCCACGGTGGCCCCCGAGCAGTCGGCGATTACCAAGACCCTGGGCAAGAGGCTCTGTCGCAAGAGGGCACGCAGGGTTTCGGGCAGGTAGGTCAGGTCATGCTCGACAGTGATCACCGCCGCCACGGCATCCTCAACATGAGGGCTGGCGGCAGGCGAACATTCGTTCATGACTGCAGAGAGGACCTGCCGAACATCCTGGGCTTGAGGTGCGACGAAACTCATGCGTTCCAGTCTACGCAATCCAGGTCACCGGATGCCTCGCTCGGGCACCTGCGGCGATTCAGACCTGACGCTGCGCGCGCATCCTCTTCTTGTAACGGCGGCGCTCCCGTTCACTCATGCCGCCCCAGATGCCAAAGCGCTCGTCGTGTTCGACCGCCCAGTCCAGGCACTGCTTTCGGACGGTGCAGTCGGCACAGACCCGTTTGGCCTCCTGGGTGGAGCCTCCCTTGCCCGGGAAGAATGCCTCCGGGTCGGTCTGTGCACAGAGCGCCTCGCTTCGCCAGGATGGCCCGATGTTGACTTCGAACCATTGCATCAGCGGCGTCAGCCTGTTTTTAGTTGTATTGCTGTATCGAGTGTCTACAAAACCACTCATAGCGACCCCCCAGTCCCTAGTGTGTTTTACACACTTTTATTACAGCCGCTGCGGGGGTCTTCTGTCAACCCCCAAATGACTGCAAGCGCAACTTAACAACACGTGGAGGAGACCGTATCGCCCGAAGAGGAGCTGCGGATGGGGGGTCAGACTATACTGTGACTGGTTCAAGCACGCGCCAGCGCCATCCCGGTTCTTCCTGCCGGAATGGCCCCTACAGCGACAGCCGATGAGGAAGGCATACCATTGACGTCCCCAACCAGAAAGATGGGACTGCCCAACATCAAGGCGGGCAGGAACGGCAAACCCCAGCACAGCGACGGGTTCCGCAGCAGCCACTCCCTGCGCACGGGCATCTGTCTGGCCCTCACCTTCGTTCTTTGCTTCCTGGCCTCGACTGTGGCAGCCTTCTGGACAGACATCAACGGGCACATGCACGTGCTCGAGCCCATCAACCTGACCCAGGCCTACAAGGCCCCGGAAGACATCTACAAGGGCAAGACCCTGAACGTCCTGGTGCTTGGCCAGGACACCCGCGACGGCAAGGGTAACTCGGAGGTCGGCGGCAGCGGAGACGGCCTGGAGGAGAACCACCAGTCCGACACGGCCATGGTGGTCCAGATCGCGGCCGACCGCTCCTATGTGAACGTCGTCTCCATCCCCAGGGATTCCATCGTGAACGCCCCAGCCTGCGTCACCAGCAAGGGTGAGACCATCCCGGCCCGCCGTCAGGTCATGTTCAACTCCATCTTCGCTGAGGGCTACAACCAAGGCGGCGATGCGAATTCGGCCGCCAGCTGCTCCCTGGCTGCGGTCCGCTCCCTGACCGGCCTGGACATCCAGCAGTTCGTGGTGGCCGACTTCAACGGATTCAAATCCATCATCGACGCCCTTGGCGGGGTCGACGTATGCATCCCCAAGGACACCAAGGACAGCTACACCGGCATTGACCTGAAGCGCGGTCTGCACCATCTGGACGGGACCCAGGCCACCGAATACGCCCGCATGCGTCATGGCACCGGCGCCGACGGATCGGACATCATGCGCACCACCCGCCAGCAGTACCTAATCAAGAGCCTGGTCAACGAGGCCAGGAACGTCGATATCTATTCAGACCTGCCCAAGGCCTACCGTCTGGCCACAACCTCCATGTCAACCCTGCAGCTGAGCGAGGGTCTGGGCAGCTTCCAGACCCTGCTGGGGCTGGGCAACTCGCTCAAACACATAGACACCGCGCACATCTACGCGCGGACCATACCAGTCAAGGAATGGTCCCAGGACCGCTACCGGGTGGTCTGGACCGAGCAGGCCGAAACCATCTGGCGCCTGCTGCGCCAGGGCAAGCCCTTGACACAGGCCAATGAGGAAGCTGAAGAAGCCTCCTTGTCAAGCACCTCCTCGTCAGATAATCAGACCCGAGGCACCCAAAGGGCGCAAGGCAAGGCTCAAACACGGAGCAGGAGCTCTGAGACACAGTCCTCCTCCACCCAGTCTCCCTCCGCCTCCGCCACCGCTCTGCCCGATCCGGACCCGCGCACGGGACTGATTACCATGCCCAATAAGACCCTGATTGATCCGAGCACAGGGGGGATCGTCGACCCGAATGACGGGACCATCAAGGATGCGAACACCGGCCAATACATCGGCATGGCCGACCGCTACCTGTTCGCCACGGTCTGTGCGGTTCCGGCACAGAGATAGCCGATTTACTTCCTCGGGTCGTTCAGGCATGCTATTGCTTGCCTAGTCAGTCAAAGCTATGGAGGTTGAAGGCATGCGGACTGGTTCAGACCAAGGCGGACAAGAGCAGGAGCCACCCAGCTTCATGCCCTCCAGGCATCGTCGTCCCGAAACCACTTCCGGCGCCCCCGCCGCCTCTGCCAGGCACAGCCGCAGACAGCAGGAGCTTCCAAGCTTTACACCCTCCTCAGGCGGCGCGACTCAGCCGACGCAAGTCGGCAGGACCCGGACAGCCAGACGCACCAGCGGCTCCTCGCGGACCACGCCCAGACCAGCGGCCCAGCCTGTTCCCAGTGGGAACGGCTGGGGTAACGGCGGTGGTCGAGGCAATCGGGGCTTGCGTTCCGGTACCGCCCTGGCCCATAAGCATCCAGTGCGCAGGTTCATAGGCATACTGCTGCTGATCATCCTCTTGGCTCTGGTCGTACTGGCAGGCGGCGGGTGGTTCTGGATCAATGCCAGGCTCAACCGCGAGCAAATGCTGACGGACGCTCCAGGCTCTGGGGCCACCACCTGGCTTCTGCTGGGGTCGGACCAACGTGACGGATCCCCAGGGGCCGGCCAGGATACCAGCATCACCGGTTTCCGTACCGACACCATCCTGGTGCTGACCAAGCCTCGGCACGGAGCAGCTTCACTGATCTCAGTCCCCCGCGACTCCTTGGTCAAGGAGGACGGGAGATACATGAAGATCAACGCCGTTGCATACACCTCGGGCTACCAGTCCCTGACCAGCCAGATCGAGGACATCACCGGTCATAAGGTCGACCATGTGGCCCTGATACGCTTCGGAGGCTTGAGCAAGGTGGTCGATGCCATGGGTGGTGTCAACCTCTGCTATGACGCGGATGTCAACGACCCCAGATCAGGCATGGTCTGGTCCAGGGGCTGTCATCAGGCCGACGGCGGCATGACCCTGGCCTTCACCCGCATGCGTTACTCGGATCCCAAGGGTGACTTCGGGCGGGCCGAACGGCAGCGTCAAGCCATCTCGGCCATCACTACCAAGGCCCTGCAGCCTTCGGTCCTGCTCAACCCCGTCACGGCCGGTAAGGTCCTTTCGGCAGGCCTGGATTCCCTGGTGGTGGATGAGCGGGCCAACGCCATAGACCTGATACGCATGGTCCTGGCCTTCCGCAGCGCCAGCAGCCCAAAGGGAGTCACCGGGAGCCTGTACTGGACCAATCCCAACTACTTCCCCAACAGGCGGGTCGGTTCCACCGTTCTACTGAATCAGGCCCGTAACACCGAGCTGTTCGACCAGCTGGTCCAGGGCAGTCACGAGCCGGGCACCGTCGGCGGCAACTGATTGCACCATCCGGCAGTCACCATCCACATTCGACCACATACCTAGTTCGCCCTGGCATTCAAGCACCAGTTCTTTCATGCTGGAAGCATGACCAAGGCCCATTCGATAGCCACTGCACTCCCCTCGTCGGTGACAGTCGGCCAAGAGACCTCTAAGAAGGTCGAGAGTGACCATCCGCGCTCTGCCAACAAGAGCAGAGTCCAGGTCGCTCTGACCCTGGTTGCCCAAACGGCTCCGGCCCTGGCACAGGCGGGCATGATCTGGTACGTGGTCGGCCAGGGCCGCTGGATGCTACTCCTCCTTTTGCTACCCAGCCTGACCGGCACCCTGGCCATGGTGCTTCTAAGCCTGCTGCGAGCGCATCGTCAGCCATCACCCCCTCCCCCTGCCCGCACACAGTTGGTATACAGCCCAGCATCGGATCGTGCATCACCATCGACAACCACTGGGAACCAGATCGAGCAAGACTTGGCTCAACTGGTCTCCGGCCCGGGCCCTCAGCTGGAGTCCCGACTGTTAGGATCAAGGACTCCGGGAGCACATGGCCTGCTCTGGCAGGGCATTGTCCACTCCTGGCTTGCCGCATCCGGTCCTACAGCGCCGGCAGTCATCGGCATCCGTCCTGATCACAGCCCGCTGGTCATCGACCTGCCGCGCGACGGACCACACGCGCTGGTGGCTGGCACCACCGGATCAGGCAAATCGGTCTTTCTGCAGACCTGGTGTCTGGCCCTGGCCGCCAGCCAGCCGCCGGACCGGCTCAATCTGGTCCTGCTGGACTTCAAGGGCGGTGCCGGGTTCGGCCTGCTGGCCCGACTACCGCAAACCGTGGGTTGCGTGACCAATCTGGATCTGGACCGGGCCACACGGGCGCTGAACGGACTTCAGCGTGAGCTGGAACGCCGCCAGCGCCTGGTCGCCGGAGCAGGAGTGGAGGACACTGCCCTGATGTCCGATCCGCCGGCACGCCTGGTGGTGGTCATCGACGAGTTCCAGGCCCTGCGCCAACTTCTGCCCGACTATCTGGACAGGCTGACCTCTTTGGCCTCCCAGGGCCGGTCCCTGGGCATGAACCTGGTGGCCTGCACCCAGCAGACAATGGGGCAGATCAGCGCCCAGATGCGGGCCAACATGAACCTGGGCATCTGTCTGCGGGTGCGGGATCCCCTGCAGTCCAGGGAGCTGCTGGGCTCCTCCTGCGCCACGGCCATCGACCCCGCCCATCCTGGTCTGGGCTTTCTGGAGCAGGGTCGGGGCCCCCAGGCCTTCCGCACCTGCCCAGCGGCCGATCCGCAGGCCCTGGTGGACCAGATCGTCAAAGCCAGTCGCTTCTGCGGCAGCCGACCGCCGGCACCGCTCTTCTCCCCTCCCCTTCCAGAACATGATCCGGCCTACGGAAAGATCATCTGGAAGTCGGGACGGCCTCTGATACCCCTGGGACGCACCGACGACGGGGTCCTGCTCCACCTCTATCGCCTGCCACTCAAAGGCCATACGGCTCTGATCGGAACTCGAGGCCGAGGCAAGAGCACCCTGCTGGCCCTGCTGGCTCGTTCCCTGCTCACCCTGATGCAACCGGGAGCCCGACCAGAGCCCGACTTCGACCTGCGTATCACCCGCCGGACAGGCCACGGCTACAGTAGCCGGGATTTCCCGGGTCCGGTGCCCGCACCGCCTGGAGGTGGTCACAATGGCAGTCGAGGGTTGGTCTGGATCCTTGACGATGCACAGGACCTGCTGGATCCGCTCTGTCAGGATCCTCTGGCCCCTCTTCTGCAGGAGGCTCTGGGACAGGAGGGAACTACGGTGGTTCTGGCCGTGGAGACGGCCAGTGCCCTGCGCAGACCTGAGCGTTTCAGCCGTCGCCTGGTGTTCCCCTGTGGCGAACGAGGGGCTGACCTGGCAGCCGGCATCCCCGCCGATCAGCTGGCCACCCTATCCTCCCGAGCCAGCGCCATTCCTGGACGGTGTCTGGTCCTGGAGGCAGGTCTCGCCATTCCGCTACAGGTGTTCTCTTTAGCCGTAAAACAAACGGACCCTTGAAAAAAGTCACTCATCGTGCTTATCTTGCATAGGGTAGTGATAAAGCACCGATAAAAACTTCTTGGAGGCTTAGGTAGATGAGTAATGCGTTTGATTGGCGCGCTAAGGCTGCTTGCCGTGACAAGGACCCTGAGCTGTTCTTCCCCGTCGGCAACACAGGTGCAGCCTATCAACAGATCGAGGAGGCCAAGGCCGTGTGCCGGACCTGCAAGGTCATTGACGCCTGTCTGAAGTGCGCACTGGACACCAATCAGGATTACGGCGTCTGGGGCGGACTGAGCGAAGACGAACGCAGGGCTCTGAAGCGCCGGGCCATGCGTGCGCGCAGGTCCCAGGCCATGCAGATGCAGTCCTGAATCTTCCCGATTGCGCCAAACAGCAGAGGGGCGACGGCTTGATGCCGTCGCCCCCTTTCTTTTTCCGAAACGTACCCCTTGCTACAAGCTTCCCGGCATCACACGTCCTGGGCCACTCGCAGCTTGATGTTGATGACCACCCGGGTGCCGCCATCCCGACGGGGCTCCCACTTGACCGTGCCGCCGAAGTCGTTGGTGACGAAAGTGTTGATGATCTGTGTCCCCAGACCGGACCCGGTGGAACGAGCCTGGCCCTGATCCGACTCGGTGCTGTAACCGTTGCCGTCATCCTCGACCACCACGTTGAGGTTGTTGCCGCCACGGCCCACCGATATGGTGATATGCCCCTCGTCACGGCCCTCAAAACCATGCTCGACCGCGTTGTTGACCAGCTCGGTCAGCACCAGGGACAGAGGTGTGGCATCCTGGGCAGGCATCATCCCGAACTTGCCCACGTAGGAGATGGTGATGTGCTGGTCGCTGGTGGTGGCCAGGTCCACGCTCATCTTCAGCAGGTTGGCGATCACTTTGTCGAAGTCCACAATCTCGTCGGCGGTCTGGCTGAGCCCCTCGTGAACCACGGCGATGGTCTGGACGCGGCGCTGGGCCTCCTCCAGCTCCTTGCGGACCTCCTCGGATTTGGTGCGCCTGGCCTGCAGTCGCAGCAGGGCCGACACGGCCTGGAGGTTGTTCTTGACCCGGTGGTGGATCTCGGAGATGGTGGCATCCTTGGTCCGCAGCTCCTTCTCCCGGCGGCGCAGCTCGGTCACGTCCCGGCAGAGCACGATGGCGCCCGTCCTTCCCTGCTTGCCGTACAGGGGCAGGGAACGCATGGAGACGGCCGACCCGTTGGCGTCCAGTTCCGAATCAACAGCCGCCTTGCCCGACAGGACTAGCGGCAGGGAGTCGGGCACCGGATCGTTCTCCTTGAGCAGGGAGGTTCCGATCTCGCTCAGGTACTGGCCGATCATGGTCTCCACCGAGCCCAGTCTGCGGAAGCAACTGATGGCGTTTGGAGAGGCGTAGCGCACCACGCCGCTTGCCGTCAGCACAAAGAAACCGTCGGCCACCCTGGCGTTGTGCCGCTGGTTGAGCACCGAATCCGCGTAGGGGAACTCGCCGCGGGTGATCATCTCGAAGAGCTCCTTACCCGCGTTGATGCTCTCGCTCTCGTAACGGCCGTTGGACTCGCGGGTGGCCATATTGGTCTCGCGGACCACCAGGCCCAGGGTTTTGCCCTGGTGTCGGATGGGAGCGTAGACATCGCAGACCGTGGCGCGGCCGATGGTGCGCAGCTTGTTGGACCGCAACACCCCCTTGGACCGCATGGCAGCCTCCAGCTCCTCACGTTGATCCGCCGGGAAGTGCTCCCCCACCACATCCTCGGTCCGCAGGGACATGACCGTAGAGGGCCGGCACTGCTCGGCCACGGTGAACTCCCCCTCGCCCGTGCGCAGGAGGAGCAGCAGGTCGGCAAAGCTCAGATCGGCGATGACCTGCCAGTCGGCCACCAGGTGGTGGAGCCACTCGCGGTCCTCCTCATTACAGTCGTCACAGGATGCCAGAATCTCGGAAAAATCAGCCATGCCCCCATCATACAAAGGGCCCTCGGAAGCGGACAGGCGGGTCATGCCAAGGGCGATGATGACATGCGCGTCCAATACATAGGTCTGCGGTAGGGTGGTTGACGGATGTTTCGCCCCGGCGACCGGACCCGACAGGCCCGGACCAGTCAGGGGCCAAGGGAGGGCCATGGCAACCAGGACCAGCGAGGACGGCAGACCGTCCGAGGATCAGGAGGTCGATCCCGATCTCGAACGCCGCCGCCAGCAGCGCCGCCAGGAGCTGACCTACCTGCGCAAGGACGCAGAGGTGGCCCACGAGGCCCATCTGCAGGCCAGGGCCGACGCGGTGCGCGCCAAGGCCAAGGCCAAGGCCGCGCGGATCATGGCCAAGGCTGAGATCAAGGCCTCGAGGATTGAGGGCATCCCCGACATGGAGATCGAGCGCAAGGTCCGCCTGGACGTGCACGGCCGCCCCAAACCCCTGCTGCGTGGCTGGATCCACGCTGTAGCGGCCCCGCTGGCCCTGGCCGCCGGCATCGTGCTGATCTGCCTGGCCCACGGCACTGGTCTCAAACTGGCCTGTGCGGTCTTCATGGTCGCCTCGCTGGCCCTCTTCGGCAACTCGGCCCTCTACCACTTGGGCGACTGGACCCCGGGGACCACGGATGTGCTGCGCCGCCTGGACCATGTCAACATCTTCCTGCTCATCGCCGGCACCTACACGCCGATCTCCTTCGCGCTGGACCCCTTCTGGCGGCGGATCATCATCCTGGGCATGTGGGGGGCCAGCCTGGTGGCCATGATCGTCCACGTCTTCTGGATCGATGCTCCCCGCTGGCTCTACACCCTGGTCTACGTGGTCTTCGGAGTCTCGGGCGTGGGCTTCCTGAAACTCTTCTGGGACTCCCCCATGGCCGGTCCGCCGGTGGTGTGGCTGATCGTGGCCGGTGGCCTGGCCTACATCCTTGGGGCGATTGTCTACGGTCTGCGCCGGCCGGACCCCTGGCCCCGGGTATTCGGCTTCCATGAGATCTTCCACTGCGGCACGGTCATCGGCTACGCCTGCCATATCGTGGCCATCTACCTGGTGGTCTGCAATCTGCGCTGAACAAATGGCCAGCCTGGCGGTCTTTTCATCAAGCTCCGCCCAACAAAGACCGTCGGTCTGCCGTACGAATCAAGCGGTCGCCCATAGAGCGGTCTCTTATAGAAGAAGCCGCCCTCCGTCGACCATGGCGGGGAGCGGCTTCATTCAGGCCGGGCTGGGATGGTGAGGGGTCGTCCCGCTACTTGAGGGGCTGGGCATCCTTGACGGTGACCGAGATGTCCTTGCCATTGGGAGCCTTGTAGGTCACGGTCTGGCCCTTCTTGGCGCCCATAAGGGCCGCGCCGATGGGCGACTCGGGGCTGATGACATCGTAGTCGGTGGCCACCGTCAGATCCCTGGAGCCCAGCACATAGACCATTTCGTTGCCGGCCATGGTCAGGGTCACCAGGGAGCCGTTGCCTACCGTGCCCGCCTTGGGGGCCTTGAGGATCTTGGCGTTGCGAAGCTTGACGATCAGCTCGTTGATCCGCCCCTCGTTCTTGCCCTGCTCCTCGCGGGCAGCCTGATAGCCGCCGTTCTCGCTCAGATCACCCTCGGCCCGAGCCGCCGCGATGCGTTCGGTGATCTCGTCGCGGTACTCGCCCTGACGGTGGTCAAGCTCCTCCTTCAGCTTGTCGTAAGCGGCCTGTGTCAGCAGAATCGTCTTTTCCTCAGCCATGTGATTCCTCCTTGTTTGATGCACTTGTCTCGTGGCCCGACCTGAACTGCAAAGTCAAGGGTATGAAAAAGGCGCCGGCCCTCACCGGCGCCTGGAGACCTTTGTCTACCGTGTCGATATGATGTCAATCACGAAAACCAGGGTATCGTCGCCGCCGATGCCCGCCTGGGGCATCCCCTGACGACCATATCCGTACTCCGGCGGAATGGAGACCACCAACCTGGACCCCACGTTGTGACCGGGCACCGTCTGGTCCCAGCCGCGAATGACCTGCCCCACGCCGATGCCGAAGCTGGCCGGCTGATGACGCTGGAAGCTGGAGTCGAAGACCTGATCCGAACCCCAAACGACGCCGTGATAGTTGACGGTGACGGTATCGCCCTTGCGGACGACAGGCCCGTCCCCCTCGACCAGCTCCACGGCGCGCAGCCCGCTGGGTGCCGGACCATGGAAGGTTATGGTCGGCGTGGCGCCGAATTCGGCGTTCACCTCGGGCATGGATTGGTCACTCATGACAACTCCTTTGGTTTTCTTGCGTACCAGAGTATCGGTTCGTCGGCCGGGTGACAAGTTGCGACACTGCCGTCCAAGCCGATGAGGCCTTGGTGCCCCGGGTGGGAATCGAACCCACAAGCCGGTGAAGGCGGCGGATTTTAAGTCCGATGCGTATACCATTTCGCCACCGGGGCCGGAACCCATAACGCCTTAGTATATCATTCGCGCAGGAGGGTCCGACCGTAGTCCAGGACCAGGCCGTCCAGGAGGCCGTGCTCGCTGGCCACATAGGTTCCCGAAGCCAGCGCACTGGGACTGGCCCGACCGAGACGCTCCAGCAAACGGCTCCAGATCAGGGCACCGCCGCCGATCACATCCACACGCCCGGGATGGATGGCCTTGAGCTCCCTACGTTCCTGCCGGCTCATGTTCAGCACCTGGTCGTCAACCCGGCGGGCCGCATCGACCGGAATGGACCGGCCATCGACAGCATGGCGATCGTAGACCTTGCATCCCAGGGCCAGTGCGCTCATGGTGGTGACCGTGCCGGAGACCCCGATCAGACTGCCTACACCGGCTACAGGGACCTGGTCGAAGGCCCGGTCGATCCAGCCGTCAACATCCTCAAGTGCCTGGTCGATCTGCTCCTGGGTGGGCGGATCGTCCAGCAGATGGCGCTCGGTCATCCGCACGGAGCCGATGTTCATGGAGTAGGAGGCCTTGACCTGGTCGACAGGCAGATCGCTCCCGTCCCCGCCCAGGACCAACTCGGTGGAGCCGCCACCCAGGTCGACCACCAGGTAGGGCGCAGGTGGCATATCGTCACTGCCGCGCTGCTCAAGCACGCTGACCGCGCCCAGAAAACTCAGGGAGGCCTCCTGGGAGCCACTGATGACCTCGGGCGTGACCCCCAGGATGGAGCGCACACCCTCTTCGAAACTTTCTCGGTTGTCGGCATCCCTGGTGGCCGAGGTGGCCACAAAGCGCAGGCCATCCACAGGGTGCTCCTGCAGCTGCCGGGCGAAGAGCCGACAGGCCTCAAAGGCACGCTCAAGGGCCTGGTCGGAAAAGCGGTGGTTGCGGTCCACGCCCTCCCCCAGCCTGATGACCCGCATCAGCCTGGGCGCCACCGGATGGAGCCCCTGTCGGTCCACCCGGGCTATCAGCAGACGTATGGAGTTGGTGCCGCAATCCACGCCCGCCACCGTCACCTGATCCATGGAAACCCCCTTCATTGCCTCTCCTGCCGGTTCTCTTGTTGGGATGTCCCGGTCCAGGGCTGGGCACACCTGCAGACCTGCGGATCGAACACCCGACGCACCAGGTCCAGGACACGGTCGCCCAGTGGATTGATCCCAGAGCCCATGACCAGGGACTGTGCGGTCAGAGCATGTAGACACTTGACCCGCTTGGGCATGCCACCGGCCGAGATTCCGGCGATGTGCCCCTCGTCGTCGCCCAACCGCCGGGCCAGGGCAGAACGGAAGGCCAGATAGAGCCCATGGGCCCTACGGTAGGCGCTGGCCAGGTCCGCATCCGAACCCAGCTCGGTATTCCAGGCGGCCATGACGCCGTCGGCCTCCAGCCGGGAGACGGCCTTGACGGCCTCAGGGCTGGTCAGATAGCAGGTGGTCGGAAAGGGCGTGCCATCCTCCAACTGGGGCCGGGTGACCACAGCCAGCGGATTGCCGCAGACGCAGCGGGCGCCCACGGCCACCATGCCCCTCGGATAGCGGCCCAGCTGCCGGTTCACGACGGCTACCTGCTCCGGTGTGGCCGGAGTCGCCAGAAGCTCCTGGACTCTATCTCTGACCGCTGCCAATTCCCGGTCGCCGACCAGGCTGGAGACTTCAGGCTCGACCCGGGCCTTGTCCCCGCCTTGGGATTCCACTGCTGCCTGGGGCCTTTCCTGGGCCTTGATCACGCTGTCCTCATCTTTCCTGATTCTTTGCTGCCGCTAAGTTCATCAACCGTCGGGGTTCACTGTCCTCCCCCGCCCTTGGATGGAGAGGGGCCGTCGGAGCCACCTGGACTGTTGGAACCAGCTGGGCCAGCCGATCCGCTCGGACCGGCTCCGTCGCCAGGATGCTGATCCGTGCCCCCCTTGCTCCTATTGGCCGACGGATCCCGGTCGGCCTTGGCGAAGGAATAGGCCATCTCCTGATACCAGGGCAGGGAGTTCTTCCTGGGAGCCCGAACCCCCTTGCTGTCGGCCTGGTCCTTGTCCTTGCCGCCCGTAACCGCCTCCGGATGCAGGACCCTGATGGCCTCCTCGTCGGGGAAGACGAATCCCAGCCGATCCCGGGCCTGTGCGGTCACATAGGCCTTGTCGTCCCAGCGCCGAATCTGGTTCTCCAGGTCACGCTTGTGCTCGACAAGCTGGGCCTGCTGGTTGCGCAGGCCGTTGAGCTCGGAAAGATTGATGGCGTAGGCGTGGAAGGTGGAGACCAGCTGGATCAGACCCAGGGCCACGATGATGACCGCCACAAAGAAGGTGATGGGTCCCGACGACCGCCTGCTTGTCCGCCGGTCGGTGCCGTCACGTCTGTTCTTGGCCATACCCATAAAAATACCCGCGGCAGCCGACGCGGACCGCCACGGGTGAAAGACTTCACGGTCGGGTCAAAACCTGCAGGGGGTCCGGCCCGACCGGCAAGACCTTACTTGGTGTACTTCTTGCAGGCCTTGAAGGCGCTGTAGCCGGCGTACTCGGCGGTGGAGCCCAGCTCCTCCTCGATCTCCAGCAGACGGTTGTACTTGGCGATGCGCTCGCCACGGGCCGGGGCGCCGGTCTTGATCTGGCGGGTGTTCTTGGCCACGGCCAGGTCGGCGATGGTGGTGTCGGAGGTCTCGCCGGAACGGTGGGAAACCATGGAGGTGAACCCGTTGGCGGTGGCCAGCTCGATGGCGTCCAGGGTCTCGGTCACGGTGCCGATCTGGTTGAGCTTGACCAGCAGGGAGTTGGCGGCCTTCAGGTCGATGCCCTTCTGCAGTCTCTTGGGGTTGGTCACCAGCAGGTCGTCGCCCACGAACTGCAGGCGGTCGCCCATGGCGGCGGTGATCTTCTGCCAGGCGCCCCAGTCCTCCTCAGCGAAGGGATCCTCGATGGAGACCAGCGGGTAGCGCTCGACCAGGCCCTGGTAGTAGTCCAGCATGTAGTCGGCGTCGCGGTCCTCGCCGTCGAAGTGGTACTTGTCGGTGTCCTTGTTGTAGAACTCCGAGGAGGCCACGTCCAGGCAGAGGCCGATCTGCTTGCCGGGCTCGTAGCCGGCGGCTTCAATGGCATCGACGATGTACTTCAGGGAGTCCTCGTTGGACTTCATCTTGGGGGCAAAGCCGCCCTCGTCGCCCAGGCCGGTCTCGTGGCCGTCCTTCTTCAGGATGCCCTTGAGGGTGTGGTAGACCTCGACGCCGGCGCGCAGGGCCTCCCGGTAGGAGTCGAAGCCGTAGGGGGAGATCATGTACTCCTGGATGTCGGTGGCGAAGTCAGCATGGGCGCCACCGTTCATGATGTTCATGTTGGGCACGGGCAGGATGTGGCCGTTGGTGCCGCCCAGGTAGCGGTAGAGAGGCAGTTCGGCGGACTCGGCAGCCGCATAGAGCGCAGCCAGGGAGACGCCCAGGATGGCGTTGGCGCCCAGCTTGCCCTTGTTGGGGGTTCCGTCCAGATCAATCATGGTCTCGTCCAGGGCGCGCTGATCGGTGGCGTCCATGCCGATGACATTGGGAGCGATGGTCTCATTGACCGCCTTGACGGCGTCCAGCACACCCTTGCCCTGATAGCGCTTCTTGTCGCCATCCCTACGTTCCCAGGCCTCGGCCTCGCCGGTGGAAGCACCGGAGGGAACCAGACCACGCCCCTCGGCGCCGTCCTCGGTCTGCAGAACGACCTCGACGGTCGGGTTGCCACGGGAATCAAGAATTTCGCGCGCGAACACGCTTTCAATTGCTGCCACAACTGCTCCTTCAATAAGTTGTTGTGATGTCTCTTACAGGATACTAGTTTTGTTGGACGGGCGCGGGACCCGCTGGCGTGCCATCGTCCGAGGACTTGGGCAGCCCCCAGGCCAGGTCGTCCAGCAGGGTGTCCACCCAGGCGGTCATGGCCGCCGAATCCATGGGTCCCGAACCCAGGGAGCCCGCGAAGGGCGCTGGGATCAGCAGGGTCTGCGTCACCGGACGGTACTGGCTGCCCTTGTATATTCGTGCGATCCTGGCCTGGAGGGAGTCGGGCATGGTCACAGGCCTGATCCGTACCCGGGAGCCTTGGGAGGCGATCTCCGAAATGCCCAGGGAGCGAGCCTTGGCCCGCAGCCTGGCCACCGCGAAGAGGGTGTCGAACTGGGCCGGCGGACGTCCGTATCGGTCGGTCAGCTCCTCGTGCAGGTCGCGCAGATCCTGCTCGTTGCGGGCCGAGGCCAACTTGCGGTAGGCCTCCAGACGCAGCTTGTCCGAGTCGATGTAGTCCACCGGAATGGAGGCCTCCAGGGGCAGGTCGATGCTGACGGTGACCGGCTCGGTCCGCCCGGGCTCCTTGTACTCCTCCACCGCCTCGGAGACCATGCGCACGTAGAGGTCGAAGCCGACCCCCTCGATGTGGCCGGACTGCTCGTCGCCCAGCAGGTTGCCGGTGCCGCGCAGCTCCAGGTCCTTCATGGCCACGTCGTAGCCGGACCCCAGGGCCGTGTTCTGGGCGATGGTGGCCAACCTGTCGTGGGCGGTCTGGGTCATGGGCTTGCTGGGGTCGTAGAGGAAGTAGGCGTAGGCGCGCTCCCGGCCACGTCCCACCCGGCCGCGCAGCTGGTGGAGCTGGGAGAGCCCGAAGCGGTCGGCCCGGTCCACGATCAGCGTGTTGGCGTTGGGGATATCCAGTCCGGTCTCGACGATGGTCGTGCAGACCAGCACATCGATGTCCCGGTGCCAGAAGTCGCGGATGACCCCGTCCAGCTGCTTCTCCCCCATCTTGCCGTGGGCCACGCCCACCTTGGCCTCGGGGACCAGGGTCTGCACCTTGGCCGAGACCTTGCCGATGTCCTCCACCCGGTTGTGGATGTAGAAGATCTGGCCCCCGCGCAGGAGCTCGCGGCGAATGGCCGCAGTCACCTGGGCGTCCTCGTAGGCGCCCACATAGGTCAGCACAGGCAGGCGGTCCTCGGGGGGCGTGGCCAGGGTGGACATCTCCCGGATGCCGGTCACCGCCATCTCCAGGGTGCGTGGAATGGGCGTGGCCGACAGGGACAGGACGTCCACGTTGGTCCGCATGGCCTTGAGGGTCTCCTTGGCCTCCACGCCGAAGCGCTGCTCCTCGTCCACGATCATCAGGCCCAGATCCTTGAAGCGGATGCGCGGGTTGAGCAGCTTATGGGTGCCGATGACCACATCCACGGCCCCGCTGGCCAGGCCCTCCATGGTGGCCTGGTTCTCCTTGGCGGTCTGGAAGCGGCTCATGGCGGCCACATCCACCGGGAAGCCCTCGAAGCGCTCGGTGAAGGTCTGGTAGTGCTGCTGGACCAGCAGGGTCGTGGGTACCAGGACCACCACCTGCTTGCCGTCCTGAACGGCCTTGAAGGCGGCACGGATGGCTATTTCGGTCTTACCGAAGCCCACGTCCCCGCAGATCAAACGGTCCATGGGCACCGGCTTCTCCATATCAGCCTTGACTTCGTCGATGGCGGTCAGCTGGTCGGGGGTCTCCTGGTAGGGGAAGGCGTCCTCCAGCTCCTTCTGCCAGGGGGTGTCCGGGCTGAAGGCGAAGCCCTTGGTGCGCTGCCGGGCCGAGTAGAGCTTGACCAGGCCCTGGGCGATCTTGTGGACGTGCTTGCGGGCCTTGGCCTTGGTGGCCGACCAGTCGGATCCGCCCAGCTTGTTGAGCCTGGGGATCTCGGCGCCGATGTATCGGCTGACCTGGTCCAGTTGGTCGGCCGGTACGAAGAGCTTGTCCGGTGGGGCGTTGCGCTTGGAAGGGGCGTACTCCAGGACCAAATACTCCCGGCTGCCCTTGCTGGGGCCCACGCCCACGCTGCGCTGACGCATGCCCAGGAAGCGGCCGATGCCGTGCTGGTCGTGGACCACGTAGTCGCCGGGCTTGAGCTCGTCCAGGTCGATGGCCTTGCGCCGACGGTTGGAGGTCTTGCTTCCGGCGGCCACGCTGGTACGGCCGGTCAGGTCACGTTCGGTCAGCAGGGCCAGATGGGCGGACTGGTCCACGAAGCCGTCCACGGCCAGGGAGCGGTGGTACTCCACCCCGACAACGCCAGTGGTCTGTACGGCCCGGCGCAGACGGCTCAGCGTCCCCTGGGCCGGAGCGGTCACCACAACCCGGTCGCCGCGCTCCAGCAGGGAGGCGATGCCCGAAGCGGCCCGATCCTCGTCGCCGCGGTACTGGTCCGGAGCCAGGGCATCCAGACGCTCGGCCCCCTCCCGGTCCGGGTCCACCGACAGGTCGGTCAGCTTCCAGACCTCCCCCTTGCGGTACTCCAGGGATGAGATGACCTCGTCGTAGTCCAGGAAGCTGGCCCTGTCGAAGCTGATGGGCGCGCCCGAGCCCTGTCCTGAGGCGGCCACATGCCAGCTGGCGGCCAGGAACTCGTTGGCGGTCTTGACCAGGTCCTGGGCGGAGCGGGCCAGAAGCTGCGGTTCCGACAGCAGAATCAGAGCGCCCTCGGGCAGCATGGACCCCACCGGCACCAGGTCGTCGACCAGGGCAGGCAGAAGGGATTCCATGCCCTCCACCGGAATGGCCTGGGCGATGGACTCCAGCATGTCGTCGGCGTTGGGGATGCTCCCGATCAGGGAGCGGGCGCGGGCCCGGACCTGGTCGGTCAGCTGCAGCTCGCGGCAGGGCGGCGCCCAGATCCGATCCAGGTCGGGGCCGTAGGTGCGCTGGTCGGAGGCGTGGAAGCTGCGGATGGTGTCCACCTCGTCGCCGAAGAACTCGATGCGCACCGGGTGGGCCATGGTGGGGACGAAGACATCCAGGATACCGCCTCTGACGGCGAACTGGCCGCGCTCCATGACCAGGTCCACCCGGGTGTAGGCATTGCGGACCAGGGCTTGGACTGCCTGATCCAGGGGCAGCTCCTGGCCGCGCAGGAAGACCAGGGGCTCCACATCCTGCAGGCCTTTGACAACCGGCTGCAGCAGGGAGCGCACAGGCATGACCAGGATGCGGATGGGTCCGAAGTCAGGGTCGTCCTGGACCGGATGGGCCAGGCGCCTGAAGACGGCCATCCGGGAGGCCACGGTGTCTGCCCGGGGCGAGAGCCGCTCGTGTGGCAGGGTCTCCCAGGAGCGCAGCAGAGCCACATCATCCGGGTCGCCCTCATACCAGGAGCGGATGGCACCGGTCGTCTCCTGGGCGTCACGCTCGGAGGGGACGACCAGAACCACCGGGGCACGTCCGGCTGCTGCGGCCGCCAGGGCTGGCCTGATGCCCTGGGGAGCCTGGACCATGAGGGAGGTGTCGGTGTCGGCAGCAGGCTGGGAGTCTCCTTGGACCAATCCGGTAAAGGCAGCATCCGCCTTCAAGTCGTCCAGGAGGGGACGCAGGGACCCGTTCAGCGATTCCTGGGGCTCCGCCTTCTGGGTATGCTCATCGACCATTGAACTGCTCCTGAGCCTGGCTGAGGCCCTTGGTGATCACGGTTTCTGCGGCATCCGCACCGTCGGCCAGGAACTCAGGCAGGCGTTTGCGCTGATCGCCGACAAAGGTGCCCAGGACCCAGTCCACAGTGCGGCGGTGGGCGTCCGTTCCCCTCCGGGCATGCCCCACGCCCATACGGACCCGGGCGTAGGCGTTGCTGCCCAGGGAGCGGTCGATGGAACGGATGCCGTTGTGCCCGCCCGAGGACCCGCCGGCCTTGACCTTGATCCGGCCGAACTCCAGGTCCATGTCGTCATGGATGACCACGACCCGGCCAACGGGTATGTGGTAGTAGGAGCAAATGGAGGCCAGGGCGTCGCCGGAGTCGTTCATGAAGGTCAGCGGCTTGGCCAGGAAGAAGGGTATGCGCCGTCCGTCAAGGTCCAGGGTGCCACGGCCCAGTTGGGCCAGACCCTTGTGGTCGCGCAGGTTGACCGACCATCGTTCGGCCAGCAGATCGGCGCACATGAAGCCCATGTTGTGCCTGGTGCCCTCATACTCGTCACCCGGGTTGCCCAGTCCGGCTATCAGCCAGAAATCGGATGCCATGTAGGTGATACCTCCTGCTCTCGAACGGGACGGTGAGATTCTACACAGGCTCCCCGACCCCTTTACGCTCAAGGGACAGACTCCAGTAGGAGACGTCATGCAGGACGAACCTGTCCCAGGCGGCCTGGGACAGGAGGCCGAAGCGGCTGAACCCGAACCGCTGCAGCAGGGCCTTGGAGGCCGAGTTGTCATCGAAGATGATGGCCACGGCCAGACGCATGCCCTCCTGCTGGGCGCGCTCCAGCAGGGAATGGACCATCAGGGCCCCCAAGCCCCGGCCACGGCTGTCGCGGTCCACGTAGTAGCCCAGCTCACAGGTCTCCTGGTAGCCGGTCCGGTCGTAGTAGGCCGACAGGGAGCCGAAGGCCAGCACCTTGCCCTCCTGCTCCAGGACCAGGACCGGATGGCCCTGGTCCGGCTCGTGGCCCAGCCACCACTGCAGGCGCTGGTCCAGGCTGACCGGGGCCGTATCCGCTGTGGAACCACCGTCCATGACCGCCTGGTTGTAGATGGCGGTGACCGCCTCCAGGTCCCCGCGACGGCAGAGCCGGATGCGCGGGGTGGCGCTCACTTGTTGCCGCCCTCCTGGTCGGAGGCCTCCTTGAGGGCTTCGCGCAGGCGGTTCTGCGCCTCGCCGTAAGCGCTGAAGTCGCCCTTCTTCAGGGCGGCATCGCCGTCGCTCATGGCCTGGTTGGCCTTGTCCAGGGCCTGTTTCAGGGCCTGCCCTCCTGTCGCCGACGCCCCGCTGGACCCGGCGGTCTTATCCGGGGCCTTATCGGAATCAGGGGACTTATCGGAATTGGTGCGTCCGGTATTGTCGGCATCACCTGCCGATGCGCCCGAGTTGCCCTGGAAGGTCTTGTCAAGGGCCGCATCCAGCGTCGCTGAGGAGGAGACCTTATCTCCGAAGGCCACCAAAACCCGCTTGAGCAGGGGGAAGCTGGTGGCGCCGCTGGACTGCACGTAGACCGGCTGGATGTAGATCAGTCCGCCGCCTATGGGCAGGGTCAGCAGGTTGCCGCGTTTGACCTTGGTGGACCCGGACTGGAGCAGGTTGAGCTCGGTGGAGACCGCAGCATCCGAATTGAAGTTGTTCTGGGCCTGCCCAGGGCCGGGCACATTGGAATTCTTGGGCAGCTCCATCAGCCGGATGGTCCCGTAGTCCGGTCCTATCACCCCCTTGGTCGACCCGGCGTCGGAGTCCACGGACAGGAATCCGGTCAGGATCTCCCTGGTGGAGGTGCCGGCGGGGATGAAGGTGGAGGTCAGCGAGAAGGCGGGCCTGTCGGTCCCCGGGGTCTGTAGGGTCAGATAGTAGGGAGGCTGCTTGATCCCCGCTGTCTGCTCCTTGCTGCTCCCGGTCGGATCCACGGGGGTCTGCCAGAAGTCCTCGCCGGAGAAGAACTGGCTGGCCGAGTTGACGTGGTACTGGGAAAGGAGCTGGCGCTGCACCTTGAACAGGCTCTCCGGGTAGCGCATATGGCTCATCAGGTCGCCCGAGATGGACGAGAGCGGCTTGAACTGGCCGGGGAAGACCTTCTGCCAGGCCTTGAGCACCGGATCCTTGGCATCCCAGGCATACAGATCCACCGAGCCGTCGTAGGCATCGACCGTGGCCTTGACGGAGTTGCGGATGTAGTTGGCCTTCTGGGAGCCCAGACCCTTGACTGCCTCGGAGCTCAGGGTGGTCGTGTCCTGGGTGATGGGACCCAGGTCCACCTTCTGGGAGTAGGGGTAGGCGTCGGAGGTGGTGTAGCCGTCGACGATCCACTTGACCCTGCCGTCCACCACAGCCGGGTAGACGCGCCCGTCCAGGGTCAGATAGGGGGCGATCTGGGCCACCCGCTCCTTGGGTGAACGGTTGTAGAGGATCTGCGAGTCGGGGGTGACGCGGTCCGAGAAGAGGATCTGGTCGGATCCGAAGCGGATGGCGTAGAGGACCCGGGCCAGGAAGTTGCCCACCGAGGGGCCGCCGTTGCCCTTGAAGGTGTTGGTGGCTCCCTTGGAACCGGTCGGATAGTCGAACTCCCAGCCCGATGAACCCTGTGGCGCGCCGACGATGGAATACTCGGGTGCGTTGGGCGAGAAGTAGATTCGCGGCTCGTAGTGCTGGCTGTCGGTCAGCTTGCCCTTGGTGGGGATGTCCTGCTCGAAGAACTCGGGCTGCCCGTCAGGGGTGACCTTGTTGCCATAGGCGGCCACGATGCCGTAGCCGTGGGTGAAGACCGTGTGGTCATTGACCCAGTTGCGGTTGTCGTTGCCCTCCAGGTCCAGCTCGCGAGCGCCGATGACCGTATCCTGGCTGACTCCGTCGATGTCGTACTTGTCGACGGCCAGGGTGTCCTCGAAGGTGTAGTACTGCTTGGACTGCTGCAGCTGGCGGAAGGTGGGGGAAACCACCTGGGGGTCCAGCAGACGAATCTGTGCAGTGGTCTCCGCATCACGGGAGAGGGCGCCCGACTGGACCTCGGTGGTGGCGTCATAGGCCTCGGTCTTGAGCTTGTCAAGCCCATAGGCCTTGGTGGTGGCCGCAATGTTGCGCTGGATGTAGGCGGACTCCATCTCCTGGGCATTGGGGTTGACCCGGAAGCGCTGGACCAGTGCCGGCCAGAAGACGGTCAGCAGCAGGGACAGGACGATGGTGACGGCCACAGCCAGGACGGGCACCCGCCACTGCTTGACGGCCGAACCGAGCGACCCTGCATGGACACGGCCGGGTTCAAGGGTGTGTGAGCACAGAATCCATACGGCCAGGATGATGCCCAGCAGGGCCATGACCACGGACATGATCAGGGTGACGGGGATGGCCGCCTTGACCGAGGTGTAGGAGGCGCCGGTGATCCGATCGCCCTCCTCGGTCAGCCTGCCGAAGACGCCCAGGGCGGTGTCACCGGCCCAGACCAGCATGAACAGGACCAGCCAGACGGCCACCTGGCGACGGGCGGGACGGGTCATCTCCAGAATGCCGCGTCCATGCACGGGCATGGTCAGCCGAATGCCGCCCATGAGGAAGTTGGTGACCAGACTGAAGACCGTGGCCGCCAGCAGCATCATCAGCAGGGAGGAGACCAGCAGCTGCAGGCCGGGCAGGATGAAGACGTAGAAGCCGTTGTCCAGGCCGAACTGGGGGTCACGCACCCCGAAGGACTGGGCATTGAAGAGCAGGAGCACCTGCTTCCAGTCGGCGTTGAACTGGAAGCCGAAGAAGACACCGACGACCAGGGAGACCACCACGGCCACCTTGAGGGCCCTGCTTGAGGAGACCCCCTTGCCGACCTCGATCAGATCACCCTTGACCCTGATGGTGGACCCGTCGGGCGAATCGGGACGGCTACGGATGGCCAGTATGGCCGAGAGCAGGGTCACCGCGGCCAGCAGCAGGGCGTAGGCCAGCCATAGACCCACCTTGATGCCCAGCTGGGTCCAGACGATCTGCGCGGCTCCCAGCTGGGAGAACCACATGACATCGGTGATGAAACGGCTGAGCGCGAACAGGAGCAGCAAGACGACCAGGACGACGGCCACAACCACCGCCAGGATCCGCGAGCCCCGGGAAGGCCCGTCACTGCCCTTCCTGCGGGAAGTCAGCCGGGGATCACCTGGTCCGGGAAAGCGGAAACGAGGCGTACCGCCGCCCTCCTGGCCGGGAGCCTCCCCATCGGTTTGCACGTGCAGGATGACCGGGTCGTCTTCATTGCGACGCCGGCCTGGTCCTCCTGGACCGCCCATAGGGTCGAACATGGAACCGAAGAAATCGAAGAATGACATGTACCTAGCCTACATGAGACGGCGGTCTTGAATGGCTTGCCGGTAGACCTCCTCCACCTGATCGGCCACCGTGGTCACGTCGTAGCGGTCCAGGAGCGCAATCTGGTCATGGCGCACGTTCCGCCTCCAGGAAGCGTCCCCCAGAGCCTGGGCAACTCGCCGGGACAGCAGTTCGGGGGTGTTGGGCGAGTCGACGGGCACCAGAGCCCGCTCATCGCCCATCAGGGTGGACCGGTAACCGGGATTGTCCCCGGCCAGCACCGGCGCCGTGCCCGAGGCGATGGCCTCCAGCAGGACGATGCCGAAGGACTCACCCCCGGTGGAGGGAAAGACGGTCAGGTCTGAGGAGGCCAGCAGGGCGGGCTTGTCCTTCTCATCCACAAAGCCGGGGAAAGCCACCGGGGTGCGCAGGACAGCGGCCTTCCGACGGCAGTCCTCCAGCAGCGGGCCCTTGCCGGCCATGGTCACATGCAGGCCCTCAGGCAGAATGCCGTCCCGCTCCCCCGCCTGGAGGGCCGAAAGCAGGATCCCAGCCCCTTTGCGGGCCACGAACCGTCCCAGAAAGACCAGATGCGGCCCCTGGCCGTGCAGTCGCGCCACCTCCTGATCTCCGGCGGCCTGTCGGGCCCGGCGCAGGGCAGCCACATCCACTGGATTGGCCACCACCCTGCTGGGCACACCGGCGGTCCGCCGGGCATAGCCGGCCGCCACAGGCGAGACCGCGATGACCCTGTCGATGCGCCTATGGGTTCTGCGGTTGATCATCCCCAGCAACCGGCCGCCCAAGAGCTGCAGGTTTCCCGTGGGGGCGATGTGGTAGGTGGCCACCAGGGCCGTTGCCGGATCTGCGGCCCGGATGACACGCCCGGCCAGGAAGGGGCTGTAGGGTGCCTGAACATGCAGCAGGTCGAAGTGCCCGGCCTCCAGGACCCGGCGGATGGGCGCCTTGGGCGCAGGCAGCGGTATGCGCATCCTGTTGCCGTTGAAGGAGACCATGACGTTACGGGATAGGGAATGAACCCCGTCAACCGGCGGATGGGCGGTCTGCCCGACCAGGTACTGGACCCTATGGCCCCGCCTGCCCAGCTCCCGTCCCAGGGTCAGAATGTGCTGCTGAACCCCGTCAAACACATCCAGGGTGTCATCGAAGACGAACCCGATGTTGAGCGTCACTGAGCGTCCTGGCCTGCTCCGGGCTCGATTCCTGCAGCTAGCTGACGACCCTTCAAGGCCAAGGCCACCAGGTGCCGGTCGGCGGCCTCCCGCGCCTGCTGCTCGTCGTTGCCCGAGTCCAGCTTGTCCACATAGATGGTCTCCACCTGGGCGACCTGGCAGTACTTGAGGAAGGTCTGCCTGCGCAGCTGGTTGTCCAGGGCCTCACCGACGCCGCTGGACTGGTACCATTCCTTTTCCCCGCCGGTCAGCATGATCAGCTCCACCCGGCGCCCGGCCAGGGCCCCCGGGGTTCCGTCAGCGTGGTAGGCGAAGCCCCGGCAGATGACCCGGTCGATGAAGCCCTTCATGATGGCCGGCATGCTGTACCAGTAGACGGGGAAGACCAGGGCCAGCACGTCCGCATCCTTGATACGCTCCTGCATGGCCTGGGCATCCTCGGGCATGGGTCCCTGGCCCAGGTAGTGGGTCCTGTCCTCCATGCCGAAGACGGGATTGAACCCCTCGGCGCAAAGGTCGATCAACTCGGTGCGAGCCCCGCCCTCGGCCGCACCGTCCAGCAGGGCGTTGCCCGCCGCATCGGTCAGACTCTTGGGTTCGGGGTTGGCCGTGACTGCCACGATCTTCATGGGGATTCGCTCCTTACATTCCATTTCGCGCCTGCACCGACTGCGTGCAGACCCTTGTCATTGTCAGCCCTGGCAAGGACGGCAACGCTGGTTTCGCAAATGCTTGACACTGCTCCTGGGCCCATCTATGTTATTGGGTGGTCGGTAGGTGAAGCTACCGCATGGACAAGGCATGCTGCCGCAAAGTGGTGGAGACACCCCGCGCAGGTCAACAGTCCCCGTCGGATCAAGGCAGGGACTAATGCAGGGCCAAATACCATGCGAAGCCGAAGCTTGAACGATGACAATGGTCGGCTCATGGCCGATCGCCACGCCGTCTTCGAGGCTGCCGACAGGGATGTTCCGCACCTTGGAGGGAGGCCATCGTGAATACTGTCGCACTGCCAGGAATGCTCCGTTCGCCACTGAACGACGACCGCAGCCAGGCATCGCGCTCCACCCGCATATGGACGGGTCTGGCCGTAGCCATAGGCGCTCTGGTCCTGCTGGGGGCCCTGGCCTATCTGCTGCCGGCCCTGGGCGCGCCCATCGGCCCGGCCGGGGTACCCTCGCACGTCTCCACCGACCCGGCCAACCTGCCCTACTACGCGCTTCGCTCCCTCTTCCGCATGTTCACGGCCCTGATCATCTCCCTGGTCTTCGCCTTCCTCTACGGCCTGGCCGCCGCGCGCTCCCGCCGCCTGGGCGCCGTGCTCATCCCCCTGCTGGACATTCTGCAGTCGGTGCCCGTCCTGGGCTTCCTGTCGGCCACCATCTCCATCTGGCTGGTCCTTTTCCCCGGGTCCATCATGGGCGTGGAGGCGGCCTCCATCTTCGCCATCTTCACCAGCCAGGCCTGGAACATGGCCTTCTCCTTCTATAACTCCCTGACCAGTGAGCCCGCCGACCTGGACGAGGCGGTGAGGCTGATGCGCCTGACCCGCTGGCAGCGCTTCTGGAAGCTGGACGTGCCCAACTCCATGATCCCCCTGCTCTGGAACTGCATGATGAGCATGGGCGGCGGCTGGTTCTTCCTGACCGCCTCCGAGATGATCTCGGTCAACAACAGGACCCTGGCCCTGCCCGGCATCGGCTCCTTCGTGGAGGAGGCCACCGCCGAGCAGGACCTGGGCAAGGTGGGCCTGGCCATCCTGACCATGATTGTGGTGGTCCTATTGATTGACTTCCTGCTCTGGAAGCCGCTGACCGCCTGGGCCGAGAAGTTCCGCTACACCAGCAGCCAGTCCACCGAGCCCCGGCGCAGCCTGGTGCTGACTGTCATCCGCCTGTCCGGGGTCAAGGACCTCTTGGGCCTGGTGGGCCATCCCCTGGCCGACCTGCTGGACCGGATCACCCGCCCCCTGGGCCGCACCGGGGCGCGCTGGAGCCGTGGCGGCGGACGCAGGCGGACAGGCGACCTGCTCTGGTGGGCCTGCCTGGCCCTGATCGGCCTGTGGGGTCTCTGGCAGCTGGACCGCCTGGTCATCCGCCCGCTGGGCCTGGGCGAGGTCGGCCACGTCTTCCAGCTGGGCCTGCTGACCTTCCTGCGGGTGCTGATCCTGATGGTGGTCTGCACCATCGTCTGGGTGCCCATCGGCGCCCTGATCGGCATGAATCCGCGCATCTCCCGCTACCTGCAGCCCCTGGTGCAGATTCTGGCCTCCTTCCCGGCCAACTTCATCTTCCCCTTCGTCACCATGGTCTTCATCATCTGGCGGATCGACATCAACTGGGGCAGCATCCTGCTCATGGCCCTGGGCACCCAGTGGTACATCCTCTTCAACGTCATCGCCGGGGCCTCGGCCATCCCCGACGACCTGCTGGAGATGTCGCGCAGCCTGGGCCAGAACCGCTGGCAGCGATGGAAGACCCTGATCCTGCCGGCCCTGTTCGGCTCCTGGTGCACCGGCGGCATCACAGCGGCCGGCGGGGCCTGGAACGCCTCCATCGTCTCCGAGGTGGTCTCCTACGGCAAGACGGAGCTGACGGCCAAGGGCCTGGGTGCCTACATCGCCCAGGTGACCGCCACCGGCGACACCCCCCGCATCATCCTGGGGGTGGCCGTCATGAGCATCTTCGTAGTCCTGGCCGACCGGTTCTTCTGGTCTCCCCTGCAATCACTGGCACAACGGCGCTATTCCCTGACATGAGAAGTCTGAGAGGTTCGACAATGACCAAGATCAATTCCAACGGGATCATCACGGCCGAGCACGTGACCAAGACCTACCAGTCCGACAAGGGCGCGGAGCTGACCGTCCTGGACAACATCGACTTCACCCTGCACGAGGGCGAGGTGGTGGCCATCCTGGGCCGCTCCGGCGCCGGCAAGTCCACCCTGCTGCGCATCCTGGCCGGCCTGGTCCCGGCCAGCAAGGGCAGCGTCGAATACCGGGGCAAGCAGCTGGACGGGCCCAACCCCGGCGTGGCCCTGGTCTTCCAGAGCTTCGCCCTGATGCCCTGGCTGACCGTCAAGGACAACGTCGAGCTGGGTCTGCAGGCCCGGGGCGTGCCCAAGAAGGAGCGTGAGAAACTCTCCCTGGCCGCCATCGACGCCATCGGCCTTGACGGCTTCGAAAGCGCCTACCCCAAGGAGCTATCCGGCGGCATGCGCCAGCGCGTGGGCATCGCCCGTGCTCTGGTCCTCAAGCCGGACGCCCTCTTCATGGACGAGCCCTTCTCGGCCCTGGACGTGCTGACAGCCGAGAATCTCCGCCAGGAGGTCCTCAAGGTCTGGTCCGAGGAGGCGGGCAGCGTCAAGTCGGTCCTGATCGTCACCCACAACATCGAGGAGGCGGTGGAGATGGCCGACCGGGTCCTGGTCCTGGACTCGCATCCCGGCCGGGTCATCGCCAACGTGCCCATCAACCTGGACAGGCCTCGGGACAAGCAGTCCGACCTCTTCCAGTCCTGCGTGGACTACCTCTACTCCATCCTGACCGGCCAGCGTGACAGCGAGGACATCCGCCGCCGTCTGCAGACCAAGGTGCGCAACCGTCAGGCCGTGCGGGACTCGGTTCGGGACGAGGACACCGCCGAACGCAACCTGCCCGACGCCACCCCCGGCGGCCTGGCCGGTCTGGCCGATGTCATGGTCAACCAGCCCAACGGCATGGACCTGGCCGACCTGGCTGCCAAACTCTCCTTCGAGGTGGACGACCTCTTCCCCCTGATCGACGCCGGACTCATGCTGGGCATCTTCCAGGCGGACAACGGGCACGTCAGGCTGACCGACCAGGGCCGTGCCTGGCACGACGCGGACATTCTGGAGAGCAAGGAGATGTTCTCACGGATGCTGATGGACCACGTTCCGCTGATCCGCATCATCGACCGGGCCCTGAAGAACAGCGACGACAAGAGCCTGCATGGCTCCCTGATCCTGGACCTGCTGCGGGCCCACCACTCGGACAAGGAGGCCGTCCAGCAGTTCGACACCGCCATCACCTGGGGCCGCTACGGCGAGCTCTTTGACTACGATGCCGACGACGACCGGCTGACCCTGGACCCGGAGAACCACACCGAGTGAGCAACTGCAACAGCTATGGCAGTTGCGGTCCCCTTGGGCTCCTAGAATGAGCATCGGGCGATGGAACCCGCCCGGGGCTTGAGCCCCGAACCGCAAACCGCTGATAGTTCCTGCACCACGATTCGACGACCCGTCTGTGGGCCGGGTGCAGGCACATGCCATCCAACCTGACCCTGCGGACGCTGATCCGTCGGGAACCGAGACCTCAATGACCAAACCCCCTACCGGACCTGATATGGCCACGGCCCTGGTGGTGATACTGGGCGGAACACTGGGCACCGGCTGCCGGTACGCCCTGAGCCTGCTGCCGAGCCAGAGCGGCCCACTGCATCCAGGAACCCTCCTGGCCAACCTAATCGCCTGCGCAGGTTACGCCCTGCTGACCGCCTTCCTGGCCGGGCTTCCCAAAAGCGCACATGCACGCCGAAGGCAGCTGACCAACAAGGGTCTGGGCATGGGCCTGTGCGGAGGGCTGTCGACCATGTCTACCCTCTCGCTGGAACTGGTCCAAGGCCTGTCGGGCGGTCAAGTCCAGGCAACACTTGCCTACCTGCTGGTCTCCTTTGCCGGAGGCCTGATGGCCTCCTGGGCCATGGCAGCACTGGGAACACGTCTGGCCGCACATATCCAGGCGGGTGCGCGATGACCATTGCATTGACATTGCTGATCTGCCTGTGCGGCGGCCTGGGTGCCGGACTTCGCTACCTGCTGGACACCCTGGTCAAGGCCCGCTGGCAGGTGGATCTGCCCCTGTCGACCATGGTCATCAACTTGTTGGCCGGATTGGCTGCAGGGCTGGTGGCCGCCCTGGCCACCTTCCACGGACTGCCTGACTGGGGACGGCTGCTGCTGGCCACAGGACTGCTGGGTGGCTTCTCCACTTTCTCGACAGCGGTCAACGAAGTGTTGGCCCTGGCTCGACAGAGACGGCACCTGGCAGCCCTGGGCTATCTAGCAGCTTCAATCTTCCTGCCGCCTCTGTTGACGGCCCTGGGCTTCCTGCTGGCCGGACCGGGCATATAGCAGGTCCAGCCAGCAATCAAGGCGTTCCGAAATCAGGCGCGAGCCGGTTCCGGACGACCCTGGGCGGAGTCGGCGGCAATCCCGAGACGGTCGTCATGCCGACGCCACCAGGCGGACAGAACCGAGCCGGAGATGTTGTGCCAGACGCTGAAGAAGGTGGAGGGGATGGCAACGATCGGGTCGGCCGCGAAGGCCTGCAGGGCCAGGGTCGCGCCCAGCCCGGAATCCTGCATGCCCACCTCGAAGGTGATGGCCTTCTGCTGGGCGTAGCGGAACCCCTTGGGGTAGATGCGGTACATGAGCCGGCTGAAGAGGAAGCCCAGCCCGTACCCGCACAGGTTGTGGAGCATGACCACCGGCAGAACCAGGGCAGTGGCGGCGGTGAAGAGCTTGGCATGGTTGACGGAGACGACCACGCCGATGATGACCAGGATGGCGATCTGCGAGACTGCCGGCAGGGCCACGGTCACCTTCTGCACCTTCTCCTTGAAGATGGCGTGGACGGCCAGGCCCAGGGCGATGGGGATCAGCACCACCTCAAGGGCGGTCAGGAAGAGCTGCTTGGTGGGGATGGCCACATACTGGCTGGCCAGCAGGTTCATCAGCATGGGGATCATGAAGGGCGCGCAAAGCGTGGAAAGCAGGCCTATGGACACGTCCAGGGCCACATCGCCGCGCGACAGGTAGGACATGACGTTGGAGGAGGTCCCCGAAGGGCAGCAGCCCACCAGGATGACTCCCACAGCGATCATGCCGTCCAGCCGGAAGATGCGGCAGAGCAACACGGCCAGCAGGGGCATGATCAGGTAATGGGCTATGGTGCCGACGATGACCATGAGCGGCATCTTGACGATTCGCTTGAAATCGTCCAGGCTCAGGGTCAGTCCCATGCCGAAGAGAATAATGCTCAGGAAGTAGTTGGTGTAGCTGCGGGCCCAAATGCTAATCTGCGGGACAAAGAAGTTGATGGCGGCCCAAACTAGGACCACCAGAATGAACCACTTAGTCAACCAGTCACTGAACCGCTGCACCTTTTGCATGATTCCTGACCACTTCCTCTCGATAGTTCTCTCTGTTGTAGGGGCAAAATTAGGAAACCCAAGTCGAGAGCGCAGGTGAATGGTCACATTTTGGACGTGCTGAAATTCACTTGACCAGGACGGGCGTGCCGGCGGGCACGGACTGCATGATCCATAGGGCGTCGGGCGCGGTCAGTCGGATGCAACCGTGGGAGCTAGGGCGGACACCCAGCAAGTCAGCCTCCTCCTTGATGTAGCTTCCGCTGGAATCAGTGGGGACCGAGTGGAAGAGGAAGACCCCGTGGTTCAGAAAGCTGGTGTAGTAACGGGCGCCCATCCCCTCCCTGGGGTTGTAGAAGTGGTCGCCGCGCTCAGACTGGATACGGAAGCTGCCCCTGGGCGTGGAATCGTCCATGCCCGTCGAGGCGTACATGGTGTATAGCAGTTGAGACCCGTCGCGCACATAGACCCGCTGGTCCCGTAGACTGACCTCCAAGGAGAGTCCGGGATGGGCCGCAGGATCCGGGTAATCGACCTGCTGCGAGGGCTTGAGCCAATCGACAGGCTGAGTGGAGGAGCTAGCAGAGTCTGTCTTCTCAACCTTTGTCTGCTCCTCATCTGGTTCCTTTGTGTGCCTCTTTGTCGCTGATGAAGAGGAGGACTCGGATTTACCGGAATGATGCGCCTTGGGAAATTGTCTCGCCGAAACAGTGGCTGTGCTGGAAGCGCTCGCACCTGCTGATCGTTCCGCATGAGCCGCATCCACTGGCTGGATCCGGTTGACGATCAGGACTGTCAGCAACAGCGTCAACAGGGCGGTTGTCACTACCACAGGCGTGCGGCGGATGGGGTCCAGCAGCCAACGGAGCACGGCAAGCACACGCCGCTTAAGGCGTTTGCCATCTAATCCCCAGACAGCCATGTCCTTCCCCTTCGTCGCCATCGAACGAACCTGTATGCACAGTTCATTTTAGCGGCAGAAGGAAACAAGGCGGACTCAGCCTTTCAGCACCTGCCTGGCCCAATCCTCCAGCAGGTCGCACACCAGGGCGGTCTGCTCGATCTGCACATTGTGACCGGCCCGGTCCAGCAGCGAGTAGGAGGCCCGGGGGAAGCGGCAGGCCAGGTCGAACTGGTCCAGGTAGCCCACACGGTCATCCTGACGGCCGCAGACGAAGAGCACAGGGGCTATGAATCCGGACCAGACCTGGTCGAATTCCATATCCAGCTGGTAGTGCCCCTCCATTCGAGCCACCGTGTCGGCATCGGCCGAACGAATACCGGGCATGATGGTGTGCTGGTAGGCCTCAAGATGCTCCCTGGACTCCACCACAGCCATCTGCCGGTAGGCATGCCTGGTGAACTCGTCCACATCGGCCAGGCCCTGGTCGTCCTGGACCAGCACCTGACGCGGGGGCAGGCGTCTGTGGGCGGTCACCGGATCGACCACCGAGGAGAGCAGGGCCATCCCCCGGCAACGGTCCAACCGACCGGCGGCGGCATGGCGGCTGAGCAACCCGCCCAGGGAGTTACCCACCAGGGCGAAGGGGCCGCCACCGCTGAAAATGTCCACCTGGTCATCCAGCCACCGGGCCAGACCGTCCAGATCGAGGATAGACGGGTCGGGCGGTGTGCGGCCGAAGCCAGGCTGGTCCAGGTAAATCCGCTCGAAGCCGCCGACCCGCTCAAAGACGGGGTCCAGGTCGTCGAAGATGTGGTGGTCCACACCTGACCCGTGCACAAAGATCAGCGGCAGCCCATGACCCCGGCGAATGGCGAACCCGGGCTTGGAGTTCACTTCTTTGAACCGGAGGGGATGCCGGTCTTGAACTCCACGATGTCGCCGTCCTGCATGACGTAGTCCTTGCCCTCAAGGCGCATCTTGCCCTCCTCACGCACCTTGGCGTAGGAGCCGTCGGCGGCCACAAAGTCGTCGTAGGAGACCACCTCGGCCTTGATGAAGCCCTTCTCGAAGTCGGTGTGGATGACACCGGCGGCCTGGGGGGCGGTCCAGCCCTTGTGGATCTGCCAGGCGCGCACCTCCTTGACCCCGGCGGTCAGGAAGGTCTGCAGACCGAGGATGTCGAAGCCCACCCGGGCCAGCTGGTCCAGTCCGGACTCCTTGAGCCCGGCGTCGGTCAGCATCTCTCGCGCATCGGCCTCATCCAGCTCGGTCAGCTCGGACTCGAACTGGGCGTTGAGGAAGATGGCGGGCGCAGGAGCCACGGAGTCGGCCAGCTGCTTCTTCATGTCCTCGTTCTGCAGCTCGTCGTCGTCCACATTGAAGACGTAGATGAAGGGCTTGGCGGTCATCAGATGCAGGTCGTAGAGCTCGTCCTTGTCGATGTCCCCGGCCTGGGCCGCCTGGTCGATGGTCCGCCCCTGGCCCAGAATCTCCTTGGCCTTGCGGACGGTGTCCAGGTAGGCGGGCTTGATCTTGCCGCCGCGCTGGTCCTTCTCCAGCTTGGGCAGGGCCTTGTCGATGGTCTGCATGTCGGCCAGGATCAGCTCGGTGTTGATGGTGTCGATGTCGTCGGCCGGATCCACCTTGCCGTTGACGTGGACGATGTCGTCGTCATTGAAGGCACGGACCACCTCGCAGATGGCGTCGGCCTCGCGGATGTTGGCCAGGAACTGGTTGCCCAGCCCCTCCCCCTCCGAGGCCCCCTTGACGATGCCGGCGATGTCCACGAAGGTGACCGTGGCGGGCACGATCTTGTCCGTGTGGACCAGCTTGGCCAGGACGGGCAGACGGTCGTCGGGCAGGGGCACGATGCCGGTGTTGGGCTCGATGGTGGCGAAGGGGTAGTTCTCCGCCAGAACGTTGTTGCGGGTGAGGGCGTTGAAGAGTGTGGACTTGCCAACGTTGGGCAGCCCGACGATTCCTATGGTTAACGACATATCCACCAGTCTATTGCCCGGACTGCCCCGGCGTGGCTCCCCCTAGTCGCCGCGCTCCACCGCATCGATGGCCTCGATGACCGCTCCACGGAAGCCGTGCTTCTCCAGGGATGCGACCCCCTTGATGGTGGTTCCGCCCGGCGAACAGACCGCGTCCTTCATGGCCCCGGGGTTGGTGCCGGTGGCCAGGTAGAGGGCTCCGGTCCCCTGCACCATGCGAGCCGCCAGCCGGTAGGCCGCCTGCCTGGGCAGCCCGTGCTCCACCCCGGCGTCGGCCAGGGCCTCCATGTACATGGCCGTGTAGGCGGGCGCGCATCCGGCGATGGTCGTGCCCACCGAGACCAGCTCCCGGGGCAGACGCTCGATCATGGCCACCGGGTCGAAGACCTGGGTGAAAAGCTCCCGCTGCTGGTCGGTCAGGGTATCGTCCTCCTGGGTGACCAGAATCCCCTGCCCTACCGAAATGGGGGTGTTGGGAATGGCGCAGATCAGGTGGGTGCCCTCCTCCAGGATGTCGGCATAGTCCTCAAGGGTCATGCCGCCCACCACCGAGAGGACCATGCGGTCCGGGTCAGCCAGCTCATGGCGGATGGGTTCGCAGACCTGGGCCACCTGCTCCGGTTTGACGGCCAGAATCACCAGGTCGGCGGCCGCAGCCACCTCGGTGCCGGAGTGCATTGGCCGCACTCCAAGCTGGGCCGTCCGCTCCACCAGGCGATCGTAGTGGGCTGCGCAAGCCACAATCCGGCCGCCGGGCAGCACGCCTGCGTCGACCAGGCCCTGGGCCATGGCCTGGGCCATGTTGCCGTATCCGATGAATCCGAGAGTCAATGAGTCCGTGTTCATGCCCTCAAGTCTAGCCGCGCGCCGGGAAGAGCCCCTCCAGATCGCCGCGCTCCAGGGCCAGCCGGTAGAGGTGGGCGAAGACCCTGTCCCCGTGCAGCCCGTCGTGCTCGAACTCGTTGGTCACCCAGGCATGGGCGTGGCCCACGCGCGAGAGGGTGTCCAGCTGAAGCTCGGAGGGCACGTAGAGGTCGTCGGCATAGACCGCGGCCTGCAGGGGTACCTGATTGTCGGCAAGGCGGTCGGGTTCGTACAGGTGGCCCCAGGAGCCCTCCTCCATGAGCAGGCTGACCGCCGGGCCGAAGGGACGCAGGGCCGACTCCTGCTCGAACATCCAGGGGAAGATCGCCTCCCCGGTGAACATGAGCGGACGGGCAGCAGTGTCGAATTCAGGACGGGCATCGCGCACCCGCTGCGCAGCCCAGCGCAGGGGTTCGCAGTCCCCGTCGGCGTAGATGAACTCCTGCAGGGGCCAGTAGAGCGGTGTAACGGCAGTGGCCGCCCGCACCCCCTCCAGGAAGGCCTGCGAGAGGGTGGCCCGGGAGCTGCTAGCGCCGGAAGCGGGCAGGCTGCCGTCGCCGTCCAGGAAGGCCGTGTCCAACAGCCAGTGGAGACGCTCGAACCCGCCGCTCTTGCCCAGGTCGGCACCCAGGGTCTGCAGCCGCTCCACGCTCAGGGGGTCGCCACCGGGCAGGACCACATCGCCCTGGGCCAGCCGGTCGGCAATGGCCGCCACACGGTCTCGGTCCCCTGGATAGCGCTGATAGAAGATCTGGGACCGCTGGGCCATCTTGGTGAAGGTATGGGAATAGAGCTCATAGGCATCAGCGGGGATGTGGGGCACGCCTCCGGTGGTAAAAGCCGCAGCAATACCTTCGGGGAAGTTCGACAGGTAGGCCATGGTCAGGAAGCCGCCGAAACTCTGCCCAAGGGTCACCCAGGGACGGCCGGCGAAGACCGAGCGACGCAGGTGCTCGAAGTCCCTGATGATGGAGTCCGCCAGAAAATGCTTCAGATAGTCGGCCTGGGCCCGGGGCTCACCCAAGGAGGCCATGGTGGAGCCATCAATGGCGTTGGACCGGCCCGTACCCCGCTGGTCGGGCAGGACAATGCGGAAGTGGCGCAGGGCCTCAGGCATCCACCCGTCGGCAGTGGCGTTCAACGGCCGTGGGGCGCCCGAGCCTGGTCCGCCCTGCAGGTAGACCAGCAGCGGCAGGTCATCGTGGATGTGCTCGGGGGCACAGACCACGCGGTAGAAGCAGCGGATGACCCCCTGGTCCGAATGATCTTCGGCTCGCCAGACGCCAGGTTCACTGCCCGCCCAGTCCAAGGGAACGGGGATGGACCCCTCACTCACGTAGAGTCCCGGCAGATAGTATCCCTGGTTGGTCATACGCTGGCTCCTTTCTTTCAGGTCAGTCGGGTTCATTGTCCCCGGGCGGTTGGACCTGGCTCCTGTGTGTTGTCCGTGGGCTGGGTGGTAGGGTGAAAAGCGGGGGATGTCGAGAAGACGGCTGGCTTCGCCATTGGCTCCTGCAATCCGATGCACGGGCTGGCGTTAGAAGACCGGAAGGCTTCCGACAAGCAAGGCGTTTACAGACAAGCGGCGTTGATTCCGTTTGGTGTTTGGTGAAGGGGTTTTGGTTTCATGCATCTGGTTTCCCGTCTGCGTCGCACCTTGGCGATGACGACCGTCCTGCTGGGAATGCTTGCAGGCCTGGGCGTCGCATCCGCCCAGGCGGACGCTCCCATCCTCACCGGGGGGGGGGGGTCGTCAGACCCCTCGCGTAGCTGAGCAAAACCCCGGCACCCTCCCCAGCAGCGCACCAGATACCCCACTGCCCACATCCTCACCGATACAAGCCACCACACCGTTAAGCCCGACAGCAAGTTCAGAAATCCCGTCATCGAGGACGGGAACGCCTGAAAACACAGACCCCGCTTCAACCAAGCCATCCAATAAGACAGACAATCAAGCCACACACACTGTACGCTTCGACCCGGCCGACGGCAGCAAACCCACCCAAACGACCGTGAAAACCGGGACTCTCGCCGCTCCCCCGCAGCAGAATCCGCAGCGACCCGGATTCCGGTTCGACGGGTGGATGCTTGACGGCCAGCCTTTCGACTTCCGGACCCCCGTCCTCCAGGACACGACCCTGAAAGCCCAGTGGACGAAGACCACGGACTGGACGCTGAACCCTGACCACGGGCCCGCCGCCGGCGCAAGGCTGACCATCAGCCCGCCCAGCCTGCAGGAGCCCTACTACGTCAGCGTCCGAGCCGCAGGCGGCCAGCTTGTCGGCCTGACCGGCGACGGCCGCATCTACACCTGGACACAAGACAGCCCGCCCAAGCAGGTTCCCTTCCCCGCCCAGGCTGCCGACGGGTTCCGCTACCTGCAGGCCGCAGCAGGCAGCCGCCGGCAGGCGGCTCTCGGATCCGACCAGAAGATATACACCTGGACCAGCCGACAGCCCGCACCCACCATCCTCGACACCAGCCAGAGCACCCAATTCAGCAGCATCAGTATCAACGACAACCTCCTGCTCGCCGTGGACCAGCGGGGACAGGTCCACGCCTTCCAAGACAACCAAGACCAAGACCCGAAAGTCACAGAACAGGCCACACTCAGCCTGCCCGGACAGGCGCAGGCCGTCACCGCCTCCTCCGGCAGCCAGGCTCTCATCGTGGACGCGGACGGGCAAGCCTGGACGAGTGATACAACAAACACCGGCAACGTCCAACCCGAGCACATCAGGCAGAACCCGGGCATGCGCATCGTCCAAGCCCAGGTCCTCAGCCAGGGGTTCCTCCTCCTGGATGCGGACGGGCAGCCCCGGTACCTGGCTGGCAGCACAGCCATTCCTGCAACCGTCGGCCTGCCGGACGGCGTGCAAGCCAGCCGGATCACCACAAGCAATGACCAGGCCGTCATCACCGATACGGACGGCCACATTTGGGCCTGGAAGCCCGGCAAAACCCCCAAGCGCGCGGACGACGGGAGCCAGCAGTACATGCAGGCCGCCGCTGCCGGCAGCAGGATCAGCGCCATCAGCAGGCAGGGCGGCATGCTCGCGTGGAGCATGGATGCCCAAGGCAACCCCGGCAAACCCGTCAGGCTCGACACCGCCACAGCGTCCATCCTGGAATCAGCCAGCCTGGACGGCCACGCATTGACGCTCAGCAGGAGCAACGATGCCTGGCAGGCGGAGATCCCCGCCCGCAAGCCGGGGCCAGCCGCCATCCTCATCACCGGCAGGCAGGACGGGCAGCCTTTCGCCAGGAGCCTTGCGTACACGGTCGACCAGCCGCTGACCAGAGGCGCCGGACAACGATCCGCGTTCACGGTCCGCTTCGACACGGGCGGCGGAAGCCCGAAACCGGCGGACCAGCATGTCTCCGCCCCGTACGGCAGGGTGAAGCGCCCCTCCCCCGACCCTGTGCGGGAAGGCTTCCTGTTCGACGGCTGGTTCACCGGGGATGTCGCCTATGATTTCAGCAGGCCCGTCGGCAAGGACCTGACCCTGACCGCCCACTGGACGCCGGCAGGCCGGAACAGCACGTGGAGCATCAGCCCTAATAAGGGCAGCCAGCTGGGCAGGGAATCCACCACCATCACCCCGCCGGACAGCGCCAGCCGGGGCATCAGGTTCAGCCAGGTCAGCGGAAGCAAAGACTTCAGCTATGGTTTTTCCCTGGCGGTGGGCAGCGACGGGAACGCCTACGCCTGGGGATACAACACCTATGGCCAGCTCGGCGACGGGACAACAAACCCCCGGTCTGCGCCGGTCAAAGTGGGGAAGCCTGCAGGCGCGCCTGCGGATTTCACCTACCTGCAGGTCAGCGCAGGATACTGGCATTCGTTGGCCGTGGGCAGCGACGGCAACGCCTACGCCTGGGGATTTAACACCTATGGCCAGCTCGGCGAGGGGACGAACAGCAGCTACCGGAATACGCCGGTCAAAGTGGGGAAGCCTGCAGGCGCGCCTGCGGATTTCACCTACCTGCAGGTCAGCGCCGGATGGCAGCATTCCCTGGCCCTGGGCAGCGACGGCAACGCCTACGCCTGGGGATCCAACACCTATGGCCTGCTCGGCGAGGGGACGAACAGCAGCTACCGGAATACGCCGGTCAAAGTGGGGAAGCCTGCAGGCGCGCCTGCGGATTTCACCTACCTGCAGGTCAGCGCAGGATACTGGCATTCGTTGGCCGTGGGCAGCGACGGCAACGCCTACGCCTGGGGATACAACTACTATGGCCAGCTCGGCAACGGGACGAGCACCGACCAGCATACGCCGGTCAGGGTGAGGACGCCTGACCGCAAGGCGTACCCGGACCTGCCTGCGGATTTCACCTACGTGCAGGTCAGCGCAGGATACTGGCATTCGTTGGCCGTGGGCAGCGACGGCAACGCCTACGCCTGGGGATCAAACGGCTATGGCCAGCTCGGCAACAACACCAGCGGCAGCACTTCGTCTGTTCCTGTGCGCGTGCGCGACCCCGACAACCCCACCGACAAGAGCCAAGGGCTGCAAGCCGCACAGCTCAGCGCCGGAGGCCATCATTCGTTGGCCGTGGGCAGCGACGGGAACGCCTGGGCCTGGGGATGGAACGGCTATGGCCAGCTCGGCAACAACAGCATCCCCACAGGGCTATATAACAGTAAAGCCCAGAGCCCTGTTCCTGTGCCGGTGTCGTTCAACCTGGCTCTGGCGATCACCGGCGTCAGGTTCGACCAGACCCCCGCATCAGGCCTGACGCGCGGCGACGGCAGCAGCGTCACCGTGACCACGCCCCCGCACCAGCCGGGCACAGTCACCGTCAGCGTCGACTACACGCTCGGCAGCGCACCCCAAACGCCCGACACATCCTTGAAGTACACGTACCTGCCAGCAGGCATGCTCCCCAAGGCCGGCGGGGAAGGCATCCTGCTCACCCTGGCCACCGGCATGACCGGCATGGGCGGGGTCCTGGCATCCCGCCGCCACCGGCAGGAAACACGCCGACTATTGCACGCTTTGCACGAGTAAGAGCGGCCGGGCGGCATATCAATCCCCCCGCCCCCGGCCCATCAAGGGGGAGCAGGGAGGACAAGTGCCACTTAAAGGCTCATCCCCAAGAGAGCCCGACACTTTCCTCCCGCGCCCCCACCACACTTCTGCAGGCGGGAAGCCGAGGGCAGGCATGCACGCCCTCCTCTCCGCCTGGGAGAGGAGGAAACACGGCCAGGCCGGCCAGGAGGCTCAACAGCCTCCAGCCAGCCTGGCCGCTGTCCATCTCCCTATCCCAGCATAATCGCGCAAACAGCAGCTTCATCCCCCAGCATTCAACCTTGCTCGCCTTCACCCACAGCCAACCCTCGACGGGCCATGCTGTGAAAGTTGCGGTATCGTTACCGCACTGATATAACTGAAGGCTGTCAGAACCGTTCGCCTGCCCATGGCGGCGGTCAGGCAACCGCCGAGGTCGGCAGTCCGGCCCGGCGGCCGACCACTTCGACGAAAGGCCATGATGGCGTACGCGACGATCAGGGATGTGGCCCAACGGGCCGGTGTCTCCGTATCGACGGTCTCCCGAGCCCTCAACGACTCCGGGCGCATCTCCCCCGCCACACGACAGCGCATCAACCAGGTCATCCACGACCTGCACTATGTGCCGGACTCCCGGGCCCGATCCATGCACTCCGCCCACTCGCGCACCATCGGCCTGCTCATCCCCGACATCCGCAACTCCTACTTCGCGGACCTGGCCTACCTGATCCAAGGCCAGCTGCTCAACCACGGCTTCCAGACGCTGATCTGCACCTCCACCCAGGGCGACCCCGGCGAGGACCGGGCGCAGGTGCGCAACCTGCTGGGCCAGCACATCGACGGAGCCATCATCGTGCCCGGGCCGCGTTCCTCGCACACCTTGGAGGAACTGACCCGACGCGGACTGCCACTGGTCTGCGTGGACCGTGCCGCCGAGGGTGCCGCCGGACGCGACGGGCGGGCCATCCCCTGCGTGGACGCCGACCCCGAGCCCGGCCTGCGGCAGGCCCTTGAGGATCTGCACGCCCAGGGCCACCGACACATCACCCTAGTGCCCGGGCCCCTCAAGGAATCGGCCACCTTCCGCGAACGCCTGGACATCTACCGGAACCTGCTGGCAGGCATCGAGGGCATGGACGACCCCCTGGCCGACCAGGTAGAGCCCGGCACCTTCGACCCTGACATGATCGACCTCTGGGCCCGGCAGGGAATCACCGGCGTGCTCTTCGGATCCTCCCTGGATGCCATACGCGCCATCAAAACGGCACAGTCCCGGGGAATCGGCATCGGCGAGGACCTGTCCATGATCACCTTCGACGACCTGCCCGTCTTCCGCATCCTGACCCCGGCCGTGTCGACCATCTCCCAGCAGATCGACACCATGGGAACCCGCTGCGTGGACATGCTCCTGGCTCTGATGGCCGGCTCGCCCGTGCGGTCGGTCCGGCTGCAGACCAGCTACCGCCACTGCGCCTCGGTGGGTCGCCCGCCCGCGCACACCGGCCAGGATCCCTGAACCTGTCACAGCGTGATCATCAAGGCGGACAAGCTCATCAAGGAACGGAGAAACATGATGCAAGATATGGCGGCGGTACCCGACCAGGTGCTCAAGGGACTGGATACCATCACGGGGTCCATCTCGGTGGTCGGGTCCATGAATGCGGACTACACCGTCAACACCGACCGGCTTCCCAAGCCCGGCGAGACCATCAACGGGGGTCCCCTGCAGGTGCTGCCCGGGGGCAAGTCGGCCAACCAGGCGGCGACCGCGGCCCGCATCGGCGCCCAGGTCAGGCTCTTCGGGGCCGTGGGATCCGACTCCAACGCCGACTTCCTGCTGGGACAGCTGGGCAACGCCGGGGTGGACGTCTCCCATGTGATGACCGTGCCCGGAGCCAGCGGAACCACAGTCATCACCGTGGATGCGCGCGGCGAGAACACCATCGTCTACTCCCCCGGCTCCAACGGCAAGGTGGATGTGGACTACGCCCACCGCTCCCGCCAGGCCCTGACCTCGGCCAAGGTGCTGGGCCTGTGCCTGGAGAGCCCCATCGAGACGGTCACCGAGGCCGCGCGCATGGGCCACGAGGCCGGCATGACCGTGCTGCTCAACGACTCCCCCTTCCGCGCCGATCTGCCTGCCGACCTGATCGCCAACTCGGACCTGATCCTGGTCAACGAGCATGAGATGGCCCAGCTGCTGGGCATCGACGAGCCCGAAGACGGCGACTGGCTGGGGGCCGACTGGGACCGGATCAACCAGACCATGCGGGACTTCGGCTTCCACCGGGCCATCGTCACCCTGGGCGGCGAGGGGTCCATGGTGCTGGACCAGGGCCGGACCTACCGGATTCACGCCGTGCATGTGGACGCCGTGGACACCACCGGCTGCGGGGACGCCTTCATGGGCACCGTGCTGGCCGGCCTGGCCTCCGATATGACCCTGGTTGAGGCCGCCCAGCTGGCCTCCTATGTCTCCGCCTACGCCGCCACCGGGCAGGGGGCGCAGGCCTCCTACGGCACGGCCGAGCAGATTCGGCTGCGTTTCTCCTGAGACTGGGTGCCCTCCCCTGCGTTGTCAGGCCGACGAACCGTTGCGGAATGCACGACGATTCGTCGGCCTGACTGGTATCTGTGGAATACAGGCTGGATGGATGGATATGGGATGCATACTTGTTGCCGGTTGCCAATTGCCGGTTGCCGGTTGCCGGTTGAGCACAAATGTGGAATCCATATGGAATCCAAACCCATTGCCGACTGAGCGCAAGTCTGCGATCCGCTCTTACTGCCTGCTGAATCCAAGTATGGAATCCGAACTTGTTGCCAGTAAAGCCATCCGAGGATTGGGACCGTGCATTGGGGTACGCATACGTCTCGGCCGTGCATGCTATGCAGAAAGCCATTCCATGTAAGAATGCGCGTACAGCACCATGGCAAGGAACGGTATAGGCCTCCCAAGGCCAAAGCGGCCAGACCGATAAACGGCAATCGCCATCTGCAAAGCCGCCATCTTCCGACTCACCATCCTCCGACTCGCCATTCAGCACCCACCCCCGATCGCGACTGCTCCGGCTTATCCACTTTCGGACAGCCTGGGCCCACATTTGACCACATCATCCCTCGGACCGATGGCACCTCCCTCCGTCCCTGAATAGTGTTGATCCCATGAGCACAGTCAGTCAAACAGCGCAGCGACCAATCACCAGGTCCAATAATCGAATGCTGCTGACTGACGCTCTCTTCGCCATCCTTCTGTTGCTTCTATTGAGTGGCTCCACCGCCAATCTCAAAGATGGGGCCCTGATCCCCTTGCAGGAAAACCTAATCCTGATGTGGACGGTCCTGCTCATAGCTCCTGTCGTTATCCGTCGTCGATTCCCCGACCTGGCAGCCTGGCTCTTCGTTGCTGTGGCTCTGGCTCAGCTTTTGTTGGGGCCAGCCATCATGCCCGCCGATGCAGTCTGCCTGGTTATGGTCTATTCATGTCTGCTCTATGGACGCCCATCCTTGCGTCGACTCTACCTGACCTTGGCCTGGGTCATGACGCCCTTGTCCTGCCTTATCTTCACATTGGTCGATTTGGGGTTTCTGCCTCCGGGCAGAGCACAGCCGGACCGCACCTCAATGTGGCCGATCTCATTCAGAGAACTGGCGACCACCTTCCTATCGAATTTTCTGATCGAAGGGCTTTTACTGCTCGTAGCCATCGTCACAGCCTACTGGACGCGGACCAGGCGAGATGCCCTTGACGAGGCTCGTCAACGCAATCACGCCCTGGCCCTGCAGGCAGAACAGAGCGCCGCCCTGTCCGCCAGTGCTGAGCGGGCCCGCATAGCGCGTGACATGCACGATGTCGTCGCCCACACACTGTCCATCGTCATCGTGCAGGCCGATGCCGGCAGATACGCAGCCACTGCCAATACGAGCCTGGCCCTCAAGACCATGCGCACCATCGATCAAGAGAGCCGTCGAGCCCTACGCGAGCTGAGCTCTCTCTTCGGCAAACTCAAATCACCGACCAACCCAGCGGCCGCAACCAGCCAAAAAACAGCGGATTCCCCTCCCGGCCAGCACCCGTCTTCCCCACCACCAACGGATCCTGCCGACATCCATATCCTTGACCAATCTCAAGCAACTGCCCAAACGAATTCCCCTCGTCAATCCGCGAACGCTCATGATCCGGATCCAGCCGGAACAGATCGCACTCAGCCAAGCCAAGCCAGCGACTATCTTCACACAAGCAAAGAAACTCCAGCTGCTAACACTGCCAAGGCCAACGTTGATACGGCCGACAATGCGTGTATTTGGCCCTCAGGTGCCACCTCTTCAAGCAATCCGCCGACCAGCTACGGATCATGGACAAACTTGATAGATGCCGCCCAACTTGCTCAGCCAGAATCTCAATTCAACCGACGCCTCGAAGGCCGACCCCACCCAGAAAAGTTGGATCGCCGCCGCGCCATAACTGCTTATCGGATCCTTCAAGAAGCCTTGACCAATGTTCGCAAGCATGCCGCTTCGGCTTCGGATGTGCTGATTGAAGAACAGTGGCTCACAGACGGTCTGTGCCTATCCATTGACGACCAACCGCTCGATCATGCCACTACCAATTCAGATTCTCCGCCGCAGATGGACCGACCTGAGCATTCAGGTTTCGGCCTTTTGGGAATGCGCGAACGACTGACTTCCCTGGGAGGCAGCCTCCAAGCTGGTCCCAAGCCAGAGGGCGGTTACCACCTCCAGGCGCGGATTCCTTTTGCTACTCCGCCAAAATCCGACCCTGAAGGAGTAATACATGCCAACCGACAAACGCAATGGTCCTTGCGTTCGATTGTCTCCATGCTCTTCGTTTGGTTTCAACGCCATCCGTTGACGGCCGACCTGGGTCTGGTAATCGGAGTCGTTTTGGTAGAAAATCCAGGTCAAGCTCTTGCCATAGCACCTGTCACTCCCCAATATGATCCAGGCCGGCCAGCAAGAATCATTGCCACACTAGCTATCGCTTTGCCTCTGGTTGTGCGCAGGGTCCGTCCAGGCATTTGCGCCGCCATAGTGGCTGCTGTCGCCGCCCTGCTACTGCTCTTCTCGCCCTGGCTGCCGGAAGCTGCAGTCTTATCCCCAATCGCCGTCTATTCGGCGATGGTTTACGGTAAAAACTCCACCAGGCGCTGGGTCCCGTTCGCGGTCATCACGGATATGGTTTTGTGGGCTGTCAGATGTGCAGTCAATAACCAAGGGTGTCCCACCATTTTGTCCTACATGACAAAAGGACCAGCAGAAGCCTCTTTTTCTGCATCCCATTTAGCGCTTTTCATAGTGATGGCCGCACCGGCCTTGATCTGCCTGCTGACCATTCTGATTGCCTCACGCCGACGCACTCGTGGTTCGGTTCTGCTTCTCCAGCAGGAGCGCGAGCGCGCGCTAAACCAGACCTTGCAGGAAAGCCAGGCTCTGGCAGCCAATCAAGAGCGGGAACTCATCGGCGCCACCATGCAGGTAGAGGTGGCCGCCACACTGAATACAGTCATTGCATCCACCAGCAAGGCCATCGCCGAGTTGAACGATTACCAAGTCAAGGAGGTGGATCCTCCCCCAGAGCAGGTAGCACAAGCCTTCGGCGACATTGCAACCCAAGGACGCCAGGCCCTGGCTCGTATGCGACAACTACTCACAGTCCTGCGTCACAGTTCCAGCACTGATTCGCACTCAAACACTGACACCGCCAATTCCTCAGACGAGAGCCCCAATTCAGACAGGAACCATATGGTCGATCTCACCCACGAGACCGCACCTCTGCCGGCTCTTCACCCCGCCAAACCCCTGCCAGTAGATCTTGACGATCAGCCTGACAACCCTCCGCAACAGTCACAACAGGATAAGGAATCAAAGCGCTTCCAATCGGACCAACCGGACTCCAGACATGAGCGTTCTTGATGGTGTGCACCTCCTATGGCGAGCACACAGGAAATGGATACACAGGAAACGAACACAGCAGGCAATCAGTCCAGCAGAAGAATCGAGCTTTCTATGAATCACGGACCTGAAGATCAGCCCAGGCCAGGAGTCAGTAACCGAAGCGGCTCACTTCACCATCTGGTGGTGGATCCATCAACAGTTATTTCGGTAACAATCACTCAGACAACCATCGCTTAGACAACACTCAATCAGACAACGATTACCTTGGCTACAAATTGAAACCAGTCGCAATTCCTAGCCACACTCGACTCGGATAAAATCGGATGGTGGCGCTGACCATCATCTAGCGGAAAGAAGCAGGAAGTTATGGAACGGACCGAACCCATCAGCGTTGCCATCGTGGATGATCAGGATCTGGTCCGGGCTGGCTTTGCCATGGTCATCGGCTCCCAGGATGACATGACCGTGGTTGGCCAAGGCGCGGACGGCGAGCAAGCAGTGGACCTGGCTTCGCGCCTGCGGCCTGATGTGATCCTCATGGATGTCCGAATGCCCGGCATGGATGGTTTGACAGCCACCCGCCGGATCACTGCTTTGTCGCCTGACCGCCCGGAGCCCAGGGTCATTGTGCTGACCACCTTCGATCTTGACGAATATGTCATGGCCGCTATAAAAGCCGGCGCATCAGGATTTCTGCTCAAGGATACCGAGCCTGAAACCCTCTTGTCCTCCATCCGTACAGTTCACCAGGGCAATGCGATCATCGCCCCTTCGGCTACAAAACGCCTAATCGAACATATGGCCCATGACATGCCTACGACCGGATCCATGCCATCTGGCTCAACCTATCGCGATCCCGAAGCAGACCTGCTCACTGATCGCGAGCTGCAGGTCCTGGTTCACATAGCCCAAGGCCTGAGCAACCAGGAGATTGCCGACAATCTGGGAATCTCACTGCCCACGGTGAAAACCCATGTCACTCACATTCTCCAGAAAATCAATGCCCGCGACCGTGTCCAAGCAGTGGTCTTCGCTTACGAAAACCATCTGGTATGAACCAGGCCATCAGTCAGCATCAATCATCACTGAGCGCCTCAATGGGTGAAACCTTGACTGCCTCCCTGGCTGGCAGCATACTGGCTGCCACCGCAGCCAACAAGGCCACTGGCAGTATCAGCGCAAAAGCCGACCATGGCACGGTGAAGGTCACGGATCCTAATGGCACAAAGACCTGATAGGCTCCTATCCACCCGAATAGCATTCCTAGAACGATTCCAGCCAGACTGGCTCCTAGGGCAATCATGCAGGCTTCGACTCCCAAGGATCGGCGAACCTGGACGCTGCTCATGCCGATTGCTCTGAGCGTGGCGGTTTCACGACGGCGTTCCAGCACCGACATCATCAAAGTGTTGGAGACCCCTATGAGGGCAATGATGACGGCAACGCCCAGCAATGCCACCATGATCGCCAACAAGGAATCGATTCTTTCGCCCCATAGCCTCTTTTGCGTCAGCCCTCCGCTGATAGCCATGTCATCATGCTCTCCGACAGCCTGACGTATGTCATCCAAGAGCAGTGCGGCATCGCGATCTCCTTGCGTCCTGATCCAGATTTCATGCGTCTCGGTGTTTATCCCAGCGACATTCCGGGAGTCCGTGATTGCATAGACGCCACTGGTATCCAGCCCGCTGAATCCTGCAAAGACCCCGGTCAACGTTCTTCTTGCATCTGCCTCTTTTTCATGTTTATCGTCCGCCTGAGAATCGGCTATCGACAACTTCAACTGACTTCCGTTCCGGTAACCGGAATGCTTGGAAATCGTTCTGGTCGATACCAGCAGTGCATCCGACTTTTGCGTATCTGGATCCAGATCGGCATGAAGCACATGCCTGATCCGTGAAGTATCCAAGGCATAGACAGTCATGGAATCTTGTGAGGGGCCTCCTGACTCGACCTTGGTATTGAATCGCTGCACCAGCTCTGCATCCGCGACACCTTTGATCCGCTCAATGGCCCGCACATTATTCTTATTCAGCCCCTGACCAGATATTTCAATATCCAAGGAATAACGCTGATCGATATCCTTGGCCAAGGTCCGTTTAGTGGTTACCGCACCTGTAGCCAGAGTGGAGACCAGGGTTACGCCAATCAGGAGAGCAACACCTGTAGCAGCAACTCGTGAGGGATTTCGAGCGATATTCGCCACTCCAACCCTGCAAGATGGTCCAATCCGGGACACAGGCCTACCCAGGCAACGCAGAAGAGCTGGAATCCAGCGACGCGCACCGGTCAGCGCACCCAGGAAAATCAGCAAAACACCCAATACCGCGAGACCCAGCAAGAGTTCCTGCTGATTAGTGGTCTGGACTGTATCGCCGGTGTTTGTCCTGACTAGCTCCCTGACACGCCAAGAGGACCAGATCACGAACGCTATGCCAATGACCGCCAACAGGATGCTGATCAGCAGACCGGTCCGTTTCCTGCTTCCTTGCTCCTGATAATCCACTGGCTGCAGGGCTTCAAGCGGTCTGACCCTGATAGCCGTACGAGTAGACCCAAAGGCAGCCACCAAGGTTGCCAGAACGCCAAGCGCAAATGGAACCAGAAGGGCAGCAGGAGTAAGCAGAAGTGCAAGCTCCATGGTGCCCGAATGCAAACCAAGGCAACCGGCAAGACCCATCAAGCCCATGGCCAGCAGGATGCCAATCAAGGACGATATGACACCAAGAAGCAGTGCCTGCTGCAGCACGCCTAACCTGATTTGCCGTCGATCCGCACCAATAACCCTCAGCAGGGCCAGATACCTGCGCTGTCTGGCCACCATGATCTGGAAGGTGTTGGCAATCACCAAGGCAGCCACTACCATGGCCAGTACACCGAAAGTCATGAGGAAGACAGTCATGATGTTCACACCATTGCCGGTCTGCTCACTGAGTAGCCTGTCCTCCATTACGCGACGGTCCTCCAGCCGGTATCCGTCGGGAACGTATCGACTGATCTCATGCAGAGTGTTCTGAAGTTCCTTGCCTTGGCCATCAACCTGCAGATAGACGTTTTCCACAGGAGGGGACGCCGGTCCAGCCATTCCCGCCTTAGTCAGCAGACGATCAATTCGGGAACCCGTCAGCACCACAGCTCCGCCGAAGTCGTCGTACTGTCCACCACGGCTCTTGCTGATGCCTGAGATGGTCAAGTCCACAGTGCCTTGGTGAACAAGTCTCTCTTTATTTGAAGAATCCTGAGCACTGTCCTTTTCTGGCAGCATCAACGGGGACAGATGGAGGTGCACCTTATCCCCAAGGCCCGCCCGGAGCCTGTCGGCGACGGAACGTGGGAGTACCACCTGATCGTCTGAATCCGGCCATTGTCCCCGAACAAGATCGATAGGCATGAGCTCCTGGCTGGCACCCATAATCGCCAGAATCCCCTTGCTGGACTGACCGTTTGCTTCCGTATCCACCATGAGGTTGACATCGGGACGCAGACCACGAACCCCCTGCAGTTTCGACAGCCCCCTGCTATCGAACTCGTCGAACAGAATTGGCTTGTCCTGATCCCTTCTGGAGGTCACAGCATAATTGGCTTGGCCGGCATCCATGCTGATCTCGCGACGCATGGAGGCATTCGCCACGTTGCCAAAAAGGAGAGTCAGGCACATAAAGAGGGTGCCGATCACGATGGCCAGACCAGCCGGCATCATCATTCGCGCATCGCGCTTCATCATCGTACGGGTTATCCGCCACACAATGCACCCCTAGTCCTGTACCTGGGAATAGACAGCAGCGCCAGCCGAAACTTGTTCAGCCAGAAGATCGTTCATGGCTTTCACCGTCGGATCCTGTCGGTCGGCAACGATCTGTCCGTCGGCGAAGACCAGCGCACGGTCGGCATAGGATGCGGCATAGGCATCGTGGGTGACCATGATGACTGTCTGATTCAGCTCGCGTACGGAATCGCGCAGGAACTTCAGAACACCAGTGCTTGCGGCCAGGTCCAGGTTCCCAGTCGGTTCGTCCGCGAAGACTAGACCGGGTTTGGTTATCAGAGCTCTGGCGATGGCGACCCGCTGCTGCTGCCCCCCGGATAATTCACCGGGAAGATGATCCAGCCTCTCCGACAAACCCAGCGTCTCTACCAGCTGTTCCATCCACGAGCTGTCAGGCCGAACGCCGTCCAGTACCAGCGGCATGAGGATGTTCTGTTTGGCCGTGAACATAGGCAGCAGGTTGAAGCTCTGGAAGATGAATCCCAGATGCCGCCGCCTGATCAGGGTCAGCTGACGGTCGTCCAGTCGTGTCAGATCGACTCGGCCGGCCTGATCGATCGATGGATGATGACAATGTCTACTCTTCGGGTGCAAAAGATCAGCGGCCATATAGACATGGCCAGAGGTGACAGTATCCAGACCTGCTAGAACGTGCATGAACGTTGACTTGCCCGAACCTGAAGGCCCCATGATGGCCGTGAACCGTCCACGTTCAAAATTCACATCAATTCCGCGTAGGGCATGGACAGCATTCGAACCTTGCCCATAATCCTTGGTCAGCTGCCTGGCGCTGACGGCCGGTGGTCCCGCGACGCCTGGGCCCGCACTGTCGATTAACCCTTGCGAAGACGCGATATCCGCTTTGTGCTGCATGGTGCTCCTTATCCGTCAGGAAGCCTTTCTCCCGTCTGCTTCTGACCCTATGCGGCTATCAGCTGCCGCGATATGGTCCCTAGGAGCGATGAAAACAATCATCCTTACGGATGAGTGCGCTGAAAAACTCTTCCTGTTAGGCTGGCACCATCCAAATCAACGCGGGGCGGCGGGGATGGACATCTGGGAGATGAAGAACACCATGTTCAGCGCAAAAGACGTGAGCCTCAAGACATGCAACCATCGGACCAAGGGATTGCAACAATTGCCCTGATCCCCTTGATTGACTACAGGAATATCAAGGTCCCTTCGCTCAAGCCTGCTCGCTTCCAAGCAGCATCAGTGAAGACGGCATCTGGGGAGACAAATCAATCATTCCGGGCGCCGACCAAGGCGCGCTGGGATAAAGGCTGGTGCTTGTGATGCGCGCTGGTTGCTTGCCGTCATTCCTCAGCAAGAGCCACAACCGGTGGAGTCCGGTTGACACGTCTTGCTGGCAGGACGCTTGCCAGGATCGCCGCTACAAGCGCCACCACCAGAATCACCAGTCCAGTGGACCAGGGAATGGGGAAAGCCACAGTCCCCAGAGAGGAGAAGATCTCATAGGCTGCAGCCCAGCCGAAGAGCAGACCCAGGACCAGGCCAGACAAGGACGACCCCAGGGCTATCAGCCCTGATTCCACAGCCAGGGACCGTCTGATCTGCTTGCGTGTCATCCCAATGGCCCGCAGGGTGGCGGACTCACGCCGGCGTTCCAGCACCGAAAGGGAAAGCGTGTTGGCCACGCCAATCAATGCGATGGCAACTGCCACCGCCAGCAGGGCCAGGATAATCATGAGCAGGTTGTCGATGGTCCGGTCCCACTGTTGCTTCTCAGCCAGCCCGCCCTTCACAGAAACAGCCGAATACCCAGAAAGCGCACTCTTCACCTTGTCTATGAACGCCGAGACTGTTGGCGAACCATCGACCTTGGCCCAGATCTGCACGGTCTGAGGCTGAGCGCCATTGAGCGATGATGAGTCAGTCAGGCCATATAAGTCACTGGCATCAATCCCCTGGAAGGGCGCGTAGACACTGGTCACGAAGAGTCTTTGAGCCACCGTTGCGGATCCGCCTTGAGCGTCGCCTTGAATCGGGTTGAGTATATTGAGCCCTAGGTTCCCGCCGTCATGAAAATCCTTCTGCTTGTCCATGAGGCTTTTGGGAAGCAGCAGGGCATCTTGTCCAGAAAAATCCTGGCCGACCTTGGCATTCAGGAGGCGATCGATCATGTTCGAATCCAGGGCGAAAATAGTCATTCCTGCGCCGTTCTCGCCGCCTGATTTGACCATGGCAGCATATTGGGGCACCAGTTCTGCCTGCGCGACCCCGTCGATTTGTCGAATGGCGTTCAAAGCCTTGGTATCCAGGCCATCGGCGCTGATCTGCAGATCGACCGAGTAGTGCTCATCCATCATGTCGTCCATGGTCTGCTTGGCGCTGGCGGCGCCTGTAGTCAGGGTGGCGACCAGCGTTACGCCGATCAGGAGGGCGGTACCTGTTGCCGCCACACGGGAATGATTCCGTGCAATGTTAGCCACGGCGATTGTGGACGAGGGCCCAATCCGCGAAACCAGGGACCCGACTCCCTTGAGCATGAAAGGAATCCAACGATTGGCACTGAGAAGGATACCTAGGAAGGCAAGGACGATGCCGATGACGGCCATCACGGCAACAATGTTGGGTCCATCTCCAGATACCTTGCTGGCCTTGTCTGCCGTGACATTGAGCCTGACCTGCCAGAGAGACCAGACCGTCATGGTGATGCCCAGCAGAATCATGACCACGCTGACAAACAGTCGTATTCTGCTCGTCCGCTTGTTCTGCAAAAGATCGGCAGGCCTCAGCGCCTCCAAAGGACTGACCCTGGTGGCGGCCCATGAAGATCCCAGGGAGGCCAAAACCGTAACGACGATGCCGAAAACGAGAGGCACCAGGATAACTGCCGGAGTCAACTTCAATTGGAAGTAGAGGGAACTCGTATGAGCCTTGGCTGCACCCAGAATGGCCATGATGCCGATGGCGGCGCCGACCCCGATCAGGGAGGCCACAGCGCCCAGGATGATGGAACGCATCAGGACGCTGGCCCTGACCTGGCTCTTATTGGCGCCAATCGTCCTCAGGAGGGCCAGGTAGCGACGTTGCCGAGCGACCATGACCTGGAAGGTGTTGGCTATGACGGTGGCAGCCACGAACATGGCCAGCATGCCGAATACCAGAAGAAAGGTGGTCACGGGGTTTTGGGAACCGCCGAGCGCGGTCTTGACCAGTCGGTCCTCCATAGTGTGACGGTCTTCAAGGGAATAGCCGGAAGGCATGAGCTTGCGCAAAGAGGCCAGACTCCCATCGAGGTCGCTGCCCGGCCCGCCAACATTCAGGTAGATGTTCTGGGCATACAGGTTACCCATGTTGCCAAGACCTGCTGTCGTCATCAAGGCATCTATGGTCTTGGGGGTCAGCACGATTGCGCCGCCCGATTCGCCAAACCTGTCGCCCTCGTTGCCCTGGTTCGCACTGATACCCGACAAGGTCAGCGGCCTCGATACGAACCTACCCGCAACCTGGTCAGCGCTGGCTTGCCCTTTCGGCCCAAGGTCCTCAGAAATATACAGCATGTTAGGCGACAGGTTCAGATTCACCTTGTCACCCAGGGAAAGCTTGAGCCTGGACACAGTCGGCCCGGGTAGGACCACCTGGTCATCAGCACTGGGCCAGGATCCCTTGGACAGACCAACCGGCATCAGCGATGAATCCGCCATAGGAATGGCAATCACGCTCTCGCTCTTGACCATGCCGGCGCGGACATCCACCATGAGCTGGGTGTCTGATCTGACTGCGTGAACGCCTGAGACTTTTGCCAGCTCCTCTGTTTTGAAGTCCTTCACCCTTTTCTGCTCTGAATGGTTGCCTTCCGCTGGGATGATGGCGTAGTTGGCCTGGGCAGCATCGGATGAGACCATACGCCGCATGGAAACATCCATAGTGTTGCCGAAGAGGAAGGTCATGGCGATAAACAGCGTTCCGACGACAATGGCGATGCCGGCGGGAACCATCATGCCCAGGTCATGCCGCATCATTTTTCTAGCAACGAACCACATAAGCGTTCCCTCAGCGATGAGCAGCCGAGTCAGCTGTAGCTGTAGAGGCCATGACTTCCTCGGAGAGCAGGGCGTTCATGGAATCCATAGTGGGTCTGTCCTGGTCTGCCACGATTCGCCCATCCGCAAATACCAAAGCCCGGTCGGCAAAGGAGGCCGCAAAGACATCATGCGTGACCATGATGATGGTCTGCCCCAACTCGCGGACCGAATCCCGCAAGAAGCTGAGCACTTCGGTCGAAGAGGCCGTGTCCAGGTTTCCGGTGGGTTCGTCTGCAAAGACAATGGAAGGCTTGGTGATGAGGGCCCTGGCGATGGCCACACGCTGCTGCTGACCGCCAGAAAGCTCGCTGGGTCGGTGACTCAGCCTCTCCTCCAAGCCCAGGGTCTTGGCCAAAACGTCCAACCAGGCTGTGTCTGGCTTGGCCCCATCCAGGATCAGAGGCATGAGGATGTTCTGCTTGGCCGTAAACATGGGCAGGAGGTTGAAACTCTGGAAAATGAAGCCCAGACTCTGGCGCCTCAAGAGGGTCAGCTGATTGTCGTTGAGCTTGGTCAGGTCGACCACTCCCCTCCGCCCTCCTTGACGACGGGCTCGCCTGCCCTTCACACCGGCGGCATCGGTCCCGTTCAGGTAGACATGTCCGGAGGTAACGGTGTCCAAGCCGGCCAAGGTATGCATGAGGGTGGACTTGCCCGACCCGGAAGGACCCATGATGACCGTGAACCTGCCCCGTTCGAATTCGACATCAACGCCCCGCAGGGCATGGACCAGGTTCTCCCCACTACCATAGTCCTTGGTCAGTCCCTTGGCCTTGATGGCCACCTGAGCTATCTGCCTCGGTTTCCCCGCACCGGACGACGGATCGGAAGACGCCCTCGTCTTTGCTCCATGTTTCATGCTTCCATCTTACCTACCGCAATATTGCCACCTCACTGGTCAGGTGCTGTCTGCCACTGGAGAAGGAAGGGGAGGCATATGCAAAGGCGCCCATCGAAACGTAATGAGGTTTCGACAGGCACCTTCTGCTTCTGTGCCTTCTCGGTCATATATCGCGCAGATATGGCACCAAGAAGGAAGTTTAATTGCTGGCTACTTGGCCAGTCCGGACTCCTTCAATGCCTGGAAGGCACCCTTGAGGTCGTCCAGAATGTCCTCGATGTTCTCTGTGCCGATGGAGAGCCTGATGGTACCGGGATGGATGGCCTGATCCTCCAGCTCCTCCGGTGTCTCCTGAGAGTGGGTGGTCGATGCCGGGTGGATGGCCAGCGACTTCACATCAGCCACGTTGGCCAGGAGGGAGAAGAGATGCAGGTTGTTGATGAAGACCCTGGCCGCATCCTTGCCGCCCTTCAGATCGAAGGTGAAGATGGAGCCAGCGCCGTTGGGGAAGTAGCGCTTGTAGAGCTCGTGGTCGGGACGGCCCTCGATGGCCGGGTGGCTGACCGACTCCACCTCCGGCACGGTCTGCAGGTAATCCACCACCTTCAAGGCGTTCTCAACGTGGCGCTCAACCCTCAGCGAGAGCGTCTCGGTCCCCTGCAGGAGGAGGAAGGCTGCAAAGGGCGAGATGACGGCGCCGGTGTCACGCAGGAGAATGGCGCGAATGCGGGTGACGAAGGCCGCAGCCCCCAGATCCTGGTAGAAGCGCAGACCGTGGTAGCTGGGGTCGGGTTCAGTCAAGGTGGGGAACTTGCCGGGCACTGCCGCCCAGTCGAACCGGCCGCCTTCCACGACGACCCCGCCCAGGGTGGTGCCATGGCCGCCGATGAACTTGGTGGCCGATTCCACGACGATGTCAGCTCCGTGCTCCAGCGGCCGGAACAGGTAAGGAGTGGCGAAGGTGTTGTCGACAATCACCGGCAGGTTGTGGTCATGGGCGATCTTGGAGATGGCCTCAAAGTCGGGCAGGTCCGCATTGGGGTTGCCGAAGGTCTCGAAGAATACCAGCTTGGTGTTCTCCTGGATGGCCGGCTCGAAGTTGGACGGATCCGAAGGATCCACGAAGGTGGTCTCGACACCATCACGGGGCAGGGTGTGCTTGAGGAGGTTGAAGGTTCCGCCGTAGATGTTCTTGGATGACACGATATGGTCCCCGGTCTGGGTGATGTTCCGGAAGGCATACTCCACAGCGGCTGCTCCCGAGGCCACGGCCAAACCGGCGGTACCGTTCTCCAGGGCGGCGATCCTGTCCTCGAAGACCCCCTGGGTGGAGTTGGTCAGACGTCCGTAGATGTTGCCAGGGTCCTTCAACGCGAATCGGGCCTCGGCGTGGTCGAAGTCGTGGAAGACGTAGCTGGTGGTGGCGTAGATGGGCACGGCCCGGGAATCAGTGGCGGGGTCGGCCTGCTCCTGACCCACGTGGAGCTGAAGCGTCTCGAAATGGTACTTGTGCGGGTTCTGGTCGGTCATGTCGATTCCTATCTGTTGGTGACGTGCGTCCTCTTCCAAGTTCTTGAATGTGACCATAAGCGGCACAAGCCCCTCTGTTCAAGCCAGAATGGACTTTTCGGTATCGTCCTTTTTTATAACAGCTTCCAGAAGGTTGGAAGCAGGCCTTTTCCGTCTCGACATTGCACACGCGGAGGTACCCGTTTAACCCCTTCGCTGTAGAGTCAAGTAAGCAACGGAGAAGGCTCCGCTGCGAACAGCCTCAGCAGGCATGAAGGAGTTCAAAAGATGGCCGGACAGACGGACGATCAGAACAGGCTCTACCAGCGCGACAGCAAGTACATCCCCCGAGTCGCCGCTGTGCATGACATGTGCGGGTATGGCAAGTGCTCGCTGACGGCCGCCATCCCCATCCTTTCGGCTGCCGGATGCGACGTTTGCCCGGTACCCACGGCCCTGTTCAGCGCACACACCATGTTCAAGGACTACACCTTCCACGACACCACCGAGATGCTGCCGGGATACCTGGATGCCTGGCAGAAGGAGGGCGTCGAGCTGGACGGGATCTACAGCGGGTTCCTGGGCAGCGCCGAGCAGGTCGACATCATCCAGCGCATGTATCGGGAATACCCCAGGGCCCTGCGGCTGGTCGACCCGGTCATGGGCGACGGCGGATCCATGTACCCCACCTACACCGAGGAGATGTGCCGGGCCGTGACCAATCTGGTCGATGGAGCCGACCTGCTCATGCCCAACCTGACCGAGGTCAGTCTGCTGACCGGCATCGACTACGAAGGCCAGGACCTCGACGACGCCCAGGTTGGCCAGCGTCTGGGCCGCCTGCTGGACATGGGCGCGAAAAATGTCATCATCAAGGGCATCGACCGGAAGGATGGCAAGCTGCGCAACTTCGTGGCCTCAGCGGATCATGGCGGAGTCAGCGAGCGCACCGAACTGGTCCACGACAAGCTGCCCTTCATGATCCATGGAACCGGCGATGCCTTCGCCTCCAGCCTCTGCGGGGCGCTCTTTGCGGGGCGAGGACTGGCCGATGCCGCCCGGATCGCCGGCGAATTCGTCCGCTCGGCCATGCAGCACACACGCAATCAGCCCGACTATCAGCAGCGCGGGGTCAGCTTCGAGCTGGATCTGGGGCAGATGACTGCTCTGATGCAGGAGCAGTGAGCCCGAGGCCGGTGAAAATCGCCTAAGAGTCCGGGCATTTGTCAAGAGCGGAAGACAAGGGTGGACAAATGGAACCCAGACCGCCCCAATCACCGCATTCCTTTCAGACAAATACTCGGCTGACAAGGTGATCAATCAGTCATAAGGATAGTTGACCACAGCAGGCCGGAAGGCGTTGCCAGCGAATCCGCCGGCGATGTCTTCCGGCCTCTCTTATCTCTTTGCTTCTGGTCCTTTTGACTGCCTGTTGCCCCGCTCCCCTGGTTTATTTGCTTTACCTGGTATCACTCGTTTCTATTCCCATGGTTTCTGTTTCCTAAGTTCCGCTTGACTTAGTCCCGCTTTGCTTGGTTTCTGTCCACCTTGGTTTTTGTTTCGGTCCTTCTTGCCTCTGCCGCCTCTGCCTGATGCAGAGATGAGTGCGATAGCTACAGCATCAGCATCGTCAATCCACTCGTTCATCCACTTTCGTGCATGCGCTGGTTCATTCGACCACATGCCTGGTTCGACTAGTCACCGACTTCCCTCCAGTGGTCTCCTAGAAACATGGACACACAAGCACTGACTAGACCAAGTAATCTCCGCACAGTTTTCGACGACCGGGGTGGCAGCACTGACGCCGATATTAAGACCCCAGACTCAACGGTCGCGCAACCCATAAGCGCTCTGCCTACTTCCACCAGCTCCGCCGACAATCCAGAAACCAGGCGGCCTGGAAGAACAAGGTTACATACGAGCAACTGTGAATCCATCGACATGGAGCTGGCAGATGTTGAGCGACAGATCAGGGCCAAGGGCGTAAGCAGCCGAGAACTCGGACGTTTGGGCGAGGACTACGCCTGCCAGTGGCTGCGGCAACGCAATTGGAAGATTCTAGCCCGAAATTGGAGAAGCCGGTTCGGCGAGCTGGACATCATCGCACTGGATCCGGAGGCGACTCTGGTATTCGTTGAGGTCAAAACCAGACGCACCGGTCGGTTCGGATCCCCAGAACAGGCTGTCGGCCCGCGCAAGCAGACCCACCTTCGTCGCGCCGCAGTCCAATGGCTGATCAGCCATGACCGAGATCCCAGCGCACGGCATCGCGGCACCCGTTTCGATGTCATCAGCCTGTCAGTCAAGTCCGACCCTGGCAGAAGCCTGCATTCCGAGAACCCCTATCCCCTGGCTTCCAGTCAGGCATCCGCCGAGGCCGCCACAGGATCCAACTGTTCGGGCAAGGGCGGATGGAATCCGGGATCAGTCTTCCTCAGGCACACCAGGGAGGCCTTCTGATGCGTCTTGGATCCGCTGAATCCGTGGGATTGATAGGCCTCAAGGCCTTTCTGATCCATGTACAGTCCTTCATCTCCCCAGGGCTGCCCTACTTCTCCATCATCGGCCTGCCGGATGCCTCCTTGTCGGAGTCAAGGGAACGGGTTAAATCCGCCTGCTCGGCCTGTGGGTTCCGGTGGCCGCAAACCAGGGTCACCGTCAACATGTCCCCAGCTTCAAAGCCCAAGCATGGTTCCTCACACGACCTGGCCATTGCGACCAGTGTCCTCGAAGCCGGCGGAGCACTGCCGACGGAAGGCCTGGACCATACGGTCATATTGGGCGAACTCAACCTGGATGGCACGATTCTGCCCATCAACGGTCTGCTCCCCATCCTGACGCAGGCCAGAGCTCAGGGAATCACACGAGCTTTCGTCCCTGCAGACAACCTGGATGAAGCTCATCTAGTACCCGATATCGAGGTCGTGGGACTACGCCACCTGGGCCAGCTTATCCAGGCCTTGGGCGGACGAAGTAGGATCGCCATCTCCGAAGCAGATAATCGCCAAGACTCTGATAAGTCGACCGCCATAGCGAGTGTGCATCCCAATAACTCAGGTCATGAAGACAGCTCCCCCGCCAATGCCGACCCATCTCCGCCCAAGCCGGATATGGCTGACGTGATTGGCCAGGAGGAGACCAAGTGGGCCATGATGGTGGCTGCAGCCGGCGGTCACCACATGCTCATGGTCGGCCCTCCAGGAGCCGGCAAGAGCATGCTTGCAGCAAGGCTTCCCAGCATCATGCCCGCCTTGGACGCTGTCCAACAGCTGGAGGTGGCCTCCATTCGATCGCTGTGCGGCACGCTGAGCCAGTATGGGATCACCGATGTGCCACCCTTCGAGGCTCCGCATCATACGATCTCCATGGCGGCCATGGTCGGAGGCGGCGCCGGACTAGCCACCCCCGGTGCCATCACCCGTGCCCACCGCGGCGTCCTCTTTATGGACGAGGCTCCGGAGTTCTCTCCAAGGGTCATCCAATCCCTGCGCGAGCCCCTGGAAATCGGACGAATCTTCCTGTCCCGGGCCAAGGGCAGCACCACCTTCCCGGCTCGGTTCCAGTTGGTCATGGCCGCCAACCCCTGCCCCTGCGGATACGGATACGGCACCGGCGAGCGCTGCACCTGCACGCCCCGCGAACGCCTCCGCTACTGGAACAGGCTCTCAGGACCCATTATGGACCGCATCGACATCCAGACCACGGTCCCCCCGGTGACCGACCCGGGATTCGACGACCACCGTCCACGGCAGCACAGCGCTCAGATCCGCCAGCGTGTGACCCGCGCCCGCCAGACAGCAACAGAGCGTTTCCACAAGGAAGGTTGGACCTGCAACGCTCAGATCAGCGGCGAATGGCTGCGTCAGAACACATCAGCCAAGGCACGTTCGGTTGTCGACCAGGCCTTGCGCAAGCAACGGATCAGCCTGCGAGGTGCCGACCGGACCATGCGCCTGGCATGGACTCTGGCAGACCTGGACGGGCGGACCAGCCCCGGTGCCGACGATGTGACCACCGGCATCCTGCTCAGAACAAGGGCCGTCTGAGATGGCCCAACCCATGATGAAGCCCATGCCCGACGGCCAGCCGCTACCGATGGCCATGGTCGAAAGCGACTGGCTTGCCAGAACCGTGTTGACTCTAGCGGCAGATGGTCCCGATGCTTTTATGATTGCTTGTCTTCTAGGCTCGGACCAGGCGGCCGACCTTTGTCGAAATCTGATCGAACTAAGAGCGCCAAACCAGGCAGGGACTGACAGCCATCATGATGCTGCTCGCACGAGACTGGACGAACGATTTCTGAAGGGGACGGCTCGGTGGGGACGACAAACGAGCCCCGAGGACCTCACCCGGTTCCACAAGATCAGCAACTCCTGGCGGAGACGCCTGACACCCTCGCTTGCCATGGACACCGACCAGGTGCGGACCATGATGACTGGCGGTGGCCGATTCTGGGTGATGACCCCAAGCGATCCCTGCTGGCCAGGCCAGGTGGATGACCTGGCACGCCGCTCCGACTGGGCCCCTCCCCTCTGCCTGTGGGGGCAAGGCAATCCCGAAACATTGATCTGCTGTGACCGACCCTTGGCCGTGGTCGGGTCAAGAACATGTGACGAGTATGGCCGGTCCATTGCTCACCAGATAGCCAGGAAGGCTGCCGGCGAAGGCCACCTGGTCGTCTCCGGCGGGGCCATGGGCACGGATGCCGCCGCTCACTGGGGAGCCCTGGCCGCTGGTGGCGGACGCACAGTCGCCGTTTTTGCCGGAGGCTTGCTGCACATGGGTCCCAAACGCAACAGTCGTCTGTTCGAAAACATCGAGGCAGATGGCGGCGCACTGATCAGCGAGTTACCACCCGGAACCATCCCCGAGGCGCGTCGGTTCCTGCTGCGGAACCGGATCATCGCCGCCCTAGCCTCCGATATCGTGGTGGCACAGGCACGGCACAGATCAGGCGCGTTGAACACAGCCAACTGGGGCGTCGAATTGGGTCGTCGCGTACTGGCCGCTCCTGGCAGAATCGATCAACCGGAAAACACCGGCTGCAACCGGCTCATCCATGAGGGCAAGGCGGAGCTACTCCTGTCTGCATCCGACATCCGAGACATTTGCCACCCTGCCCATGGACCGGTTCACCCCGGCAAGTCCGTCCGTCAAGAAGCCTCCGCTTCAGTCAATACCGCCAAATCACGCGGTAACCAAACGAACAGACAGAACGCGCGACACACACCGACGGTTGGTTCGGATCATCCGGCCCAGACCATCAACGGCGGTCAACCGGACCCAACCGTGCTCAAACAATCCCGGACTGGTAGAGACGGACCTTCAACCCACTCTCAGAACAGAGAGGAATCTTCAACCCAGCCATCAAATTCGGGGACTGACAGTGAATGCAAAAAAGCAGATGACGAGCGCCTAACCAAGGAAGAGGCAACCGTGCTGGCGGCTATCCGCACCTGCCAGCGTCGGAATGGTCCGCCCATGACGGGACAGCTTCGCGCTGAGCTGGCGAATCAAGGACGCGAGCTCTCCGTCAGACATCTGATGCAACTGCTGGGATCCCTGGAGATTCGTGGTCTGATCAACATGCAGGACGGATGCGTCGTAGCTGAGCACCCGAAGAGTCAGGCCTGCCAGCGGCAGCGGTCCAAATCCACCACCCAGCCGTCTGCACCAGCCGACTCGTCACTACGCGGAGGAACAAAATGAACGCCCTCATCCTCCAGCAGCTGACGCTGACGTTCAGGACCGCCAAAAGCGAATCCCGGCGCCAAAGAACCATCGCGGAAGACCACGCGATGACAGGGAATCACCCCGGGTTCGGGGTTGTCATGAAGCGCATAACCTACGAACCTGGCGTTGCGTGGGTGACCAGTCAGGGAGGCGACCTGACCGTAGGTGGCTACCTTGCCGCGAGGGATCCGCCTGACGACCTGATACACCTGCTGGGAGAAGGAAAGTTCGGTCATAAGACCCATTCTGCCCGCGTAAGCAGACATGGACCTGAAGGGCCACCACTATCAACGGGTTGTGACAGTATCAATGGTATGAATCCGCAGAAGGTCAGAAGCCGCTATGATGCCGTCATCGTCGGAGCCGGGGCGGCCGGGTTGTCAACCGCCCTGGGACTGTACAGGGATCTGGAGAGCAACAGAAGCGAAAGCAGCTTGTCGCCAAAGGTCCTGGTCGTCTCCAAGCTGCAACCCCTGCGGTCCCACACCGGCTCAGCAGAAGGTGGTATCGCGGCCAGCCTAGGCAATCAGGAAAAGGATGACTGGCATTGGCACTACTACGACACCATCAAGGGTAGCGATTGGCTGGCTGACCAGGATGCCGTGCGGATTCTGGCCGAGCAGGCCCCGGGGATCGTCATCGAACTGGAGCATGACGGGGTGGCCTTCTCAAGAACCGAAGACGGGCACATCGCCCAGCGGAAGTTTGGCGGCCATACCGCCGATTATGGCGGCCATCCAGTCAGGAGGGCAGCCTATGCAGCCGACCGTATCGGCCACCAGATCCTCCACGCCCTCTGGCAGCAGTGCCTGCGTCAAGGAGTCGAGTTCGCTGAGGAATGGTACGTGACCGATCTGGTCGTGGATCCGCCTGCTGATGAGGAAACCGGCGGCCAGGCCCGTGGACTGATCGTCCTGGACACCCACGCCGGCAAGCTGCAGGCCATCCAAGCCGACAATATCGTCCTGTGCACGGGTGGGGCAGGCCGACTCTTCCATACGACTTCCAACTCCTGGGATTTGACCGGTGACGGCATGGCGCTCGCCCTGCAGGCCGGTCTGCAACTGGAGGATGTGGAGTTCATCCAATTCCATCCCACCGGCCTGGGCCACACCGGCATCCTGCTGTCGGAGGCTTCCCGCGCAGAAGGCGGCGTGCTCAGGAACAGTCAGGGCCGGGCCTTCATGCAGGACTATGCGCCGGGACACGGCGACCTGGCCGCCAGGGATGTGGTCAGCCGTTCCATCATGGCCGAAATTGATGCAGGTCGCGGGGTGGCCGATCCATCGGACCCGGACGGGCCTCATGATTGCGTCTGGCTGGACATGACCGGCATTGATGCCCAACGCATGGCTGCCCTGCTCCCCCAGGTCACCGAGACCATCCATCGCTACGCCCACCTGGATCCCACTGTGGATCTGGTTCCGGTCAAACCCACCGCCCACTACACCATGGGAGGCATTCCCATTACCGATCGTGGTCGCGTCTACCGCTGGCAGAACGGCCACCGTCGAATCGTCGACGGACTGTTCGCCGCCGGGGAATGCTCCTGTGTCAGCGTTCACGGGGCCAACCGACTGGGCGGCAACTCCCTGCTGGACGCCTGCCTCTTTGGCACCAGGACCGGGCAGACCATCGCCGCCGCCATATCCAAAGCCGACGAGACAAACGACACGACCGACACATCTCCGCTCACACAAGCTCTGCAAAAGCGTCAGGCCTTCCTGGACGAGTTGCTGGCTGGCGCAAGCAACGGCGAACCCTCGGAACCAGCATTGGCTGACGACCAAGGCGAAGCCTCCGACCCCGGTGACGAGGCCAGCCTGAACAACCCTTATGCGCTGATGGGCCGACTAGGAGGGCTGATGGAGGAGGCCGTTGCCGTCCGATGCGATCAGGGCAGCATTGAAAAAGGTTTGCGCGGTCTGGATCAACTGGATGCTGACGCAAAACAGCTGCATGCGCACAGTGAGACAGCAGTACTCAACCAGGAAGTCACCGCCATCATGGAGGTGGACAACCTGCTGATACTGGCCCGGGCTGTGTTGAATGCCAGTCTGCAACGTCAGGAATCCCGCGGCGCCCTGTATCGCCGCGATTTTCCGCAGCGCGATGACGAACACTATCTGGCTCACACCGTGATCGATGCCAAGGAAGACGTCTCCTGGCAGCCTGTTCATATCGTCGACATGCCTCCCAAGGGCCGCGACTACTGATGGACTCTGATGATGGACTCTGGGCCCAATCTGTTCAGACAGATACCTGTTCGACATCTATCCAGGCCAGTCAGCGATTAGGATGGAATTCGCGCATATCAATGGGCATCGGGCCAGATCCCGAGCAAGAACAGGAGCAACCGTGACATCACAGTCCACGGGATCAGACGGATCCAAGGCATCCTCACCGGATCGCGATCCCCGTCCAGTGACCTTCAGAATAGCCCGGTTTACCCCACGACCTCAATCAGAGCGTCCGGCACGAACCAACCCATTCGCCAAGAGCAACCCCTTCGCCACGGCGGGCAACCGACGGGCCCGAGGCCACCGCTGGACGCAGGAGTACACAATCCGGATTGCTCCACAGTGCACTGTTCTGGATGCCCTTCTGCAGATCAAGCGAGCAGTGGATCCTACGCTGAACTTCCGGTACTCCTGTGGGCATGGCATGTGCGGATCGGATGCCGTGCTCATCAACGGCCGTCCGGATCTGCTCTGCACAGCCACCATCGCCGACTGCCTTTCCGCATCAAAAACCATGCCAAACGCATACGCCACACCCGGTGTAGCTAATGCAAATCCGCAGGCTCAGCAGCCTCCAGCCTTCCGTCGCACCAGCACAGCGACCACCGCAACGGCCGTATCCACGTCAGCATCGCACTCAGATTCAGTCCCAGACTCAACGGCCACAAACTTCTCGGCTACAGATTCCAGAGAAACTGGAGCCGATACAGAAGCTACAGGCCTTACAGACACCTCGCACCCTACAGAAACATCAGGCTATGCAGAATCTTCAGTAGTGGAGATCCGCCCGCTTCCCGGCTTCACTCCACTCAGAGACCTGATAGTGGACACCGACGCCATGTTTGAGCAGATCCAACGCTTCAAGCCTTATCTGCTCCATGATGATCCCTCTGTTGATAACAGCCAAGCAGCCACGGCAAAGGCAGCCAAGGCAGAACCAGCGTCGGAATACCGGCAAACCCCGGAAGAGCTGGCCCGGTATGAGCTGCTCAGCACCTGCATCGCCTGCGGACTCTGCCAGGGGGCCTGCCCCATTTATGCGGGCGGTGAGGCCTTCGCCGGGCCGGCAGCCATGATCGCAGCGGCACGATTCATCAACGATTCCCGCGACAGCCATCGGCAGGAACGCCTTGAGGCCATTGACCAGGTGGACGGAATCCAGGCATGCCAGTCCATACGGGCCTGCACCCGGCCATGCCCCCGAGGGATCGACGTGGGCGAAGAGATGTGGAAGCTGGTCGAAGCCGTCAAGGAGTAGCCGAACTCATACGTACACAGGGCAGCAAGAGCCGGCGACAGGCTTGTGCCCTCTAGTCGTTACCATGGTTAGCATGGACAAAACCTCGTACAACAACATCGCCAGAGGATGGGAATTCGCCGAGGCAAGCGCTCTGAACGTCGAATCCGACAAGTTGCAGACCTTGCGAGACAAGGCTACAGAGGCCGGATTCGCCCAATGTTCCCGGTCGCAAGGCGCCTTTCTGCAGTTCCTGGCCGGCGGGAACGCTCCGGCTTCCATCATTTTGGTCGGCAACGGCTCCGTGGTCGAAGCCCTGCGCCTGATGACAGGCCTGCATGGTCATGGCCAGTTCACCGCCGTCGACTCCACAGCCCAAGGCACCTCGCTGGTCAAGAAAATTTTCGCGGGCATGGAGAAAGTCCATCCAGGCATGAGGCTGCGTGCGGTCAACGCGGCTGCCCGAACCTACTTCCCCAGGCTCAACCCCAGCGACTACGACCTTATCGTCGTCTCAGGCAATGGGGACAACTACCAACAGGTTATGGACCAGGCTCCACGCCTGCTCAAGGACCGAGGACAGCTGATCTTTACCGATGCCTTTGACCTGCTGGACGAGCCTGACAAGGGCGGCGTGCTCAACCCGGCCAATAGATCCGAGAAAACGACCACCTTACGGACCATCATGGAGGCCATAAGCAAAGACAATGCCTGGGAATCCTGCCTGCTGCCCATCGGCACGGGCATGATCATGGCCACCCGCGCCCGCTGACTGCCGCTCGCCTAATTTTCAGGTACGGTGACGCAGGATAGCCTGGACAGCCTCATCGGGATCATCAGTGCGGATGACCAGATCGGGGTCCAGCTCAGAAATCATGCCCCGCTGCTTCACCGTGTCCGAAATCCAGTCAAAGAGCCCCTGCCAGTAAGCCCTGTCGAAGAGGACGATAGGCATGCTGGGTGCCTTATGGGTTTGGACCAGAGTCAGCACCTCGAACATCTCATCCAGGGTGCCGAACCCACCGGGGCAGACGATGATGCCCGAGGAGTATTTCATGAACATCATCTTGCGTACGAAGAAGTAGCGGAAGGTGATACCCAGATTCACCCAGCGGTTCAGTCCCTGCTCCATGGGCAATTCGATGCCCAGACCGACGGACTTGCCGCCGACCTCAGCTGCGCCCTTGTTGGCTGCCTCCATGATGCCAGGCCCTCCCCCGGTGATGACTGCCATACCAGCCTTGGCCAGGTCGCCGCCCATCTTGCGTGCGGCAGCATAGTTAGGATCCTCACGGCCGGTCCGAGCTGAACCAAAGATGGCGGCAGCCGGCCCCAGCTCTGCCAGTGCGCCGAACCCGTCGACGAACTCGGCCTGGATGCGCAGCACACGCCAAGGATCCATATGCAGCCAGTCCGTGTCACCGCCCGACGAGAGCAAACCAGCATTGGCGTCCGCCTCGGGAATCATGGGCCCGCGCATGATGACCGGACCACTGTGGTAGGTCCTGCCCAGGTCCGGGCCTTCGTCGTCATTGTGATTGTCAACCATCTCCGCCATATACGCAATCCTCCATCGGGCCTCAACCGACGGACCCGCTCGATCCTGTTCCGGCTCTCATGATAGCGGCCCCCGCCGCCCGGCTGACGGCAAGACCGGATTCATATCAGGAGAAATAGCAGCAGGCACTGAATGTAGTGAGGACGAGCTGGATCAGATCAACAGAGTATGGTGCTGCAGTCCCAGACATGGACAAATAACCAAGAGAAAAACCGAGTTTGACCTCCAACCGTCCTATGGCTGGTGGCATGGATAACTTACAACTTGCTTGAATATTTCAACGTTCAAGTATATTTAATCAATGACACTTCGGGCTCGAAACTCACTCCACATCCCATTTGAAACCACGAACTGCCAAAAACACAAGCACTGCAGTAACAGCAAGCACGATGGAAGTTGAAAGCATGGCGCCCGTTTGCTGCAGAGGATTTTTTGATGCCCAGAAAATGAGATCTCCAAAGAGAGTCGACGGAATCCATCTGATAACATTCGTCAACCAATCCGGAAGGATGGCGAAGGGTATGGCCAGGCCACTCAAAAACAACGCCAACAGTTGCACGAGAGCTCCCAAGTTGGTTGCCAACTGCGGTGACGAAAGCCAGCCACCCATTAAATACCCCAAGGCAAGAAACATGACCAGTCCCAATAAGGACACGACAAAAACTCGACCCACATCCCTAAGCGGAAGCAGATTCAGCAATACCGAAGCGCCTACTATGACAAGGATCTGCACGGTCGCCATAATGAGCCTTACAGCCAGATACGTCATCAAATAGTCTGCTTTTCGAATAGGCGTTGTTGAAAGTACCCGAAGAGCTCCTGATTGCCTGACCTCGGCTAAAGGACCTGCGGTCATGGTCAAAGCTGTACCGGTCACTGCCAGAAAGAGCGCCATGGGCATAACGAATGGGCTGAAGTCCGGAGCATCAGCCTGTCCTTTCATCATCTCGGACATGAGAAGAAACATTCCCGCCATGGCAAAAGGGAAAATTATGACAAAAATAAAATACGAAGTGTTCCTGACTAGTTCACGAGTCTGCAGCGCCAACAAGGGGCGAAGGTGCCTTTTTTCTATCATCTAGAGTCCTAACAAAAATGAGTATTATCAATTATTCAAAATCATGCCCGGTCAACTTCACGAAGGCATCATAAAGGCTTGGTTCGTTCATACGTAATTGGGAAACCGCAGGATTGCTCGACAGCACAGCAATAACAGGATCCGTATCGTCAGCACGTATTAAGACGGTTGTCTTATCAACGACTTCCGGTTCGCCAAAAGTTCGAAGCATGCTCACAAGGTCCGATATTCCATATGGCGTTACTTGGCAGGATACCAACGTCCCCTTGGCATGCTTCCTGATGAGTTCCTCGGGACTGCCTTGGGCTACAGACCGACCATGATCTATCACCGCAACTTCGTGGCACAGAACTCGCGCTTCATCTAGATCATGTGTCGATAGGACAATCGTCGTACCTTCTTCAGCCAGAAACCGAAGCACTTTCCAAAGGTCGTCTCGAGCCATTACATCAAGACCAGTGGAAGGTTCGTCAAGTACGGCTAATTTCGTCCGCCCGATGATGGATAAACCGACATTCAGGCGCTGTTTTTGTCCACCTGATAATTTCGCCACCTTGCGGAGCAGCAATTCGTCCAAGCCCATCCATTTTGCTACTTGATCCACGTCGCGCGGGTGATCATAAAGACTGGCCCAGAATGACAGTATCTCCCCCACTCTTTCCTGGGGAAAGATAGTGGACTCCTGGGGTTGAATACTCACCCGCTGATGAACCCACTGCGAATCAGTCTGCGGATTCCTATCGAATACTATGACAGTTCCGGAAGTCGGTTTTCTCAAGCCGACAGCTATTTCGAGCGTTGTTGATTTTCCAGCACCGTTAGGGCCCAGCAGACCAAAGATGCCCCCTTCAGGGACAATGAGATCCAGGTGATCCAGCGCCTTGATAACCCCTGCCGGCGTTTCATACTCTTTAACCAGATTCCCAAGTTCTATAGCAGCATTCATTGGTGCCACCCTTTATGGTAGGTACAGCGGTTCGTTAAAGTTTCATTGCATTGAGCGGCCAAACCTGCCAGACACTCTTCGAAAAGAGTACCACCAATGGTGATTGAAATACATCAGCATAAGAACCGCAAGCTACTGCGTCCAAATATTCGAGTGCGGCCTACAGCAGAGCTGTTACGCAGCTTATTGAGGAATCAAGCGAGCCAACCGTATCGAACACTGGTTGATCTTAAGAAGCAGCAACTTGCTTCTTAAGATGAGTATGCTTATACGCATGGTTACAAAAAATATTTATGTCTCATAGCAAGATTTACCTCTTTTGAAGGAAGCTGCGAAGTATGCAGACAATCTCTCAGTAACTGTTGTGCTAGGTCTACGACTTTTCATTGATTCTGAGAAAGAGAAAGAGCCAGGAAACAAAGATATAGAACTGAAAGTGTTATCGAATGGCCGAGAGATCATAAAAAGATTCGAGGGTAAAAGAATTTTAAATCCAGTGATAGGACTTCCGAGGAAAGGCACATTACGGAGATATTCCTAACAAAGAAGAAGAACTATGTTTTGTACGAACGAATTTTTACCACTGGTCGATGATTGCCGAGCACGCCACTCAACTACGCGAGGATCCAAGCAATTGGTACATGGATTTTCCAGAAGATGTTATTCGGAAGATGTCTGTATATGAATCACTCGATCAACTGAAATCGCAGTTACCAAACAACATCGCTCAAAAGATGGAGTCAGCTATGTTTACGTATAAGAGTGTTGAGGTCTTAGATATATAGCCAAAGATCTTAAAACAATTTCCTTTGGAGTTCTTAACGACGCTATTGCAGACGGGGAGATCCCTGCGTTTCCCATGCGAATCAATGGCAAGATTCTCTATATTTTCATCTGTTTGAAAATATTGTTGCGGCGTTTTCTGATTACTGGAGAGAAGACATAACTGCTTGTCTGAAATAGTCGCAGAAGCCAACGCTGGTTGAATTCTTCATTGCTGTATTCGAGGCGGTGGGCGCCCCTATCATTGCCTCATTTTCCGAATGTGTATTACGCAATCCGATAATTATGATCGGGCTGAACATCCTTATTTTGGCAACCTTTCTCTGCTGAGCTACCGGTACTATGACCATATTCTGCACATTCCCGTCACTAACTGGTTTGAGAGCGGCTATGTTCATTTCCGCTGTGTGCGCCTGTATCTAGGGACAATTCCTCGAAGAAGAACATAAGCAAGGTCAGGGCATAGTAATGCCGGCCTTATCCTAAGCCATAGCCATCGGGTTTCCAGCAGAATCATTCATTACGAGTATCGCCGCCTGGAACTAGATCTTCTTCAGCTCGAAGATCTGCGCAGCTATAGCCTTGATACCCATCCTCGTGTTTGCGCAACGTGACGCACAGCCGAGTTCCCCATTACGGACAATCGTTTACGACATCAAGGCCATGCCGGCCTTCTTACGACGTCTTTCGAAAGAAGTGTAGCTTCCAAGAGGTTTATACCTTTTGGGAACCTGTCTGGAGATTACTTCCTGAGCTCTAGCTACTTCACGATATTCAAACCTTTTAAATAATTGCGGATTCCCACCATAGGAGCCATGAGACGAAGATTGTCCGTCGGCAAGAGGAGACCACTTGAGGCATCAAGGTAAAAGTCAACAAGTTCCGGCGTCGCAGCATCAACAATGAAGAAATCCACAGCAGACTGCAGATGGGCGGCTACCGCGGCTTTCATGGCCTGGAGTAGCAGCAGCGTGCCCTGCTTTTGATGGCGGACGACCTTCTGTGAGAGCCCCAATTGACATAGCAGGATCCCCGAATACAAACCACTTTTATTCGTCAACGTATCAGTAATCGCCTGAGTAGCTGGTTCTTGGGCTTGGTCGTCGGCCGGGTTGATATGGATATCGTGTTCGCTTACCCCGATTGTTTTCAGGACAAAGACACCCTGTATATCCCCTGTCTGCGAATCCAGACAAATATACGGGGTGCTCTTCTCTTTTTTCCAGGCACCAAATCCTTTGCGGTGGATCACATGATCAACATCCGGCAAACCACAAGAGAAGCTTTTCAATGGGTCACCCGGACGCGGATGCCGCACTTCATCCCATAGAGCTCTCTTTAGGATGCACATGTTTTGTCAGACGCTCAGCTTTGCTTTCGTGCGGGCCACCGCATCAGCGACACGTTTATCCCAGTTGATGCTGTTCATCATGTCATTGTTGACGAGCACCACATTGGGATTACTGATCCGCTCCTGCCACGGGGCGTTGATGACCGTCTGTGCAATCTGCTTATCATCCATGACAAGATGCTGAGCATTTGGCCGATAAACCGACTTCCAGGCAGGATCTTTATGCGACATGTCACGCAACTGTGAAGCGGTATAACCCTTGTACTTGTCCCAGACCTGCTCGATGAACGACCTCATGTCCTGCGGAACTTGGTCCAAGGCATGCTTATCGAAAGGAGCCTCCGTCAAAGAACGATCCTTCCAAGCGGAAAAACGGTACCGCAAGCTCGGCACTATGGGCCCATGCCTGTAGGCCTCCAACCGTTCTCTGAACAGTCGGTGGTTGGTCGCCGCGAGATACTGGGCCTGGGCCAAATACATGAGCTTATTGAGCTTCATCTGGGTCACGTCAGTTATTGCATCGCGCTCAGCAAGCGATAGGAAAGCATCAGCTACAACATCGGTAGGAGCGTTATAGTGAAACACGGTGTCATACAAATCAACCGTCTCATCCCGTGAACTCATTTCAGCCACCATGAATCTCATCTCCTTTCCTTAGCTATAATTCTACACGGAACGTCTGATTATCTCCCAATCCCCCTTATGCTCTTAGCAGCTTGTCACATAGAACGCACAGGGAAGCATGCAACCAATAAAGGCAAGTATGTCCCTTTCTTGGCATACTCCTGCAGACTTGACCAAGTGAATTGACTTAAGCAACCCAAACGCACAAGGCTATTGCGCTTCGTTTTGCTGCTGTGCCACCACAGCTGTGGTTTGAATCAAAGGTGCTTGGTGGCCAGCCGTTGGAAGAGCGTATCGTTGTCCCGACGCATTTCAAGGCAACATCCGCCTGTATTTCAGCCTTCCTGGTTTTCCGGGATGCGATGATCTGCAGCGAACAAGTGGAACTTGAAGAAGGTTGAACAGCCAGTCTTTCTGGCGTGCCAGCCGTGCTCTTATCTGCATGTGACTATTCAACGCGGCGCCAAAATCTTCGTAGTTGTAACCTTAGAGTCTCATACTCACATCCTCAGTACCAATCTAATCGGTCACGGCGCTGATCGTAAAAGGACGAGTTTACAATGCCGCCCAGCACGATAGGTATTCCGTCCCGGACCAGCATAGGAGCACGATAGCTTCCCATCACGCCTACCGCTACACATAGACGAAGCTGTATAGGATAGTCTTGGGCCAAACGCAGGGCGATAGTTTCTGTACTGGTTTTCAATTTACCGTAGTCGTTGATAACTGGGGGTTTCTTTGGACTAACCGACTGGTGAGTTGCCCCAGTCCTTGCGAGTGCGTCATAGATCAGTGGGACCGGTTCAGGCACCTTTCCGACTTTATTGGCCTGATCGGTATCTTTATAATCCCGTCCGGCCAGTTTCTGACAGACTTTTGTGCGATGCAGTAGACGGCGTCCTCCAAGAAGAGTCGAATGGATTTCCCGGGTGGCACGAAAACAGAGAATAAATTCCTTTTTCTGACGGTAATCGGCCTGATGCCTGAGACAGCTGAAGCGGACATCCCCTCATGAAGCCATAGGCAGTGAATAAAACCAAAATGTGAGATGTCCTGTCCGCAGTAAAGGTGCGATCTGCTTTCCCTATGCAGGTCAGATCATGCCAAAGATATGAATCAGAATCCAGACGATACCTGCACCCAGAAAGAATCCAACGGCAGAAGTCACACAGAAATTGATGACCGGCCCCACAATCGGATGGGACTTGAACGCCTGACTGTAGTATCGATTCCCGGGCATGAGCCACTTTCGTTCAAAGTGGGTTCGTTTACTGCGGTCCACTTCCTCGCCAGACAGAAAGGCCTTGATCTCCCGATAGGTCTGCACATCATTGCGGGCTTTAATCTGCTCAATGTACGCGGCAGCTATGATACCAAAAATGCCCGTTATCAGAGCCAAGGCAAGCGTGGCATACAGAATCACATCCGACTTATTCAACTTCAAATAGAGAGCGAACCCGACGATAAGGGTCAAAAACATGAAGACCGTGAGAATTCCACAGACCAAGCCGAGTCGGCGAAGGTTTTTGGTTTCCGCATGAATGCTCTTATCCATGATGTCGAGGTCTCCTTTGATCAGCTGGTCTATGGCCACATCGAACAGGTTGGACAGGAGGAGCAGGTTCTGCACGTCCGGGTAGGTGCGATCGTTCTCCCAGTTGGATATGGTCTGGCGGGACACAAATATCCTCCCCGCAAGATCATCCTGGGACATGCCCCGCTCCGAGCGATACCGGCGAATCTGATTGCCCAGTTCCATACCACTGCCACTCGCTTTCCCTGACCATCGTTCGCTGACTGATTGTTGGTTAATGACTTTGTGGTTGCATCATCGTGACCTGCGCAAGTCCGACCCCCTCACGCTATCAACCCAACCCCTTGCCCAGCAAAAATTCCCCGCCAAAAGTCTTTGACACCCTCATTTTCAAGGATTAGCAGCATGGCTCAACCAAAATGCAGGCTGGGGAAACACCTCAGACAGGTTATCGACGTCACATCAATCACACTCGCCTCACGTTGCCGATTGCCAAGCCCTATGTATTGTCATGCAATTAGGCCATCCAAAGATAAGAAGGTGTAGCCAGTGGGACAAGACCCGGTCATACTCCCCATGATCCAAGAGCGGCATCGAAGGATTAAGTCAACTGATATGCTTTACGCTTGGAAGTCGGCCATCGCTTCCGCGGCAAGACTTGACGGATCCAGTCCGTAGATACTCATCGGCATGGATTACGGTCCTATCCTGGAAAAGGCAGCCACTTGCCAAGGCGACTCTAAGAAGGCAACTTGGGTAAGTGGCTTACATACCAAGTCATGACACCGGAATCAGACAATGCTATAAGAGAGTTCAGAACAACTATGAATTGACCAAGGAACAGACGGGAATCAACAGCTGTATCGAGGTGGATACCCAGATGTTCAACACTTATGGTGTTCAGAAATCCCGGCCGGGACTTGCACTGTTCTATTTCATTGACACAGGCTCTTTTGGTCGAGCGAGCTTCGCAGCAGCACGTTTCACCGTTTGTACCAGATGATCGAATGCTTCAGAATACGACGGAGTATCCTCCCTTGAAAGTCGGATTCAGGAGGAAATTGCAGGACACGGATACGGTTTGGGCCGACTTGGCGCAGGCAACCGCTCCAGAAAACTAGTTGGTGGCATCCAGGGCAGCAACACTGCCCAGCTCGTGATCCCGCACCAAATATCAAGAAATGCACATGCATATCCATCCCATATCTTTACTTATGCCCTTTGCGCTCAATGCCATCAATCAGCAGGACATCGAGCCATAAGGCAGGGAGATTCTCTGCCTTCTCAGAACCGGGTAAATGCTTCTTAGCGTTTATCCACGATAACTAAACGCAGCTTCTGCCAGGCTTTAGCACTTTTTTAAAGATGAGCGCACGACCGGAGAAGCTTGAACAAAGTCTGGTTCGCTCCACCTCATCTACAGTGGCTCCGTAGGTCAAGGGATCATCACAACATCAGACTTCACCTTCTCTATTCGACACTCGAGTGACGCGAAATACAACCAAGTAGCCACCTTTCGCTTTCGGGTTTAGTGGAAAGTTGCAAGATACAGAGACTATCGGAGCGACGTGAACTACAGGAAGACTCTCTAAAAAAAACCGGTTAGGGGTTCAGGGAAAACCTCAACATCCAAGACATGGGAACGTCTTTATTCAAGAAGACCCCTCAATAGCCACCCTTTGGCAACATCGTAAGCTCAGCTCTCAATCCCCTCAGCCAACAAGGTGTCGAGAGTCGGTACAGGAAGTCCTTTGGCATCCAGAATCGACTGGATGCATGCCAGTCCGCAACGGATGACCTCCCACTCCACCCTCGGTAGCTTCGTTCCGTCGGGCAAGGCAAGGTCCTGAAGCAGAGCATGTTGCGGATATCGATGAGACTCTAAAACGGTTTCGGACATAGTCACATTGCACTCCTGCGTTGTGTTTCAACTTTGCCAAACAGGTTTGGACAGAAAATGAAATGCAATGCGCCAGCACTAAACAGCAACGAGCAGAACAGATGCGCTTCTTACTATTCGATCGGCTCAAATTCATTAATGTCTATTTCCTCCCGCCTTGCTTAGAGACGGGTTCATACGTCCGCAGGAGTCATCCTGCCAAGCTGAAGATAGCAAGCTCACAGATTGGAACCACTTATTTTCAGTTCAGCCGACATTAATACCATTTTACGAATTGACAGAACTTCGCTACGTTTCAAGCGACTCACAATGTTGTTTCCTAAAATGAGCGCATGTAGACGATCATAATGCGATAGCTCCATTACATATGGCTACCCTTGCATGTCAGAGCAGCCATATTCCAACCGACTCTATATGAGTGCTACCACAGTCAATAAACGATCACAGCCAAGCACCACATGCGGATACCGACACAGCTTATTAGACTTGCGGTTAATGAATTCGGTCTGTTTGTTCTGCAACCTTGATAATACGATCATACGTTTTCGGGTTGATGAAAAGGACACGATGGCTGTATTCATCACCTATTTTTTTACGTTCCTCTTCCACCACTGATGCAATAATTTCCATCACAGATTTCAAAGCGGAATCCAATCGGTCAGACTCGGTAACATGAGTAAAACCAAATGCGTTAAGAACTGCAAGAGCATGATAAACACTGTAATTGGCGAATGAATACTCATTCTTATAGCTTCGGCTTCTCTTACGGATATCTTTCCACAAAAGGTAGGAATCAAGAAATGCATCAATATTCAACTGGTCATTGAAGATGTCATCATAATAGGTGCTAAATAAATATCTACGACGGTTTTTAGCATCAGCAGGTTTGTGTATAACACCTGCATAGTATGCCTGAGCAGCCTTTAGAGCATCGATTCTCTGCCCTACAGACACGTCTTTTTTGCCCTTATACTTGTCCTTCCTGGCTTCGTAGTAATAGCCTTTGGCAAGCAAAGCCGCTTCGATTCTCTTTTGTATACGGTCGTTACTGTGCAAATCCCGCGCGGTAACTGTGGACTGCGAATTGGTCGATTCAGTAATTCTTCCCAACAATTCAGCATCATAAGCCTTGATGATTTTCACCAGCACAGAAACATCTTTACGTAGCTTACCTGCCTTATATGCTTCATAAAGCGTATTCGTCGTCTGTCCGCCATTAACAATCTGTAAGTTTTTAACATGAACCAGAGGATTATCACTAACGGGGGTATAACTCATGTCATCGCAAACGATGGTAATGCCGTTATTCATCAAGAAAAACTTATACGAGTCGCTACCGGTGGCAGTTTTCATTATAGCTTTATTGACATCCTTATTCGGCGATAGGTAGCCGCGTACATTCCTTTCAAATAGAGCATTGCCATGTCGATCCATCAAACCAGCCAAACGTTCGCCTGAAATGCGACCAATCAATGTACGACCGGCAGGGTCGTCCACATTCATGTATTCACCCGACAATTGCAAATCATCTTCAATGGTCGACCGTTGAATCGGTGCCAGTAAATCCGAAATCTCTAATAAGTGCTCATACTCACATCGGAGGTAATCCTGGCCATGATTTTCTTCTTTAAGAAAGTCATCAAATTTTTTTCTCTGCTCCACAGTTGGGGGAAAAGTGTTCGAAATGAACACTATGTTGTATTTGGGGTTCTTCAAAGTACGAATATCGGCAATTTTGTTCTTAAGGTCATCGCACATAAAGTCAGACGATTTAGGCACAGATAGTATGAACTGTTTGATTGCATACTGCATCTTATCAATAGCAACACCTTCAAAGGCCCGGTCGAACTTTTTCTCGCTGTTATGATATTTTGATTGCAATAAAGTAACCGTCGCATCATTATCGGAGTCGTTATCAATATACACAGCGTCAATGCCGCAATCATTGCTGCCATCAACTATGCAATCCAGCGCATCATCATCTGCTAAATCGAACTTCGCTTCCAAGTAAGACACTATAAAGGCACGCGAAGGATCGATATCTAGTTCCTGGGATTTACTCTTTACACATGCTTCAATAGTTCTGAAGTCTAAGACCGTTCCCTTATACGGTTCGTTTTTAGACATTTTCATACTCTTCCCCACTTCCGTCAATTAATTGAACATTATTAACTTTACCAAGATGAGACTCAGAGCGCATATAGATATCTAGCTAATGGACCTCTCGACAAAGACATCAAGTTTCGTCTTTGTCGAGAGTATACCGTCAGTCATCTTTAACTCAGTTCCCGGAAACCATTCTCAGCTAGACCAGAACCAGACAACCAAAAAACCGGTACAATATTGGAGGCTTGACACAGATGCCCAGATCGGTTGACAATGGTCGCCAGACCCAATCGCAAAGCATGGTGAACTATCTTGTCAAACGAACTCAAGCAGGTGAACTACTAAACGGCGATCGACTTGCCTTGAAACTTCAACTTGCCCAAAAGTCGGGCATTGCACGAGACACCATTTGGTGCACTACACTGCCCAGGCGCTGCTCCGATTCCTTCGGTCTCACCCGTGCCCAATACAACTCACTACTATTTTCAATGCCTCACCCGTGCGCGGTTAGGCTGAAGATAGGGATGCGCACGCCCTGGTGGAATACTACAGAATCTGGTCCTGTAACTTTGGCGAAGTACCCGAGCATCATACAGAAAATTGATATGGAATCACCGGCCGATACAGAGGACGGAAGCACAGTGGCCTGCCTGCAGCAGCCGAAACCCTTGACTCGACTCTGATTGCGCAGGTCGGTTCTCACAGTGCCCATCTTTGTCTGGACAGCAGGTCCGAGACATCCATGGTTTCCCCGTCTCATCCCAGCGGATATCAAAGGGCAGGCGACTGCCATACATAGGATTCTCTGTTCAAAACCATGCAAGGAGTGACCCTGCCCGATACAAACTCCAACGCCAAGCCGGCCCGCAGCCTCGTCTATAGCAAAAGCCGGTCCAGCCATCCACCCACATCACTGAAAATCCAAGACTTTACCAACACCAACATGGCGTCCGTCCACACTCCGTCAATGAACACCACGAGATATAAGGAACCAATATGAATGAGCACAATACATCCAAAGAAGGAACCGGCAAAGGCTCAGCCCTCAGCGTCGAAGCCCAAGGCATCGCACCATTGCTGAGTCTGAGCGCAAAGGCAAGCCGTCAAGTCTCTTCTGACCCTGGTTCTCCTCCAACATCTCAGTACTAGCCATGTCCTATGGCGCCTGGGCATTGGGATTCAGAATCTCCTTCTGGCAGGCCACATTAACCACCATTGCCGGTGTCGTCATCTCCTTCCTGCTTGCCGGCGTCATCTCCATCGCAGGCAAGCGAGGCAACGTTCCGACCATGGTCCTCACCCGAGCTATTTTCGGCGTGGAAGGTGCAAAAGTACCGGCCGCCATGTCTTGGATAGCCACACTAGGGTGGGAGATATCCCTAACGACCACGGCCGTACTGGCAGCATCTTCGACCATCGAAAAACTCGGCAGGGGGTCAGGCGCAAGCCTCAAAATCATCTTGACCTTGGTAATCATTGGGCTGGTTTTAGTTGCCGGTATTTACGGCTATGACCTGATCATGCGACTTCAGCAGATCATCACCATCATCACCGCAATTGTAATTGGGGGCTTCTTCAACGTCGGCTGGGGCAATATCGACTTCTCCACCATCTCCTCCGCTCGCTCCAGTTTTTTACCAGCCATGCTGGGCTGCTGCTTCTTCGTGATGGCATGCTTTGGCTTGGGATGGGTCAACATCGCTGCGGACTACTCGCGGTACCTGTCACACAGCGCATCCAACACCGGAATCGTTGCCTGGACCACTTTCAGCGCCTCCATCGCCAACATCTTCCTTATTGTCTACGGCCTGCTTCTGGCCGTCTCCGACAAAGCCCTGGCCGACAATGTGGGCAATGATCCCATCGGCGCCATGGCCAGCATATTGCCCAACTGGTATCTGGTTCCATTCACCATCGTTGCAGTGCTGGGGTTGATAGCTGGGGCCATCATGGACAACTACTCTAATGGTCTGGCTCTGCTCTCCTTCGGCATCAAGCTCCCGCGGACACTCGCAGCAGCCATCACCGCCGTGCTGACCGTAATCTGGTTGGTCTATGTAACCTTCTTCTCCTCCACATTCATCGGCCCATTCCAAGGCTTCCTGATTACGCTTGGCGTACCTATGGCCGCCTGGGCAGGCATGTTCGTAGCCGATATTCTGCTTCGCCGAAAAGACTATGACACCACCGACCTCTACCGATCCGAGGGACGATACGGTTCATGGAACATCACCGCTTTTGCCATCTTTGCCATCGCCACCTTACTTGGATGGGAACTGGTGGTGAACTCCTCAACAAGCTGGCTCAACTGGCAGGGATACCTTCTGGGCCCCATCGGAGGCAAGGACGGGACCTGGGCGGCAGCAAACCTGGGTGTCATCATAGCCCTGGCTGTCGGATTCCTCGGAACGTTGCTCTTTCAGAAGGGCGATATCCGTCGTCAGGAGAGCATCGACTGAAACCGTAAGGGGTGCAGAGGGATACGCTCCATACTTCACAACATGAAAGGAAATTATCATGATCAACAATGATGAATGGCTGGTGGTGATTGATCGCCAGGAGGCATTCGCCCACAATGAGTGGTCCCGTTGGGCCTGCTCCGACGGGGCCTACTACCAGACAGACAAGAACTATACCCGTCTCGCCAAGGTATACGGCGACCGCGTCGCTTACACCAGATACATTGCGCCGCAGCCGCCAAAAGGTGTATGGGTGGAATACATGAACGAATGGCCGGAATTCCAGGTCCCCCCCGACGATCCCATGTATGACCTCACGCCAGAGACCGCCGAGCTCGCCAAGGGGCATCTAATTGCCTCGCTCAGCAGTTTCGGCAAGCGGGGGCCGGAATTGCAGGCGGCAATAAAGGGATCCCAGAAGATAGCCCTGTGCGGTGTCGTCCACCGATGCCTGTGTGTTGCAGACCGCCTTGGCTGCTGCAGACCAAGGTATCGCCGTTTGATTGGCAGCAGATGCCTGCGCCGGATCCACGCCAGAAAACCACGAGCTGGCAATCGATACGATGGCCCTGTTCACACCCCTCATCACCATCACCGACACCGATTCGCTGTTGAGAGATCTTCAAACAGACTAACCTTTGACATTCTTGATATGTATGTAGGTTGGGTTCTTTCCTCACAAGCAGGAAAGAACCCAACGGCACGAATCTCAACACGTCGCAGCCGTCTGCTCCATATACACAAGTTAAGACCCTATAAGTTACCGCACTTAAACTCACGAGTAGCAGAAACCGAATTTAGCTGTAGCCTAACTCAAAATATCTTCTACTCTAGGGTTAGAAACTGGTGCAAAAAAAAACAAAGGTTGTGGATCGCAATCGCGTCTGTTGACGTCCTCGACAATGCAATCCGAATCTACCACTTTTCCAAGGTCTAAACAGACGGGTCGCTACTCAATCGGCTTTGACAGCAACTACCATATAACAGTTCAAATATAAACCCAGCTCAGCTCGGACCTATCCCACGCATATAAAGATTCGCAGTTGCCTTTCATTGATTACCGTCCTGCATTTTAAACACAAGTACCAGTAGACAGCACGGTGATAAAATTGTAAGAGCAAGTTTGGCTAGAAGTGACCCCACACGCCGTCAGTGTAGAGAGTGCTACAACCAGCTAAAGGAGATCAAATGGTTGATCATGCCTATCTGGATTCAGACAGGACTCAGTATATAAGTGTTCTGCAAGCCTTGGTTGAGGATCACAATATACGATACTTTTGCCCAAATCCGCGCTGTGATGCCTATCTCTACATATGCCAAACAGATGGCAATAGAAATGGGTACTTTGCAGCAAATCGAAAACTGCACCGGCATATTGAATACTGCCCTTACAGTTCAGGCGATGCTACGATTGCTGAGCAGTATGTTGAATCTGAGTTCGACTATAAAAAAGCTATATTAAAAATAGAAACAAGAGTTCCTTATCGTCCATCAAGGCAAACGGAAGATAGACGCATTGGTATACAAGCAACCAGCAACATATCGTGCAGACAGCCAACAACTGTGCGAGAGCTTTATACACTTTGCAAGCAACACCTTCCTAATGAGGAATTCAACAATTCCAAGTTTGGTGAAATACTATTTGACGAGCGCAGCGAAGACATGCATTCAAATGGCCCAAGCGGACAGATGCTTGTGGAAGCTGTCAAAAAACCATGGTTTTTTGAGAATGAAGGGCACAAGATATTCTTGAAAACTGCAACAACACATCCATATAAGTTGAATATTAGAGTACCTGACTACAGAATCTATAGCCAATTCAAAGACACGATTTTTCACAATCAAGATAGCAAGATAGTACTTGCCGGTACATGGACATTAGGCAGCGATGGGACATATTCTTCATTGAAGATAAATAGGAAAAGCCAGTACTTGTTCCTTCACCATCAAAAATCTACCCAAGAATGCGTTCGCAGTCAGACAGCAGGTTTCAGATAAAGCGACATAATATTCAATTAGTCTAAAACAGCAATTACCTTATGCACAATATTTTGGAATCTTTTTGAAATGGACGGGGATGGTTCGATTTATCTTTTACATTGATTTTAACTGTCTGTCGTTTTCTCTTACATTCTTCTAAGCAGTCGGAATAGACGTATTTTTCTGAAATACGTCATCTAATACTGTAAAACTCGCAAATTTGCCTCAAGATTCTCATCATGGTAATCAGCACGCCCCAACTTTACTAGGGTATAAAACCAGTTAAACAATGACGACAAACCACATGAAACTACTGTGGAACAAGATTCGTCTTCAATGGATCGGCCCGCGCATCCGAAATATCAAAAAACTTTGCCTTCCTGCATCGTAAAGGCGACTTGTTTAGAGTCATTAATCAGGCTCATGCCGTTGCCGTATGTTTTGGTGATTACTTCAAATGCTGTTCATTTGAACTTTGCCCACCTTGTTTGCATACTGTCTTATTCCACAACTCTAAGTCATCTAAAGATGTGGAATACGCGATAGAAAAGATCTTCGACCAGTAAAGTTGGTGAGATCGGATCACAGCTTTTCTAGCCCATACCTGGGTTGGTATCAAATATTTCTGGATCCTGCTGGTCTCCCGCAATGATCCCAGCCTCTCCTTTACCCACCTTAATCACCTAAACGTGTACTACATGCCGCATGCAAGCCTGGCATAGTGAAGAAACGGTTGTATGGCAGCTGCTTGATACGCTTCTACACACTAATTGATTTATTCTTTACTCTTTTGAATGGCAAAAGGCACAGGCACATTACTTGTATGGAATACACCGAACAAGAATAAAATAAAAGCCTTCAGGCCGTATATGTACCACTCAAAATGCCGAGGAGTAGGACTATTACCAGTTTTACTGCTTAACTACCAAAGGCAAAACCACATTATCCGTAGTCCAGAGCACCAGACTCAATAATCTATTCCCTCTTTATACCTTCTAGCTTGCTCATCTTCATTTAATCCCATTGAGTGATATTCTCTTGCTTGTTTTGTTAGCAGCGCAGCCACATTTGGCCATTGAACATTAATTCTGTTAGCACATTTTTGGAGTTCATCTTCAAGCTCGTACTCTTGTTTCCCGCCTTCTTCTAAACCACGAAAAAATGCCTCTCTTTTATTGAACAATTCAGTACTGAAACCTTTATCTAAAAATGTGGACTGAAAGTCTTCTATTACATTACATACTGATTTACATGGCCATGTTCCGTCATCATCAGCAGGAGCGTGAGCCAGTACTTTCCCGATATAGTAGTTTCCTTGTTTAATTAGGTTACGCGAGCCCAATATCTTTTGTGCTTCTTGAATCCAGGCTCTGAGTTGTTCCTCGACGATTTCATTTGACTCATTGACCGCTCCTGGAATCGTTCTCCAAGTATTTAGCAGAAGCCAAGCATTTTCCGACTGTTCTTTCGGAACATTCGGCTGTTTTCCAACATTAGCAGTTTCTGGGTAGACGAGAGAGATTATGTCAGCAAAATAGCGCGGGTTATCAGCGAGTTTCCGGTGTAAAAATAAGCACACACGTCCATCATTAATTGCTCGCAAATAGGCCCATTCAAGTTTTTCAAGGCGAGTACGTTCTACACTCTCACTATCTTGGAGGAGTTTTATCAGCACTTCTATTTCAAAACTAGATAATGTCTCACTTTCATGATCATGGCATATCAGCAACTTTTCCATAAGATCAGCCGCTAAGCCCGGATCGACTTTAACAGCACCAGCATCACGATACAATGCAAGCAATTTGAGAGCGCCCACGATTCGTCCATGACTTGCCAGCTGTTTTGCTGCTTCGTTGGCCAGCATGAAATCGAATCCTAAGTGATTAATTGGAAACTCTAGCCAATATATCATCTCCACTTCTTTATCATAACTATCAAGAGATGTCCATACTTCCTCGAATTCATTAGAGAGCAAGAGCAAGCGAGCTTTCACCGTGTTGGACAAACTATCACTATGCATTATCTCCAGTAGATTGCTTAATTTACCATTAGTTAGCCTATACAAAGCTGAACTCGCAAAATAACATACTTTGGAAAACTCGCTTTCTAAGAGTCTTGCAATCGTGTGGTCTTGTATCTGTAGGCCGAGGCAAGCAAACGCGTCTCCAACGATCCAAGGGCATTCAACTCTTTTGGCAAGTCGCAATACGCTCTCCAGACCACCTTCCTCAAAGACCTCACTAATTGCTTCATTTCTGGCTTTTCCTAGAAGCTGCTTTCTATCAATCGACTGGTTATTATTGTCCAAGACGTAAACCAAACAGTCGTATGTAAATAGCGGGGCTACTTGAACAACAGGATCGACTGGTTCTAACTCTTTCATGACCGATTTGAAATATTTGATATCTTCGAGAGATAAAGACGATGACACATTTGCTGAAGACTGATATTTTCCGATAAGTTTATAAAACTCCAACCATATCGCATCACGTGTATCGGTTGGTTTCAACTTAGCTAGACTAAGCCTATTCAAAACAGTATTTTTGCTCTTTTGAGACAAATAAGGCAACTTAGAGATAATCTTGATCCAGATTGATGGATCACTTTCAGCAAGGTCAATAGCACAGCCAAGATATACGTTAATATCATCAACGATTTGATTATTGGTCGGCTTACTTGGTGAAGCAGATTGTCTAAATTCAAACGGCATAATTGTTGAAGTGCTTTCTCCTGCCGTAGGAATGAGAGCAATAACTAGTGATTTACCAACCTCAGGTAGCTTTCTGCAGACTTTTTGAACGAACGAATGCCTTTCATCTGATAACGCAGCTGTTTGAGGATACCCTACACGCAGAATAGTAGCGAGAGAGTTTAACGGCCGATTAGCGAGTTTCCCGCCTGGATCGCGATCAGCAAGTAATGCAAGTAACCACATAGCTCTCCCAAAATAATCGGGAATCATTGCCAGACGTTCCAAAGCCCAAAGCACTTGTATATGCGGGCTGGTAGGTGCCAACCAATTAGATGATTCGTGGAATAATTTATCCATGAATACACCGCTTGGACTTATTGCTCTTTGCAATTCATCCAGAAACTCTTCAGGTGCCGCCTCAGCAAGTTCCGACAAAACATCATTTATCGAAATCCATATGCCCCCGGTGCAATCGTCATTTGCGAAACGCAGTATATCTGAAACAACATTGGCCGCCCAATCCGAAAAAGACAGAGAAGGAAAATCGCTTACAGTCGCACTCGAGGAACCTAGCAAGGAAAGTGTAGTACTAATTCCCTTTCTAAGATCGTCAGATTCTTTCCTCTCCTTTCCATAAATTTTTGCCGCCCATCGCTGATCTTCTGGAAGTGCAAGGGCGGGATTTACTTCTTCCAGTACAGAACAAACTACCTCTCGAAAGGCATCCAAATCGGATCTTGTTATCGCTTGCAAAAAGCGTTCAGCACTCTCAACGGGTGAAATAACTGCACGCACACTTCCAAACATTGAAAAAACTGGATTAGCACTATTAGCGTCTTTAAGTAGCGCAGCAGTTAACTCTTCATCGCTGGGGTCTATCACAAAACGGGCAACAACGTCTGCATCCCCTTTCAGTGCACCGTCCCACCGCCCAAGCATCCATGCTCTTCTAACTAGTTGATTTACATGAGGAGAATTTGAATTCGGTAAGAGCTCATCTGGAAGAGGTATTAAAGCAATTTTATTACGCAGCAATGGTAAGCTTTTATGTGCCGCACGCGCATACTCCGCTTGTTTTTCATCCGGTATACTTTTTGTTTTGAAATAGTTTACGGCTTTTTCATACGAGATGTCAGGCAAATTTATTGTTGGTGCGACTTGCTGCACTTTATTTACACCAATAACTATATGGTGTCCGGTAAGTAGTTGAGCTTCTCTTACTAGAGCAGCATCTGACAAAAGCACAATTAGATGTTCTGACACTTGTCTTAAATACTCTAGTGCGCTTGCCTCACTAACGACCACCGCTTTAGACAGCATTCCTTGCTCATCAGAAAGCAAAGTCGCCGCCACGAATGCAAGACAATCTTCAATCGTGACAGACCGTATTATTATTTGACTCGGCTTGCTTTCATTTAGTTTCTTCGTAAGAAGACTTCTTTCATTAGATCGATTACACAAGACAAGCTCAGAAGTAAGTAGATTATCACACGGTTTTCGGTAGTCATTCCACCAAGTTTCCAGACTGGATAACCCATGAACCGATTTCCCGCACATTTCTGAAAACCACAAATATACCGTTGGAGTTTCCTCAAGCGCTGTTAATATGTCATCGGCGGTATATACACGGACTTCTTTCCATCTTCCCTCTTTGTTTTTCTCGCGAGCCCAAGCCTGTGCACCCGCCCATCTCCCCAAGGTAACAAAGACGAAGGTGGTTTCGGATTGGTTTATGCCTAATGGGTTTTTTGTACGCTTGTTATAGTCAGAATTGGCTTTAGCTTTGATACCACGAGATGTGCCAAATTCCCATACACTGTACCCTGATGGAACAAATGCGTTTCCTTGCCCAGCACGCACTTGACCATCGTATCCACCTAGGTCCGTATCTTCCTCTCCGGGCATTTTAATAAAAGTGATTGTTTGATTCGACTGCAAGATAATTCTTCTTATCAGGATAGGCAATGTCGAACGAGCTGTAGTTGTTCTTCCAAATGAATAAACATCTTTGAGCTGAGCTAAATACGGCAGTCTCCCCATAATTCCCTTCCTGACCTTATGAAACGACTACACCTACGTTACTTCCATACCCCATAAGATTTAATACGTGCTTTTCAACGCTGTTTATACGTTAAATCAACCCTTATATGAGCATACGAATTTGCCTATGTCATACTGGGGCTTGCTGTCGTCCGCTGCTCTTATTTGAGCCGCAGTTTATAGCTACCTTTCTGACAAGCTTGAGGTATACCTCAAAGGATCAAAAGCTCTCTTTTTAGCCTTTACTATAGGGGCAGCCCATTTCGCGCACATGGCAGTTCCTTCGCCATCGTCGTAGCGATCGGATTCCTGCTCGTCGCAGTGGGCATGAATGGAAGAGGGCCCATAACTTCGAAAGTTGCGAATAGTTTGATTCCGCCTAATCAGCGCTCTACCGTTCTTAATATTGCGAGCTCGTTGGGAAGCTTGATTGGCATGGTCTGCAACCCGATCATAGGTTGGAGCGCGGATCGAAATGTCGCAATCACTACCCTTGGGATCGCCGGGATTTTAGTTCTGACTGCCCTCATGCGGTTGCCGATTGCGAACAAATACAAATATATGAAGAATACCTAATGGCTGTACGCATATCGAGCAGTAGCACCAACATGGGAAACCTGATATATAAATGCCGCAAAGATGCAGCATGTCGTTTCCAAGAAGACAAGATTTAATTAAGCAATCCCCGTAGCACTTGAACCTAACCTCGTGGAGCATAAAATGCAGTACTGAGCCGAAGCACGGATTCTACTAGACCTAAATTGGCCATTTTGAAATCAAAGATGAACAAGTCACGGATGGCATAATATTATCTATTACGGAATTTGAATTCCACACGATGAAATCCTTGAAGGTTTAAACCATTCTGCTGACTGAGCCATCAGTAGACGAAGGATGTATGCCACATGTTAAGTAAAGCAGCGACAACATTCGTAGCCCTCAAAGACGTTTTGAGACACAAACCATTGGTTACATTATCTCTTGGTGCTTTCTTTACCAGTCTTGTCGGTGGAATCGTTAATCTCTTACTGACCATTCATGTATACGATATTTCGGGATCGTCTCCGTTGGCGGTCAGCGCCCTTTTTTAGTTACCTTTATGCCAAATTTAATTGTAGCTCCACTGTTTTCTGGCATAGCTGACAAATATAATCGCAGAATCGTTTTAGCAGTGGGCGGAACGCTACGAGCTCTTTGTTGTTTGTTGCTCGCATTCAACCATAACATTGCTCTTTCATTTATTCTTGCTTTTGTTATAACAAGCATAGCTGCGGTTATGAAGCCGGCGCGATATGCAAAAGCTGCTGAATTAGTTTCAGATTCAAAACTGTCAGTTCTCAATTCTGTTTTATCGTTCATGATCAATGCTGCAGGTATCGCCTCTGGCGCCCTCGCCGGTTTGCTCACCAATTTCAACGGTGTCGCTGCATTTGCGGTTGCTGCTTTTGGTAGCTTAATTGCGGCCTCACTTGACGGTTGCTATTCACATGAGGAGCATAATTCGAAGCGAACTGTCGATTCACACAATGGTTTTCGGGAAAGTCATAGTATTTCCTTCTGGGTTAAGTTAAAAAGGATAATTTCTTCAACCAACATTCGATTAAAAAATGTTTTTGGACTTATCAAAAAGGAACGACTTCTTGCTGCCCTGTCCATTGTTGTTCTCGCACTTTGGTCCGGCCTCGGACTACAAGAAACTTTACTCGTCGTTTTCACCCGTACGGTGTTACATGCTCCAAACTCAGTTTACGGGTATTTGAACACGATTGGATCCATTGGGGCACTTATTGGAGCAGCACTAGCTGCACCTTTTTCCTCAAATACCCGATCAGCAATAAAAAGTTTGTCGATGTCCCTCATCGCTTCTGGAATAGCCTTCTGCGCGTTTGCATTGAGCGGTCAATCTCTGATTTTCGCTTTCTGCAGTTTTTTTGTATTTTCTTTATTCTATACAATTGCCAATGTAATTGAAGAATTACTTGAGCAGGTTCTCTCCCCCAATGAATATAGAGCTTCTGTGATGTCCACTATAGGCGCGGTAGGTACGGTCGGATATCTAATCGGAGGATCTCTAACCGGCTGGTTATCAGACTTGGTCGGTCCTACGAATACCGCAATTCTCGCGGCAGTTAGTCTAATAGGCGCGGGAATCTTTGCGGGATTGACCATGCTTCGATATTAAGTAGAAAAGATTTAGTTCAATTTTGTCCAACAAGAAAAAGTAATTATCTGATAATCATAATTCAATATTTAAATAAGGTATCAACAAGATGTCCGCGGATATACATGCATCCATTTAGAGCTGTATTGACCTTCCTCGTGGTTCTTTGCGTGATATAGCTGTGCTTCTAAGTATGACTAGCCGGAAGGGTTGATGACGCATCGGTCAGCCTACCCGCATTGGATTCAGCTACTGCTCACCAAAAAGCAGGTTAGTGCTTGCACGACCGGTACTGTTCACAACAGAGCGATCTTGTACGGAAATACATTGATGTAGAGTTGAGGGTTCCACGCCTCACACGGATACAGCCAAGGCAAGGTGGCAGACGCCCTGGACCATGCAAGATCCGCAATGTCGAACTGGCTAAATGCAAAGCCTCCGATAGACGTAGCAGTTGCCAATGAGATCTGCGACTATATCGTGTCGGACATCAAGGTGGTCATCCGCAGGGCCGAGCAACGTATGACGGAAAGCCTAGCCCCTATCCTCTCTGACTGCGGATTTCCTTCGACTCTCAGAAAATAAGAAGGCGGCTTATGTGCTTGGACACAGTCAAGACCGGCGACCATCCACTGGCAGCACACCGACGCCACTAGAACAAGCGTTTACGGCCTGCGCCTGAAACGCCGTACAAGGCACGAAACCGCGCTGAAGCCCGCCAACCCCTCGAACATCGGATCGTCTGCGAACCCGACGTCAGCCTCCAAATCAACCAGGGCTACCAGTGCTACCAGCCCATACCCATTCGAACCAGACGCGCTGCAAAGCACGAACCTGCCCCCCCCCCCCCCCACAGGCACGACCATCGTACAGAATAAATGGTAGCCTGCTGGTAGTCATAGAGGATGAAGAAAGAGGGATAAGTCATGTCCAACGCTGAACAGACCCCACAGACCCCCCAGACTCCAAAGACCACACAGACCCCGCCGACACCCGTGCCCCCGTGGATGCAGCCGCCGGAGGAAAAGCCGTTTTACAAGCAGGTCTGGTTCTGGGTCGTCATCGCAGTCGTTGCCATTCTTGTTTTTGCCGCAACCGCAGGATCAAACATCAAGTTGCCAATCAGCGTCCCCAAGATCGAGACAGCCGGCATATCACAGCAACTGAACAAGATGAAGAAAACTATAAAAGCCCCTAAAAAACCTGCTAACCCTGACTCTGACAATCACAAGGCGGCTCTGGCTCAGGCGCAAGACTACTCTGAGCTTCTGTACAAGAGCAAGCAGGGCATCTACGATAGGCTTACGAGCGTGGATAAATTCACGCCCGAGGCCGCCCAGTACGCCGTAGACCATCTCAAAGCCGACTACAACGCCAATGCCCTTGCCGAAGCCAAACACTACCAGAAAAGAATACACATGAGCAAGCGGGGCATCTACGATGAGCTCACCAGCGAGGATAAATTCACGCCCGAGGCCGCCCAGTACGCCGTAGATAACCTCCAAGCCGACGACAACGCGGCTGCTTACGCCAGAGCCAAAGACTATTTGGAAACAGTACACGAGAGCAAGGAGGACATCTACTACGAGCTCACCAGCGAGGATAAATTCACGCCCAATGTCGCCCAGCACGCCGTAGATAGCCTAAAAGCCGACTACAAGGCCACTGCTCTCGCCGCAGCCAAAGACTACCAGAAAATGCACATGAGCCCAGCAGAAATCCAGCATCAGCTCGCCAGCCCGTACGGAGGTAAGTTCACCCCCGAAGAAGTGGCTTACGCTATGCAGCATCTCAATCAGTAACCAGATCCCAACGGATCAGCCCCACTCCGGCGGGGCTTTTCCTTTGCGGGAACCTTTGTCACACGAATGTCACACAAAATCAAGTTTTAAGCAAACTTCCCGAGTAATGGAAAAGCCCCGCAACCTTTGTGGCTGTAGGGCTTCCGTGTGGTGCGCCAGACAGGATTCGAACCTGCAACCTGCTGATCCGTAGTCAGCTGCTCTAATCCGTTGGGCTACTGGCGCATGTCATCTCGACGAGGAACTCGTTTTGACAACTCATTTATATTACCGCAACTGCAGATTCTGTCCAGTCTGGTGTGTCGTGCGGGAAGCGTAAAGCCACAGGCCTTAAGCCGACTGTGACCAAGACAGCCAAAGTAGATATTCCATGTTGCCATGGGCACCGGTTATGGGCGATGGCATGGTAGCACGGACAACAAATCCATGCTCACGCGCACAAGCCAAGACTCGCTCCAAAGCCTCTTGCCTGCTGTCCTCGTCCGTCACAATGCCATGATGACCCAGCAGGCTACGTCCGACCTCAAACTGGGGCTTGACCAGCAGCAGGCAGTTGGCAACAGACGCCAGCAAGGCAGGCAGGACCGGAATGACATAGGTCAGCGAGATAAAAGACACATCCGAGACCACGTATTCCGGGCGATAAGGCAGGTCCCCCGGCTGAACTTCGCGTATGTTGACACCGCTCATGTCAATCACCCTAGGATCAGCGGCAATCCGTTCAAGCAACTGTCCGTGGCCCACATCAAGGGCGATAACTCGCCGTGCACCATGCCTGAGCAGGACGTCAGTGAAACCGCCCGTGGAGGCCCCGATATCGAGGCAGAGCCTGTCCCGCGGACCGGCCATCCCCTGCGCCGCAAAAGTCGTCAGGGCGCCTTCCAGCTTCAGCGCTCCCCGAGAGGCATAGTCATCGCCCGGGTCCAACAGGATCACATCGCCTGGCTGGACACTCTGAGCAGGTCGTGAAGCCAGATGATCGTTAACCGTAACCCGTCCCTGACGAATCAGAGCCTGGGCTCTGGCACGCGAATCCGTCAGCCCCTGTGAGGGCAGGACGCGGTCAAGCCGGTCGTGGGCAAGAGCCACAGTTCTTCGCCGACCGTCCCCAGAGCTGACGACCGTATCCTCATTGTTCACTTGCCCTCCCGCTCCAGGTCCTGCTGGAGACCGGTCAGCACTTTCCCGAGCAGCTCGACCTGTTGGGCATCATCCAGATTATCCAAGTCAGCCAAATCAGGGAAACGCTCCAAAAGAGGAACCATGGCTTGCTTATCCATGGACTCTTCAGGCGCTAACGCAGTCGTTTCCTCATCATCTGCGTGTGAAGACCGCGCAGAACGCTCAGACCCTACAGACTGCCCATGTAGCCCGTAGTGATTGGATTCCTGGGATGACACGCTCGCTTCGGGCTGTCCGGACTTGGCTTCTTCCGACATGGCCCACTATGCCCCTACGACAAAGGCGGGCAGATCCAGCGAGTCCATGTCTCCACCACGATCCTGGTACTCCCAGAGCGCACAGGCACAGGCTCGCACAGCATCCAAATCAGACAGGGGATCGCCACCTGCCTCAAGAGCGCGCAGGGTGACATGCCCGTCATCGTCCACCCTTGCGGTTTGGCCGCCGCAGTGCCAGATTTGGTCTGCCTCCTTACTGGGCTGGGGCTGTGGCGCAGTCAGGCCGCGCAGATCTTCAGCCAGATAGGTCGGCCGCAACTTGGCCGGTGCTGTCAGGATGGCGGGGGTTCGGGCCACGCCTGTCAGGACGACCATGGAGTCGTACCCGCCCCGGTTGGCTGCCTCGATGTCGGTGTCCAGACGATCGCCCACGGGCAGGCATCGGTCAACGTCGAAAATCTTCTCTTGGCTATCCGCTAACAGCTGCCGAGCCTCGTCGTACATGGCCGATTCCGGCTTACCGGCCGAATCCTCCGGCTGCTTTCCGGTAGCCAGAATTACCGGTTGGAGCATAGCTCCATTGCCGGGCGCCATGCCACCTTCACGGGGCAAGGTCTGATCCTTGTTGGTAGTGAAGTAACGTGCACCATTTTCAATGGCAAAGGCGGCCTGGGCCAGGTCCTGCCAGCTCAACTCCGGATACCAAGCCTGAATAACGGCCTCTGGCAGATCTGCTGCCTTGTCTACCGGCACCATCCCATTGAGGCGGATCTGGTCACGTAGATGATCAGATCCGATGACCAGCACCCTGGCGCCCTTTTGCAGGTATCGGCGCAGCATCCGTGCGGCAACGACGGCCGAGGTGATGACCTGGCCATCGTTCAGGGTCAGACCGAACCCGCGCAGCTGATCGGCCACCACCTGTGGGAACCGGGATGCATTGTTGGTGGTGTAAGCCATTCGCATGCCGAGCGTCTGAGCGCGGTCGATACCCTCGGCCGCATGCTCTACAGGGTCGGCGCCCCGGTAGACCACCCCGTCCAGGTCCAGTAGAGCCAGGCGGTAGGTCTTTGCCGGAGCGTCATCAGTTCCTTTGAGGAAGACGGTCACGATTCAGCCTTGTCTTCATCAGTGGTTTCGGACTGGTTGACCTGCTCATCCTTGACCTGTTCACTTTGAACATCGGTAGTGTCTGCTTCGGATCCTGAATCCTGGATGGTCGCATCACCATTGTCAGTAACAGTTACGTCGGCTTCGCTATCGTTCTGGCCGATTTGAGAACCATCGTCCGAAGTTTCTGCGTCAAGGCGGGAAGACTCTTCACCAGTCTGCTTCACAACATCTGATGATTCTGTCATTTCAGATTCCGGCATTTCGGACGAACCGGCTGAGTCGGACGAACCTGTCGAATCAACTTTGTCGGATGAACCGGCAGAATCAGATGCGCCGGTTGAGTCACCTGTGCCAGTTGAGTCCACTGAATCGTACGAGGCTACTGATTCAGAAGATTCCTCAGCCTTACCGTCATCGGCACCCTGCTCGGATGCGTCAGTGACATCAGCCTCGGCATCCTCACCACCATCCGGATCAATGGAGAGATCCTCCATCATGGCCGGATCCAGGTGCTCCAGGTCGTAGTCAATCAGGATTTCCTCGGACTGCCCGCCATTCTGGCCGTCCTCGTCCTCATCCTCGTCGGCATACTCTGCTTCCAGCCGATCCAGAAGAGGTTCCAGCTCCAGAGCCTCCTGGCTGCGACCAGCCTGTTCGAGGAAGTTCTGCTCTGCCTGCACGGCACGCATCCGGTAGTCGCCGCTGAGCCCCCGGGCCTTGACCAGGGCCTGAACGGTCTCGATGGCCTTGTCCCACAGGCCCAGATCGCCCAGGGCTCCGGCATAAACCAGGAACATCTCCGCCTTGGACTCGCCCTGCAGCTGGCTGCCCTCCTCAGAAGTGGCCTCCTCAATGGCCTTGCGGGGATTGCCCAGGCCACGTTCGCAGTCGGCGATGAAGGGCAGGTAATCGGAATAGCCATTCATGCGATGTGCAGTACGGAACTCCTTCAAGGCCAGCTTGTAGTCGCCCTGACGGTAGGCCACCAGGGCCAGCGTCTCCCGGGCAAGATCGATCCGGGAGGCCTGTCGTGCAGCCCACTTGGCATGGGCCAAGGCTCCCTGAGGGTCTGTCTCCTCCAGCGCGTAGGCGGCCAGAATGTGCAGACCGATGTTCTCCGCGTGCTCCTTACTCAGTCCGCGCAAGCGCAGGCGATCATCCTTGGAGAGCATGGACCATTCCAGGCCCTTGGGCATCTTGGGTTCGCCAGGCCGACGATCCGTATAGGGGTTCTGCGATGGGTAGGAGATGGTCCCGTCTGAGTTGCGGCGACCGCGGTCATAGCCATTCTGGCGGTCACGCTGATAGGCCCCACGGCGGTCGTCATGACGATGGTCGTCATAACGACGGTCATCGTGACCATGCTGGCCCTGGTACCTGTCGCCCCGATAGCCGCCTTGACGATGGTCATCACGGGAACGGTCACCATAGGAACGGTTGCCATAGTGACGATCTCCATGTGAACGCTCCTGGCGTGGACGGTCATCACGGGAGCGGTTGTTCCATGGGCGATCCCCACCGGACCGCTCATCCTTCCGACGATCAAACCTCCGGTCGTCATCCCGACGACGGTTCCCGTGGAAGCCCTGACCACGATCACGGTCACGGTCATGCCGCTGGTAGCCATACCCCGACCGACCGCGGTCGTTGTCATGATCGCGATGCCCGTAGCCGCCGTTCCTGTTGGCGTGGAAGTCGCGACGTGGACGGTCGCCATCCTGCCAACGGCCGTGGCGGTCGTCACGTTTGTCGAAATGCCGGTCCCGGTCGGAATCCCTGCGGAAGCCGCCGTGACCATCCTGACGGTCATGCCTGTATCCGCGATTGTCGCGGTCGAATCGATCGTTCCTGCGCCCGCGGAAGGGCCGTTGGCCATTCCTGTTCTCGGAGCGACGCTCTTCGCCGCCCTCGCCGTCATGGTTGTGGAAGTTGCCGGAACGGTGACCTCCCGAACGATAGCCTCCGGAGCGGTATCCGCCCGAGTGCGAACCGCCCTTGTGGAAGCCCGAAGAGCGATGGCCGCCCGACCGGAAGCCGCCTGGACGCGAACCGCCCCGGCCCCGTCCGCGATCGCCCCGGGAATGATTATGTTCTTCTGCCATCAGTGTCCTTAATTCCTACGTTCCTACTTGCCAGCCCGGCGCTCAAGCGCGCCCAGGGCCTTCTTTCCTCTGCGAACCAGGGCGAAGCGCCCATGCAGAAAGTCCTTCTTCTCCAATACCTGATCCGGATCCTCGACCCGCTGGTTATTCAGATAGAAACCGCCCGATGCCACAGTCTTACGAGCCTCGGAGACCGAACGGAAGAGCCCGGTCGCAACCCCGGCCTCCACCAGACGCTGACCCTCGCGGGCTGCGGGCAGAGCTCGACCGCCTTGACCGTCATCGACCTTGAGTCCGTCCAGCGCGGAATCCAGCACATCCTCGTCCAGCTCCTCCAGGGTCTTGCCGCGACCGAAGAGGGCACCAGAGGCATCAATGGCCCCTTGGGCGGCATGCTCGCCGTGCACATATGAGGTCACCTGCCAGGCCAGAACCTTCTGGGCTTCGCGAGCACCGGGATCCTGGGCGGTCCGCTCCTCCAAACGCTCAATCTCGGCCTTGGGCAGGAAGGTGAAGGTCTTCAGCAGCTTGACCACCTGGTCATCAGGCTGGTTGAACCAGAACTGGTAGAAGCGGTAGGGGCTGAACATGGTGGGATCCAGCCAGACTGCGTTGCCCTCGGACTTGCCGAACTTCTTGCCCTGGGAGTCGGTAATCAAAGGGCTGGTCATGACGTTGACGGAGGCATTGCGCACCTTGCGAATCAGGTCCAGGCCGCTGGTCAGGTTCCCCCACTGGTCGCTGCCGCCCAGCTGCAGACTGCATCCGTAGCGGTCGAAGAGCTCCAGGAAGTCGTTGCCCTGCAGCACCTGGTAGCTGAACTCGGTAAAGGAGATGCCCTCGTCAGAATCCAGACGGCGGGCCACCGTGTCCTTGGCCAGCATGGTGCCCATACGGAAGTTCTTGCCCACATCGCGCAGGAAGTCGATGGTGCTCATAGACCCGGTCCACTCATAATTATTGACGAATCGGACGGGGTTGTCTCCCTCGGTGTCCAGGAAGCGCCCGATCTGACCACGAAGGCGCTCGGTCCACTCGGCCACGGTCTGCTTGGGATTCAGAGTGCGCTCCCCCGACTGCCGAGGGTCGCCGATCAGCCCGGTGGCTCCGCCGACGACGGCGATGGGATGCAGACCAGCAGCCTGCAGGTGGCGCATGTTGAGCAGCTGGACCAGATTGCCCACGTGCAGTGAGGGGGCGGTGGGGTCAAATCCGCAATAATAGGTCACCGAGGGGTCGGCCAGCACCTTCCTGAGCTCGGACTCGTCCGTGCACTGGGCAATGAGACCGCGCCACTTGAGTTCGTCGAAAAGCGAGTCGAAACCCGCCTGCCTGAAATCGGTGACCTGCGACATGAGAGGCTACTCCCTATCGAATATTTGATGAATGTACGCTAAACCCTACTATTCTTGCAACAGATACCGACACGGCGGGGCCCCGGACCGCCGCAGACAAGGCCTCACCAAGCAGGAATCCCCAGGGGACGAAACCAGATGATCATTGTGAATCGACCACTCCGGATTGACGATTGACCGCTAGTTGCTTTTGCCAAGACGGGGCGACCGGCTGAATCCGCTCAGCAAAACCACCGCGTCTGAGTCAGGAATGTACAGACACAGACAATTGATTGATCAGGTCTTGGGGAATGTGGTCGACCACACAGGCGGCCATGCGCCGGTAACCTTCAACCCCAGGATGGAAATGGTCAATGCCCCAGAAGTCGGGTCGGTCAGTGCCAACATCGTCGCGGGTGGCATCCACAAAGGGCACCGAGGCCTCTTGACAGACCTGACGGCTGGTCTGCGTCTGGCGGGCTATCCTGCGCTCCACCTCGGCCCTGAGCGCCCGGCCGAGCGCAGGATCCCGATAGAGCTGACCGGAACTGAGGACCAGCACCTGACGGCCCTTGTTTTTGGCCAGCTCGATGCTGGCAGCCAGGTCATCCCGCCATTGTTCGTCGGTGCGGTTGGCCATGATGTCGTTGGATCCTGCACACAGGACCAGCAGATCAGGATGGTCCTGCAGGGCGGGCAGGAACCGGTAGCGCACCCTGCGGATGGTGGCCCCCAGCCGACCCTGGGTCGACCAGGATACCGGACGCCCCAGCCGGGTGGCCAGGCAGGCGGCTATGTCAGGAACGAAGCCCTGGCTCTGGTCCTTCACACCGCAACCGACCGCCATGGAGTCGCCCACCACCAGCATGGTCAATGGTTCCAGGTCGCGGCCTCGGTTCGGAGGCGAACACAGCCCCTGGCGTGAACCGGGCGGCTCCTTGGCCAGAGTGATGTGCTGCTTGGCCCACCAAGCCTGGACCAGTGCCACCGGATTCATAATCACCGCCGCCTTTCGCCGTTTGGCGTCCCTCTCGAGGAATTGCCGTTCGGAATTCTAACGCGGCCACCGGTCTGACGAAGCCAGACAGCTCACCTGGGAGGACGGTAGGCAGGCCCATCAGACTGCGAATCGGCGAAAGTCTTCAGCTCCTCCAGCGCATGTGCAGCCTGATCCATCTGCTCCTTGACTCTCTCCGGCGCGGTGCCTCCCTGGCCCCGGCGAGCACGCACGGCTCCCCCGGTGGTTAGGACAGCACGGACCTCCGGAGCCCGATCGGCAGGCACCCAGTCAGCGAAGACCCTGACGAAATCGGCATCATCCAGGTCGGCCAACTCGCAACCACGACCCTCGGCCAGCTTGACGCAGGCCCCGGAAAGCTCATGGGCATGCCGGAAGGGCACCCCCTGCCTGACCAGCCACTCAGCCAGGTCGGTGGCCAACGCAAAGCCTGTGGGAGCCTGCTCTTCCAGACGATCCTTGTTAAAGGTCAGGGTGGCGACCATGCCGGAAAAGGCGGGAAGCAGGACTTCCAAGGTGTCCACCTGGTCGAAGACCGCCTCCTTGTCCTCCTGCAGATCGCGCGCATAGGCCGTCGGCAACCCCTTGAGAGTGGTCAGCAGGCCAGCCAGATCACCAACCAACCGACCGGCCTTTCCACGAGCCAGCTCAGCCACGTCCGGATTCTTCTTCTGAGGCATGATGGAGGAACCAGTCGAATAGCCGTCGTCCAGACGAACGAAGGCGAACTCCTGGGTGTTCCAGATGATGATCTCCTCAGCCAGTCTGGACAGGTCCACGCCGATCATGGCAGCGACGAAGGCGAATTCGGCCACCACATCCCTGGCGGCAGTCCCGTCGATGGAGTTGGCGCAGACCCGGCTAAAGCCCAGATCCCGAGCCACCGGCAGGGGGTCCAGACCCAGGGTGGTGCCGGCGAGCGCACCTGACCCGTACGGACTGGCATCGGCACGCTTATCCCAGTCCCTCAGGCGTTCCAGGTCACGGACAAGAGGCCAGACATGGGCCATGAGTTGGTGGGCCAGCAGGACGGGCTGGGCGTGCTGCATATGGGTGCGGCCGGGCATGACCGTGGTTCCCGCAGCCCGGGCCTGATCCATCAGAGCCTGGGCCGTGCGCAGCAGATCCTTGGCCAGCACCCGGGCGTGGCGGCGCAGCCAGATCCGAATCAGTGTGGCGATCTGATCGTTGCGCGAGCGCCCGGCCCGCAGCTTGCCGCCCAGCTGGTCCCCCGCTATGTCGATCAGACCGCGCTCCAGGGCCGTGGCCTCGTCCTCATCGCCAGGCTCAGGGGCGAAGGCGCCGGAGTCCACCTGGTCCTGGAGTTCATCCAGAGCCTGCTCCATACGTGCCAGCTCGCCATCATCCAGCAGTCCAGCACGGTTGAGGGCCCGTGCGTGGGCTCGGGAACCAGCCAGATCGTCGTCGGCCAGACGCCAGTCGAACTGGGTGGATCGGCTGAGCTCGACCAGGGCCGGCGAGGGCCCACTGCTGAAACGCCCGCCCCAGAGGGCCATGGGCTTGTCGCCGCTGCTCACCGCTCTTGTCCGTCCTGTTCTTGTCCGTCCTGTGCGATGCCGTTGCCGAAGCGCATGTCACGGGCGGCGGCCACCTTGTCTGCCAGGCCGTAAATGGCGATGAACCCGTTGGAGGCGTTCTGGTCGAAGCTGTCGCCGGACTCATAGGTGGCCAGGCTGTAATCGTAGAGGGAGCTGTCGGAGTGCCGGCCGGTGACCACGGCCCGTCCTCCGTGCATGACCATGCGGATGCGACCGGAGACATAGCGTTGGGTCTCTTCGATGAAGGCGTTCAGTGAACGGACGGCAGGCGAGTACCACTGGGCGTCGTAGACCAGTTCGCCCCAGCGCTTGTCGATGTCGCGCTTGATCCGGTGCTGTTCGCGCTCCAGGCAGCAGTTCTCCAACTCCTGGTGGGCGGTGATCAGGGCCACGGCCCCCGGAGCCTCGTAGAGCTCGCGGGACTTGATGCCCACCAGCCTGTCCTCAATCAGATCCACACGTCCGATCCCCTGGGCTCCGGCGCGGCGGTTCATCTCCTCGATGGCCTCCAGAGGGGTGACGGCCCTGCCGTCGATGCGCACGGGAATGCCCTGCTCGAAGTCGATGGTCACCTCGTCCTCGACCGGTGGGAAGGCCGGGTCGTCGGTGTAGGAGTAGACATCCTTGGTGGGTCCGTTCCAGGGATCCTCCAGGTAGCCGGTCTCGATGGCCCGTCCCCAGACATTCTGGTCGATGGAATAGGGGCTCTCCTCGGTCTGTTCGATGGGCAGGTGGTGCTCCTTGGCGTAGGCGATCTCCACATCGCGCATCAATCCCAGGTCGCGGATGGGGCTGATGGCCTTAAGCGAGGGGTCGATGGACATGATGGAGACCTCGAAACGGACCTGGTCGTTGCCCTTGCCGGTGCAGCCGTGGGCTATGGTATCGGCACCGTACTGGTGGGCCGCCTGGACCAGATGCTTGGTGATCAGCGGCCTGGAGATGGCCGAGACCAGCGGGTAGACGCCCTCGTACATGGCATTGGCCTTGAGCGCCAGCATGCAATAATCCCTGGCGAACTCGTCCCGGGCATCCACCACGACGGACTCGACGGCCCCGCAGTCCAGGGCCCGCTGGCGGATGGTCTGCAGACGCTCGCCGCCCTGGCCCACATCCAGGGAGACGGCCACCACATCCTTGCCGGTGCGCTCCTTGAGGTAGGGAATGGACACCGAGGTGTCCAGGCCGCCCGAGTAGGCCAGCACGATGCGATTGTTTTCGGTCATGGCGATCCTCTTTCCTTCTAATTTCACACTTGCAGATATTCAGTTCGCGCTTTCACCGATCATCGGGCCCGGGAGTCCTCCTGGCCGGAGACGATGGTCATGAGCCAGTCGGCCCGGGATGATGCCGCTTCATCGTCGGCTGCGATGATCAGAATCGTGTCGTCCCCGGCTATTGTGCCCAGGATGCCCTTGATCGGCTGACGGTCCAGGGCGGAAGCCGCATACTGGGCGGCGCCGGCCGGGGTTCTTACCACCAACAGGTTGCGGGCCCGGGCCACCGAGGTGATCAGCCCGGTCAGGATCTTGGCCAGGTAGGCGTCGGTCTTGTTCTCCCCCTCGACCTCAGGCCCTTCGGCGGCAGCGGCCTCCATGGCCTGCTGATCGGTGGTGGCGGGAATCCAGTAGGCCATGCTCCCGTCTGAATACCGCAGCTTGGTGGCATGCAGGTCGTCCAGGTCCCGACTCAGGGTGGCCTGGGTCACCTCGATGCCCTGCTCAGCCAAGAGGGCCGACAGCTGTTGCTGGGAGTTGACCCGGTGTCGGTTCAGGGCCTGACGAATGGCATCCAGCCGGGCCACCTTGGTCGTCGGCCGCATCAGCACACCCCCTGCAGGAGGGATTCGTCGCCCCGGGAGCGGGCCACCAGCCAGGTCATCAGCGCCTTCTGGGCGTGCAAGCGGTTTTCAGCCTCGTCCCAGACCACGGACTGGGGGCCGTCGATAACCTCGGCCGTCACCTCCCGGCCCCTGTAGGCGGGCAGGCAGTGCTGGAAAAGGGCATCCGGGCGGGCATGGGCCATGAGTTGGGCGTTGACCTGATAGGGCAGGAATGGATGGGAGCGGATGGCATACTGGTCCTCCTCGCCCATGGAGACCCAGGTGTCGGTAAAGACGCAGTCGGCGTCTTCCACGGCCTGAACCGGATCCGTGGTGACCAGAATGGATCCTTCGTTTTCAGCAGCCAGGGTCCGCGCCTGGTCCACTAGACTCGGATCGGGCAGAAAGCCATGTGGGCCGGCAATCCGCACGTTCATGCCGGCCACTGCCCCGCCCAGCATATAGGAGTTGGCCATATTGTTGGCCGCGTCGCCAAGGTAGGCGATGGTCATGCCAGCCAGGGCATCCACCCCGCCCCGGTGCTGGGCCAGGGTCAGGAAGTCGGCCAGGACCTGGCAGGGGTGGAAGGAGTCGGTCAGTGCGTTGATGACGGGCACAGTGGCATGGGCAGCCATGGTCTCCACCCGATCCTGGCCGAAGGTGCGCCAGACTATGGTGGATGTCATCCGTGTCAGCACATTGGCTGTATCGGCAACGGGTTCGCCGCGGCCCAGCTGCGAGCCCGGGCTGTCGATGACCATGGGATAGCCGCCCAGCTGGGCCACGCCTACGCAGAAGCTGGTTCTGGTGCGCGTGCTGGGTTTGTCGAAGATGATCGCCACGGCCTGAGGCCCATGGTAAGGCTGGGATAAATAGGGATTGGCCCTGAAAGCCATGCCCAGTCGAAGCACCTCCAGCTGCTCCTCGTGGTTGAGGTCGTCGTCACGCAGCATGTGCCGCAAACCGCTGTTCATCTCTACCTCCCTTACGTTGTCATCACGAATGTCTCTATACGCTGTAAATCAACGATCATCCCCTTGCGAACCCATGTCCCCGAGACGGGATGGGACCTTGGAGAGGATGTCGACAGCCAAGTCGATCTGATCGGCCTGGATGATCAGGGGCGGCGCCAGACGCAGGGCATCAGGGGCTACGGGATTGACTATCAGCCCGTGGTCCAGGCACCAGGCACCCACCTTGCCGGCACATGGAGAACTCAACTGGACGGCATCCAACAGGCCTCTGCCTCTGACCTGGGTGAAGAGAGGGTTGCCGCAGGCGGCTATGCCATCGCGCAGCCTCTCCCCCATTTGTCTTGCTTGCTCCAGCAGACCCTCCCGCTGGATAGTCTCCAGGGTGGTCAGCGCCAGGGCCGATCCCAGGGGGTTGCCGCCGAAGGTGGACCCGTGCGTACCTGGGGTCAGCAGACCAGAAGGCCCGGAGCCAAAAGTGATCATCCCTCCCATGGGGAAGCCGCCGGCCACCCCCTTGGCGAAGGTGAGCACATCGGGACAGGCGCCGCCGGACAGGCTCTGATCCTGGAAGGCAAACCAGTGGCCTGTTCTGCCCATCCCAGTCTGCACCTCGTCCAGAATCATCAGCGCACCATGCTGGCTGCAGAGCTCACGCACTTTTTGCACATAGTCGGGCTCCAGCGGCAGCACGCCAGCCTCGCCTTGGATGAGCTCCAGTATGACGGCGGCTACTGGCTGGTCGGAAGCCTCTTCTCCGGAGATGGCCTCCTCCAGGGCTTTGGGGTCACCGGACGGCAGGAAGCCCATCCCTGGTACCAGAGGCTGGAAGGGCTCACGGATGGCTGGCTTCCAAGTCAGGCTGAGCGAGCCCATGCTGCGACCATGAAAACTGTGCGTCAGCGCCAGGATTCGGCCGGGATGCCCGCCCATGCGAGTGCCATGCAGCCGGGCCAGCTTGATGGCCGCCTCATTGGCCTCGGTTCCGGAGTTGCAGAAGAAGACGCGTGAACCATCCGGGGCCTGGGCCAGCTCCAGCAGCCGCTCGGCCAGCTTGATCTGGGGGCGTGAGGCGAAAAAGTTGCTGATATGGGCCATTTTGCCGGCCTGCTCAGCCAGGGCCTTGTTCCAAGCAGGATGGGCGTAGCCCAGGGCGTTGACCGCGATCCCCGCCAACATGTCCAGATAACGGTTGCCGTCAACGTCCCATATCCATGCACCTTGGCCGTGGTCCATGACCCTGCCTGGCCTTCCAAAGACCTGCATATGGACATGGTCATAGCGATCGGCCCATTGGCGACTCTGTGGACCCTCAACCGTTTCGGCTGGCTCCGCGATCTTGCCGCAATCTTGATCAGCCTTGTTCATGGCTCCTCCTCATGACCATTTCATGGCCCGGCACAACGACGGTGCCGATCCCGTTTTGGGTGAAGATTTCAGTGAGCATGGAGTGCGGCTGGCGCCCGTCAATGATGTGGGCCTGACTGACCCCGGCACGTACAGCCTGCATGCAGGCCTCCATTTTGGGACGCATGCCTGCCTTCATGTCTCCAAGCAGACCGTCCAGGCGATCCACGCCAATGCTGGATACCAGGGAATCAGTCTGGGGCCAGTCGGCATAGAGTCCCTCTACGTCGGTGAGAATGACCAGCTTTCTGGCTCCCAAGGCCGCGGCCAAGGCAGAGGCGGCGGCGTCGGCATTCACGTTGAGTACCTGGGTGGCGTCCTGCTCGTCCGGGGCCACCGAAGAAACCACAGGAATCCGCCCGGCATCGATCAGATCCTCCACGGCCGAAGCATCCACAGCCACAACTTCGCCCACCAGGCCCAAGTCCACTGGGTGGCCATCCACCATACCGGTACGACGGGCAGCGCTGAACAGGCCGGCATCTTCTCCCGACAGACCAACGGCCATAGGACCATGAGCATTGATGGCACCGACCAAATCCCTGCCCACCTGACCAGTCAGGACCATCCGGACCACCTTCATGATTTCCGGCGTGGTCACCCGAAGACCACCGCGGAATACCGAGGGAATGCCCAGGGCCTGAAGCATGTCAGAAATCTGGGGACCTCCCCCATGGACAACCACCGGGTGCATACCCACCTGCCGCAGGAAGACCATATCCTGAGCAAAGCACTGTCGCAGGTGGTCATCGACCATGGCATGGCCGCCATACTTGACCACGATCCGCTGACCTGCAAACTCCTCCAGCCAGGGCAAGGCCTCAATCAGCACCTGGGCCTTGCTGACATCGTCCAAGGCCCGTTCAGCTTCTGCCTCCTGCTCGCCATCTGCCATCCTTTTCCCTTTCCTCATTGCCGCTTCTGCCTCCGGTGCCTCACGCTCGTGCGCAAGCTCCGGATCAGGTGTGGTAGTCGGCGTTGATGGTCACATATTCGTGGGTCAGATCATCTGTCCAAACCGTGGCCTGGCGGTCACCCTGACCAAGATCGATATCGATATGGACCTCGGGCACGTGCAGGTCGACCAGGGAGGGATCCTGGCCGGGGCGGCCTCCTTGGCAGACCTTGACTCCGTTGAAGCTGACATCCACACGGTCCGGATCATAGGCCGCCGTCGAAGTCGGCACGGTGCCCAGGGAGGCCACTACGCGACCCCAGTTGGGATCCTCGCCAGCCACGGCACACTTGAGCAGGGTGGAGCCGGAGACAGCCCGGGCGCAGGCCAGGGCCGCGTCCTCGCTCTCGGCACCGTCCACCTGGATACGGATACGGTGGCGGCTGCCCTCGCCGTCGGCCACAATGCGACGGGAGAGCTCACCGCAGGCCTGGCTGAGCAACTCCTGGAACTGATCGGGGTCAGGCCGAACGCCAGAAGCACCGGAGGCCATGAGCAGGACCGTGTCATTGGTGGACATGCAACCGTCCACATCAATCCGGTTGAAGCTGAGCCGACAGGCCTCGGTCAGAGCGCGGCGGGTCTGATCAGGCTCCACAATGGCATCGGTGGTGATCAGGCAGATCATGGTGGCCAGCTGCGGAGCGATCATCCCCGAGCCCTTGACCATGCCGCCCAGCCGCCAGCCAGAACCGTTCAGGGCCACAGTCTTGGTACAGGTGTCGGTGGTCAATATGGCCTTGGCTGCAGCCTCGCCAGCCTCCTGGCTGGTCGACAGCTCCTGAGCCGCCTGGTCGATGCCGGCCAGTATGGGGTCCAGGTGCAGCAGGTGGCCGATGATCCCGGTGGAACAGACGGCAACCTGTTCGGCTGGCAGACCCAGATTCTTGCCTGTCCGCTCAGCCATGGCCTTGGCCTGGTCCAGGCCCTCGGAACCCGTGCAGGCGTTGGCATTGCCTGAATTGATGACAACGGCTCCTGCCCGGCCCTCTTCCAAAATCCTACTGGTCCAGATGACCGGAGCGGCCCGGAAACGGTTGGGAGTGAAAACGCCTACAGCAGTGTCCATGGGACCCTTGTTGACAACCAAGGCCAGGTTGCGGCGGCGTGAGCCTCCCGGGCGATGGGCGATGGCGGTGCCTGTCTGGAAGCCCGCGGCGTAGGTGATGCTCATGGTGCCACTCCTATGGTTGTCAGACCGGTTTCCTCGGGCAGACCCAGGGCCAGGTTGACGGCCTGAAGGGCCTGGCCGGCGGTACCCCGGGTCAGGTTGTCGATGGCTGCGAAAGCATAGAGACGGTCGGCGCGTTCGTCTGTGAGGACCTGAACCTGTGCCAGGTTCGAACCGTAGACGTCAGCCGTGGAGGGGAGCCTACCCTGGGGCAGCAGATCAACGAACGGCTCCTTGGCGTAGATCTTTTCCCAGACGGCACGAATGCCCTCCGCGCCCAAGGCACGTCCACGCGCGTTCAGTTTGGCCGAAACCACGGCCAGGATTCCACGTGACATGGGAACCAGGATAGGGGTCAGCCCCAGGCGAATCGGTTGATGGCCTCCCCCCAGGTCCGGATTGGATGCTTCCGCCTTGCGCAGGTTCTGCAGAATTTCGGGGATGTGCCTGTGGGTGCCTCCGACCGAATAGGGATGGGCTGAATTGATGGCTTCAGCTGCAAGTAGATCCATTCTGCTGCTGGAGCGACCGGCACCCGAGTAGGCCACGGCAAGATCGCCCACCAGGTCATCGGCCTGCACCAATCCGGCAGCCAGGGCCGGCTGGAAGGCCAGGGTGACTGCGGTTACGTTGCAACCCGGACCTGCTATCCGGCGGGCATGCTTGAGCAGTTCACGCTGACGGACGCCTTCTGCTGTCAATAGTTCCGGCATTCCGTAGGTCCAGGGAGAGAAAAAGTGGCCGCCGTAGTAGTCCTGCCAGTCGGCCGGATCCTCCAGCCGATGGTCGGCACCCAGATCGATCAGCATGGATTTCGGATCCAGCTGTTCTGCCAGGGGACCGGAGGCACCATGGGGCAGAGCCAGCACCACCAGATCATGGCCAGCCAGGACCTTCGGATCCGTGGTCTGAATCTGTAGCGAGGCCAGTGAATTGGGAAGATTGGGCGAGAACTCCCCCAGCTGTCGACCCGCTGAATCGCGCCCAGTGACCGTGCATACCCGGAATGCGGGGTGAGCGGCCATGAGCCGGATCATTTCAGAACCGGCATACCCGGAGGCTCCCACCACGGCCACTGTATATTGGTGCATGAACGCTCCTTTCACCGGGCACCATCATAAATAGTCATGCGACAAAATGCATAATTATGCAATCTGGCGTGTCGTTATGCTTTCGACCGTGCAAAAGCGTCATAACCGGACTGCCGGTTGCGGATGTATTCCATCTGGGTGCTGGCCTTGTCCGCAGCCTCGGGCCCGCAAGTATCTTCAACATAATCCAAGGCCATATCGATGCCAGCCGAGATGCCCGAGGAGGTGCGGAACTTTCCATCGACCACCCAACGGGCCTCTTTGATCCAATCCACCCTCTCACACGTGCTGACCACCCAGTCAAAGGCCAGATCGTTGGAGGTTGCCCGCCGACCATCCAGAGCACCGGCAGCAGCCAGCAGAGCCGAACCCGTGCAGACAGTCAGCACCTGCGAAGACCGCGCAACCAGGCTCCGCAGATTGTTTAGCCAGCGGTCATCGTCAACCAGGGCGCGCGTGCCCGACCCGCCCGGTATAAGCAGAACCCCCCTGGGATCGATCTCCTCTGGTCCCAGGGCCTCGACCCTGGCACCGCCCTCGCTGACTTTCACGCCAGGACCATCCAAGGAGAATATCCGCACGCAGGCGCCATCTGTGTTGATGAAAACCTCAAAGGGCCCGAAGACATCCAGGGGTTCGAATCCGTCGAATACGACAATATTGACATCCGGCACCATTCGAATGAACCTCTCCCCACTGGCAGACCTGCAACTCATCAGTCTCAAGGCTGACATCAGTCGCACAGGCATGAATACTCATTGGCGCCAATGCTCACTTCCGGGAAGTGACATCACCGCCTCAATCGATGGTACCGCCAGGCCCATAACTGCCAGGTCCTTCCTGGTACTCTTTCACAGCTTCTTGCTCTCAGCCCACGGGGTATGAGCTTGCACAGGTGCGCAAACCTCTGCTGACACTGGCGGCACCTGTACCTTGAGAGTTCAGGCGCTGACGCCATCCCCGCCAGAGCCGCCGCCACCCGTTGAGGGCGACGGCATCATCTGCTGGTAGAAGTCGTTCAGGGAAATGCCGTTGGCCAGCAGCCAGAGCCAAGCCAGGGTGAAGAGCAGGTTGATGATCAGGGCAGCCATGGCCAGCCCGTAGCCCTTCATATGCAGGTGACGTGTCCGATACATGGAAATGCCGCCGAGCAGAGCTGGAACCACAGGCATTGGAAGAAAGAGGGCCATGAAAAAGGCGATGATGGCACAGGGATCCCAGTGACCGTAGACAGGATTTTGGGAGGGATCGTTCAAATTGGGCATGCCCTGGGGAGGCCATCCCGGAGTGCCAGGACGGGCTGTTTGGGGATTACCAGGATTTCCGCCGCCACCGGGGCCCGGCTGCCCCGCCATGGGCATGGGGCGGTTGGCGGGGCTACCCTGGGACGAGTCGGATTCCTTGGCCTTGGGTTCGGGATCCGGGCGACCGTATATGTACGGATTCCATCCTGGATAACGATCGGCGCGCGCGCCGTACAAGGGCTGGTCGACCCCATCATGATCCTGGCGGTCAGGTCCACCGGCTGTGCCCTGTTCTTGAGAATCCGTCATGTCCCTCGGTCCCCTTGATGCCCGGTCAGGCGCGCAGTACGGCACCCAGACCCGCAGTCTTGTCAACGATGGCCTGGCGCAGGGATTCGCTGTCCTCGGACGTCAATGTACGGTCCGGGGCGCGGAAAGTGACTGCGAAGGCCAGCGATTTTGCATGCTCACCGATCTGATCGCCAGTGAAAACGTCGAACAGCTCGATGGATTCAAGACTAGACCCAGCCGCTTCTCTGATGGCGGAAGTCAGGTCCGCTGCCGAGACCGTGTCCGGCACGGTGAAGGCCAGATCCTGGCGGACCGGCGGGAAGGTCGAGACCGGCTTGGCCTGCAGGGGCGTGTAGTCCAGGTGGTCCAGCACCGTGTCCAGACTCAGCTCGAAGGCGGCCGAATGGGCAGGAAGGCCCAGAGCCTGATCAACCCGGGGATGCAGCTCGCCCACCATACCGGCAAGCGTGCCATCATCGAGGAGCAGTCTGGCGGTACGGCCCGGATGCCACTGATCGGGCACCTGCTCGGCCGGGGGCTGCTCCAGCCGATAGTCGGCGCCCAGCCTATCCAGAACCCGACGAGCCGATTCGACTGCATCGGTCCAATCCACATCCCTGCTGTCCTTGAGCCAGCCGTCCTCCTGGGCGCGGCCAGTCAACAGGGCCGCCACATGCAACCGCTGCTCCGGCAGACCCTGGTCGAGTCGGGCCAGATCCTCGTCGCTGGGCCGCACGCCGCCAGGAAGGGTGGGCACAGCAGGAGCCTGAGGGTCGCGGCGGAAGACATAGCCGATCTCGAAGAGACGCACATCCGTGTTGCCGCGGCGCAGGTTGCGCTCCACGGTATTGGCCAGTGGCAGCAGCAGGCTCTGCCGCAGGTAGGGCCGGTCAGCGGCCATGGGATTGGCCAGCTCCACGCTGTTGACATGGACCTCGTCAGGATCCATGCCAAAGGCCTTGAAATCATTATCGCCGACGAACGGGTAGTCCAGGACCTCGGTCAGCCCGTACTCGGCCAGGGTGTCAGCCACCCAACGGCGACGCTGCTGGCGATCGGTCAGGCCAACCGCACCAGACACCTTGGGTGATGGCACGGTGACGGGGATGCGGTCATAGCCCACCAGGCGGGCCACCTCCTCGACCAGGTCGCAACCCTCGCCCAGGTCGGGCCTCCAGGTTGGCGGGGTCACCGACAGCCGGTCCTGAGGATCACCCTGGACCGTGCAGCCGATGTCACGCAGGATGGCCACGATGCGCTGGGGCTCCACCTCCAGTCCGGTCAGACGTGCCACCTCGCTGACCGCGAAGTCGATGACCGGCATGGGCTTGGTCTGGTCCATATCCAGCGGGTCATCCAGGTCCTGGCCACCGGCAAGGCGATGCAACAGATCGGCGGCCATGGCCGCGGCGGCCGGCTGCATCTGCGGATCGACCCCACGTTCAAAGCGCTTGGAGGCCTCCGAGGGCAGCTTGTGGCGACGGGCGGTCCGGGCGATGGTCACCTGGTCGAAGTGGGCGGATTCGATCAGGATGTTCTTCGTCTGATCGGTCACCTCCCCATACAGACCGCCCATGACCCCGGCCAGACCCAGGATGCGGGAGCCCTCTTGTCCCTCGGGTGAGTCGGTGATGAGCAGATCTTCGGTGCTGAGCTCGCGATCCTTGCCATCCAGAGTTGTCAGGTGCTCGCCCTGCCTGGCCCTGCGGACGACGATGGGGCCGCTGAGCTTGTCCAGATCGTAGGCGTGCAGGGGCTGGCCCAGATCCAGCATGACGTAGTTGGTGATGTCCACCGGCAGGCTGATGGAGCGCATGCCGGCCCGAACCAGCCGACGACGTATCCAGCTGGGAGTGGCGGCTTTGGGGTCGCACCCGGTCAGGGCCCGCAGATAGTAGCGGTCACAGCCGACCTGACCATGAATGGGGTTGTTGTCCTCAACATGCACGGCCAGCGGAGCCTGATCCTCCTGAGTTGCGGAGGCTGGCACGGTCTTGTTCAGCTCGATCACCGGATCCGTGTACTCGGCGCCCGTGGAGTGGTGGTATTCCCGGGCAACCCCCCGGTAGGAGAAGGCGTAGCCACGGTCCGGGGTGATGTTGATTTCAAGCACGGGCCTGTTCATATGCAACAGGGTCATGGCATCGTCCCCGGGCTTGAGCTGATCGTACTGCTCGGGGGTGAACCCGTAATCTCGCAGCAGGATAATGCCCTGATGGTCCGAGCCCAGCCCCAGCTCACGCTCGGAGGCGCACATGCCATCCGAGATGTGGCCATAGGTCTTGCGCGGTTCGATGCGGAAATCCCCAGGCAGGACCGCCCCCGGCAGGGTCACCACCACCTTCTCGCCCGCAGCCATGTTCGGGGCCCCGCAGACGATGCCCCTGGGCACCTTGCGGCCTTGGTCGTCCACGGCGTTGTACTGCTCGCCCACATCCACATGGCACCAGTTGATGGTTTTGCCGTTCTTCTGAGGCTCGGGCTCGGCATCCACCACATAGCCGACCACGATGGGGCCGGTCACCGTGGACTGGTGGATGTCCTCTTCCTCCAGACCGACCCGGACCAGGTCCTTGGCCAACTGTTCATAGGTCAGATCCTCAGGGACCTGCACATGCTCCTTGAGCCAGTCGATATCTACCATTGGCATCTGACGGTCACTCCCCCATCTCGAACTGCTGACTGAACCGCACGTCGCCCTCGACCAGGTCGTGCATGTCATTGATGTCGTGGCGCAGGAGCAGGGTGCGCTCCATCCCCACACCGAAGGCGAAGCCTGAGTATCGCTGCGGGTCCACGCCGGCCGACCTCAGAACATTGGGGTTGACCATGCCGCAGCCTCCCCATTCGATCCATCCGGGACCGCCCTTCTTGTCGGGGAACCAGAGGTCCATCTCGGCGCTGGGCTCGGTGAAGGGGAAGTATGAGGGACGCAGTCTGGTCCGGGCCTCGGGACCGAACATGGCCACGGCGAGCTTGTCCAGGGTGCCCTTGAGGTCGGCCATGGTCAGGTGCTGATCGACCGCGATGGCTTCGCATTGGTGGAAGACCGGGGTATGGGTGGCATCCAGCTCGTCGGTACGGAAGACCCTGCCCGTGCAGGCCACGTAGAGCGGCACACCACGGGTTATCAGGGAACGGGCCTGGTCGGGCGAGGTATGGGTACGCATGACCATGTTGGACCCGACGAAACCGGCGGCGTCCCTGGCCTGGCTGCCCTTGACGTAGAAGGTGTCCTGCATCTGGCGGGCAGGATGGTCAGGGCCGAAGTTGAGGGCATCGAAGTTGTACCACTCGGCCTCCAGCTCAGGACCCTGCGCGATGCTCCAACCCATGGAGACGAAGAAGTCCTCCACGTCCTCCATGAGTTTGGACAACGGGTGGCGGGCGCCCTGGGGACGGCGGTTGACCGGCAGGGTCATGTCCACCTGTTCGGCGGCCAGGCGGCGGGACTCCTCCTCCTGGCGCAGCTGCCGCTCCTTGAGCCCGTAGGCACGGCCGAAATCAGCCTTGAGCTTGCCTGCCAGACGCCCGGCGGTCTTCTTCTGATCCGCTGGCAGCCGTCCGATGATCCGTCCGGATCCGGCCAGGGCTGAACCTGTCCCCGCATATTTGGCCTTGATCGCCTTGAGTTCTTCCAGATCGGAGGCTTCGCGAATCCTGCCGATGCCCTCGTTGACCTCGTCGGTCATCGCCGCGGGGTCGAATTCTTCCTGTGCCACCATGGACCTTTCCACTGTTGCCAATGCCGTGTCCGGGCCGCGAATCAGCGGAAATCCCGGTCGTTGACGCCTTCACATTCTTTCAATACGACTCGACATGGCCATGGCGTAGAGCAGCACCGCCGCCGAGGTGGCCAAGTTGAGTGATTCAGCCCGCCCGTATATGGGTATGCGGACGATCTGATCCATGGACTGCAGCAGGTCATTGGGCAGTCCGCGTGCCTCATTGCCGAAGAGCAGGGCCATGGGCTGACCCGCTGAATCCGGCTGTGACAGGGCGCCGCTTGCCATCAAATCAGTCAGGGAGCGGACCGGTTTGTCCGGCGTGCCATAGACATCGGCCGCCACCATGATCCGTCCCTGCCGTCTGCACAGGGCCAGGAAGTCCTCGGTGCCCATAGTTATCAGGGGTATATGAAAGGCCGATCCAGCTGTGGAGCGAATGACCTTGGGATTGGCGGGTTCCACGCACTGGTCCACAAGGATGACCGCCCTGCAACCGGCAGCGTCGGCAGTGCGAATGACGGTTCCGGCGTTGCCTGGATCACGAATCTGCCAGAAGGCTGCCACCAGGTCGGACCCCTCCCCCGTCAGGCTCCGGGAATCGTCAAGGTCCGTAGGTTGGGCCAGGAATCCGTGCGTGCGCGCCTGAGCCAGAATTCCCTGGGCATTGCCGCTGATGGCACGCATGGCCCGGGCGGAGACAAAGTGCCCGTAGCAGTCAGGAAGCTCCCGAGCCTGCTCCATGATGGCGCCTACAGTCTCGTTGAGCGGGCGCAGATGGCTTCCCCGGGCTGCAGGAGAGGACTCATCCGCCTGAATATAAAGGTCAGTCAGCAGGTCGGGACGCCAGCGGACCGCCTCGCGCACGCTCTGCGGCCCCTCTATCAGGAAGCGGCCATGACGCTGCCGGGCCCGCCGATCCTGCAGTTCAGCCAAGCGATGAACGCGTTGGGCACGGGGATTGTCAAGAAGGGTGTCATCAAAGGGCATGGGCACCACTCTAGCCCCGCCAGTCGAGAGCCCCGCAGTCCAGAAGCCTGCGGCTTCACCTCGGTGAATCTACATCTGTGGGAAAGTTCACTGAAAGAAAGGTCTTCACCCCTTGTGCTCGCCGGACAAGGGGCTAGTGTGAAAGAACCGGTCGGGTCGACCACGTCCGTCGTTGGTATGGCGCAGACCGACCATCACTCATCTGGCTTGGCCAGAATCATTGTGAGGAGACGATATGCCCGTATACACACTTCCTGATCTGCCCTACGACTACTCGGCGCTGGAGCCGTACGTGTCCGGCAAGATCATGGAACTGCACCATGACAAGCACCATCAGGCTTATGTGAACGGTGCCAACAAGGCTCTGGAGCAGATCCACGACGCGGCCGAGTCCGGCAACGTGGCTCAGTCCAACCTGCTGGAGAAGAACCTGGCCTTCAACCTGGCCGGGCACAAGAACCACTCCATCTTCTGGAAGAACATGGCCCCGGCCATCGGCCAGGAGCCCACTGGCGAGCTCAAGGCCGCCATCGAGGACCAGTTCGGGTCCTTCCAGGGCTTCCAGACCTACTTCGAGTCCATGTGCGCAGGCATCCAGGGCTCCGGCTGGGCCGTCCTTGCCTGGGATACCCTGGGCGAGCGCCTGGTCACCCTGCAGATGTACGACCACCAGGGCAACCTGCCCGTCACCATCTTCCCGCTGGTTCTGCTGGACCTCTGGGAGCACGCCTACTACCTGGAGTACCTGAACGACCGGGCCAGCTACGTCAAGGCCTGGTGGCACATCGTCAACTGGGAGGATGCCTCCAAGCGCTTTGACGAGGTGCGCAACATCAACACCACACTGGCCAGGTAAAAGACCAGCGCTTCCACCCACAGGCGGACCTCGGTCCTTTCCCCTCTCTGCGGGAGGCGGAAAGGACCGGGGTCCCTCCATATCCGGAGTCTGCTGCAGAAATCCCCGACAGTCAGTTGCCGAAGAAGGCGATGGAGCCGGTCAGCGCAGCCACGGTTAGGGAAATCGCGGGCACGGCCAGGCATATGAGCAGGAAGCCCGCATCACGTGGTCTGATCTGGGAGACCCGGGCATGGGTGCGCGGTGTGCTGCCGCCGAAGCCCCTGGCCTCCATGGCCGTGGCCAAGGTCGTCGAACGCCTGATGGACAGGACCAACAGGGCGAAAGCCTGTGGCATAAAGGCCTTGAAACGGTTCTCATCGCCCAGTCCACGGCTGCGACGCGAGGCGGTCAGGGCCGACCAATCATCCTTGAGAACAGTGAAGAGCCGCATACCGGCCAGCCCCCCGTAGACGAAGCGATCAGGCAGGTGGAGCACCTGGCTGAAGGCGTCGGCCAGGTCGGTAGCGTCTATTCCCAGTACGGTGATGATGGCGGGGATTCCGATGGCCAGGATTCGCAAGGCAGTGGCCAGGGCCAGATCCAGCGAGCGCTGGGTGATGTGGATCATTCCCCACTGCCAGAAGGTCGCGCCGCCGCTCTTGCCATAGAGGATGATCGCCAGGGCCGAACCTGGCGCCCCCAGGAAGATGGGCCAGGTGGATCTGACCACGCGCAGGGGCGTGAAGCCTGCCGAGCCCAGCAGCAGGAACTCCAGAATCAGGGCCGTCGTGGCCGAGACCGAGTCCAGGCTGATCAGCAGGGGCAGAGCCGCCAGAAAGGCCCCGATCAGACGGAAGGCCGGATTGATGGAGGCTATGTATGGCGACCGGCTGGCCGGCTTGACCGGCTCGTCCCGCTGGTCCATTGGTGTGACGGTCAGCCTGGCGGCAACAGTCTTCTGACGAGTCTGCAAATCTGACCCGGCTGCAGGCCAGACGGTCTTCTGGGCTCCCGGAGGCGTCATTTCCACCAGGCGGGCATCCAGGGCCTGAACCAGCTCCCGGTCGTGGGTGACCAGGATGATGCAGGCTCCCTGGTCGCGCAGGTCTGCAATCAGCTGGGCCATGCTGACCCAGGTGTTCCTGTCCTGGCCGAAGGTGGGCTCGTCAAGAATCAGCACCTGGGGTGCAGCGGCCAGGGCCGAGGCCACGGTGAGCCGCCTCTTTTCGCCGCCCGAGAGCGTGTAGGGGTTGGCTCGCCCGTACTGCCTCAGTCTGAAGCGGCCCAACAGTTCCAGGGCGCGGGTCTGGGCCTGCTCCTCGCTCATGCCGGTGCGGATAGGGGCCAGTTTGACCTCATCCAGGACCGTACCCCGGGCGAACTGATGCTCAGGATTCTGAAAGACGTAGGCGATGCGCGCGGCCAGCTGGGATGAGGTCCACCGGATGGGCTCGGGCTCCGCAGGCATCTGCCCCTGGGGTCCCCGAAGCAGGCGATCCCGGGCAAGGACCGAACCGGTCACCGGCTCCAGCAGACCAGCCAGGGTCATGGCCAAAGTGGACTTGCCGGCCCCGTTGGCCCCCACCAGGGCGGTGACCTGACCGGCCCTGAATTCCAGATTGATGTGCTCGGCCACTGCCTTGCCCTGACGACCCACCGCCAGATCCTGAGCAGCCAGCAGGACGGGATGATCATCCTGGCCGGAGCAGGATTGCCTTGACCTGGCCTGGACCCGTCCAAGCTCAGGGAGCGAATCCCCGGCGCTCCTGTAGGCTTCTGGAACCCAGACACCCAGGGATGCCAGGTCCAACCCGGAATCAGTGAAGACCTCCTGGGGGCTGCCGTCGGCCATGATCACAGTCTTGCGATAAGCCGCAGCACCCGAACCGCCGGTGCCATCTTCAACCTCGCCCAGCCCAAGCACGATGACCCGGTCGATCATGTCCATCCAAGGCCCTGCTCGGTGCTCGACCAGAACCATGGTGGAGCCTTGCCGGTCCAGGACCTTCCTGACGGCATCGACTATCTGCTCGACGCCGACCGGGTCCAGGTTGGCCGTAGGTTCGTCCAATAAGAGCAGCCCAGGCTGCATGGCCAGGGCGCCGGCCAGGGCCAGACGCTGCATCTGCCCTCCGCTCAGGTGCATGGTGGACCGGGTCAGTTGCAGGTCAGCCAAACCCACCTCGGCCATGGCCTTCCGCACCCGTGGCCAAATCTCCTGGCGGGGCAGCCCCATGTTCTCGGGCCCGAAGGCCACATTGTCACCCAACCGTTGAAAGATGGCCTGAGCATCCGGGTCCTGCAGGACCAGGCCCACACGCCCCCGGCTGGAGACAGCGGGATTACCGTCAATCAGGACCTGGCCCTGGGTCACCCCGCCCTCGTCATCCTCTACCTGGTCCTGGCTGCTCTGCGGGGCATGATCGCCCAGCAACCCGGCCACACCCTCAAGGATTGTCGATTTGCCAATGCCGGAAGCTCCCAGCAGAAGCACCCGCTGACCTGCAGGAATGCTCAGGGACAGATCCCTGACGGCGAAGTGGTTCCGGTAGGCATGCCGATAACCCCAGCCGCGCAGTTCCAAGGCCGCTGGTCGGTAGGGGTTGTCCTGGATGCTCTGGTCCACGCTCGGGCCTCTACTTCCCGACCGTACGAATATCGCGGCCGGAGGCGAAGCGGTCCAGAGCCCCGGTCGCGGCGATGGCCTTATAGAGGTACCAAACCAGCACTCCGGCAATCAGAGCACCCGAAATCAGGGTGGCTATCAGATAGATCACCCCGTAGGGGCCGGTCAGGTTGATGGCCTGCAGGTGCGTGCAGAAGGAGTATAGCCAGCAGCCGAAACCAGCTGCCGCACCGGACAGCGCCACCGTGGGCATGTTCCAACGCCGATAACGCAGCAGCATGAAGACCAGCTCGGCCATGAAGCCCTGAAGCAGACCGATCAGTATGGTCTCCACAGGCACCCATTGGCTGCCCAACAGCGACTCCAGGATGGCTGCCACCAGCTCGGCGTAGACGGCAGCCCCCGGCTTGCGTACGATGACCAAAGCCAGGGGCCCGGCGAATAGGTAGAGGCCGTTGAGGATACCTCCCAGACCGGGCACAACCCCATCCAGGAAGGACCAGGGAATGGTGGTCACCATGGCGACCACCCAGTAGATGACGGCGGAGGCCACCCCGATGACCGAGGCGACGGCGATATCCACCACCCTCCACCGTTTGGAGGGGATCCTGACCTGGGAGGGGGTCCGCTCAGACTCCGGCTCCGATCCGGAAACAGTATTGTTCATGAAATGACCATCGGTCATGATCTTGTGCCTTTCCTCGGGGCGCTCCCTATGAGCGCCATCCCGTTCAGGCACGGGTCCAGTGACATCCGTGCGCCGGCATTACCCGGTAAACGTTCGTCCGGTTGAGGCTGAGCCTCCTCTCAGCCGCACGCCCTCAGGCATACGGCCCCCGTGTCACCAATAACCCTAGAACACACCGTGGCCAAAAAGTCAGTTCTGACCCGCGCCCAGGGAATCCAGCAGGAGGGCCTCGGTGATGATGTTGTCGACCAGGCCCTGCAGGGAGATGGACTCGTTCGGACTGTGGGCATTGGACTGGGGATCCTCGGGACCGGTCACCAGGACCTGGGCCTCGGGGAAGAGCCGCTTGAGTTCGGGAATGAAGGGGATGGATCCGCCCTCGCCCTTGTTGACCGGGTCGCGTCCGAAGGCCTGCCGCATGGCCTCCTCGGCCTGCCGGACCACCGGACTGCCGGCGTCCATGGCCCATCCCATGCCCATGTCGCCGGGCGTGACCTCCACCCTGGCCCCATGAGGGGCATGGGCAATCAGGAAATCGGCCAGTGCCTGCGCGGCCTGCTCGGGCCGCTGGGTGGGGGCGGTGCGCAGGGAAATGCGGAAGCGGGTCTTATCGGCCAGCACGTTGAAGGAACCCTCTACAGGGTGGGCATCGAAGCCGATCACGGCCGCCGCAGGTTTGGTCCAGAGCCGGGAGGCCAGGGAGTCGGTTCCGACCAGCCGGTAGGAGTCCACCACTCCGGCATCGGCACGCAGCTGGGCCTGGTCCAGGTCACGCTGCAGGCCGCCGATGGGTTGGCCGCCCTCCAGGCCGGGCACGGCAAGCTGGCCCTGGTCGTCATACATGGAGGCGATCAGCATGGCGGCCAGGGTGTTGGCATCCAGGATGGGCCCGCCGAACTGCCCGGAATGGACCGGGTGCTCCAGGGCTGTGACCGTGACATCCAGGTCCGCATTCCCTCGTAGGGAGGTGGTCAGGCTTGGGGTGTCCGCCGACCAGTTGCCCGAGTCGGCCACGATGATCAGGTCCGATGCGAAGTCGTCCCGATGAGCCTGGAGGAAGGGGATGAAGCTGCGCGAGCCCATCTCCTCCTCCCCCTCGATGAAGACCTTGACGTTGACGCGCAGGTCCTTGTCCAAGGCGTGCAGGGCCCCCGAGTGGATGGCGATGCCGCCGCCGTCGTCGGCCGATCCGCGTCCGTAGAGCCGTCCATCCTTCTCGACACCGGTAAAGGGATCAGTGGACCACTGGGAGGAATCGGGCACCGGCTGCACATCGTGATGGGCATAGAGAAGGACAGTCGGGGCATCGGGATCCACCTGCCGGGATCCGATCACCTCGAAGGCGCCCAGGGTGCCGTCAGGATTGGTGGCCTGGACCACCCGGGCATCCACGCCCACCTGTCTAAGCTGCCCGGCCACATAGTCGGCCGAGCGGCGCATGTGATCCCCGGTGATCCCCTTGGCCGAGACCGAGGCCAGGGCGATCTTGTCCTTGAGCAGATCGACGATCCGGCTCCTATCGTCCTGCACACGGGTGCGGATCGTCTCCAGACCCAGTCCCGCCATCGCTACCTCCTATAATTGCTTGCGTATCAATGCTTGCGAGTCTAGGCGTCACCGTAACCTGTTCGCATGACATGGAACCCCTTCTCACGCAAGGATCGACGGGACAAAGAGGCGGAGGCGGACCAGAAGGCCTCCACTGAAGAGGCACGAGGCAAGGGACGCCCCACCCCTAAGCGCAAGCAGGCCGAGGCCCGGAACCTACGCCCTCTGGTACCCAAGGACCGCAAGGCCTCACGCAAGGCCGCCAAGGCCCGGATCCGAGCCCGTGAGGATGCCCAGTACGAGGCCATGAGGACCGGCGACATCGACCACATGCCCAAGTCGGAGCGCCTTCCCTGGAGAATCTACATCCGCGACTATGTGGATGCCCGCTTCAATCTGCTGGAATGGATCTTCCCGGCCATCATCCTCATGTTCGTGGCCACCCTGATGGGTATGTTCGTGGGTCCGCAGCATTACGCCACTTTCACCATGGTGGTAACCATCTTTCTATATGGCTACCTGATCGTGGCCCTGATCGACACCTGGCTGATGTGGCGCAAGCTCAAGCGGCTGCTGATCGACAAGTTCGGCGAGCGCTCGGTGGCCAAGGGTTCACGCTCGGCCTCCTATGCATGGCAGCGGGCTATGATGGTCCGGCGCTGGCGGGTTCCCAAGCCCAGCCAGAGCAAGCGTGGGCACTGGCCTAAGTGACAGCCGGTTGTCCTGACTTACCGACCCATCGATTAGCCGCGCCGCCCGGTTCCACTTGAGGTTCCGGGCGTTCTTCGTATTCACTCCACATTCTGCTGATGGTCTTCATTCTCCCAGCCTCTACGGCTAGCATTGATTGTTATGCAGCAATCGATCAACCAACCCGGTACGCAGTCCCTGGACCCCTGGGATGCCAACAGCCGCCAGTACGACACCATCATCATCGGATCCGGCCCAGGCGGCTATGCCACGGCCCTTCGCACGGCAGAGCTGGGCGGAAGGGTGGCCCTGGTCGAGCAGGACCCTGTTGTTGGCGGTGTCTGTCTGAACCGGGGATGCATCCCCACCAAGGCCCTGCTGACCGCCACCCAGGTTCTCGAACAGGCCGACCTCGGGGCCGCCATGGGCATCAACGTCAAGTCGGCCGATATCGACTACCGGAAGCTCCAGGATTATCAGGACCGGATGGTTGATGCCATGACCGGAGGCCTGTCAAGCCTGCTGAAGCAACGCGGCATCACCGTGGTGCACGGCCACGGCACCATCGTCGGCGACGGCCTGGTAGAGGTGACCGACGATGACGGCAATCGAACCCGCCTGACAACCTGCGACACCATCCTGGCCACCGGTTCTCATGCCAGGGCCCTGGAAGAACTCCCCTTCGATGATCTGGTCATCGACACCGACCGGGCCCTGACCCTCAAGCCTTTCCCCCACCGGGCTCTGATTATCGGATCAGGGGCTGTGGCCCTGGAATTCGCCACCATTTGGAATCAAGCCGGTTGCCAGGTGACCCTGATGATCAGACGGGACCGGGTGCTCTCCCACTGGGGTCGGCGGACCGGTCAGATTCTGACCCGGGAGTTGGAGCGTCAGGGAATTCAAATCATTACCCATGCCCGCTGTTCGGGCGGGCACCATCTACCCGCTGATGGAGGCATTCAGGTCGACTACCAGCCAACGGACGACAAGGGCCAGGCGGGAACGATCGAGACCGATCTGGTCCTGGTGGCCATCGGCAGGGACCCCAATACCGATCCCGAGCACATGAAGGAGCTGGGCATCGATCTGGACGACCATGGCCAGGTCCTGACCGACTCCCAGGGGCGCACCAGCCGTGACCGGGTCTGGGCCCTGGGCGACATCACCCCGGGTCACCATCTGGCCCACAGGGCCTTCCAGCAGGGCATCACCCTGGCCGATGCCGCCTCCGGCCTGGACCCCGAGCCGGTCAACGAGGCCACCATCCCCCGCGTGGTCTTCTCCTCCCCCCAGGCCGCAGCTGTGGGCTTCAGCCGTCAGGAGGCCGAGGACGATCCATCGCTGAACCAGGTCAAGGAGACCATCTACCCCATGATGTCCAACTCGCGCATGCGCATGAGCGGCATGCAGGGCACCCTCAGTCTGATCACCGCCTGCCCGGCCACCGACATGGAGAAGCAGATGGTTGTCGGTCTGGAGATGGTATCCCCCCAGGCCTCCGAGAACATCGCCGAGGCCCAGCAGCTGGTTGGCAACCAGATCCCCCTGCACCGGGCGGCCGGGCTCATCCACCCCCATCCCACCTTCTCGGAAGCCATTGGAGAGGCCCTGCTCAAGGCTGACGGCAGACCCCTGAACATGCGATAGGCATGCGGTAGACTGGTCAACCAGTGAACGTTTCCGAGTGAGGATGGCATGGCTACAGAGGACACCAAGGGCAAAAAAGCAAAAAAGAAGACCAGCACGATCAGCCAGATCGTCAAGATCTATCAATTCACTTACGCAGAGGACAAAGCCCTTCCCTGGCTGCTGGCCGCGGCCATTCTGGTACCCACACTGATAGCGGTGGTGATCTGCCTGCTGGCCCACTTCGGCTGGCTGTCCTGGATTCTGACCGTGCTTCTGGGCATCATGGTCGGCCTGCTCCTGGCCACCATGACCCTGACCAGACGTTCCGACCGGGTCGGCTACGCCAAGATGGAGGGTCGTCCAGGCGCTGCCGCCGCCGTGCTGAGCAGCATCTCCAAGGCAGGCTTCTCCTTCCCCCAGGAACCCGTCTGGATCGACGCCAAGACCAAGGATGCCGTCTGGAGGGGCACCGGTCGCACCGGGGTCTACCTGATAGCCGAGGGCGATTACAACCGCGTCAACAAGGCCATGAACCGCGAGGAGGAGAAGATCCGCCGCATCACCCGCGGGTCTGCCATACCCATATACCGGATCAGCGTGGGCCACGGTCCCGACCAGGTTCCGCTGAACAAGCTCCAGCGCACCGTGGTCAAAAAGAAGATCAAGCTGACCGCCACCGAGCTGGAGACCCTGAACGACCGGCTGGTCACCCTGCAAAAGCGGCAGAGCGCCCTGGGAATGCCCAAGGGCATCGATCCGACCAAGATACACGTCAGCCGCAAGGCCATGCGCGGGCGCTGATGTTTTGAAGGTCCCGGCATCTTCCAGCAGGGAGGCGCCGGGACCTTCGCATGAAACACCCCCGTAACCTCAGTGGCGAATTGCCGAAAAAACCGGTCCCCTAGACTGGGTGACCGTTACGGTTTCCACGAAAGGAGCAGTTCAGTGAGCGAACTTAAGTCAAAGGCCGATTGCGAAGCTCTGATAAACCAGGAGGGCGTGGAATATGTCTCAGTCAGGTTCACGGACCTGATTGGGGTCCAGCAGCACTTCACCGTCCCCGCCAGCGAATTCCTCAAAGAGGCTTTCACGGACGGCATGGCCTTCGACGGCTCCTCCGTCCAAGGCTTCCAAGCCATCAACGAGTCCGACATGAAGCTGATTCCGGATCCTGAAACAGCCTATCTGGATCCCTTCCGCCGCCACCGCACTTTGAATGTAGCCTTCTCCATCGTGGACCCGGTGACCGACGAGCCCTACTCCCGCGACCCCCGGCAGATCGCCTCCAAGGCCGAGGCCTACCTGCGCTCCACCGGCATCGCCGACACGGCTTCCTTCGCTCCTGAGGCTGAGTTCTTCATCTTCGACAAGGTCCGCTTCGAGAACAGCATGCAACGCTCCTTCTACGAGGTCGACTCCATCGAGGCCCCCTGGAACTCGGGCGTGGATGTCGAGGAGGACGGCTCCGACAACATAGGTTTCAAGAACCGGGTCAAGAAGGGCTACTTCCCAGTACCGCCAATTGACCACTATCAGGATCTGCGCGACGACATGGTGGCCAACCTGCAGAAGGTGGGTCTGATTCTGGAGCGCTCCCATCACGAGGTGGGCGGCGCCGGCCAGCAGGAGATCAACTACCGTTTCAACACCCTGTTGCACGCTGGCGACGACCTGATGAAGTACAAGTACGTGGTCCACGAGACCGCTGCCCTGGCCGGCAAGGCGGCCACTTTCATGCCCAAGCCCATCGCCGGGGACAACGGAACCGGCATGCACTGCCACCAGTCCCTCTGGAAGGATGGCAAGCCCCTCTTCTATGACGAGAATGGCTACGGTGGGCTCTCCGACATCGCCCGCTGGTATGTGGGCGGCCTGATCGAGCATGCCTCGTCCGTCCTGGCTTTCACCAACCCCTCCACCAACTCCTACAAGCGGTTGGTGCCCGGGTATGAGGCCCCGGTCAACCTGGTCTACTCTGCCCGGAACCGTTCGGCGGCCATCCGCATCCCCCTGGCCGGAACCTCACCGGCTGCCAAGCGGATCGAGTTCCGCGCCCCCGACCCCTCCTGCAACCCCTTCCTGGCCTTCTCGGCCCAGCTGATGGCAGGACTGGACGGCATCCTCAACCACACCGAGCCTCCGGCACCCATCGACAAGGACCTCTACGAGCTGCCCCCGGAGGAGCACGCCCAGATCAAGCAGGTGCCCGGCTCCCTGGAGGAGGCCCTGAACGCCCTGGAGGAGGACCATGACTTCCTCAGCGAGGGCGACGTCTTTACCGACGACCTGATCCAGACCTGGCTGGATTTGAAGCGCGGCGAGCTGGACCAGACCCGTCTGGCCCCCACCCCCCTGGAATACGAGCTCTACTTCCACATCTGAGTTCGCATGACGACCAAGGCCGGCTGACCGGACAGGTCGCAAAAGGCCCGATTCTTCCTGCTGAGGGATCGGGCCTTTTGCGTCGTCACACAACCATCGGCATTCGCCCATTGATGGCAACACGCCAGCCCCGGCATACCGGCAGGCGGTCAGGCCAGAATGAGGAGAGGTATGGAAACAGATCCGATGGAGGTGGAGACCGATGCGCTGGCTGCGTGAGTTCATGGAGTTGCCCGTATATCTGCGAGCCATGCTCATCGTGGACCTCATGTGCAACTTCGGCATCGGCCTGGTCATGCCCATTGAGTTGCTCTTCGCCACCCACTCCCTGGGCGCCACCATGAGCGAGGCCGCCCTTCTGGTGACCATCAGCTCGGTGGGGTCCCTGATCTCCAACCCCATCATCGGATGGGTCTCGGACCGTCGCTCCTCCTGGCTGGCCATGCACACGGCCATGATCTTCTCGGTCATCGGCCCCCTGATCTTCACCATGGCCCACGACTACCGGGCAGCGGTGGCGGGCGCCTTCGTCTCGGGCCTGGGGATGGGCATGCAGACCTCCTGGGCCAGCATTCTGACACAGATCTCCACCAGGGAGCAACACCGGATCGTCTACGGAATCAACCAGGCCGAGCTCAACCTGGGCATCGGCCTGGGAGCGGCCGTGGGCGGACTGCTGGCCGCAGGCGGTCAGGACTTCCTCTATCGCATTGGTTTTGGCGGCAGGGCCCTGGGATTCGCCCTGCTCAGCCTGTCCCTGCTGGTCATCGAACGCCACTGGCAGCTGCGTCGCCTGACGGCCGAGCTCAAGGCCCAGGCGGAGCGGGAGGTCGTCCAGGAATCCGCTGGGGCCATCGGCGCCCTGCAGACTAAGCACTCGGACAACAAAGCAAGCATGGCCATCAACGGCACCTTCGGCGGACGGACCAGCTCCCTGACCAGGGTGCTGGCATCCATGGCCCTGCTGACCCTGGGCACCTTCTTCATGGACCTGTTCGGCTACTCCCAGTTCGACGCCGGCCTGGTCACCACCCTGATCTCCGATCCGCACATCCCCCGCTGGTCCCTGTCGGTGGTGGATGTGGTCAACACCTTCTCGGTGGTCATCATGAACATCGTGCTGCTGCCCCGCCTCAAGGACGCCAACCATGTGCGAATGTTGCGCACCGTACCGGTCTTCTGGGCTGCGGCCTGGGTGATCATCGTCCTGGGCCTGCGCCTGGATTCCACTGCCGGCGCCCTGAGCGTGGCATCCCTGGGCATCACCATCTTCGGGCTGGGCGAGGTCATGATGGGCATCTCCCAGCCGGTGGTGGCCGCCGAGCTGGCCGGACCCTCGTTCAGCGGGCGCATGTTTGGCCTGCTCAACACCGCCGCTTCCCTGGGCTACATCGTGGGACCCATGTTCGCCTCTTACATCCTGGCCGGGCATGAGGCCATTCCCTTCCTGGCCATGTGCGCCATCGGCCTGGTCGTGCTGGCCGTCCCCTGGTTCCTGGCCATCCCCTCGCAGCAGATCACCAGCAAGAAGAGCCCGGCCGCCGTCTGACCTCAGGCAAGGCATGGCACCGGACCGACAACTTTTAAGGGGCGGTCGATTCGAGGAGCGGTCAAAAAGGCATACCCGCAATGACCAGTCCGACAGACTGAGTTACCTCTTGAGAGTCAGTCCTCGTTTAAAGTCAGTCTTCATCGGCTGCCCTATGGGCATCGCCGGGCTCCGAACCCGCCATCAGGGTCTTGGCCAGGTCCACAAACCGTCTGGTCAGCGGAGAATCGTCCAGGGAACCATCTGGTCTGAGCACGGCCGGACGTCCGGACTCCCCCGACTCGCGCAGGTCGGTCTGCAGGGGCAGTTGTTCCAGCAGGGGCACCTGATACCCCAGATCCCGGGTCAGCTGGTCGGCCACACGCTGGCCTCCCCCCTGACCGAAGATGCGCAGACGCTCGCCATTGTGCTCGTACCAGGACATGTTTTCGATCACACCCTGGACCTTGGTGGGCAGCTGGAGGGCCACCAGCCCTGAACGCACGGCAACCTGCGAGGCCGAAGGTTGGGGGGTGGTGACCACGATCAGTCGGCTGTTGGGCAGAGCCTGGGCCACGGACAGGGCCATGTCTCCGGTGCCTGGGGCCAGATCCAGCAGGAGCACGTCGGGGTCGCCCCACCAGACATCGGAGAGGAACTGCTCCAGCGAGCGCTGCAGGCGCGGACCCCTCCAGAGGATGGCCCGATCCGAACCGGCGAACATGCCGATGGAGATCAGCTTGACCCCCCAGGCAGTGACCGGCATCAGCATGCCGTGCAGATTGGTGGGCCTGCTGTGCACGCCGAAGAGCCCAGGCAGGGAGAACCCGTAGATGTCCGCGTCGATGGCGGCCGTGTCATAACCCAGTGCTGCCAGCGTGGCCGCCAGATTGACGGTCACCGAGGACTTGCCCACGCCTCCCTTGCCCGAGGCGATGGCGAAGATGCGGGTGCCCACGCCAGGCTTGGAGAAGGGATTGCTGCGCCGGGCCGCCTTGAGGTCGGCCACCAGGTTGTCCAGCTTCTCCCGACTCATGGAGGAGACATCGATATGCGGGCGCAGCCGAGCTCGCGGATAGGAGGTCACGGTCCCGTTGATCTGGTTGGTGATGGTGGTCGACAGCGGGCATCCCTTGATGGTCAGCTCCACCCGCACGGTCACCTCATAGTCGGCCTGGACATCCCTGGCTGGCTCGACGATGATGTCGGTGATCATGCCCAGATCGGTGATGGACCGTCCCAGTTCCGGATCGATGACCCGACTGAGCCGCTCATAGACCTCCCCCTTTATTCTTCGAGGCAGCTCCTCCAGATTCCGGGTCCCTTCCTTGCGATGCTCTACTTGTTCCATGCCGTCACCATATCGCGCCCAGCCATCGGCTGCCAGGGGACGGCTGGTCGGATATTGCGAATGTCACAATCAACCTTGGGCCGGTTTGGGGTCGCCGGTGTCAAGCAGGCGGTGGAAGCCCGCCTCGTCCAGGATGGGCAGGCCCAGGCTCTCAGCCTTGTCGGCCTTGGATCCCGGGTTGGCGCCGACCACCACATAGGTGGTCTTTTTGCTGACGGACCCCGAGGCCTTGCCGCCGCGCTCCACGATGGCCTCCTTGGCGGAGTCCCTGGAGAAGTCCTCCAGACTGCCGGTGACCACAACGGTCATGCCCTTCAGCGTCTGCGGCTTGGTGCTGCGTTCGACGTGAGCACCCACCCCGGCGGCCTGCCAGGCATCCAGGATACGTCCACGCCAGTCGCCGGGCTGTCGAGCGCCCTGGAACCAGTCGTGGACGGAGTGCGCGATTTCCGGGCCCACCCCGTCCAGCTCGGACAGGTCCTCCACGCTGGCATCCTCCACGGCCTTGAGCGACGGGAAGCGGGTGGCTATGGCCCGGGCCGAGGTCGGTCCCAGGTGCCGGATGGACAGGGCCACCAGGACCCTCCACAGGTCGGCATGCCTGGCCTTGTCGATCTCTTCAAGCATCTGCAGGGTGTTCCTGGAGGGTTGGGCATCGGCAGTGCCCAGGGCGGCCTCCTGGACCTGGGTCTCATGACTGTTCATGGCCCGTTCGCCCTGGTTATAGAAGGCGGGCACCCGGTACCAGAGACCGCTGCCGCCAGTCCGACGCTTGGTCGTGGTGCGACCCTGCCGACCTTCCACCTCCACCTGTTCCATCAGGGGAACCTCACGCCAGACATAGACCTGACGCAGGTCCTCAACCTTCAGGTCGAACAGGCCGGCCTCGCTGGTCAGGACCGGATCCTGACGCGGGGGAAGCTTCAGATCCGGGTCCGGCTGGTAGGCAGCAGCCTGGCCGCCCTGGTCAACCAGGACCTCACGCAGGCCGGGGGCATAGACTTCAACGGAATCGGGCCGGTTCTCATCCGGATTGGTCAGGGCTATGGCGCTCTGCTCCCCCAGGTGCTCAATGTCCAGGGCCTTTCGTGAGGCCATATGGATGATCCGCTCGGTCAGCTGGGCCGGGCAGGACTCCACATTGGGGCAGCGGATGTCCACGTCGCCCTCCTTGGCCGGAGCCAGCCGAGCGCCGCAGCTGGGGCAGGTATCGGGCATGACGAAGGGTCTCAGGTCCTTCTCGCGCCCCTTCCTGGCTTCGACGACCGGTCCGACCAGCTCGGGGATCACATCCCCCGCCTTGCGGACCACCACCGTATCCCCGATCAGAATGCCCTTGCGCTTGACCTCGGAGGCGTTGTGAAGGGTGGTCCTGGAGACCGTGGACCCGGCCACGGTGACCGGGGTGAGAACCGCCACCGGGGTGATCCGCCCGGTCCGGCCCACCTGGACGGTGATGTCCAGAAGCCGGGTATTGACCTCCTCCGGAGGGTACTTGTAGGCCACGGCCCAGCGGGGGGCACGGGAGGTGGCACCCAGCCTGCGCTGAAGATCCCGGTCCTGAAGCTTGACCACGATGCCGTCCAGGGCATGCTCGATGTCATTGCGGTGCTGACCGTAATAGTCGATCATGTCCAGGATCTGATCGAAGGAGGTGACAACCCGGTTGTGGGGCGAGACCGGAATCCCCCACTGCTTGTAGAGGTCGTAGGCCTGGGACTGGTCGATGACCTCGTCGTGGGTCCCCTTGGGGTGGGCCGGGCCCCACCTCAGGGAGCCCAGGCCGTGGGCGTAGAAGCTCAGACGGCGACTGGCGGTGATGCGCGGATCCTTCTGCCTGAGCGACCCGGCGGCGGCGTTGCGGGGGTTGGCGAAGGGCGCCTTGCCCTCCTGTTCCTGCTGCCCGTTCAGGGCATTGAAGTCGTCGAACCGCATGAAGACCTCACCACGGACCTCCACGAACTCGGGGATGTCGCGGGCCGGGCCCGACAGATTCTGGGGAATGCCCGGAATGGTTCTGACGTTGAGGGTGATGTCCTCGCCGGTCACCCCGTCCCCCCTGGTCAGGCCCTGCTCCAGGACCCCGTTGCGGTAGAGGAGGTTGAGGGCCAGGCCGTCGATCTTGACCTCGCTGGTCATGGGCAGGGCCTTGTCCTGCGGCCAGTCGAGCTCGTTGCGAAGCCCGTCATACCATTGGCGCAGCTCGGCGACGCTGAAAACGTCATCCAGGCTGAGCATCCGGGAGGGGTGGCGGACGGAGGCGAAGTCGTTGGAGAAGGTCCCTCCGACCCGGTGCGTTGGCGACTGGGGGGTATCCAGGCTGGGGAAGCGGGACTCCAGCTCCTGCAGGCAACGCATCCTGGCGTCATAGGCCGCGTCGGAGGAGACCGGCGCATCGTCTATGTAGTAGGCGACCTGGTCGGACTCCACCCAGGCGGCCAGCCTGGACCAGAGGCGCTGGGCCTGTTGGGCTCCCAAGGAGTCAAGGTCAAGCTCCCCCAGTCGCATGGCATCAGCATCGTCAGGCTGCAGGGAGGCTATCCATCGGTCAGTGCCCGGCCTGGGCCTGGATTCGGCATTCCCGCCCTCATCACTGGTTTGCCGATTATCTTCCTGAGCTGTTTTGTCATGCATTGAGCGACCTCATGAACTGTGCCTGTACCACATCAACACCTTCATTATCGTCGTCGTTCATCCTGGCGGCCGCCATTGACAGTGTCCGGGCCGGGACGAAGAGCCCACCGTCCACACAGATGCGCGCGGCCTGGCGCACTATGGAGGCCACCTCGGTGTGAGGCCAGACCGGCAGGCCATGTTCGGCCAGCACCCGGCGAGCCTGTCTGTGGTTTTCGGGCAGGACCACGCACTGGGAGCGGGCCCTGGCCTGCAGCTCGGCCAGCTCGCTCTTGAGGGCTGGTATCCGGTCGGGACTGATGTGCTCGCTCATCAGATAGGCAGCTGCAGCCACGTCGAACTCGTCGCGCATCCATGAGGCATAGGCCAGACGGTAGTAGGCGAAGGAGGCATCGTCCCGGTCCAGAGCCACCCTCAGAGCATTGAGTGTGGCAGCCCGGGCCGAATCCCAGTCCTCCCGGTTGGCCAGCATGACTGCCAGCTTCAGGTGGGAGAGCGGGTAGGCGGGCGCATAGGCCACCATGGCGTTCAGGTGTTTGAGGGCCGCCTGGTCCTCCTTGAGCTGGGCCAGCAGATCGGCTATCTCCAGGTGGGCGTAGAAGAGGTTGTCAGGAATGAGCAGGGTCCGCTCCCCCGGTGTGGCGAAGAGGCGGTTATAGACCACACGCTCGGCGTATGAATTGAAGTAGCGGGGCACCTGGCCCTCAGCCGCAAAGACGGCATCCAGATGGGCGATGGCGTCTTGCTCCACCTGTATGCCCTGGGCCGCTCCGCCGGAAAAGAGCAGATCGCGGGCCCTGACACGCTCCTTGTCCAGTTGGGAGGATAGGGAGAAGTCAAAGTCTGGAACAGAGCTGCCGTCGATCATGGCGCTGGCAACCTGCGGGGCCAACTGTTCCAGCTCCGGGTCGCCGATGCTTTCGATGATGCTTGTAGCCTCCTGGGCTTTGGCTGCTGAAGTCATGGTCCGGTCCGAGGCCAGTTGGTGGAAACCTCCTACAGCCCTCTGAAGCAGGTCGGCCCGTTGGATGGAAAGGTCCACGGCCTTATGTGCGCCCAGGGCCTTGGCAGACTTGTCGGCAAAGGTCACCTCGGAAAACTCGGGCTCCTCCTGGCTGCCGTGGGGGCTGAAGCGGTCATCACGCATGTCGAACACGGCCTCAGTGGGCTTGAGCCCACCCTGGGAATCCACCTGCATGGCCGCATCGAAGAAGCGGTATATGCCACGTGGTTCTTTCAGACCCTGCGAACGGATGCGGGAGAGGAAGAGTTCCCTGCTGAAGACCACCGAGACCAGGGTGCGGATGGTCGGATTGCTCTGCAAGGCGCTGAGCGGATTCCGGGATGCATCGTCGCCAGTCTGATCCGCAGAGACATCCTCATCCGAGGCATCCTCCTTGGATGCATCATCATTGGCTGACGACGGCGGCGCAAAGGCGGCAGAGTCAAGGTCCACACCCTGCATGAGATCCTTGAATTCTCTGTCCACGGATTCCTTTTCACCCTGATCCTCGGCCTTGTCCTCCTCATTGCCCTCTTGCTGCTCAGGAGCCATACGGGAGGCGATGGGCTTGGTGGGATCGCCATGCACGTCGCCATCCTTGGGATCAGCCTTGGACCCAGTGGGGGCCACCTCGCCGGAACGCATGCGCTCAAAGGCCTCCAGGGCCTGTCCCATCATGGTCCTGATGGCCGAGTTCTGCTGGTCGACAGCCTCCTCCAGACCGATGGAGTCGATCTGCAGGCTGACCTCGCGCACGGCCGGATCCACCCCGAATGCCAGGGCAGCCATCATCAGTCCGACGCGCAGGTTGTAGTCAGCGCTCATGGCGGAACGCTCACCGTCGTCCAGGTCCCGCCAGGCCCGTGACTGATCCTCATAGCGGCTGGAGGGCATCATGGTGCGTCCTGCCGCAGTGAAGGCCAGGGCCACCTTCCCCTGGGCGAGATCGGATCTGAACTCCACATCGAAGCGGAAGGGCAGCCGGAGGGATCGCATGAGCATGGACAGCGTCTGCCGGTAGACCCACTCGGAACGCACCGGCTCCTGACCCTGGCCGTCCGCTCGCACCGGCAGAGCCTGGGGAGCCTGTTGACGGACCATGACGGCGGTAGCCGCAGCCTTGTCAACCATGGCGTTGATGGCAGTCCGCCCGTCGTCCTCCAGGGGATCGAAGCGAATCGGATAGTCCCCGGGGCGCATCAGGGCGACAATGGCAGGATCGTCCAACAGAGCCTGGTCCAGCCGGGTTGCCTGGACGCGGTTGATCGAGTCCTCGGTGGGCAGCGTACCCAGGCGGGCATTGCGCTCCAGCCAGGCGCTGACTGCGGCGAACCTATTGAGATTGCCCTCGATACGCAGGGCCGCAAGGGCGGCGGTGAACTCCAGTCCGTTGTCCCAGCTCAGGAAGTAGGCGCCGGAATACGAGGAAGCATACAGATGCAGGGGCTCGGCCCCGTGAACAGCCTCAAGACCGGAGACGGGCGATAAGGCCCCGGCCTCGCGCATCAGGTCGGCGAACAGATCCTCCAAGCCGGAGACCCGTTTTCCGTGGGAGCGCGCCTGGATCATGTCGCCCACACTGCGTCGGATGGCACCCATTGGCGCCTCCCGGTTCAGCCGGTAGAAGATGTTGCCCGAGCCGAACCCGGTGAAGGTTCCCTGGATGCGCGGCATCAGGTAGGCGGCGAAAAAGGCGATGGCCACGGCATCCCGGTACTCCAGGTCCAGACGCATCTCCGGAGGCAGGAGTGGACGCAACTGCTCCAGGGAATAGCGGCCATCGGCTCGCAGCCAGGAGGCCAACCAACGCATATGGCCGGCATCGTCACGGCCTGCCACAGCACCCTGCAAGGCACGGACCGGCCCCGAATCCTGACCCGGATCGCGGCCCAGCCGACGACCGTCGGCCAGGGTCACCTCCTCTTCCCGACCCAGCAGGAAGGCGGGCTCCATGTTCTGCAGGTCCATCCGACCCTGCTCGCCGATGAAGACACGGCCATGGTCGTCGGCCAGAGCGATCTGGGCAAAGTGACGACGATCGGTGAAGATCCCCAGCGCGAAGCCGCGGCCCGGCGCGTCAGGCCACTGGACCCAGCCCAGCGTCAGCCCCTCGGGCACGCCCTGCAGCCGAGGAAAAAGCCGGCGCTTGACAGCGATACCCAGAATACGGCTGTGGGAGGCCAGAAATTCGCGCATCTGCCGATCGTCAGGATGACGCCCCGTCCGGTTGATCAGATTGACCATGTCGGCCACCGAAGAATCCAGGGGACGATCCCCGCGACCCCCTGTGGTCGGCCGAGAGGAGCCTACCAGTCCTTCCAGTGCGGAAAGAATGGAACGGCCCAGGCCGGACAGATTCCCGAACCCCCGGGACTTCTTCGCGTTCTTGGACATACCTTTGATTGTCCCAATCCAGCCCGACATGTCGCCGTTAGAATAAAACCGTGATGACTCTGCCAGCCCTGCGACGCCCCACCCCGGCCAGGGGCACGACCATCCGACTGCTGGTAGCACTTATTGTTGTGCTCATCCTCGAACTGGGGGTATTCAACCTGGCTCATTGGCAGTCGCTGGCGGGTTCCGCATCGGGCTCTTCGGCAGGGACTGCAGACAATATTGAATCCCGACCGGACCGGCTGGGACCAGGGCTGTCCCGGCTGCATGGCGGGGGTCTAAAAGTCACCGATCCGGCTGGCGCCTGGGTGGATGTCCCTGTCGCAGATGGACAGGCATCCTTCGCCCAGGCCTACTTTGCAGAGGACATCGAGGGTTCATTCCTGTCGCAGATCCATGTACGTCTCGACCTACACTTGGCCGGCGACAGGGACTGGACCCAGGGTACCCGAGGGCTGATCTGCCCCGGTCAGGCCCGCAGCCATTATCTGCGCATCAGGGGCAAACCCAGCGGAGCCCGGATCCAGGCCATGCGACTGTGGATACAGGAGCCCATCGGATCCCGGCTGGAGCTGACCGGAATGACTCCGGTCAGGGTGGTCCCCCTGGACCTCAACCCGGCGCGGATACTGATGCTGGCCTGCATGGCGGCGCTGATCCTGGGCTACCTGCCCGGCTCGGTCCTCTGGCGGATACGGCTGGATACTGGCTCGGTGGGCCAGCGCCTGGTCCTGGCCCTGATTCTGGCTCCGCTGGCAGCCTGGTCCTGCTGGAACATCCAGCACGATCTGTCCACCTTCACTCCCATGGCTTACCACCAGCCGCATGCCTATGTCTACGACTTCAACCAGTACGATCACGTGGCCCGGGCACTGCTGCATGGACGCCCCTGGCTGGATCTTGGCCAGGCACCGGGTCTGGCCCAGGCAGCAAACCCCTTCGACATAGCCACCCGCAACGCGCTGCTGGCCCAGGACCAGCAACCCATATATTGGGACTACGTCTACCGGAACGGCCACTGGTACTCCTACTTCGGTGTCCTGCCGGTGCTGCTGCTCTTCCTGCCCTACCGAGTGATAACCAGCCTGGTGCATCCGGGCGGCTATGCCCTGCCCACCAGCTCGGCCGCAGCCCTGCTGGTTGCTGCGGCCACCATCATGACCGTCCTGGCCACCATCCGTCTGCTGGCCCGCTGGTTCCCCCGGGTCAACCTGGCCGTTGTCGGCATGGCCCTTATAACCATGCTGGGAGGATCCGGCATGGTCTACCTCTGGTGCCGCCGCAACTTCTATACGATTCCCTTCGATGCCTCCTTGCTGGCGGTCATGACGGGACTCTGGCTCTGGATGGGGGCCAGACGGGTCCAACGACAGTCTGCGGACACTGGCGAACATTCGGGTCGTGGATCAACACGGATGTGGACCGTGGAGGATGGGGACCGACCCTGGCATCTGTCCAGACCACGGCTTTTCCTGGGATCGCTGTCGGTGGCTGCCACCCTGGGCTGCCGACCCACCTTCCTGGCTGCAGGCCTGCTGGCGCTGCCTCTGTTCGCCAAGGAAATAAGGGCAGTCATCAACTCCCTGTTCACGCGCAGGAGCCATCCTGCAGACCTGTCTCGGAGGCGGGCGCTGTCCCTGCTGGTCTGCGGCCTCTTGCCGGTCCTCCTGGTGGCCGCTCCCCTGCTCTGGTACAACCGCTGGCGCTTCGGGTCCCTGCTGGACTTCGGCAACCGGTATCAGATGACCGTCCTGGACCTGACCAACTATCATCCCGGCACCCGGGGCCTGCTTCAGGTCTTTGGCTACTACCTGCTGCAGCCGTTGACCACCCTGCCGGTCTTCCCCTACCTGCAATTCTCCCCTGCTCCCATGCGGTTCTGGCACTTCACCGAACCTGGCCTAGGCGGGCTGCTGATCACTACACCGGTACTCATACTGACCCTTGCACTTCTTGCTCTGCCCAGGATGCGAAAGGAACTGCAACGTCGGGGGTGGATGCCCGCCTTGATCCTGGCCCTGGCTCTGGCAGTCCTGGTCATGGTTGCAGACTCCTATATAGGCGGGTTCTCGGTGCGCTACAGCATCGATTTCGCCTGGCTGATCTGCCTGGTTGCTGTTGTGGTCATGGCCACCGCATCCTCAACATACGAAGACGGCCGCTCCTCAGCGGGAGCGGCCGTCATGAGCCTGCTAACACTGGCCTGTCTGGCTGGACTGGTCCTGACGTTCATCAACGCCATGGTCCTGCTGGAGCACTTCGACCTCAGTCAGGCCATGAACGTAGCCGTCTGGTTTATAGCACCCTGAGCCCAGCCGACAGTGATATCAGGAGTCCAGACCCTGCTGCTTGAGGGCCTGGTGATACCGGTCGACCATGTCAGCCACGATGCCATTGCCATCGCCACCCGACAAGGTGATGACCGAGGCCAGAGGCATGGTGTCGAAGAGCTGGGCTGTGTTGGGATCGTCGGGCAGCGGTATGCCATCCTGATCGATACGATCGCGCAGGATAGGTCCGCCGATTGAATTCTCGCGCCACTCGGCCATGGTCGATTCGGCATTCAGCGGAATGAACCGGCCGTCGCCATCCACCTGCAGATTCTCTTCTGCAACCAGATCGCGGCTGGAGGTACCCACCTGGATGCGGTAGGTGCCCGCCTCCACATGCCAGGCATCCATGGCTGTCGACCAGTAAGCGAAGTCGCGCCCGGTCAGGTCCATGCTCACCCGGCTGGACTGTCCCGCCTTCAGGAAGACCTTGGTGAAGGCCTTGAGCTCATGACTGGGCCGATTCACCCGGCTGGCGCAGGGGGCCACATAGACCTGCACGGTCTGGGCGCCATCCACCTGCGAGGTGTTGGTCACGGTCACCTCCACCCGAGCCGAGTTGGCTCCGGTCTTGGTCACCACGACCTGATCCAGATCGAAGTCGGCATAGGACAGACCGAATCCGAAGGGGAAGGCCACCGGACGCTGGAAGGTGTCGTAGTAGCGGTAGCCCACGTAGACGCCCTCACCGTAACGGGAGTGACCCTCCTCGCCGGGGAAGGAGGTGATGGTGGGGTTGTCCTCCAACCGAACCGGAATGGTTTCAGGCAGATGGCCCGAGGGGTTGGCTGCACCGGTCAACACATCCACCACAGCGCGTCCACCTTCCTGACCCAGCAGCCAGGTCTCCAGTAGACCCTTGGTCTTGTCCATCCAGTCGGCAACAGTCACCACGGCTCCATTGGAGAGGACGGCGACCAACCGGTCATTGACCTCGGACACGGCCTTGAGCAGAGCCACCTGCTTGTCGGGAAGATCCATGCTGGTGCGGTCGAAGCCCTCGGACTCGGCATCTTCAGGCAATCCCAGGAAGAGCACCACGGTGTCGGCTCCGCGCGCCACATCCAGCGCCTGCTGGGTCAGAGCAGGATCCTGTTCCTTCTCGTCCAGCGTGAACCCGGGTGCGAAGTCCACATTCACACCGGCCTCCTTGAAGCCATCCAGCGCTGATGAGACCTCGGTGGGCGTGATGTGCGAGGAACCTCCACCCTGATAGCGCGGAGTCCGGGCGAATTCGCCGATGACGGCAACTTTCTGCTTCGGATCAAGAGGCAGAATCCTGTCCTCATTGCGCAAGAGGACGATGGACTCCTGGGCCGCGCGACGGGCCATGTCGTTGTGTTCCTGGACGTCGTAGCGATAACCCTGTTGGGACATGGCCGGACGGGCCTTGTCAATCAGGTCCAGGATCCCCTGGGCCATCCGGTCCAGCTGCTCCTTGTCCAGCTTGCCAGCCTGCACGGCCTGGACCACCTGATCATCGGTACGGGAGGGCGGCATTTCGAGATTGAGCCCGGCCTGCAGGGCATTGACCCTGTTGTGGACGGCACCCCAGTCGGACATTACCATGCCCTGGTAGCCCCACTCGCCGCGCAGAACGTCCGTCAGCAGCCAGCGATTCTCCGAGCTGAAGACGCCATTGATCTTGTTGTAGGCGCACATGATGGTCCAGGGCTTGGCATTTTTGACCACATATTCGAAGGCCGGCAGGTAGATCTCGCGCAGGGTGCGCACGTCCACGTCAGAGCTGACCCTGAGCCGGTCGGTCTCCTGGTTGTTGGCTGCAAAGTGCTTCAGAGAGGTTCCCACCCCCTTGGACTGGACCCCTTCGACCAGACCTGCGGCTTCATGCCCGGCCAGTACAGGATCCTCCGAGTAAAACTCGAAGTTACGGCCGCCCAGCGGGCTTCGCTTGATGTTGATGCCTGGTCCCAGGATTACAGCCACCTTCTCCTGGACGCACTCCTCGCCCATGGCCTGGCCCACCTGATATGTCAGATCAGGATTCCAGGAGGAGGCCAATCCGGCGGTCGGAGGGAAGCAAGTGGCCGGAACCGATCCGTAGACGTCAGAACCGGTGGCCTTGCGCAGGCCGTAGGGGCCGTCGGTGATCATATAGCCTTCATAGCCCTTGTCGGGCAGGCCCTGCAGATGCCAGGAGTCGGACCCCGAGGTCAGCGAGGCCTCCTCTTCCAGGTCCAGATCCTTGGCTTTGGTATGCGTTTGTTCTGTCATGTCTTTTTCCTTTCGAGTTTTCGGGTTCGATTAGCCAGTCCGCGGCTCAGCACAGGTCCAGATTACAGGTTTTCAGACTCACTTGACCTTGCGGATCATCATGATGAAGACGGTTCCCACCAGCAGGCAGACGATGGCGACTGGGAAGATCATCCTGTAGCCGCCGAAAACGCCAATGACCAGCGTGGTGCACCCGGGGGCAATCACCTGACCGATCGTATTGGCCAGGTTGAGGATGCCCAGATCCTTACCCGCCTCCTTGGCGTTCGGCAACACATCGACATTCAGCGCCTGGTCGACTGACATGTAGCAGCCGTTGCCGATTCCAGCCAGGGCGGCATAGAAGTACATGCCAGTGGCGGTCGGCATCAGGAAGGGGAAGAGTATGCCGAGGGCGAGAATCAGGCAGCTGGTGGCTACAATCACCTTCCGCCTGTGCAGGAAGTCCGAGAGCGGACCCGAGACCACGGAGGCCAGGATGGTTGTCACCACCGAGATCAGTGCCATGACCTTGAGTGTGGATGCTGCCTGGGCATCGCTCAGGTGGCAGTACTTCTGCAGTATATAAAGCTGGTAGCCCTGAATCATGAAGCAGCCGACGACGAAGGTGAACCTGCCCAGAAGCGCCAGGTAGAAGTCGCGGCAATTCTTGGTGGGCGGTATGAAGGACCGGCCGACATCCGCCCAGGTCCGTTCCACGACCGTGTTGGCAGCCGACTTCTCCCGGGGCCAGATCAGCACGGTGAGAATGCCGGAAAAGAGGAAGATGATCATGGCGACTACAAGGCCGGTATGGATGTTGGCCATGAATGAGCTGCCGATGATGGTTCCCAACTGCTGGCCGATGACCTGGCTGGCCCCATAGAGTGCCGAATAGGTTCCCCTGGTCGACTCGGGAATCCTGTCGGAGAGGACCGCCACGGCCGGGGCTATCAGGCAGTTGATGCCCACCTGCACAATGCACCAGCCGAAGATGATCATGGGGAGTGTATGGGACTGGATGACCAGCAGGAAGCCAAGGGCGCCGATGATGCCGCCCAGCACGATCCAGGGGGTGCGCTTGCCGACTCGGAACCTGGACATGTCAGAGAGAGCGCCGAAAACAACGTTGGCCACCAGGGCGAACACACAGCCAATCGAATTCATTGTCCCCAGAGCCGCTTCAGCGCTGACTCCATGCAGGGAATTGAAAATCTGAGGCAGGAGGACCCCGGACCCCATGGTAAAGGGCGCGGCCCAGAGCAGGGATACCAGGACGAACCCAATGGCAAAGCGGACTTTCTCCGCGCTGTTGAGCCTTCTGCCCGTATCCGGAGCCAGGCTTGGATCCACTCCTTGATTCGCCACAGCACCTCCGGTCTCATCTACAGAGGCCATGGCCTTGATGTTTTCCCCGATCCGGGCACCAGCCCCGTCGGCTGGGCCTCCCCTTCGATCCTTATTTTCGTCTACCATCGTTATCACTCCTTCGTGTGCAGCCTTGCAATCAGTGGCTCATCATTGAGCCGTACCAATCTCCCCCTTCCATAACCGGCAATTGTTCCGAACATATTATCGGAGCGAACAGTGCATTACGTGGGTTATAAACAGGTTATTTTTCCGATAGCTGAGACGACTGAGTTCACATTTCGGCGGAATTCCGAGGATTTCGGCAGGAGCGACAGGGCCAGATATCCGTTGCCTGGCATGTCGAAAAAGTATCCGGGCTGGCCAGTCAACCCGTAGGACCCAATCAGGCGAAGAATCAGCTCCTCCTCGTCGATGACCTGAGGAAAACGCAACAGAACGTTCCAGCCTCCCTCAGGCCTGAGCAGGGAGACGCAGGACTTCTTTTGGCCCAGTGTCTGTCTGAGGATTCCGAGATTGCCCCTGATACGCTTGCCCACCCGGCTGGTCTGAACGGGAATATCCGAGAGCATGGCTTCCATATCCCTGGTGATCAGAAGACTCATGGGCAGGTAGTCATCGGCTATCAGGTCTAGATGGCGCTTGGCCTCGGCAACCTGGTCTGCGGGCCCGGAAACCTGGATCCAGCCCACCTTGGCATGGGGGGCTGCCAGACTCTTCGAGAACCCGTCCAGGGCGAAGGTCAGCACCCGATCCTCACCAGCCAGCCGGGCACGGCCCGGCAGGGGATCCAGAGGATAACCGAAGAAGACCTCGTCGGCGATGATGGCCACCCCCTGCCGCTGGCAGAGTTCCAGCAGCGACCGACGCTCTTCCGGATGAATGTAGGAACCGGTGGGGTTGTTGGGGTTGATAAGGACCAGGGCACGGATACGGTCGCCTCCAGGCCCCTCCAGGGCCTGCCTTACCGTGGCCAGGTCAAGGACCCAGGACCCGTCATAGGTCAGGCGGTATGGTATTGTTCGGACGCATTCCAGACCGGCGATGGATTCAATCAAAGGATATCCGGGTCTGGGCTCCAGAATGGCGTCACCCGGGTCGCAGAGGAGCTTCATCAGCCAGGAATAGGCCTGAGATGTGGAAGAGAGCAGGTAGAGGTTATCAGGATCAACCGCAATACCACGATCCTTGCCGTACAAACTCTGACGCTTGGTCAGAAACTCAGCCAGAGCCTGCCGAGCCTTACGAGGCCCCCTCGGTTCGGCCTCGTAGACCTGAGGCAGAAATGCCGGGGCCAGTCCGAAACGGGTGGGATTGGAATCATTCAACCTGCCTAACTTGAGACCATGGGCTCGTGCTTCTGACTCGGCCAGAGCTATGCGATTGGGGCGGTCAGACCCGGTACGGTGAGAAAAATGCATGATTTTTCAGCTCCTCATCCGATCCAGCAACCGCCTAAACGCCTCATGTAGATTGGTCGCAGAAAACGCTCTGCTTCACCCCAGATGCTTTTGCCGGAGGTCAGCCAGATAAGCGGCACCCACGATACCGGCCTGGTTGCGCAGCTTGGCAGCCACAATGGGGGTCTTGATGTCGATGTGGGGCAGGAACTTCTCGCTCATCCTGCTGACTCCGCCACCGACAACGAAGAAGTCAGGGTTGAAGTAGTGCTCAAGCAAGCGGTAGTACTTGGTCAGACGATTGGCCCACTTCTTATAGCTCAGCTTCTTGCGGTCACGCACCGATGAAGCTGCGTACTTCTCGGCATCCTTGCCGTCCAGCGTCAGGTGACCAAGCTCACTGTTAGGAATCAGAACACCGTTATAAATCAGAGCCGTACCGATGCCGGTGCCCAGTGTCGTGGCGATAACCAGGCCCTTCTGCCCCTTGGCCGCCCCGTACTGCACCTCGGCAAGACCGGCAGCATCCGCATCGTTGACGACGCTGACGGGCCTGCCGCAGGCCTTGGAAAGGACCTCCTGAACATTGGTGCCAACCCAGGACTGATCCAGGTTGGCCATGAAATCGAGCGGCTTGTCGGGCTTGACAGGGGCCGGGAAGGCGATGCCCACGGGCACATCCGAAGGAACTTCAAAACGATCCAAGAGCTCCTTGACGACAACCCCCACAGCCTCTGGCGTGGAGTGCTCGGGAGTGAGAATTTTCTTGCGAGGCTCTGCAAAATCACCGATCGTCAGGTCAACAGGGGCAGCCTTGATACCGGATCCACCAATATCCACTCCGAAAGCCTGCGCTGTTTCAATCATTGCTGCTCCTTAGCTGATCAAAGATGAGGGTCCGAACCGGCACGGTAGCGATTGTACCCCAAGCCATGCCTCTGCAACTCGTAGGAGCGGCATGAGCCGGAAGAGGGTCAGGCTGTTTCGCTGGCACTGTGCTACAAACTGCAGGAAGAAGAATTGAGTGGAATAATAAGGCTATGACCGAACACACACAGCTCATTGATGCAGTTAACGTGCGCATCACTACCAGAGAATACGATCCTAAGCCTATCGATCCCGACCTGGCCAGGCAGCTGGGCAGCACTTTGAACGCTCTGAACACACTGAGCGGTCTGGACATGCAGCTGGTTCTGGGCAAACCCGACGCCTTTGCGGCCGACAACGCTTCCGGCCACCTGACCAATGCGGCCAACTACCTGGCCCTGGTCGGACCCAAGGATAATCAGGAGAGCCTGGAGAAAGCCGGCTTCTATGGCGAGCGCATGGTTCTTGCCGCCACGCTGTATGGACTGGGGACAGGATGGGTGTCGGGCAGCTGGGACCGTCAGGCTGCCGAGCGCCACTGCCGGATCACCCCGAGCCAGTCGCTCTATCTGGTGGTCACCATCGGCTATCCGGCCGACCAGGTCGGCTACGGCAACCAGGACTTCGACAAGCTTTGCCAACGTCAGAGTGAGCATCGAACCTCCAAGAGTTATGAGGAGTTGACCTCAGCCATGAGCGCGCAGGACCGCCAGGATGCACCGGAATGGTTCAAGGCCGGCGTGGCTGCCGCCGCCAAGGCTCCTTCGGCCATGAACGGACAGCCGGTGCTTTTCGCCTGGGACAAGGACACAGGCGATGCGATCGCCACCCTGGACCCCTCGGTTTCCTACGGGTCCGCAGTCGACCTGGGCATAGCCAAAATGAACTTCCAGATCGGGGCCGGGGGCGGCACATGGACCTGGGGCGATGGAGGCCGTTTCATCAGGTCCTGACCGTAGCGGTATCCCAGTGACCCGGCAAGGGGCCGTGTAGGGTGATGAACTATGAACAATGGAGCATCTTCATCCCAGTCCACCACCGAACCGAGCATTGAAGCAGGTTCGACAACCCTGTACCTGACCCGGCACGGAAGAACGACGGCCAATGTCATGCATCTGATGCAGGGCTGGTCAGATTTCCCCCTGACCAGGCAAGGTCGCGAGGATGTGCGCCAGTTCGGTCGGGGCCTGCGGTCCATTCGCTTCCGGGCAGCCTGGAGCGGCAATCTGAGTCGTCAGTATGAAACGGCCCGCCTGGCCCTTGACATGTCCGGCAATGGAGACCTGCGCGTGGGGGTGGACCCCGATCTGCGCGAGGACAATTTCGGCAGTTTCGAGGGCCGGGACGAGCCCACCACTCTGGACCAGGTCTGCGCCGCCATGGGTTTCAAGGACTTTGCCACGGCCAAGGCAACCTACGGCAGGGACATCCCCGTCCATATGCAGGACACTTTCCATCGGCTGGATGCCCAGGACGTCCTGTCCGCCGGACTGGAGAAAGAGGATCGGGCTGAGACCACGGCCCAGGTCCGCGGTAGAATGATCGGCGCGCTGACGCGCATCGCCCGGTCTGCCATCGAAGAGGGAGGCGGACCTGTCCTGGTGGTCTCCTCGGGCATGTGCCTGCAACAGTTCCTGGTGGCCATCGACGACCACTGCCCCATTCCCGACATGGACAACACCGCGGTCACCAAGGTGATTTATGGGGATGACGGCTTCCGCCTGGCGGGCCCGGTCAGCTCCATGGAATACTTCCAGGCAGGCAGCCAGGACAAGTAGCAGGCAGAACGTTCAAGCGCGCCGCACTTCTCCGGCTGTTGGCTTTTAGCGGTTTTATTGCCTTCCTGCTTGTCTTGAAAATGCACAAGCAGCGAGAGGGAATTGACCATTCCAAGGACCGCAGCTATATTGAAATCGTCAGTTTCAGGGAAGGTGAAAGTCCTTACTGGCGGTATCCGGCTGAATGCCGGGAGCCCGCGACCCGCGCAAGCGGTGGATATCGGTCAAAATCCGAAGCCAACGGTTACAGTCCGGATGGAAGAAACGAGGCCCTCTATGAGCATGCCCAATTCTCATTCACACACCACTACAAACAAGGACACGCGCTTCAACGATGTCCATTCCACAGGTGCAGGTGGTTCAGGACGCTGGTCGACCAAGCGGATTGCAGTCTACGCGCTCTTCGTAGCCCTGGCCATGGTTCTGAGCTTCTTCTCCTTCCCGATCTTTCCTGCCGCACCCTGGCTCAAATATGACCCCTCGGGCATCGTCGTCCTGGTATGCGGCTTCGCCTTCGGCCCAGCGGCTGCCGCCATCATCTCCATCCTGGGATTCGTCCCGCACCTGTTCACCAACCCCTTCGGTGCTCTGATCTCGATGATCGTGGCCCTGGCTCTGAGCGTGCCGGCGGCCTTGGTCTACCGGAGGATGCACAGCCGTAAGGGAGCGGTCATCGGAATCGTCTCCGGCGCTGTTCTGGGCGTGATCGCAGCCATACTGTGCAACGTGGTGATCACCCCCTTCTACGCGCACATGTCCATGGCCAAGGTGATTGCCATGATCGTGCCGATCCTTCTGCCCTTCAACCTGATGAAGTTCGCCATCCACGGCGTGGTCACTTTCCTGATCTACAAGCCCATCTCCACGCTGATCAACAAGTAGGCCACGGCGGTTCGGAACGTCATGGCAGCATCCATGACCCAATCCACAGGCTCCGATTCAGCGGATTCGAAGGCAACCGTCGCCCGACTCAACCAGGTCTCTTTCTCCTATGACGAAGGCCAGACCTGGGCCCTGGACCATCTTTCCATGGAGGTGCATGCAGGCGAGCATCTATGCATCCTGGGAGCAAATGGTTCCGGCAAATCCACGCTGGGAAGCATCCTCTCGGGTGCGACGGCACCTGACCACGGCCAGGTCGAGCTTATGGGCCGAGCGGTCTGCTTCGACACCCCGGATCAGGGCCGACAGATCGACACTGAGGCCTACCGACAGGTACGGCGGAACATCGGCATGGTCTTTCAGAGCCCTGAGGACCAGATCGTGACCACCGTCGTCCAGGACGACGTGGCTTTCGGACCCGAGAATCTGGGCATGCCCCGCCAGAAGATGCTCTCCTGTGTGCCAGCGGCCCTGAAACAGGTCGACTTGCAGACGCGGATGACTGATGATCCCACCCGCATGTCGGGCGGACAGCAACAACGACTGGCCTTGGCCGGCGGCCTGGCCATGAATCCAGGCATGATGGTGCTGGACGAACCTGGTGCCATGCTCGACGCGGCCGGTCGACAGGAGATTCAATCAATCCTCTGCCGGCTGACGACCCAGGGCACGGCTGTCGTGCACATCACCCACCTGCTCGAACAGGCCAGACAGGCCGATCGGGTCCTGGTACTTGACCATGGGCGCATCGTGGCCTCCGGAAGTCCGAACCAGATCCTGAACAGGCAGGATCTGCCAGCCCTTGTCGGCGAACCTGACCCAAATCCGCTGATCCAAAGCAAGGTATCAGACACGGATGCGAAGACCCCGGTCGATGACCACGCTCTCCCCATGGTCAAGTTGTCGGATGTCTCTTACAGTTTTCCGGATTCCGGGAGCAAAGCCCTCAACCAAGTGAATCTGGAGCTGGCGGCAGGACAGACCCTAGCCATCATCGGGCGCAATGGATCCGGCAAGTCCACCCTGGCCAGGCTCATCTGCGCCCTGGCCACCCCAGACAGCGGATCCATCCAGGTGGCCGGTCTGCCCCTGGCCGGGCCCGACCGGCCCAAGGCCAGGCATCTGCGACGCCGGAATCTGAAGCTTCTGCGCCAAAGGGTCGGCTATGTCATGCAATACCCCGAACATCAGCTTTTTGCGGACACCGTTGCCCAGGACATCGCCTATGGTCCGCACAACCTGGGCTATGGGCCCGAACAGGTGCAGCAGCGGGTGGATGAGGCCATGAAGCTTCTGGACATCAGTGACCTGGCCGACCGCTCCCCCTTCGACCTCTCGGGGGGTCAGCGGCGCCTGGTGGCCATCGCCGGAGTCGTGGCCTGCAGCCCGCAACTGCTGGTTTTGGACGAAGCCACCGCCAGTCTCGACCCCCAGGCCTGCGTACGAATTATGGCATTGCTTCGAGTGCTCCATCAGCGCGGCGTCACCATCGTCATGAGCACCCACGCCGATCGCGAGGCCCTGGACCTGGCCGACCAGACCCTGCTCCTGGAGCATGGAGAAACGCTAGCCTATGGGCCTACTGCCAAAGTCGTGGAGCGCTACCATCAGCTGCTCGCCACAGACGCAGCGGAGAAGGAGGCCGCTGGCAAAGAAACTTCAGGCAGGAAAGCGGATCGCACCCAAGCCGACCAGAAACCCTTATCCTTGCTGGCAAGGCTGGACCCGCGAGCCAAGCTGGTGACCTTCCTCCTAGCCATGTTCACCGCTTTCGCCATTTCCACGCCTGCGCAGCTTGTTCTGGCGCTGGTGGTTACTATCGGCCTCTTTACCGCTGCCCGAGCCCCACTTCGTTCCATTATGAAATCAGTCAAGGGCTTTCTGATCCTCATGCTTCTACTGGCCGTATTCAATCTTCTGGTCACCCAGACCGGCCGTAGACTGGCTGCCTGGGGTCCATTCGTGCTGACCACCGGTGGCATCTGGGTGGCTGTGCTCTATGCCTGCCGCTTCATGCTGATCATCTTTCTGGGCGCGCTCCTGGTGGAGACCACCACCCCAACGCAGATGACCGATGCCTGTGAATCGCTGCTGAGTCCACTGTCCAGGCTGGGCATCCACACCAATGAGATAGCCCTGGTCCTCTCACTGGCTCTGCGCTTCATCCCCACACTGGGACGTGAGGTTCAGGCCATCGTGGAAGCCCAGGCCGCCCGTGGCGGATCCATCGAGTCCGGCTCACTCTCGCAACGCCTGCATGCGGCCATAGCCATCACGGTTCCCGTCTTCGCCGGAGCTCTGCGCCACGCTGACAATCTGAGCCGGGCCTTGGATGCCCGATGCTACGAGGGCAGCCGTCAACAGCGCACCCACTACCGATTGCTGCAACTGGGCAGGATGGACATCCTGTTCATTGCTCTCATGGCCCTTTATCTGTTGGCCCTGCTGCTGCATCCCCTGTTCTGAGGGGTCCGGCTACGTCAAGCATTTAGGTTCCTTGTTCCTTCAAGGTCAACAGGGCCTTCTTCCACGCCTGGCCTGAGTTCTTCACCACGCAACTGCCTGAGTCGCCGGCCGTTTGGGGTAAACGAACCGTTATGCATGGAATGCTGACCTGGCAAACACTGATGTCAATTACCTGCCAATTCCATCGCTGCCTTAAGCCTGATATAAGAGAATGATCGAACCATTCGATGGACTCGTAAGCAAAAGCAAATGCCGAGCTCACACTGCCAATAGAAGCCATGGATTCCAAGTGACGTTTCAGAAACTGCATTACACAGATCGACGCAAATCCCCGGCAGCACAGAATAAGAGGGGTTGGAGCACTGTAATGTGCCCCAACCCCTCTTCAGTCAGCTGCGTCGGGCCTCAACCCTTATCTCAGTCACTGGCAGGCGAACTCTGAGCGGACTGCTCAGAACCTTGACCATCCTGGCTCTGGCTGTCGGCCTCGCCTGCTGGCGGAACATCAGCGTCGGAAGAGCTCACCGAAGCTCCCACCAGTTCAGACTTCTGGTCCTGTTTATCAGCGGAGCTGGCCGCATGCCGGGGTCCCTCGAAGGGCTTTCCAGTGAAGGTGAACTCACCCAGGATGCCCTCGCCTTCGGCATCGACCTGGACGGACTCATTGTCCGTAAGGTCGCCCATGAGGATCTTCTCGGAGACGGCATCCTCGATATCCCGCTGGATGACACGGCGCAGGGGCCGGGCACCCAGGAGCGGATCGAAGCCCTTCTCGGCCAGCAGATCCTTGGCCTTGTCGGTCAAATCCAGGGACATGTGGCGCTCGAAGAGACGGTCGTTGAGCTGAGCGATGTCCAGATCGACGATCTGCCGGACCTGGGGCTCGGTCAGCTGCTGGAAGACGATGATGTCATCCAGGCGGTTCAGGAACTCGGGCCTGAACTGCTGCTTGAGCTCACTGGTCACCTGGTCCTTCATCCGCTGATAGGAGGTTTCGGTGTTGCCGCTCACGTTGAAGCCGGTGTTGGCCGCCTTGGCGATGTCACGGGTTCCCAGGTTGGTGGTCAGGATGATGATGGTGTTCTTGAAGTCCACCATGCGACCCTGCCCATCGGTCAGGTGGCCGTCGTCCAGCACCTGCAGAAGGGTATTGAAGATGTCCGGATGAGCCTTCTCGATCTCGTCGAAGAGGACCACGGAGAACGGCTTGCGCCTGACCTTCTCGGTCAGCTCGCCGCCCTCTTCGTATCCCACGTACCCCGGAGGGGCGCCGAAGAGACGAGAGGTGGAGTACTTTTCCGAGAACTCGGACATATCCACCCGAATCAGGGCATTCTCGTCGTCAAAGAGGAACTGGGCCAGAGCCTTGGCCAGCTCGGTCTTGCCCACGCCGGTGGGACCGGCGAAGATGAATGAACCTGCGGGACGCTTGGGATCCTTGAGGCCCACACGGGTACGGCGGATGGAGCGGGACAGGGCGGAGACAGCCTCATCCTGGCCGATGATCCGCTTGTGCAGCTCCTTCTCCATGCCCAGGAGCTTCTTGGACTCGGCCTGGGTCAGCTTGAAGACCGGGATTCCGGTGGTCGAAGAGACCACCTCGGCGATCACATCCTCGTCGACAACCATCTTGACGTCGGATTCGCCCTCGTGCCAGGCCTGTTCCTTCTCCTTGCGCTCGGCCTCCAGCTTCTCCTGGCTGTCGCGCAGCTGAGCGGCCTTCTCGAAGTCCTGGTCCTTGATGGCCTGGTCCTTCTGGGCGGAGATGCGATCCACCTTGGCATCCAGCTCCTTGAGCTCCGGCGGGGCGGTCAGCCGCTTGATGCGCAGACGTGCGCCGGCCTCATCAATCAGGTCGATAGCCTTATCAGGCAGGTTCCTGTCCTGAATGTAACGCGCAGAGAGCTCGGCCGCCGACTGCAGGGCCTTGTCAGTGATCGTGACGTGGTGGTGATGCTCGTAGCGGCCGCGCAGACCCTTGAGGATCTCGATGGTCTGGGCGATGGTGGGCTCGGAGACCTGGATGGGCTGGAAGCGCCGCTCCAGGGCCGCATCCTTCTCGATGTACTTACGGTACTCGTCGGTAGTGGTCGCTCCGATGGTCTGCAGCTCGCCGCGGGCCAGCAAGGGCTTGAGCATGTCAGAGGCACCGAGAGCCCCATCCGCCGAACCTGCGCCGACAATGGTGTGGATCTCATCGATGAAGAGAATGATGTCGCCGCGGGTCTTGATCTCCTTGAGCACCTTCTTCAGACGCTCCTCGAAGTCGCCCCGGTAGCGTGAACCAGCCACCATGGAGCCCAGATCCAACGAGTAGACCTGCTTGCCCTTGAGGGTCTCGGGGACATCGCCGTTATGGATCTTCTGGGCCAGTCCCTCGACCACGGCGGTCTTGCCCACGCCGGGCTCACCGATCAGCACAGGGTTGTTCTTGGTCCTCCTGGAAAGGACGACCATGACTCGCTCGATCTCGTTGGCCCGGCCGATGACCGGATCCAGCTTGCCCTCAGCGGCTTCCTGGGTCAGGTTCCTGCCGAACTGGTCCAGAATGGCCGAACCGGTCTGTCCACCCTTGTTGGCAACGCCGCCGGCATTGGCCAGATCGCCCTTGCCGGCATCGCCACCCTCATGGTTGCCGCGAATCATGTCAATAGTGGCGGTCCGCAGATCGCCCAGGTCCACACCCATCTTGATCAGCACCTGGGTGCCGACGCCCTCACCCTCGCGGATGAGTCCCAGCAGAATGTGCTCAGTGCCAATGTAAGAGTGACCCAGCTGAAGCGCCTCGCGCAGCGACAGCTCAAGGACCTGACGGGCGTGCGGCGTGAATGGGATGTGCCCATTGGGAACCGCATTGCCCTTACCGATCATCTCCTCGACCTGCTTGCGGGTGGCATCCAGTTCCACGCCCTTGGAGGCCAGGGCCTTGGCGGCGACACCGTCACCCTCCCTGATCAGGCCCAGGAGGAGGTGCTCGGTGCCGATGTAATTGTGCTGCAGGGTGCGGGCCTCTTCCTGCGCCAGCACAATCACCCGCCGCGCACGGTCGGTAAACCGTTCGAACATACTTGTCCTTCCCTTTGATCCGTAATTCACTCTACAGATTTACGGTGACGTTTATTCTCGGCCCGCCGGTGATTGCGCTCTGAACGCAACGAGGCCTGGAATCAGTCCTCTGAGCCGTCTTCCGACTGCATCTGCTCCATGAGTTCCACCTCAGGACGCTCCTCCCGTGGCTTCTGCCTGACCACATCGATATGAAGATCGTCATAGGCCGGCTGGGACTGTACCCAGAGATGGGACTCCTCCTGGGGCTCGATCTCGGAATGCTCGCCGCAGCCGTGATCCAAGGAGACCACGCGCCCGTCGTCCGGGCTCCAACGGTTGGCACAGACGCCGAACATGGTACCCAGATCACCTGCCAGGGGAATCATGAAGCCGCAGGTCTCGCAGGCCTTGCCCTTGGCCGTCCGGGTCGACAGGGACTTGGGACCGTGCTGCCCCTCGTACCAGCGCTTGGCAGTGGCGGACCTGGCCTCAGGGGTCATCAGGTGCCGACGGGTCAGAGCGAAGCGATCGACGGCCTCGTCCAGGTCGTCGGAGGAGGTCTGTGCGCCGAATGAAACCTGATCATCCGCTTCCTGCTCATGAACGTCTTTTTCGTCACCCGAGCGCTCCACCAGGCGGAAGACCGCACCGTCGGTCTGCTGATCAGAGCCGTCAGTCTGCGCCGAGGTTAATGCTTTCTGGCCTTCTTCATTGTCCCCTGGGGTCTGCTGTACTTCAGAATTCTGAGGCTTAGCCTGCACAGGCTTGTATCCGGCCGTCAGCCTGGGGTCGTCGGGGTCGGTTCCCATGGCATCGGTCACGCTCAGATCCGAGGGCAGCAGACGATCCTTCCAAGGAACCCATGCCGGGGGCTGCAGGGCCGCATCGGTGGGCACCAGAGAGGATTCATCCACAGTCCAGGTATCGGCATCCTCATCACGGTAAAGAGTGACCGACCACTGCCAGCCCTCATAGCCCTTGATGGCCGAGGCGAACCGGTAGTCCCAGACTCCATCCCCGATCAGGGTACGGCCGACCAGCGCACCGACCTCATCGCTGTCGGCAGCCACGCTCAGAGCCACCCGCCTGGCCAGTTCCTCAGGATCCAGGTCCTCTTGAACCATCTATCACACCTTCATCATCAGTGGGATCGGACAAGACCGATCCACGTCGGATTCTTCTCGCCGTCCACTCAGTCCGGCACGTCAAAGTCATCTGCCACAGCCCTCAGGAGGGTGGCCAGCTTGGCGGATTCGGCCCGACCCGGATAGTGGTGCCGACGCAGGCCATTGCCAGCCGAATCCAGCAGCTTGATCAAATCCTCCACGATGGCGGCCATATCGTCCGGATCGGGTCGCTTGGCGCGCAGAATGGAGGGGGTCGGCCCCACCAGCTTCAGATCCAGGGCCTGGGGGCCCTTGCGGCCCTCAGCCACCGAGAACTCCACCCGGGATCCCTTGCGTATGGTGGATACACCAGCGGGCAGGGCTGATGAGGGCAGGAAGACATCCCCACCTTGTTCATCCGTGATGAACCCGAACCCCCGCTTGGCGTCGTACCACCGTACTCTCCCGCTGGGCATGCTCTGCCACTTCCTTACGTTGCTTCTTGAACAGGTATATCCGAAATCAGTTTACCTGAACAGGACGGGCAGGACGACCCATCTTGTCATAGGCGTACGGGGCGGTTGGTGGCAGGATTGGCCTAACCCTCAGCTCCCCCCTGATCCCGCCTGACGCCCTGGGGTATGACGATGGTGAAGGTCAAACCGCCTCCCGGGGTCTGCGAGGCGCAGATGAACCCCTGATGAGCCTTGACAATGGACTGGACGATAGCTAGGCCCAGCCCCGTGCCGCCCTTCTCCCGAGCCCTGGACGGATCGGCTGTGTAGAAGCGCTCGAAGAGCCTGGACCTGGATTCCTCCGGGACACCTGGCCCGTGGTCGACCACCCGGATGATGGCGTAGTCAGTGCCCACATGGCTGTTCTCCGCCACCTGGATCGCCTCGGTCAGGTGTCCCAGAGAGGATTCGGTGGCCTCCAGCCTGGTCAGATCCGCTGGAGCAATGGTCGCCTTGACCAGGCCCAATCCCACCTGAACCGGCGAATCAGACGGAGTGTAGCGGTGGATATTGCCCACGATATTGGTGATCACCTGACGCAGGCGGCTGGGGTCGCCAGTCACCTGTACCGGGGGCAGGGGGCCCTCCTGAATGTCCAGGCTGACGGATGGACCCAGGTGCCCGCCCACCGTGATTTTCTCCTTGCTGCGTGCCTTGAGGCCCGGCAGACCCTTGTTGGCTGCGACCGGGACCTCCTGGGGGGCTGGCTGATCCTCGGTGTGCAGGCAAACCTTTCCTGTAGCCACATCCCTTCCCGGATCCAGGGCATGCAAGTCGTCCACCCCGTCACCCACCAGTCCGGTCAGATCGACCGGCAGGGTCGGGTCGATTCCCCTGCCCTCATCCAGGCGTGCAAGCGAGAGCAGATCGGTGACCAGGACCGTCATCCTGGTGGAAGAGTCCTCAATGTGCTGGATGGACTTGTCGGCCCGCTCCAGAGCCCCCGGATAGTCGCGCTGCATCCTATAGAGCTCAGCGTAGCCGTGGATGGCGGCCAGTGGGGTGCGCAGCTCATGGCTGGCATCCGAAACGAACTGTGTCATCTTCTCGGTGGTCTGACGCTGCTCGTCGAAGGAATGCTCGATTCGCGCCAGCATGGCATTGAGGGATGCCGCCAGGGAGCCCACCTCGGTATTCTCCGGGAAGCTGGGAATGCGTTGGGAAAGGTCGCCGGCCGCTATCTTTGCAGCGGTCTTCTCGATGCGTTTGAGGGGAACCAGGGTGGACTGGATCAGCAGGACCGAGATGACTCCGCCCAAAAGAACCACCACGACGGAAATGATCATGCAGAAAGCCGTCAGATCATGCACAGCCTCGTCCTGGTCGCTCATGGACAAGCCGATGAAGAGCACGCCGCTGATTTCGGAATCGTCCAGTTCGTTGCGCAGCTTCCACTGCATGGCCACCACCCGCCAGGAGGCACGGGCTCGCTTCATGGTATCCCGGTCGGGCGAAGCCTGCTTGGAGACGCGCACGTAGGCCGGTACCGTGGTCGGCTGTCCCAAGGGTATCGAGCCCAGGCTGCCGTCGGCTGGAAGGCGCGGGCGGGAGATGACTCCGTTGACCTGCATGGGATTCAGATCGTCAGAAATGATGTGCAGATCGTTGTCGCGAATCTGAAGGAAGTAATCGGTCGGACCCAGTCCGTTCTTGCTCAGATCCTCCTGGCGCAGAAGGGTGGCGTTGCGAATGCCCAGGTTGGCCTGGCGGATCAACTGCGTGTCCGTCCGCTTCATCAGATAGTCGTCTGCCATCTGACAGATGGCCACAGAAACACCCACCGTGCCCACGATGAGCAGGATGAGCATGCTGGCCACAAGTTTGGTGCTCAGGGGAATGGCAGCCAGAGGCGACCTGGGCATGGAGCGACCCCTCTGTTTGCCGGAGCCGGCTGCCCTGCCGGAGTCCGAACCCATGAAGGACCTGGACCTGTCAGCCTTCCTCGGGTCGGGAGCGGCCGACGGTTCTGTCTTAGGGGCCGGATCCTCGGGACTAGTCGCCATCGCCGCCATCCGATGCGTTCTGTCTGGGTGCCCGGATCATGTAGCCGATGCCCCGCTTGGTCTCAATCAACGGGGTGACCTTGCGTTCCCCACCGTGTCCGTCGCTGACAGTGATACCATCCACCTTCTTGCGCAGATAGGAGATATAGGATTCCACGATGGCAGCGTCGCCGCCCCAGTCGTACTGCCAGACATGGTCCAGGATCTGTGCCTTGCTGAGCACGCGACCCTCATTGTCCATCAGGTAGCGCAGCAGCTTGTATTCGGTCGGGCTCAGGTCGATGGGTCTGCCGGCCCTGGTGACGTCGTGGGAATCCTCGTTGATCTCCAAATCACCCACACGGATGATCGGGTCGTCCTCCTGGTGCTCGCGGGTCCTGCGCAGTATGGCCTTGATCCTGGCCACAACCTCCTCCAGGCTGAAAGGCTTGGTCACATAATCGTCGCCGCCCACAGTCAACCCCATGACCTTGTCCTGGGTGTCGTCCCTGGCGGTCAGGAAGAGCACCGGCGCGTCGATTCCCTCCTGACGGATGCGGGAGGTGACTGTGAACCCATCGATGTCAGGCAGCATGACATCCAGGACGATCAGATCTGGCTGGATGCGCTCAATGACCTGAATGGCCTCGGAGCCGGATGCCGCGGTCTCAACAGCAAAACCCGCGAAGTGCAGGGAGGCCACCAGCAGATCCCTGATGGACGGTTCGTCGTCGACCACGACCAGTTGTGCTTGCGTCGGTTTGCTCATGACTTCAGCTTGCCGCCTCTTTCTGGGTATTGTCTGAAAGTTCGCTAACCGTCTCTGTCGGCTTTGGTTCCTTCTTCACCGCTCTGGACTTGCGATGATGAGCCCCGGCTCGGCTGCTGCGACGCCACCAGATCACAACGACCACGGCCAGAATGACCAGGACCACAGCCGTCGCCGAAAGAGCGATAATCATGATCCGGTGATGCCGTTGGTTTTGGTTCAGGGTCTCCACCTGGGTCATCATGGCCTTGGCCGAGCCCACCCAGTCAGGGTTCCGACCCTTGGTGACCGGCTCCAGAGCAGCCTGTGAGAGCTGATCCACGCTGGTTTGATCCTTGAGCCAGGCCTGCGAGTTGCTAGAGACCGCCACGACCAATTTGCCGTCCTGGGAGGCCACGGCCAGCATGACTGTGTCGTGGGCGGGCTTCATCGATTCGAGCACCCGGGATGCCCAGGTCTCCGGCTTGACGCCCTCATAGAAATGCGGCAGGTAGAGCAGTCGGACCGATACTCCGGTTTGCTCTGCAGTCTCCTTGATTGCATCCTTGACGGAGCCCACATCAGAACCCAGCAGATTCTGCGGATCGGTGATTGTATCGGTCATGGTTCCGGCCCCGGTCTGAGGTTCATCGGCAAAAGCACTGGTCGGTCCAAGAGCGCCGACCGCCAAAACCATCAAAAGCAGAAGAGACAGAACCCGCCTCACTGTCGAAAGACGGAACAGACCCGTCTTGTGGAGGGAAACTCGTTCGACCACATGGGTGCGCGGACGGGGCAACTGCGTGAACACTGTCATAGTGTCCACAGTAGCGGTTGACGGCCTTGGACTCCCCCACCATCACCGCCATTCACGGAAAGGACAACCATGACACGATTCCAAGTTGATTCGGATCAGATACAGACAGCCTCCGGCGCGGTCAGCGGCTCGATAGGGGCCATCAGAGATGCCGTCGCAGGAATGTATACCAATCTGGACAACCTCCAAAGCGTCTGGCAGGGTTCGGCAGCCAGCCAATTCGCCACAGTGGCCCAGCAGTGGCGTGCCTCGCAGGCCCAGATGGAGCAGGCGCTTGAAGGCATCCAGGCGGCCCTGACCCAGGCCTCGGCTCTCTATGCAGACACCGAGGCCCAGGCCACCCGCCTCTTCGCCGGAGCCTGAACGCCTGGATGATGAGGCAGCTCAAAGCCATACAACCACAGGGTATTCATGACGTATCGGATCCAGACCTGACAGGCACATGGAAAGGCAGAACATAACAGAGACAGGGGCCTGCGCACCATTGTCCGGTGCGCAGGCCCCTGTCTCTGGCAATCACCCGGTTCAGCCGAAACTCCGGCCGAACCTCAAGGGATCAGTAGCCCATGTCGCCCTGAGGCTGAGCGGCAGCAGGTGCCGGAGGCTCGGGCTTGTTGGCCACGACAGCCTCGGTGGTCAGGAAGAGCCCGGCGATGGAGGCAGCGTTCTGCAGGGCGGAACGGGTCACCTTGACGGGGTCGGCCACGCCGGCCTCCAGCAGGTCCTGGTACTCGTTGTTGGCGGCGTTGAAGCCCTGGCCAGCAGGCAGCGACCGGACCTTGTTGATGACCACGTCACCGGAGACGCCGCTGTTCTCGGCAATCTGCTTGATGGGGGCCTCAATGGCGCGGAAGACGATGGAGGCACCGGTGGACTCGTCGCCGTCCAGCTTGACATCCTTCTCGGCCTTGGCAGCGGCCTGAACCAGAGCCACGCCGCCTCCGGGCAGCAGACCCTCTTCGATGGCGGCCTTGGCGTTACGGACGGCATCCTCGATGCGGTGCTTGCGCTCCTTGGCCTCGACCTCAGTGGCTGCGCCGACCTTGATGACGGCCACGCCGCCTGCCAGCTTGGCCAGCCGCTCCTGCAGCTTCTCGCGGTCGTAGTCGGAATCGGTGTTCTCGATTTCAGTGCGGATCTGGCCCACGCGTGCGGAGACCTCGTCCTTGGAACCGCCACCGGAGACGATGGTGGTCTCGTCCTTGGAGACGATGACCTTCTTGGCGGTGCCCAGCACGCTCATGTCGATGGAGTCCAGCTTGAGACCAAGCTCATCGGAGACAACCTGTGCGCCGGTCAGAATGGCCATATCCTGCAGCATGGCCTTGCGGCGGTCTCCAAAGCCAGGAGCCTTGACGGCGCAAGAGTTGAAGGTGCCGCGGATCTTGTTGAGGATCAGGGTGGGCAGCGCCTCGCCGTCCACATCCTCGGCCACGATCAGCAGGGGCTTGCCGGTCTTCATGACCAGCTCGGCGATGTGGACCACGTCCTGCTGGCTGGAGACCTTGCCCGAGGTCAGCAGAATGTAGGGATCATCCAGAACAGCGGTCTGGTCATCGTTGTTGGTGACGAAGTAGGGAGCGATGTAGCCCTTGTCGAAGCGCATGCCCTCGGTGAACTCCAGGTCCAGGCCGAAGCGGTTGTTGTCCTCGACGGTGACCACGCCGTCCTGGCCGACCTTGTCCAGAGCCTCGGCGATCTCATTGCCGATCTCAGGGTCGCCTGCGGAGATGGTGGCGGTTGCAGCGATCTGGTCCTTGGTCTCAACTTCCTTGGACTGGGCCACGAGCTCCTTGACGATAGCGTCGGCAGCCTTCTCGATGCCGCGGCGCAGGGCGATCGGGTTGGACCCGGCAGCCACGTTCTTCAGACCCTCATGCACCAGTGCCTGGGCCAGCACGGTGGCGGTGGTGGTGCCGTCTCCGGCGACGTCGTCAGTCTTCTTGGCGACTTCCTTGACCAGCTCGGCGCCGATGCGCTCGTAGGGATCCTCCAGGTCGATCTCCTTAGCGATGGAGACACCATCGTTGGTGATGGTCGGTGCGCCATAGGACTTATCCAGCACCACATTGCGACCCTTGGGGCCCAGAGTGACCTTGACTGTATCGGCCAGCTTGTCCAGGCCGGCAAGCATGCCCTGACGAGCTTCCTCGTCATACTCGATGATTTTTGCCATTGTTGCTTCCTCCGTCATGGCTTGAGGTTTCATGACCCACCGTCGGCGTGGAACGGAACCCGACCGTCAGCTGTCGCGTTATCACTCCCGCACCTCGAGTGCTAATTCAGCAGATTAGCACTCGATGTGGCCGAGTGCCAACCCGAAGTGAAAATACGCTGCAGGCTGTATGTCATATTTGCCCAGAAATATCGGTCGCACCGACAAACAATCCGCACCCTGTGCAGTCCTGGCTCAGATCTGGCTATAGGCAACGTGCCATAAAAAAGGACCCCGGAATGACCGGGGTCCCCATGACGAATACAGAAGACGACAATCAGAGCTTGGTGACCTTGGTTGCCTGCAGACCCTTGGGGCCCTGCTCCACCTGATATTCGACCTTATCTCCCTCATCAAGGGTCTTGAAGCCATCGGACTGAATGGCCGAGTAGTGCACGAACACGTCCTCGCCGCCATCGTCGGGATTGATGAATCCGTAACCCTTGCCAGCGCTGAAGAATTTCACAGTGCCTTGTGCCATAACTAACTTCCTTAACATAGGTGCCGCGTCACAACAGATACGAGACTGACCGCATCTGCCTGGTCGGCAAGGTCAGTTTAGGCCTATTTATGGAGCAATTGCAAAACGCCGAGCCGAAATTCCGAATGTTTTGCCGTGGTATTTCTTCCACTCTCCGGTTGGCCGAACTTCACTTCATGAGGATGGCTTCAACCGGAGTCGTGGTCACGGAGGACTGCTCCACCTGGGCAATACCCAACACGTTGGCCACCTCTTGGGCTGTGGCCTTGTCGGCCTCGTCACGGTAGCGGACCATGCTTACGTCAGGCAGGGCACCTTGCGGGTTGGATGCCGTGACCGCAGTGTACCCGGCATTGACCAGAACCTGGCGCTTCTTGCCGGCATACCCGGTGACCCTGGTTCCATTGATGACGGTTACCCGCGTGCCCCGGTTGACCACAGGAGCCGGGCTGCTGCTGGAAGCGCTCGCTGAAGGCGACTGGGAGGAGGGCTCAGAAGTTTGTTCCTGGGAGGCTTGATCGGTAGCGGTCGCGCTGCTTGAAGCCGAAGAGGAGGCTGAACGCCTCGGCAGATGGCTGCTGATGACCCTGGAGGCTTCAGTGTGCGTCTGTTGCCAGGGCAGGGAGCCGCTGACCGCAGCCCATACGCCCAGACCGCACAGCACCGCCAAGACAACCACCAACAGGTAGGGCAGGACCCTGACCGACAGGGAACGGGGCCCGCGATGCACGCCGACCGGCCCCTTGGGAGGGTTGTCGAACGCATCATGAACCTGAGGGCGCGCCTGCGTCCCATTGTCGCGCGTGCTAGCCATGAACTCTCCTCTGCTCCACCGGATCATGAACCATTATAAGTAATGCGTCGCCGGGTCAACATTCAACCGGCCATTCGACGTCCTCCGCCAACCCTGGAATGACCGAGGCAGCCCTGACCGGCCCATAACGCCAAGCGATATAGTGACCTTATGAACAGCAGCCAGCCAATTGCCGCAACCTCCCCTGATCCGACGAACCGAACCGGTACCAATCCTCCGACCATAGCAGGAGGCCAGGGCCGAACCCAGCGCAAACCTTTGAGCGCCCTGGTGGACCCCGGCTGGGCCCGCGCTCTGGCACCCGTCGAACCCAACATCCACCGGATGGGCGACTTCCTCAGGAGCGAGCTGGCCCAGGGCCATCGCTACCTGCCTGCCAGCAAAAACATTCTGCGCGCCTTTACCATCCCCTTCGACTCCATCAAGGTCCTGATCGTGGGCCAGGATCCCTATCCCACGCCCGGCCATCCGGTGGGCCTGAGCTTCTGCGTGGACCCCGCTGTCAACCCCATCCCCGGCTCCCTGCGGAACATCTACGCCGAGCTGAGCGCCGACCTGGGTCTTCCCACACCCTCCAACGGCGATCTGACGCCTTGGACCAGGCGAGGGGTCATGCTGCTTAACCGCTGCCTGACCGTGCGGGTGGGCAAGCCGGCCAGCCACCGGAACAAGGGCTGGGAGGAGATCACCGACGCCGCCATCCGGGCTCTGAACGACAGACGCGACCAGGAGGGCAAGATCCGTCCCCTGGTGGCCATTCTTTGGGGACGACAGGCCCAGAGCCTGGAGCCCCTGCTGACCAACGCGGCCATCATCAAATCCCCGCACCCCAGCCCCTTGTCGGCCCGGTACGGCTTCTTCGGTTCCCGTCCGTTCTCCAAGGCCAACCAAGCGCTGGAGGCCATGGGCGCCGAGCCGGTGGACTGGTCGCTGACCTGAGTCCTGCTGGCTGAGTCGTCAGGAAATGCCGTTACCATGTCTGCTATGGCATTATTCCCACCTCGACCCAGTCAGTCCCCATCTGTTCAGCCCAGTCAGGACCGGCAGGTTCCGCCGATCAGCCAGGACGACCTGCAACGTTGCCGTCAGTTGGCCGACCGCATCCGGACCCGCTTTTCAAGGACCCTGGTAGGGCAGGAAAACCTGCGCGAGGCACTGATCCTGACGCTGGTGGCCTCCGGACACATCCTGATCGAATCCGTTCCCGGACTGGCCAAGACCACTGCCGCCCAGACCCTGGCCACTTCGGTCTCCGGCAGCTTCAAACGGATCCAGTGCACACCCGACCTGATGCCCTCGGATCTGGTAGGCACCCAGGTCTATGACTTCTCCACCCAACGATTCTCCACACAGCTGGGCCCCATCCACGCCAACTTCGTCCTCCTGGACGAGATCAACCGCTCCAACGCCAAGACCCAGTCGGCCATGCTGGAAGCCATGGCCGAGGGCGCCACCACCATCGGCGGCGAGCGCATAGCCCTGCCCAGGCCCTTCATGGTGATCGCCACCCAGAACCCCATCGAGGAGGAGGGCACGTACAACCTGCCCGAGGCCCAGATGGACCGGTTCATGCTCAAGGCCGTCATGACCTATCCTGATGCCGACCAGGAGACCCGGATGCTGCAGATGCTGACCAGCCGCGGCACCGATATGCCCGGCAAGGACGATCGGGATGCGCTGACCATCGCCGATGTGGACTTCCTGAGGCGGAAGGCCCGGCAGGTCCACGTGGCACAGCCCATCATGCGATATGCAGTCGATCTGGCAGCCACCAGCAGGGGGGCTGGATCGCGGCCCATCCAAGGGCTGGCCGAGCAGGTGAGGCTGGGAGCCAGTCCACGCGCCTCCATCGCCCTGGTGCGCATCGGCCAGGCCAGAGCCCTGCTGACAGGCAGGGATTACGTCATTCCCGAGGATCTGAAGGACTGGGCCCATTCGGTGCTCCGCCACCGGATCCTGCTGACCTTCGAAGCCCAGGCCGACGGCATCAGCAGCGATGATGTCATCGACCAGATCGTCGACACGGTGCCGGTGCCATGAGCCGTCGACGCTCGGATCGCGACCCGGTCCGCAGACGGATCGAGTCCTTGGATACCAGCCTGCGCCTTCCCACGGTGCGTCGGGCCCTGGGCCTGTTGGAGGGCGAGCATTCCTCCGGCCGTCGAGGCGGCGGAGACGAACGTGCCGATCTGCGCGCCTATGAGTTCGGCGACGAAACCCGCATGATCGACTGGCACGCCAGCGCACGCGTGGGTCGGCCTATGGTGGTTGAGCGCGAGCGCCTGGTCACCAGCAGGGTCTGGCTGCTGCTGGACATCGGCCGGGAGATGTCCGGAACATGCCCTGATGGGGAGCAGGCCATCCAGGTGGCGGCCAACGCCCTGTGCATGTTCGCCTCCCTCTGCCTGCGCCGCAGTGATGAGGTGGACCTGGTCCTGGTCGATTCAACCGCCATCCGCCGCATACCCTGCCAGGGCGGCTTCGCCCGTTTCGAGCAGACCCTGGACCGGGCTCTGGAGTCACCGCCGGATCAGCCACGCAACCTTGAGGCCCTGCTGGGTTACGCCGCCGGCATCCAGGACCGGCAGGCCATGCTGGTCATCGCCACCGACCAGTCGGCCTTGAACCTTGACCTGATGCCGACCATCCGCCGGCTGGCCACCACCCACCCCGTGAATCTCATCGGTGTGGAGACCATGAACCCCCTGCGCCAGCAGCCCGCTGTGGGCTCGGTAACGGATGCGCCCAGCGGACGGAAGATCCCGGCATTCCTGCGCACTGCGAACGGAACAAAGGCTGTGGACCTGCACAGACGCTATCAAATTGAAGCCTTTGGCCGGGAATTGTCCAGAATCGGAGCCTCGCTGATCCGTGCCGACTCCAGCACAGCCATGTTCAACAGGTTCATCCACCTGCTTTCAGCCGGCCGACCGGGCATCCCCATGCGACGGACGGTGATGGCGGCATGAACGCTGTCGCCCTTATTCGTCTTGCGTCAGGTCATGGCCGAATCAAGGTCATGCCCACCATGACCCAGCCCACCTGGTTGCTGACCCTGACGACGACCGCCATCATTCTGACCCTGGCTCTGGCCGCAGCGGCCGTTCTCCTGCCCAGGTTCCGGCGTCAGCAAGAGGAGGGTCCGGCCCAGGTGAGCTCCGACTCCCGCGATGCATGGCGGCAACGGATTGATCAGGTGGTGGCCCGGTACGACAACGGCGAGCTGGACCGCGACCAGGCCATGACGGCACTGGCCACCATCGCTCGTGGATTCGCCTCCCGCTCCTGGAACAGCGACATGAAGACCAAGACCCTGGCCGAAATCCAGGCCCAGCCCCGTACGCCGGGCACCCGGAAGGGCCTGGACCTGCTTCGGCAGACCATATATGCCCTCTACCCGCCTGAATTCGCCCTTCCCCGAGACAGCGCAGGAACCGACGCCACGGTGAATCAGGCGGCCGACTGGGTACGGGACTTGATTGAACGGTGGCCGCGATGAGCATAGGCAATCTGTCCTGGAGATGGCCCTGGCTGCCTGTTCTGGCCCTGGTCCTGGCCCTGGCGTTCGGCCTGCTGGCCTACCGTAAGGCGCATCGTGGCAGGTCTGATCAGGAATCGGGAGCCCGGGTCTGGACCTTGAACAGCGATCTGGACACCGAGGAGGGGCACGAAGCCCTGCGGCGCTGGCGGCGATTGAACCGTTGCGCCGCAGTCCTGCTCTCTCTGGCCTTGTTGATGGTTCTGAGCCTGGCTGCAAGGCCCGCCCGGGTCGATCGGACGTTGGAGCAGGGCCATAACCGCGATATTGTCCTATGCCTGGATGTGTCCGGCTCCACCCTGCCCTACGACCGGCAGGTGATCGCCTCCTACCTTGATCTGGTCCGCAACTTCCGGGGCGAACGCATGGCTCTGAGCATATTCAACTCCACCTCGCGCACCGTCTTCCCCCTGACCGATGACTACGACATGATCACCGCCGAATTGAACAAGGCGCGGCGGATCCTGGACGGGGTGCAGTCCCAGGACCGCATCGATGCCATGAGCGGGCGACAGTACCAGGACATCAGCGACTGGCTGGAGGGCACACAGAACCGCCGGGACACCACCTCACTGATCGGCGACGGGCTGGTGGGCTGCGCTGCGCTCCTGCCGCAATTCGCCCCCAAGGACCAGAGCAAACCGGCAAAGGCCGGCCAACGATCGAGCTCCCTGGTCCTGGCCACCGATAACGTGGTCTCCGGCAAACCCACTTACACCCTGGAGGAGGCGCTCAAGCTGACCTCGGCAGCAGGAATCGCCGTGGACGGCCTCTATTCGGGACCGGACCAGGGCACCGAGGATGAGAGCACCAAGCAGATGCAGCGGCTGATCGAGGCCCGTGGCGGCATCTTCCTTAGAAGGCAGGACGGGAACTCCATCAACGCGCTAGTCCGCCAAATTGAGCATCGGCACGGAGCCGACCCCCGCCAGCAGGAGCAGTCCAGCCTGGTGGATGCACCCGGCTGGTGGACCCTGGCCCTGGCCCTGGCACTGTCGGGTTATCTGCTCCTGGCCTGGAGGCTGAAGCGATGAACATACTCAAATCCCTGACCTTTGAGCCTGCCCTGGGCTGGGTGGCCGGCGGCCTTCTGGCGGGTCTGCTGCTGCTCCTGGCCCTTGCGCTGGTCATCCATGGACTGCGCAAGGGCCGGGATACCGATGCCGATCGCTGGGCCCTGACCCGACGCACCGCCATGGTCCTGATTCTGGCCCTCATGGTCCTGACCCCCAGCACGATAAGCAAGACCACCAATAAAGCCGTCAACGCCACAGATGTCTTCATTGCGGTTGACGTGACCGGGTCCATGGCTGTCAAGGATGCCGGGTATGGCGACCAGGAAGGAATCAGCCGACTGGATGCGGCCCGGTCAGCCGTCCACGACCTGACGCGCATCTACCCGGATGCCTCCTTCTCAGCCCTGAGCTTCGGCGCCTCAGCCAGCGTCGATCTGCCTTTGACTCCCGACGTGCGGGCTGTGGACAATTGGGCCAGGGGGCTGGCTACGGAGCCCACATCCAGGTCCGCCGGCTCCAGCCTGGATGCTCCGCTGGATCGCCTGAGTCTGGTCATGAAGCAGACCAGGGATCGGCATCCCGACGACCGAATCCTGCTCTACCTGATCAGCGACGGCGAACAGACAGGACCTGATGAACGACGATCCTTCAGTGTCCTCAGGGAGGGGCTGGACGATGCCTTCGTTCTGGGAACGGGCTCAACCAAGGGCGGCATGGTGCCCATGAGCTCGGATGTCGCTGGCAGTGATGCCGACGGCTGGGTGACGGACCCCAAGACCGGCCAGCCTGGCATCTCCTCCATGGACCCGAAAACCCTCAAGGCCATGGCCGACGAGATGAGCGGCCACTATCAGGCCCTGGCCAAGGGGACCACGGTGCGTGAGGGGGCCACGGCTGCGGTTTCCAAGCGCTACCGGGTGACCAAGGTCAATCAGGTCCGCAAGCATGTCACCCCGCTGGTCTGGCCGCTGGCTCTGGTGGAGCTGGTCCTGATCCTGATTGAGGCGGGGCTGTGGATCCGCACTTCTAGGAGACTGCTATGAGTAGGAAGTCCCAGCAGGATGCAAGAAGCGGACGCCGATTGCGGGTGCGTCTGATTTTGGCTGGCTTGGCCTTGGTCGCAGCCCTGGCAGGAGCCTGGGGCCTGATCAACGTCAAGGCCATCGCCACCTATAACGAGGGCACGCGCACGCTAAGCACCAATGTTCGACAGGCTCAAAACCCCCATGCCGATCCAGCATCCATCAAGGCCTTGCAGGACCAGGCTGAACACCTCTTCGCCCAGGTCGAACGGCCGGGACCCCTGATTCTGCCACAGACCAGACAGGCTGCCCAGGCCAACCGCGCTGCCAATGCTGCGCTGACCAGCCGCACGGAGCGTCTGTTCAAGAAGCAGAATGCCGATAAGGCCCAGGACGGAAAGAACGGATCCGGCAAGGGCTCCTCCTCAGGGCTGACCAAGCAGCAGGAGGCCGAGGTGGAGGATCTGCTCAAGCGCAATCAGCAGCAGACCGAACCGTCCGTCTCCCCTACGCCGACAGGCAAGACGAGCGACAACAAGGGTCAAGGGAAGAACGTCAAGCCTTGGTGACCGGCCCACACAACCTTTCGTGTGAGTCACTCCACCACCCTCTTTCCCAACAAATCGATCCCCATACAGACGAACGTCCCATGACTATCAGACCGACAGAATTAGCGGTAAATCCGTCCACAGCCAGATGAATCGGACCTCATTCGACCACATGGCCCTACGGGGATCATTTCAGGATGATTGCAATGTTGTAGTGGAGACATGCATAGGTCATCCTCGTCACTACCCACCCTGGGTCCCTTCCTTGAGCAGCAATCCTTCCTGGCTGATCCGGAAGCGGCCCAAACCTGCCCCTGTCATGCTAGAACGGCCCGCTGCCGGGCCATGCTGTCCGACATGGCACGGCAGTCGCGAACCACTCTGGTCCATCTGAGTGAATTAGCTGACCAAGCTCTGAGGGTCGACTGGGAAGGCCAGGCTGCTGAGGCCTATAGGGCCCAGGTGCGGGCCATGGATGCCGTCTGCCAGGATCAGCGCATCCAGGCAGGTCGCACCCTGAGCCTGATCGATCAAGAGATCCGGCCATGAAGCGGACAATCACCGCCGCCCCCGACGCCAACGGCTATACGCGCACCGAGCTGGACCACCTGACCGGCATGGCGGACCGGCTCAACCAGGCAGGTGGTGCCCTGGTCACCATGCAGTCCCAATGGGTTCTGACCAATCAGGCCATCTGCAGAACCATGTCGGGACTGCCTGCCCTCCCCTGCACCCAGGCTGCCGTACCGCCGCCGGGCCATGCCCATCTGCCCATGGATCGGATGGTGTCCTTCTGCAGTGACCAGGCCCGGGCCTGCGAAGACCTGCGCGACCGGCTCCAGTCTGTGGCCGACCGGCTGACCAGGGCCTACGGGCTGTACTCGCAGGCTGAATCGTTCATGGACAGGCTGATGAACTCCCTGACCTCCAAGGCCTTGACCGTCTTTCAGCCTATTGCCCCGCTCATGCTGGGATCCATCGGTTTGGTCCTGGGAGTAGCCAAACTAACCGGCCACCTGGACGCATCGCAATTCCAGGAATTTCTGGAAACCACGGCCAGCATCCAACAGCCTCTGCTGACCGCCGTCGCATCCGACCTGTCCTCGAACCATCATGATCCCATCGGCGGATTGGTCACCGGCCCCGGCCTGCTGATGCCCCTGATACTCGCTCATTTCCAGGGTGACCGAATCACGATGGATCCCGTTCAGCCACAGGGCAAAGGATTGGGCGAGGCACATGACATCGCCGGCGCCCTGCACAACCTGGAGACCCTGGGTTCCTGCCGGGACGGCATTCCCTACGCAACCGTCGCCGTACAGCGCTACCGAAAGGCCGACGGCAAGGATCACTGGCTGGTCTACATACCCGGCACCAGCTCCCACCTGGACTCCCCCATCGGCTGGGCCCAGAACATCCAGCTCATGAGCGACAAGGCTTCAGTGCGCGACAGGGCGGCCTCCCTACGTCTAGTGGACCAGGCCATGCGGGATGCGGGGGTGCGCCCGGACGATCCGGTCAGCCTGGTGGGCCATTCCCAGGGTGGCATCGTAGCCGCCACCATGGCCTCGGATCTTTCGGACCGCTACAGCTTCGATCACATCGTGACCGTCGGATCGCCCATAGCCCATCGCAAAATAAAGTCAGACACCTGGGTCACCAGCGTGGAGATGCGCGAGGAGCTGGTCTCCAGCCTTGATGGGGCCGACAACCCCTCCCGGCCCAATCGACTGACAGTCAGGGGAAGAGCGGGCGGACCTCCCCCTCCAGGCGGCGACCAGACTGGCCGGACAGTGACCACCGCTGGACCCGGCAAGGAATCCACCCACGGCATGGCCTACCAACAGGCAGCCTGGGCAGATGCCCGAGATCAGAACTCACCCGCAGTACGACGTCAGGACGACCACTTCGCCCATGCAATCGAGGGCGATTTGCAGGAGACCCGCTACTACCGTGGCAGACTACGACGATGAACGGGACACGCTGGCCCCCAGAGCGCCCATGCCGGTTCCCGCTGGTTGACCCGGTCGTCTAGGCTGGAGGCATGAACCTGAGCCGAATCACCCCAGTCATCCCCCTTAATCCCCTGGACGGACGTTATCGCAGACAGACCGCCGATCTGGTGGACTTTCTGAGCGAACCTGCCTTGAACCGCGAGCGCATGCGGGTCGAAGTCGAATGGATGATCATGTTGGCCAACGGCTACCAGAGCAACGGCCAGCACCCGGTCCTGCCGGGCGTAGAGCCTCTGACCGAGGATGAAATGGCCTACCTGCGAGCCATACCCGAGGATTTCGATGCCGACGGCATCACCGAACTGGCTGGCATCGAAGCCCAGACCCACCACGATGTCAAAGCTGTGGAATACTACATCGACCGCCGTCTGGAGGCTGCAGCAACAGCCCTTGGCCCCGAGTGCCAACTCCCTGGGTTGGCGCCTCTGGTCCATTTCGCCTGCACCAGCGAGGACATCAACAACCTGGCCTATGCCCGCTGCATCCGAGGCGGAGTCGAGCAGGTCTGGCTCCCGAAGGCCACCCGGATCGAGGAGCATCTGGCCACCATGGCTGAGCAATACCGGGATCTGCCCATGCTCGCCCTGACCCACGGCCAGCCGGCCACACCCACCACCCTGGGCAAGGAGATGGCGGTCTACGTCCACCGGCTGCACCGGCAGCTGGACCGGATTCGTAATCAGGACTACATGGGCAAGATGAATGGCGCTACTGGAACCTTTGGCGCCCATCTGGCCGCCCTGCCGCAGGTGGATTGGATCGATCTGACCCGGACCTTCATCGTGGACCGGATGGGTCTGGTCTGGAATCCACTGACCACCCAGATCGAGTCGCACGACTGGCAGGCCGAGCTCTTCAGCAACATCGCCCACCTGGGGCGGATCCTGCACAACCTGGCCGTGGATGTCTGGATGTACATCTCCCGCGGCGTCTTCGCCCAGGAACCCGTCAAAGGCGCGACAGGGTCCAGCACCATGCCCCACAAGGTCAACCCCATACGCTTCGAGAACGCCGAAGCCAATCTGGAGATCTCAGGAGCCCTGCTGGACACCCTGGCCGCCACCCTGACCGAAACCCGCTGGCAGCGGGACCTGACCGACTCCACCACCCAGCGCAACATCGGTTCGGCCCTGGGCTACAGCCTGCTGGCTCTGGACAACCTGGACGGCGGCCTGCAGACCATCCACCCTGACAAGGCCCTGATGGCCCGCGAGCTGAACAGCAACTGGGAGGTCCTGGGCGAGCCCATACAGACGGCCATGCGGGCTGCAGGTCTGGCTGGACGCTCAGGCATGGATCATCCCTATGAGCAGGTCAAGGAGCTGATGCGCGGCAAGAGGATCGGACGGGAGGATGTCGAGCACTTCATCGATGGCCTGGACCTGGACCAGGACACGGCCAGTCGGCTCAAGGCCTTGACACCGGCAACCTACACCGGTGCAGCCGGAACCTTGGTGGACTTCGATCGCGACTGATCATGACCCCGTCCCAGTCGACCATCACCCCCGAGGACACCGATTCTGTCGACACCGATCAGACAGATCAGGTCGTCATCCGGGATACCCCTCCACAACGGGTCCACGACGCCGAAGACCTGTTGCGAGCCTTGGCTGCCCTGATCCTGGGAATCCTGATCACCCTGGCAGCTGTCTATCTGAAGGGCATAGCCGCCGGGGTCGAGTCGGACATGCGCCAGGCCGGCAATGCCATGGACTGGCTCATGGACGTGCCCACGGCCTTCCTTCAGCAAGCAGTGACCGTGACTGTCGTCCTGGCGGTGCTTGTCCATCTGCTGGTCAACAGGGAATGGATCCAGGCCATCACTGCCCCCTTGGCCATGTTCCTGGGCTTCGGGCTGGTCATGCTGACCTCCAACCTGATCCTGAAGGCGGGCAACCCGACCCTGATCGCCTCATTCAGCTCCCAGAACGCCATAGGGTCTCCCGTCCTGCTGCCTGACTTCTATGCCGGTCTGGCTGCCTTCCTGAGTGCAGCAGGACCCCGTCGCCTGCGCAGCTCGGTCAAGTGGGGGTGGAACGCTCTCTATATTGTGGCCATCATCATGGTCGCCATATCCTCCAATTCGGCCAGCGGGGTTCTGGTCTCGCTGATTCTGGGACGGATCATGGGCATGGTCGTCCGATACCTGGCAGGCACGCAGAACAAGGGCGCCTGGGGGCAGGGAGTGGTACAGGCCATAGCCTCCATCGGTATCAACGCCGCCAGCTTGGAACGTCAGGATCCCAGTCTGGATACTGATGGCCAGCCCCTGCCCGCCCTCGACGACGACCTTATCGAGGCCTCCCGCATCTACAGAGCCCGGGACAGGGATGGCCATAACTATACGGTGTCGGTCATGGACGGCCAGCTGCACACCATGGGCTATCTGATGCAGCTCTGGCAGTGGATCAAGCTGTCCGGAGTCTCCATGCGCCGGGACCGGTCGGTCAGAAACTCCATGCAACATCACATGGCCATGCTGGCTGAACTGCGGGACCTAGGGCTGACCGCCCTGCATCCCTATGGTCTGGCGGAGAGCGCGGAATCCTCAATTCTGGTCCTGGAGGATGACGTCCACCTTCGGCCCCTGGAACCGGGAAGCCTGGACACGGACAGGGCCAAGCAGCTGATGGACTACCTCCGCCGGGCCAACGAGCGCGGCTTCACGCACCGTCGCATCCGTCCGGAGACTCTGGCCATGGACCAGTCGGGATCCATGGTCATCGCCGGCTGGGAGAACGGCGACAGCGCCAGCTCTCAGGCCAACATCGCCCTGGACCGAATCCAGCTTCTGACCTTGGTCGCCACGCTGATCGGCGTGGACCAAGCCATCCAGGCCGCCCGCGCATCCTGGGGGGTCAAGACCCTGGTGGGACTGTCGCCCTTCTGCCAGATGGTGGCCATTCCCTCACAGACCCAGGCCCTGCCCGGCTGGGATCGACAGATTCTGACTGACCTGCGCAAACAGTTGCGGGCCCTGGCTCCTCCTGAGTCGGTGGCGGAGACCGGCCAGGTGACCCTCTCCCGCTTCAGCCTGCGCAGCTTCGTGGCCCTGGCCCTCTTGGTAGTGGCTGTGGCGGTCATCGTCACCCAGTTCAACCTGCCCCAGGTCATCAGCGCCGTCCGCAACGCCAACCCTTGGATGGCCGGACTCTCCTTCCTGCTGGGGTCGCTGTCCTGGGTGGGCTGCGCCATCACCCTGGGAGTTTTCATCGACCCAGCCAAGCGCGACTTCAAGGGCATCTTCCTGTCCCAGGTGGCCTCCTCGTTCACCTCGGTCTCCATGCCCGCCGGGGTGGGCCCAGCCTTCGTCAACCTGCAGTTCCTGCGGCGGGACGGTTATGACAACACCATGGCCACGGCCATCATGAGCGCCGTGGTTGCCGTCCAGTTTGCGACCACCTTCTGTCTGCTGATCGTCATCGGGCTGTTCACCGGGCGCAACACCCTATCCGGGATGATCCCCACCAACACCCTGGTCATCGTCATCGGGACGGTGGCCATTGTCGCAGCCCTGATTATGGCCATCCCTTACACACGGCGACTGGTCATGGAGCGGCTGATGCCCATCGTGGCCTCCTACGCCCGCCACCTTGTGGAGATTCTGACCCAGCCCAGGCAACTGGTGGTGGCCGTGCTTGGGGCCGTACTGCAGTCAGCCGCCCTGGGCATGAGTTTCTGGGCCGCCCTGATGGCCTTCGGCTGTCGGACCAACGTGTTCGAGACCACCTTCGTCTTCCTCCTGGCCAACACGCTAGGCTCGGCCGTCCCCACCCCCGGCGGCCTGGGGGCCATCGAAGCGGTGCTCTTCTCCGCCTTCCGCCTGGCTGGCGTTCCCTCGGGCGTGGCCATATCGGCCACTCTGGTCTTCCGGGTGGCCACCTATTGGCTCCGCATCCCCCTGGGAGCCCTGGCCATGCGCTGGCTGGGCAGCCATAATCGCATCTGAAGGGCCCTTCGGGCAGGCCCAATCCAGAGGACCTCAAAAATCGCCTGGTGAAATGTCGGAAACCCCCGGAAAATGCGGTGTTTGGGCCTAATCTGCGGTAATATCAGTCATTGACCGTTGGGCTTTCCCCAAATCAAGCAATGGGAGGCCCCCGAAAGAAGGATGTTCTATGGCATACAACAAGTCTGATCTCGTTTCGAAGATTGCGCAGAAGTCCAACCTGACCAAGGCTCAGGCGGAAGCTGCTGTCAACGCCTTCCAGGATGTCTTCGTCGAGGCCATGAAGTCCGGTGAGGGTCTGAAGCTGACCGGTCTGTTCTCGGCCGAGCGTGTCAAGCGCGCCGCCCGCACCGGCCGCAACCCCCGTACCGGTGAGACCATCAAGATTCCGGCCAGCTATGGCGTGCGCATCTCTGCCGGCTCGCTGTTGAAGAAGGCCGTCACCAACAAGAAGTGAAACCAGCCTTTCTGCAAGGGTCCTGGCATCCATCCACGGTTGCCAGGACCCTTCTTGTCAGAAGAGACCCAATTGAAGTCCCGCAATGCAAACCGGGCTTCTAGGCACCAGGCTCTGCGGCACTCTTTAGAAAGTCCATCAGGGAGTGGTATCGGGACGGTCCCAGATGGTCGAAGGGGTCAGGCAAATCCACCTCGACTCGGTGAGAACCGCCCAGGACCAGGTGACTCCAGTCGCATGACCATGTGCGTGTTCCCCGGTCTGCGGCACGGACGAAGTCGCCACGCAAACGGGCCCGGGTATCCTGTGGAGGCTGAACCATGGCGCGCTGTACCTCGGAATCGTCGATCGGCGAGCGCATGAGTCCATGACTGATCAGGCCGGAGTAGGACCTTCCCGCGCTCAGATCGTGATAGTCCAGGTCCAGCGCCTCGTCCAGATCCCGTCCGGCGCCTCGTCGACTCAGCCCCCGGAGCAGCCGCAGCTTGGCAGCCCAATCCACCCAGTCAGCCAGATCCCGCCAACGTCCCGCATCCAGCGCATCCAAGGCCGCCCTCCAAAGTTGCAGGGCACGCAGAGCCTGGGACCGGTCGATGCCTATATCCTCCTGCTGGTCCACCAAGGCCTTGCAGGCCGACCAATAGGCCTCTTGCAGACCCAGAGCGCTGATGCCGCCGGTCTTCGTGGAATCCTGCAGCTCCAGGGTGACCCGGCCGGTCCGATCCCGGCTGACGGCTCGGACTGCTGTACCGGGATCAGCCAGGGCCCAGTCGGCCAGGTCTGGCCGTCGACCCCGACGGCAGGCCTGCTCGATCAGGTTGAGGACCAGGTGGGTACTGACCATCTTGAACCAAGTGGCCAACGGCGACCGGTTGGTATCCCCTACGATTACATGCAGACGCCGCCATCGTTCAGGATCGGCCAGAGGCTCGTCACGGGTGTTGACCATGGGACGGGCACGGGTGGTGGCCGAGGAGACCGCCTCGTCCAGAAAGTCTGCCCGCTGGCTGAGCTGGAACCCATCCGAACTCAGACGACCCGCCCCGGCGATCAGTTGTCGGGTTACCAGAAAGGGGACCAGACAGGCCCCAATCATGTCCAGGGGGACTCGCCGGTCCAACAGGTAGTTCTCATGACAGCCGAAGGCATGGCCTTGGGCATCCACATTGTTGGCGAAGACGTGAACCTTCACGGGCCTGCCCAGGTCCTCCGCCAAGCGTTTCCCGGCGCGCTCCGCGAGGTCGGTCATGATCCGCTCCCCGGCCAGCACCTGGGTCAGTGCCGTCAGCGGATCGCGCGCCTCCGCCGTGGCATACTCCGGGTGGGAGCCCACATCCAGGTAGAGTCTGGCGCCATTGGGCAGATAGATGTTGGTTGAACCGTGCTTAACAATGAGCGGGCGGAACATGGCCATGGCCACCCTGCCGGCGGCATATGGGGCACTGGCACCGGTCAGGCTCAGTCCATACTCGGTCTCGATGCCGAATATCCTGCGAAAGTCCGAGTCAGTCCCCTGCCCGTCCGCCATGGATCACTGGCCGCCCTTCTGGACGAAGCCCTGCACATACTCCTTGGCATTGGTCTCCAGGGTGGTCTCGATGTCATCCAGGACGGCATCCAGGTCGGACCCAGCCGCCTGGTCCTGTTCATGTGCACCGGTCTGCGGCAGATCCTCTTCCTGCTCCTGCTGCTGCCCGGCTGCCATGCGCCGTCCCTGCTGGGATGCCTCAGCCATGGTCGCTCTCCTTTCCGGAGCGGATCAGCGCCCGCTCAGATACGTATTCAGATCCTCCGCGATGAGTCCGTTGGTGGCCACCACGTCGTTGCTGCCCTCCCAACGCACATGCCCGCCGTCCCAGCGCCAGAGGGTGCCCTTGGCCTCCCGGACCACGACAGCCGCTGCGGAGACGGCAGGGATGTCCCAGGAGTGCAAGGCCGGTTCGAAGTAGGCGTCGTAGCTGCCGTCCGCCACCCGGCACAGGTCCAGCGAGACCGGACCGACGCGCTTGATGTCGGCAGGCTTGCCGGCCATGCGCGAGACGATCTGCAGGACCTTTTCGGACTCGTTGGGGAAGTAGGACATGCCGAAGCTGATCACTGATCCGGTCAGAGTGGTCATCGTGGAGGGGATGATCTTCTCCCGCTTGTCGCCCACGATGGTCCGTCGGATCCTGATGGCGCCCTGGCCCTTGGCGGCCAGATAGGTCAGGCCCAGGACCGGCGCATGCACGATGCCCAGGACCGGCGAAGCGTGGCCCTTCTCGTCCACGGCGAACAGGGAGATGGTCAGCGTCCATTCGGCCATGTTGCGCACATAGTTGACCGGGCCGTCGATGTGGCCCAGGCACCAGTAGCGGCCGCCAGGACGGCGGTTGCCGGCTTCCTCCTCCCAGAAGCCGTCCATGGGGTCCAGGGCGGCGATCTTGGTTCGGCAATAGCGGATCAGACGCGTATCGATGCCCGGCGAGAACTGGGTGCCCTGGCCGATGGCTGAGGTGGAGCGGGGATCGTGGGGGTTGATCTGGTCCTGGAGGGCATGACGGCCGGCCTCCACAGCGATGGTGGCGGCCTGCATGGCCAAATCGCGCAATTCCATACTTCTCTTCTCTTTCAAACGGGTGGTCGAGGCATTGCCGACCGTGGTCCACCGGTGGTCGTCCGGTCGGATATCGGACTGTTTTCTGCGCTATCTGCAGTATATGTCGCGGTCATCCCGGCAGGAAGACCGTGTGTGACCCAGCGGATCGGACAGGTCCACAACCCTGGTCCCAGGCTCCCCATCCGATCCCCGCTCCTCAAGGATGACACGACTCCAGGAGACGGCCCTGACCGCATCAGGGCAACGGTGAAGCAGCTGGGACCGGCACCAGGCCCGGGTCTGCTCAGGCCCCTGGTCCATGGCCCTGGTGATCTGGTCGGAATCGGCCAGTCGCAGAACGGATCCTCTGAGCCGCCAAGGCAGATCACGGCCGGGATCCACCCGTGCCCAGGCCAGGTCCAGGGCCGCCAGACGGGGATCCGACCAGTCCGATATGGACCGACGACGGCGCAGACGCTCCAAGAGCTGCCACTTGAGCAGCCATTCCAACCTGCCTGCCTGGTCATGCATGGCCAGACGGGCCTCGTCGTCGCCCGACCGAACCAGAGCCAGATCCTCAAGCGCCTGGTCCCAGAGTTTCAGAACGCGGTCGTCGGCAGGACCTGGTCTGTCGGCATCCCGTCTGGCCTGGCGGACCGCACCCAGCAGTGCCTTTTGGATGGCAAGCGCATCGGCGAACCCTCCGTTTGCCAAGGCCAGCGGTTTGGTCAAGGTGACATCACGGGAAACCGTGTGCAAGGCCGCCACCGGATCATCCAGCATCCAGCGATCCAACAGTTCATCAACCAGACTTGTCGAATCGCCCTCGGACTCCAGGAGCCCCAGCAGCAGATCGGTGGTCCCCAGCTTGAGGACCAGGGGCGCATCCAGACGGTTGGCATCGCCCACGATCACATGGAGACGGCGGCTGCCCGGCCCGGCGTGTGACTCGTCCCGGGTATTGATGATCGGCCGCCCGAAGGTGGTCTGCAGTCCAATACGGCTGGTCAGATAGTCGGCGCGCTGGCTGAGCTGGAAGCCGGCCCCCTCGCTCCTGGGTCCCATACCCACCCTGCCCGAACCGGTATAGATCTGTCGGGTGACGAAATGAATGGTCATCAGGGCCGCCACCCTGGCGAAGGGCACCACCCTATCCATCAGATAGTTCTCATGGGATCCCCAGGCGGCACCCTTGCCATCCACGTTGTTCTTGTAGAGGGCCAAACCTCCGGCCCTTTCCGCGGCCTGGGCCATCATCCGGTCACCCGCTCGGTCCTGGACCAGAGCATCGAAGGCATTCACCGTTTCCGCAGAGGCATACTCGGGATGGGCGTGATCCACATAAATCCGTGCCCCATTGGCAGCTGCCACATCGATCAGCCGGGCGCCGGGTGCATCAGTGAGCATGCTCGGTGCGGCAGCGGAACGCGGCAGCCGACCTCCCCTGGCGTCATTGACCGGATCCTCGCCACCATAGTCCCAGCGGATGTGAGCCAGGTCCGGCTGGGCAGCGGCCCTTACCAGACGCAGGGCCAGAGCACGTGGATCAGCGCCGGGATCCCCGGGGTCGGCAATGGCATACTCCGTCTCGGTGCCCATGACCCGCCCGGCACTCATGACCGCTCCCCTGGCCCGTCGACCGGGCGAACCTCCTGGACCTGCCCTGGGCGCAGTCCGGCCAGATCGGCCCAACGGTCCGGGTCCTGGCCGCGGAGCTCCTCAAGAGTGTCCTCATACTGCCTGCGGACCGCCCTCTTGCAGAACCCACGGTCAAGACCCACCTGCCGACCCTGTTCGATGGAGGCCTTGACCGCCATGGTCTTGACCCGGTCAACCAGGTTGTGCAGCATAGCGCCGGAGACCACGGACTCCAGGTAGAGGGGCTGCCAGCGGCCCGTGGCATCCATGATCCTGCCCAGCAGGTGGTCATCATCCCGAGCGAAGAGTCCGTCGACCAGTGTTTGGATCAGCTCCTCGGGCCTGGCATCATCCTCCATGGGCATATCAGAACCCAGATACTTGCCCAGGATGGCGGCCGACCTGGTCCTGTCGGGCCGGTCGATGCGGATCTTGACATCGAGTCTCCCCGGGCGCAGAACCGCCGGGTCGAGCATGTCGATCCGGTTGGAGGCGCCGATGACCATGACCTGGTCCAGGGACTCGACACCATCCAGCTCGGTCAGGAACTGGGGGACGATGGTGGTCTCCACATCCGATGAGATGCCCGACCCACGGGTGCGCAGCAGGGCATCCATCTCGTCGATGAAGACCACCACGGGTCCACCCTGGCCTGCCAGGCTGCGGGACCTGGCGAACAGGCGGCGGATCAGACGTTCGGACTCGCCCACGAACTTGTTGAGCACCTCGGGGCCCTTGACCGATAGGAAGACCCCGTGGCCGTCGCTCTCCTGGGCCAGTGCACGGGCCAGGGCCTTGGCGATCATGGTCTTGCCATTGCCTGGCGGTCCGTAGAGCAGGACACCCTTGGGGGCCTGGAGCCCATAACGGCGCATCAGATCGGCATGCTGGAAGGGCAGCTGTACCGCATCACGAATCCGCTCGATCTGCCTGTCCAGACCGCCGATATCCGAGAAGTCCACATCAGGAGTCTCCTCCAGCAGCATGTCGGACTGGTCCGACTCAGGCAGAACAGCCAGGGCCATCCTACAGCTTTCATCCATGAGCAAGGCGCTGCCCGCCTCGATGGGCTGGTCCTGCAGAGAGCCCGCACGTGCAGCGACGCGGGTCTGTCCGGAAGGGTCTTCCACCAGCAGGGCACCGGTTTCCAAGGTCTCCCGCAGCGTGCGGACCTGCCCGGTCACTGGTTGATCGCCCACACGCACCACCACCATATCGGCGTTGAGCAGAACCTCCTGGCCGGCCCTTATCCGTTCGGCACGGATATCAGGTGCCAGAGGAACCACCATCCGCCTGGAACCGTTCAGAATCAGCAGGCGGGCCTGCTGCACCCCCTGGCTGTCATATGCGACGGAATCCACACCCAAGGCCAGGGCGACCGTCAAGGGCGGCTGACCCAGCTGGGCCAACTGGCTCTTGGCCTTGGCCAGTTCCTTGGCAGCCCTGGTCAGCGCCGCAGCCAAGGCCCGGTTGCGCCGATCAGCGGCCTGGTCCCGGTCATTGGCAGGTTCAGCCTGCTCGACATCATCGGACTGCATGGCTTCTCTCCTTCGTCCGTCCCTGGAATCCCCTCTCAGCTTGGACCGCCAGCCGAGCGGAAGAGCTCAGCTGCAGCGGGCCCCGTCTTCCAAGCGAGCGCCACGGGCCCAGTCCATGGCCTTCATGGCACGCTTGCCGGCAGCCTTGACCATCTGCAGCTCCAGAGGCAGGGTCTTGGTGCCCACCCAGAGGTGGCGACGGTCCATGGCCAGCCGACCCGGCTCCAGATGCGAGGGAAGACCGGGCTCATCCCCCTGGGCTGGTGCCGCCCTGAGCACGGTCAGCCCTGTCTGCTTGTCCTGCGGGCCATCGCCTTGCTGATACATGCACCAGGCTCCCGGTTCCGGGCTGCAGGCCCGAACCTGTCGATCCAGGGCAAAGACGGGCACATCGAAACGCATGTGAGCATCCTGGTGCGTGATTTTAGCGGCCACCTGGTAGGCGCCCTGCGTCTGCTCCTTGGGTTGAATCCGACCTTCGGCAAGGGCCTCCAGGCTGGCAGCCAGCAGATGGGACCCATCCTCAGCCAGCCGATCCAGCAGCTCGCCCGAGGTCTCGTGCGGCCCAATCTCCACGGTAGACTGAGCCAGGATGGGCCCCTCATCCATGCCGGCCGTCAGCCGAAAAACCGTGGCGCCGGTGATGGCATCCCCGGCCCAGATGGCCCGCTGCACCGGAGCCGCCCCCCGCCACTGCGGCAGCAAGGAAAAGTGCAGATTGTACCAGCCACCCTCAAAGGCGTCCAGAACCGGCTGACGCAGGATCCGCCCGTAGGCCACGACGGCCGCACAGCTGGCACCCGTATCCTGCAACCGCGCCGGGAAATCCGGATCGGATGGGTCGTCCTCAAGAACAGGGATCCCCAGCTTCAGTGCCTCAGCCTTGACCGGACTGGGATGCAGATGCCTTCCACGCCCCTGGGGGGCGTCGGGTCTGGTGAGCACGGCAGCAACCCGGAAATGCTCCTGATCGGCCGCCAGCAATCTCAGAGATGGCAAGGCGACCTGAGGTGTGCCCGCAAACAGCAATGTCATGACCATATCGGCAATCTCCTTTTCATCCGACGGCTGTGGACCTCCGCGCTTTCACTGCACCTGAGGAATGTTCACCCCGGCCTCGATCAGGGCGGTGCGCAGTCCGTAGGGGTCGCTGAATCGCAGGCTGCGGATGCCGGCCTTGTTGGCGCCGACTACATTCATACCCTTGTCATCCACGAAGAGGGTCCTGCCAGCCTGGATTCCGAACTGATCCAGGGCATAACGGTAGATGGCCGGGTCAGGCTTGCGCATGTGGATGGGCCCGGAGACCACCACCCCGTCCAGCCTATGCAGGAAGGAGTCGCCGTCCCAGGCGTGATGGAAGAGCTCAGCACCCCAGTTGGTCAACCCCCAAACGCCCAGGCCTGCCGCCTTCAGATCCTCCACCAGCATGCGGGCACCAGGCACCGGGCCGGTCAGCGAATCGACGAAGTGATCACAGTAGTAGGCGAACATGGCATCCCAGGGGGACCCGCATTCGGCGGCCACCCAGTCACAGGCCTGGGCACAGGTGGCTCCGCCGTCCATCATGTTGTTGGCCCGGTAGAAGCCGGAACGGTTGTCGTCCAGCATGGCTTCGATGCTGCTGCGCCCGTATCGGGCCACCATGGCCATCTCAGGCTGCCAACGAATCAGGACGTTGCCGAAGTCGAAGATGACCTGTTCAATGGGCTGACCCTGGGCCTGAGCCGCTTGCCGCCCAGCCTGGATCACATCTGCCTCAACCTGGATCTCGCCCGGCCAGCCCTTCATGACGCTCCGCCTTTCCTGAATTCGTTCATATACGCCTTTGCCTGCGTCCCCTCATGAAACCACGCCGCATAGACCCCCTGCGTATCCACCTGGATCGCCAATCAGGTCAGATCCTTGGGATCCATCCGGAAGCGCAGCTCTCCTCGCCCGCGACCGGCCACATACTTGGCCTGAGCCTGCTTGAGATCGTCAGCCAGCTTGTCCCGGCGGCTGGTGGGCACCCGAACCAGGGCTCGGACCCTGTCCTGGGTTCCCTCCAGATAGCCGGCTTTCAGCGTGGACGGTGCCGGTATGGGCACAGGCCCAAGCAAGGCAGGAACTGGCTCAGGGCCGGCATCCGTCACAGCCTCCTGACCCGGCGCAATCCCGACGGCGTCCAACATCCAGACAACGGCCTCCCTTTCGCCCCAGATTGCAGCCATGCCGACAGCAGGGGGCATGGCAGTCAACCGGCGGTCCTCCAGATCGGCGGCGGCCAACACCGGCCCCTGCCAGGTCATCAGCGCCTGGGCCAGCTGGGGATCGCACTCCCCCAGCAGGAGCACCTGACCTCCTTGGGCCCGGGGGCGACAGAAGGAGGCCACGCGCATCCAGGCTCCCAGAGTGTCCATACGTGCATCGACGCCAGGGGCATACAGGCTGGTCCAGGCATCCAGAATTGCCACCGCACGGTATCCTCGCGACAGCCTGGGCAGATTCGGATCGCCAGTGTCTTTATTGTTGCCATCAACGCCCGAACCAACCACCCTGGGCTCGGCGCCCGGGGTGGCGATGACCAGACTGGGACGATCCTGTACACGCTCGACCACCCCACGGGGCTGGCTGGGCGAAGAGATGACGATGGGCACATTTCTGAAGAGCATGCGCAGCTCCTGGGCCGTCCCAGCGGCGCCTACCCTGACCACCCGAAGCCGTGAACCCCCACAATCCGGGCAGGACCAGTCCGTAGCCGCAGCACCACACCAGGCGCAGCGGGGCGCGCCAGACCGCCTGGCCCGCAGGGGTCCGGTGCAACGCGGGCAACGAGCCTGATGATGGCAGCGAGCGCAGCTCAGGCTCTCGAAGATGCCGTCCTGCGGGATGGACAGCAGAACCGGGCCACGCTCCAGGGCTTTGTTGATAACGGCGACGGCGGTATGAGGAACCCGGGCGCCAATGGTCGGGTCGGCCAGATGACTCAGTTCCTCCCGGTTCAGCCAGCGGATCCAGGGCAGCAGTGTCGTCACCGCAGACCGGTCAAGGGTCAAGGCGGTACCTGGACCTGCCACGCCAGAATCCGATTCGGTGGCCTCGGGCAGACTCTCCCAGTGGGAACGCACGCTTCTGGCTCGGGCCATGGCCAGGAAGACGCCGCCGTGGGCACGTGCCCGCAGCCTCAGCACTCCCCGGGCGTTGGCGTAGGGCATCATCCCGTCGGCGTACTGATAGCTGGCATCGTCCATCAGGGCGAAGAGGGCTGGACCCTCCACCGGGGCGTACATGGCAGCCCGCAGTCCTATGGCGCAACGGACCTGACCGGAGGCCAGAGCAAGGTAGGCCCTGTACCGCTCGGCAGGAGCCATACCGCTGTCCAGAACGGCGAAATCTCCGGACCAGCCGCGGGCCTCCTGTTGGCCAGGACCTGCTGTGACAGAAGGGCCGAAGGGACGCAACCCAAGTTGCTGGAGGACTGCGGACAGGTGGACCACCTGACGGGTGCCCGGCAGCACCATAACCGCCGATCTGCCGGCCAGCAGGGCGGCTATCAGCACCCTGGCAGCCAGTAGGGCGGCCTGGTCCATGCCAGGCAGAATGTCAGCCAAAAAGGAGGCGAAGGCATCGTCTTCCAGCGATTGGTCCAGATTCTCCAACCCCTGATAGCCCGGATCAAGCCTTTGTTTCAGGTCCTTGTGTCGCTGGGCCAGCCCGGCCACCCAGGCGGGGTCGGAAGCCAATCGGGGCTGACCGGGAACCAGCTGCTGCTCCTTGTCAATGCGCGCCACTCGAGGGGGAAGGGCCAGCCGCAGAATATTGGCCTCGGTGCCCCCATAGGCGCCGGCGATGGCAGTGATGTCCGCGCGCAGGGAAGGTGAAATCAGGCTGCGATCCAGCACCACCCGCTCCAGGAAACGCAGGGAGGCACGGGGAACCTGGCTGTCTGCCACACGTTCCCAGATGATGCCGTTGACCCTGCGCGCCCCGAACCGGACGCGAACCAGGCATCCCGGCTGTGCATGATCGTCCTGGTCGGCATCCACCAGATAATCGAATGTCCCGCCCAGATGGGTGGCCTGCACGTCCAGCACAACCCGTGCCACAGGGAGTCCATCGGCCGGTCGGCGCGGAGGCTTCCTTCGACTGCTGTTCGAACGACGGCGTGGGGCAAGGCCATCCAGGGCGGGCTGACTGACGGCCTGCGAATCCATGGATGCTCCCCTCGCTTTCACAATTAAGAGAACCACGGCGGATTCCCCCCGTCGATGACCTGGAAACCCGCCGTGGCTCTTGACGAACAGCTACTACCTGGTCATGCCGATGGCGGCCTTGAGCTCGCCCACCTTGTCCACCTGCTCCCAGGTGAAATCCGGGTCCTCCCGGCCGAAGTGCCCATAGGCTGCAGTCTTGGCATAGATGGGTCTCAACAGATCCAGCTCATCGATGATGGCAGCAGGCCGCAGGTCGAAGACCTCGCGCACGGCCTCCTGGATCTGCTCGCGGCTGACCCCCTGCTCGGTGCCATAGGTCTCCACGTTGACGCTGACCGGATCGGCCACGCCAATGGCATAGGCCACCTGGACCTCGACCTTGTGCGCCAGTCCAGCGGCCACGATGTTCTTGGCCACCCAACGCGCAGCGTAGGCAGCGGACCGGTCGACCTTGCTGGGATCCTTGCCGGAGAAGGCGCCGCCTCCATGATGGGCCGCACCGCCATAGGTGTCCACGATGATCTTGCGTCCGGTCAGTCCTGCGTCAGCCGCTGGTCCGCCCAGAATAAAGGAGCCGGTCGGATTGACCAGCACCCGGTAGCCCTGGTGCTCGACGGCCTTGCCACAGACGCGATCCAGAACGGGCGTGATGACATGCTCCATCAACTGCTCCTGCAGCCAGTCATGCCCCACCTCGGGATCATGCTGGGTGGAGATGAGGACCGTGTCCACGCGGCGGGGGCGGTCATCCTGATCGTATTCGATGGTGACCTGGGTCTTGCCGTCGGGGCGCAAATGAGGGATGATCCCCTCCTTGCGCACCTGTGCCAGCCGGAAGGCCAGCTGGTGGGCCAGATAGATGGGCAGGGGCATGAGCGTATCGGTTTCATCGCAGGCGTAGCCGAACATGACGCCCTGGTCGCCGGCCCCCTGGGACTGGTAGCGCTCCTCGCGGGTGGCGGCGCTCTCCTGGCTGGCCGACAGCCGTTCCACACCCTGGTTGATTTCCTTGCTCTGCTCGCTCAGAGCCACGGTCACGCCGCAGGAATCTGCGTCCAGTCCAATATCGGATGAGGTGTAGCCGATCCTGCGCAGCACCGACCGGACCTGGGACTGAATATCCGTGTAGCCCTGTGATGAGACCTCTCCGAAGACGAAGAAGAGGCCAGTGGCCGCCGAGGTCTCCACAGCCACATGCGAATGCGGATCCTGGGCGATAAGATCGTCCAGGATGGCATCGGAAATCTGGTCGCAGACCTTGTCTGGATGGCCCTCGGTCACTGATTCAGCCGAAATCAGCCGTCGCTCTGTCATTTCATTCACCTTTGTCTAGAAACCGTCACTGCCCGAGAACCCTGCAATGAGAGTCGAAGGCTCAGTTGCCTTCGCTCAGATCGTCCTCGCCCAGGGTCTCCTCAAGCAGGCCCTCATTGATCTCACGGAAGGCGATGGACAGGGGTTTCTCCTGGTTCTGGTACTCGACCAGCGGGCCGACGTTCTGCAGCAGGCCCTCATTGAGCTGAGTGAAATAGGAATTGATCTGACGGGCCCGCTTGGCCGCGAAAATAGAGAGTGCATACTTCGAATCGGCGTGCTTCATGAGGTCGTCGATGGGAGGATTCGCAAATCCCTGCGGATGGGGCTCGGTACCGAATGCCATAAGATGTTTCTCCAATTCAACTGGATGAACCATTCATTCAATCTGAATGATTTTACCGCCCGGGCTCGATTTTAGCCTCGGATGCTTCTCTGCCGGAAAAAGCAGGGCGAAAAGGCCGAGAATTCCAACATGTGGTCATGACCAACCCGTCGATGCCCGCAATCACTTGAATAAAACTATGCAGATGCGATCAGCCAAGTTGATGAAGGAACGAGAGTTCGCGGGCGCCCGTGCTCTCTATCGTGCCGCTGGCGTCAAGGGTGAGGACTTCGGCAAGCCCATCGTGGCCATCGCCAATTCCTTCTCCGAGTTCGTGCCCGGCCACGTCCACCTGAACAAGGTGGGGCGTCTGGTCTCCAAGGCCGTCAAGGAAGCGGGAGGCATCCCCCGCGAGTTCAACACCATCGCCGTGGACGACGGCATCGCCATGGGTCATACCGGCATGCTCTACTCTTTGCCCAGCCGTGACCTGATAGCGGATGCCGTGGAGTACTCGGTCAACGCCCACTGCGCCGATGCCCTGATCTGCATTTCCAACTGTGACAAGATCACCCCCGGCATGCTCATGGCCGCTCTGCGTCTGAACATCCCAACGGTCTTCGTCTCCGGCGGCCCCATGGAGGCCGGACGTACCGTCATGCCCGACGGGACGGTTCAAGAGAGCACCGATTTGATCGACGTCATGTACGCCTCGGCGGATGACAGCATCGATGATGCGGGTCTGCTGGCCCTGGAGAAGACGGTCTGCCCAACCTGTGGTTCCTGCGCTGGCATGTTCACCGCCAATTCCATGAACTGCCTGACCGAGGCCATGGGTCTGGCCCTGCCCGGAAACGGCACCACCCTGGCCTCGCACACAGCGCGGAAGATGCTCTTCGAGCGGGCCGGCAAGCTGGTTGTCGAGATTGCCAACCGGTACTACCAGGATGACGACGACTCGGTCCTGCCGCGTTCCATCGCCACCAAGAAGGCCTTCGAAAACGCCATGACCATGGATGTGGCCATGGGCGGATCGACCAACACCGTCCTGCATATCCTCGCCGCCGCACAGTCTGCGGATGTGGACTTCACCCTGGACGACATCGAGCGTATCTCCCACACGGTCCCCTGCATCTGCAAGGCCTCTCCCTCCGGAGACTGGGAGATATCCGACGTCCACCGGGCCGGTGGCATCTGCGGCATCCTGGGCGAGCTGGACCGTGGCGGGGTCCTTCACCAGGACACGCATTCCATCGACTACCCGGACCTGGAGTCCAAGCTCAACGACTGGGACATCATGCGACCCACCTGCCTGGACGAGGCCAAGGAACTCTATCACGCAGCTCCTGGACACATCACCTCGCCCGAGCCCTTCAACCAGTCCAAGGAGTGGGAGGACCTGGACACCGACCGCGTCAACGGCGCCATTCACGACCTGGATCACCCGGCCGTCTCCGAAGGCGGCCTGGCCATACTGCGAGGCAATCTGGCCCCCGATGGGTGCGTGGTCAAGACCGCAGGCGTGCCCAAGGAAATCTGGAACTTCCGCGGACCGGCCCTGGTGGTCGAATCGCAAGAACAGGCCGTGGAGGTCATACTCAACGGCACCCTGCACAAGGGTCAGGCCCTGGTCATCCGTTACGAGGGACCCAAGGGCGGACCAGGCATGCAGGAGATGCTCTACCCCACCTCATTCGTCAAGGGCAAGGGCATCGGCAAGGATGTGGCCCTGCTGACCGACGGCCGCTACTCCGGCGGCTCATCAGGCCTGGCCATCGGCCATATCGCTCCTGAAGCAGCCAACAAGGGCCCAATCGCCCTGATCCGCAACGGCGACATGATCCGCATCGATATCCCCAACCGGCGTGTAGACGTCGAGCTGAGCGATGAGGAACTCGCCCAGCGCCGCGCAGAGCTGGAGGCCGGCGAGGGATATGTAGCCCACAGGGACCGCAAGGTCTCCCTGGCGCTGAAGGCCTACGCCGCCTTCGCCCGCTCGGCAGACAAGGGCGCCACCCGCGACCCGGATCTGATCAACCAACTGTCAGGTCTGGACTGATAAACCAAAATCCCCCGATCGGGCTCCCACTCGATTGGGGGATTTTTCAACTCTTCTGAAGTAAAGTCCAGGTGTTCAGAGACCGTATTCCTTGGCGATTACCTCCCAGAGCGCCTGGGCTGCCTTATCCACGCTGTCGTTGACTATGACCCGGTCGAACTGATTCTCTGAGGCCAGCTCCACCTTGGCAGTCTCCAGCCTGCGGGCCCGCTGTTCCTCATTTTCGGTCCCCCGCATGTTCAGCCTGGTAACCAGGTCCTGGAATGAGGGCGGTGCCAGGAATACGTAGAACACTTCCAGGCCCAGCTCCCCTGCGCGTTGGCGGACACGATGCGCCCCCTGCAGATCAATTTCCAAAATCGTGGGCACCCCCTCCGCCAGATGATCCAGAACCGGCTGCAGCGGGGTGCCGTAGTGGGACATGCCATGGACCAGCGCTGTCTCCAGAAATTCTCCGGCGGCCTCCCTGCGGGCAAACTCCTGCTCATCCATGAACCAGTAGGTGATGCCGTCCTTTTCGCCCGGACGCGGCGCCCGGGTGGTGGCCGAGACGGAGACCCAGACTTCCGGGTGGGCATGGCGTAGGGCCGCCTCCACAGTGCCCTTGCCTACGGCCGTGGGCCCCGTCAGCACGATCAGCCGGCCGCCCGCCTTCCTTGGACCTCCGGTCTGTTCTCCCGAAGAATCCTGAATCGACATGTCGGCACCGTTGATCGCTGACACGGCCACTTCCTTTCCTAAGGGTCATCCTCCGGCATATATGGACCGGAACATGGGTCAATCATATAGCCAGTACCTACCTGGCCTTCTCCAACTCCAGCAGCCGGTCCGCATGTTCCTGGATGCTCATGACCTCGTAGTCGTCCTTTTTGACCACGTCAATGGCCATCAGGGCGGCTGAGAACTCGGTGATGGTGGTGAACTGTGGCAAATCGGCGGCTATGGCGGCCACGCGGATCAGATAGCCGTCAGAACGAGAGCCCCTGGAGCTGGGCGTGTTGAGGATCATGTCGATGGACCCATCCTCAATAAGCTGGACGGGATTGCGGCCCATGTGTCTGACCCCGTCGGCATCCGTGAAGGCCCGACCCTGTTCTTCGCCATCGCTAATCTTGTCGACAACGGCCACATCGAAGCCATACCGGCGCAGGACTGAAGCCGTGCCACTGGTGGCGCAGATGCTGAAGCCCTGCTCCAGCAGACGGGCGGCCAGCATGGGCAGCTGGCGCTTGTCCGAATCATTGACCGACAGGAAGGCGACCCCACCAGTGGGCAATCCTCCCTGGTAGGCGGCCAGCTGGCTCTTTGCGAAGGCGTGCGGAAAGTCCCGATCGAAGCCCATGACCTCCCCGGTGGAACGCATCTCCGGTCCCAACAGGATGTCCACGGTCCGACCCACCGGAGTGCGGAAGCGTTTGAAGGGCAGGACGGACTCCTTGACTGCCACAGGCTGGCCGACACGGACCATGCCACCGTCGCCGACGGGCAGGAGCAGACCATTGGCTCGTTGCTGGGCGATGGACTCCCCCACCATGATCCGCGCCGCAGCCTTGGCCAGTGCCGTACCCGTGGCCTTTGAGGCGAAGGGAACGGTCCTGGATGCGCGGGGATTGGCCTCGATCACATAGAGGGTGTTGGCCATGAAGGCATACTGAACATTGATCAGTCCTTGGACCCCGCAACCTTGGGCTATAGCCAGGGTGGCCTGCCGCAGCCGGTTGATCTGGTCGTCGGAGAGGGTTGAAGGCGGCAGGGTGCAGGCGGCATCGCCGGAGTGGACCCCGGCCTCCTCCACATGCTCCATGATGCCGCCGATGTAGAGCTCCTGCCCGTCATAGAGGGCATCCACGTCTATTTCGATGGCATCCTGGAGGAACTTGTCAATCAGCAGGGGCGAGGGCAGGCGGCCGGAGACCACGGTATCGGCCTTGGCCTCATCCAGGGCGCGATCCACGTAGGTGGCCAGCTGCTGGTCATCGTAGACAATCTCCATGCCTCGTCCGCCCAGCACGTAGGAGGGCCTGACCAGAACCGGATAGCCGATGGCATGGGCCGCCTCCCTGGCCTCATCCAAAGAAAGAGCGGTGCCGTACCGTGGAGCGTTGAGGTGCTCCTTGCTGAGTACCTGCCCGAAGAGCTCGCGGTTCTCGGCCAGGTCGATGGACTCGGGGCTGGTGCCAAGGATGGGCACCCCGGCCGCCTTGAGCCTGGCCGCCAGGGACAGGGGGGTCTGACCGCCCAGCTGGACGATGACACCCTTGACCGGTCCCATGGCCTTCTCGGCCCGGTAGATCTCCAGAACGTCCTCGAAGGTCAGCGGCTCGAAGTAGAGCCTGTCCGACATGTCATAGTCGGTGGAGACCGTCTCGGGATTGCAGTTGACCATGATGGTGTCATAGTCCTTGCCCAGCTCCTGGACGGCGTGCACGCAGGTGTAGTCGAACTCGACCCCCTGGCCGATCCGGTTGGGGCCCGAACCCAGGATGATGACCGCCTCGCGCTGACGGGGTCGCAGCTCGGACTCGTCGGCGTAGCAGGAGTAGTAGTAGGGTGTGACCGCATCGAACTCGGCTGCGCAGGTGTCCACAGTCTTGTAGACAGGATGAAGACCGAAGGCCCAGCGCAGCTCCCTGACAACCGCCTCACCCTGGTCGCCCATGCCGCGCAGGTGGGCGATCTGCAGGTCGCTCAGTCCTGATTGCTTGGCCCGGCGCAGCAGGTCCTCGTCCAGGACCTCGGACTGGCGCACCTGAAGGGCCAGCTCGTTGATCATGCTGATCTGCTCCAGGAACCAGGGGTCGATCCTGGTGGCCTGGTGGACCTGCTCCACGGTGGCCCCTCCCCAGAAGGCCCGCTGAATCTGCAGGTAGCGATGCTCGGTGGGAGTATGCATGGCCTCCAGCAGCTGGTCGGTCTCGGCCTGGTCGGGCCGGGGGCCATCCCAGGAGAAGGTCATGTGCCGCTTGTCGATGGAGCGCATGGCCTTGCCCAGGGATTCGCGGAAGTTGCCGGCCAGGGCCATGGCCTCACCCACGGACTTCATCGAGGTGGTCAGGGTCGTATCCGCCCCGGGGAACTTCTCGAAGGTGAAACGCGGAATCTTGGTGACCACGTAGTCGATGGTCGGCTCGAAGGAGGCAGGGGTTGAACGGGTGATGTCGTTCTCGATCTCATCCAAGGTGTATCCCAGGGCCAGCTTGACCGCAATCTTGGCGATGGGGAAGCCGGTGGCCTTGGAAGCCAGGGCCGAAGACCGCGAAACACGTGGATTCATTTCAATGACGATGATCCGGCCGTTCTTGGGGTTGACAGCGAACTGGATGTTGCAGCCGCCCGTATCCACCCCCACGCCTCGGATGATGGCGATCCCGATGTCGCGCATGCGCTGATATTCCCGGTCGGTCAGGGTGAAGACCGGTGCCACGGTGATGGAGTCTCCGGTGTGCACGCCGACCGGGTCCACATTCTCGATGGGGCAGACCACAACCACATTGTCCAGGCGGTCACGCATGAGCTCCAGCTCATACTCCTTCCACCCCTCGATGCCCTCCTCCAGAAGGATCTCGTCGGTGGGCGAATAATGGATGCCCGCACCGGCGATCCGCCGCAGCTCCTCACGATCATGGGCGATCCCAGAGCCCAGGCCGCCCATGGTGAAGGAGGGACGAACAACCAGGGGGTAGCCCAATTCGCCGGCTACTGCTTCGGCATCATCCAGACTGTGGGCGATGCGGGACCTGGCCGACTCGGCACCGGCCTGGTCCACCACCTGTTTGAAGAGCTCACGGTCCTCTCCCCTGTCGATGGCCTCCAGCGAAGCGCCGATCAGCTCAACCCCGTAGCGCTCCAGCACGCCGGCCTTGCCCAGCTCCACGGCGGCATTCAGCGCAGTCTGGCCACCCAGGGTGGGCAGCAGCGCATCCGGCCGTTCCTTGGCTATGATCCGCTCCAGGAAAGGCAGGGCGATGGGCTCGATGTAGGTGGCATCGGCCATCTCGGGGTCCGTCATGATGGTGGCGGGATTGGAGTTGACCAAAATGACGCGAATCCCCTCTTCACGCAGCACCCGGCAGGCCTGGGTCCCCGAATAGTCGAACTCGGCCGCCTGCCCGATGACGATGGGTCCCGAGCCGATGACCATGACCGAATGGATGTCCTGCCGCTTAGGCATGTGCCTTCCCTTCCTTGGCGTCCTGCATCAAAGTGACGAACCTGTCGAACAGGTAGGAGGCATCATGCGGACCAGCCGCCGCCTCCGGATGATATTGAACGGAGAAGGCCGGAATGTCGAGGCACTCCAGACCCTCGACCACTTCGTCGTTGAGATCGATATGAGAGACCCGGACACGACCATAGCGGCCTTCACCATAGGGTGATGGCACTGGGTCCCCCTTGGGCGCCTTGACTGCGAATCCGTGATTATGGGCGGTGATCTCCACCTTACCGGTGCTCAAATCCATGACCGGCTGATTGATGCCGCGATGTCCGAACTTAAGCTTGTAGGTCTCAAAGCCCAGGGCACAGCCCAGAAGCTGGTTGCCCAGGCAGATGCCGAAGAAGGGCAGCCTTGCATCAAGCACCTGACGCAGGAGGGCCACCTCATGGTCGGCCGTAGAGGGGTCGCCGGGACCGTTTGAGAAGAAGACACCATCCGGATTGAGCGAGCGAATGGTTTCCATGGTGGTGCCCACGGGCAGCAGGTGGACCCGACATCCGCGCTCGGCCAGCCGATGAGGGGTCATGGCCTTGATGCCAAGGTCTACAGCGGCCACCGTGCAGAGCGGCTCCCTGTCCTGGTATTGACCGCAGGGCTCCACCGTGTAGGGGTGGTCGGTACTGACCTCGCCGGTCAGGTGGGAGCCGCCCATGGTCGGTGCCTGTCTGACTCGTTCCAAGAGACTCTGGACGCTGGCATCATCCAGGGCCGATCCAGAAAAAATACCGGCCCGCATGACGCCCGCTGAACGCAGGTGCCGCACGAGCCGGCGAGTGTCTATGCCGCTGATGCCGACGATGCCTTGATCGATCATCTCCCCTTGGAGACCACCTGTAGCCCGCCAATTACTGAAAGTGGGACTGGGTTCCCGGACCACATATCCGGCCACCCATATCCGTGACGACTCACCGTCCTCCCCGTTGACACCGGTATTGCCGATATGCGGAAATGTCTGGACTACAATCTGTCTGTCATAGCTGGGATCGGTCAGGGTCTCCTGGTATCCGGTCATCCCCGTGGCGAATACGACCTCACCGATAGTGCCGCCCAGTGCCCCGAAGGCCTTTCCCTCATAGACCTGGCCGTCCTCCAGAAGAAGGATGGCGGAATCGGAGAAACGACGATCGGAGGCGATGGCGTTGGTGTCCTTCAGGTTCACCGAACCCCCTTGTTTGCCGTGGATATTCGCACCCATATTAATGACCCCCATGGATTACGCCGAACGGGTTGTTCATAGGATGGTTGAGTAAAGCTTGTCGCAAGCCCAACTGATCTCCCGGCCTGAATATGGCAAAAGGCCGACCCGATGCCCTGACAGCCAGCGGACATCGGTCGGCCTTTCCCCGGGACATTGCTCAGTCGCCTGACGGGCGATTCGTATCCGGGGCCAGTTCCTCCGGCAGGGTCAGTTTCAGCTGGTCCAGACTGAGGGCGGACTGATCGGAACCCCCATCTTCATGTCTACTCGTTGCCGATTCCGAATCGCTGTCAGCATGGGCATCCTCAGAGGAGACAGACTCTGAGGAGACAGACTCTGCGGATGCGACCTCCGCTTTTGCCTTATCGGATTCATCATCCGAAACGTCCGCATCGGCCTCGGCATCAGCCAAGGCAGCGATCCGATCGGCTTGTTCACGACGAGCCTGATGCTCATCCTTCTCCTGCTCCAGGGCGCTGAGAACGCCGTGAATGAAGGAGGGGGCATCGGCATCCGAGAGGGTCTTGGCCAAGGACAGGGCCTCATCGATGGCCACCTTGTCCGGAACGTCAGGGTTGTAGAGCATCTCCCAGGCGGCGATACGCAGAATGTTGCGATCGATGGCGTGCATGCGGCTCAGCGGCCACCGGGTTGAGTGGGTCTGCAGGGCATCGTCGATGTCTCGACGGTGCTCAGCTACACCCTCAACGATGGTCACGGCGTAGGCGGGCAGAGGTGTCTGTGCCCCTGGCCTAGCCTTGCGCTCCTCCAGCAGGGAGAGGAAATCCTGGCTCTTCTCATCGGCCTCATACAGGGTGTTCAAGGCCCGCTTGCGGGCTGTGGAACGTGCCATGGATGTGTGGTTTCCGCCTTGCTCAGTTCTCGCGGCCCAGGTAGGAGCCGTCGCGGGTGTCCACCTTGACCTTCTCACCCTCGCCTACGAAGAGGGGAACCTGAATCTCGGCCCCGGTCTCCACAGTGGCGGGCTTGGTTCCGGCGTTGGAGCGGTTGCCCTGGACGCCGGGCTCGGTTTCAGTCACGGTCAGCACCACGGATGCAGGCAGCTCCACGGACAGGGGGTTGCCGTCATGGAAGCTGATGATGCAGTCGGTGCCCTCAAGCAGGAAGCGCTCCTGATCGCCGACCAGGGCCTCGGGGATGTTGACCTGCTCGTAGGTGTTCATATCCATGAAGACGAAAGAGTCGCCATCCCGGTATGAGTACTGCATGGTCCTATTGTCGACGGTCTCGAAGTCCATCTTCATGCCCGCATTGAAGGTGCGGTCCACGATCTTGCCCGAGAGGACGTCCTTGATGGTCGTGCGCACAAAGGCCGGCCCCTTGCCCGGCTTGACGTGCTGGAACTTGATGACGGTCCAAAGCTTGCCGTCCAGGTTGATGACCGATCCGTTCTTGATGTCGTTGGAAGTCTGTGCCACCTTGATACCACCTCATTCTGATGAACGTTCCTTCGGAGGGCTCCTGGCCATCTGCCGAAAGCACCGGGCCACACAGGATCCGGCCCGCTCGCGATAAATCCTCGCCTATTATGCCACGGCGCATGAACACCGCGGCTGGTCCGGCGGCGAAGTCTGCCGGATATGGGCGGGGCCCGGAATCACAGGAAGGATTCCGGGCCCCGTCATCGGATTGTGTCGACAAGCGACAGGCAATCCTACTCGATGATCTTGGTGACTCGACCTGAGCCGACCGTGTGGCCGCCTTCACGAACAGCGAAGGTCAAGCCCTCCTCCATGGCGACGGGCTGGATCAGCTCGACGGAGAAGGTGGCGTGATCGCCGGGCTGAACCATCTCCACGCCCTCGGGCAGGGTGATGACGCCGGTGACGTCGGTGGTGCGGAAGTAGAACTGCGGACGGTAGTTGGAGAAGAACGGCGAGTGGCGGCCACCCTCGTCCTTGGTCAGCACGTAGACCTCGCCCTCGAACTTGTGGTGAGGGGTCACGGTGCCGGGAGCAGCCACGACCTGGCCACGCTCGACGTCCTCACGGCCGATGCCGCGCAGCAGCAGACCGGTGTTGTCACCAGCCTCGGCCTCGTCCATCTGCTTGTGGAAGGTCTCGATGGAGGTGACGGTGGTGGACTGGGTGTCCCGCAGGCCGACGATCTCCACGTTGGTGTTCACGGGCAGCTTGCCGCGCTCGACACGACCGGTCACCACGGTGCCACGGCCGGAGATGGTGAAGACATCTTCGATGGGCATCAGGAAGGGCTTGTCCAGGTCGTGGACCGGGGTGGGGATGTAGTCGTCGACGGCATCCATGAGGTCCTTGATGGTCTGAACCCACTTGTCGTGGTCAGGGGCATCGTCATGCAGGGCGCCGTAGGCGGAGGTGCGGATGACGGGGCAGTCGCGGTCGAAGCCGTTCTCGTCCAGCAGATCGCGGACTTCCTCCTCGACCAGCTCGATCAGCTCTTCGTCGTCGACCATGTCGCACTTGTTCAGGGCGACCAGGATCTTCGGCACGCCGACCTGGCGGGCCAGCAGCACGTGCTCGCGAGTCTGGGCCATGGGGCCGTCGGTGGCGGCGACCACCAGGATGGCGCCATCCATCTGAGCAGCGCCGGTGATCATGTTCTTGACGAAGTCGGCGTGCCCGGGGCAGTCCACGTGGGCGTAATGGCGCTTGGCGGTCTGGTACTCGATGTGCGCGATGTTGATGGTGATGCCGCGCTCCTTCTCCTCAGGAGCAGCGTCGATCTGGGCGAAATCGTACTCGGGGTTGACGTCCGGGTACTCCTCATGCAGCACCTTGGAGATGGCCGCGGTCAGGGTGGTCTTGCCGTGATCGACGTGGCCGATGGTGCCAATGTTAACGTGCGGCTTGGTCCGCTCGTACTTTTCCTTTGCCATTGTGTTTTGTCCTCCTGGACGTCTCGTAGGTTGCCTGCGCGAACCACGCACAGAGCACTCGCTACATATTACTGGGTTATCGGGTTCTTTGCCACTTTTGCCCTCCGCCCAGTCAGCGCTACAAGAGTGTAACGCCGACTTGTGACAGAAGAGCCTTTTTGCAGGGGCCCGCCGTGGCGGCGGACCGGACCGGCATTACTCGCCTCGCTGGGCCTTGATGATCTCGTCGCTGACGGTCTTGGGAACCTCAGCGTAGGAGTCCATCTGCATGGTGAACATTGCGCGGCCCTGGGTCTTGGACCTGAGGTCGCCGATGTAGCCGAACATCTCCGACAGGGGCACCTTGGCGTCGATGACCTTGACGCCGGTGGCGTCGGTCATGGACTGGATGGAGCCACGACGGGAGTTGATGTCGCCCATGACGTCGCCCATGTACTCCTCGGGAGTACGGACCTCGACGGCCATGATGGGCTCGAGGATGACGGGCTTGGCCTTGGGAGCGGCCTCCTTGAAGCACATGGAGCCGGCGATCTTGAAGGCCATCTCCGAAGAGTCGACCTCGTGGATCTGGCCGTCGGTCAGGGTCGCCTTGACACCCACGACCGGGAAGCCTGCCAGCACGCCGGACTCCATGGCCTCCTGCACGCCCGCGTCGACCGAGGGGATGAACTCCTTGGTGATGTGACCGCCGGTGACCTTGTTCTCGAAGATGTAGGATTCGCCCTCGGAAGTATCCAGGGGCTCGAAGTTCATGAGCACCTTGGCGAACTGGCCGGACCCGCCGGTCTGCTTCTTGTGGGTGTATTCCTGGTTCATGACGGGCTTGCGGATGGTCTCGCGGTAAGCCACCTGGGGCTTGCCCACGTTGCACTCCACATGGAACTCGCGGCGCATGCGGTCCACCAGGATGTCCAGCTGGAGCTCACCCATGCCGGAAATCAGGGTCTGGCCGGACTCCTCGTCCGTCTTGACCTGGAAGGTGGGATCCTCCTCGGAGAGCTTCTGCAGGGCGATGCCCATCTTCTCCTGGTCGGCCTTGGTCTTGGGCTCCACGGCGACCTCGATCACAGGATCGGGGAAGGTCATGGATTCCAGCACCAGCGGTGCCTTCTCGTCGCACAGGGTGTCACCGGTGGTGACGTTCTTGAGCCCGACGAAGGCGTAGATGTTGCCGGCGATGGCCTCGTCGACCGGATTCTCCTTGTTGGAGTGCATCTGGAAGAGCTTGCCGACGCGCTCCTTCTTGTCCTTGGTGGAGTCCAGGACCGTTTCGCCCTGGGCCACCTTGCCGGAGTAGACGCGCACGTAGATCAGCTTGCCGTAGAAGGGGTGGGTGGCCACCTTGAAGGCCAGGGCCGAGAAGGGCTCGTCCACGGTGGGCTTGCGGTCGATCTCGACGGACTCGTCGCCGATCTTGTAGCCCTTGATGGCCGGCACGTCCTCGGGGCTGGGCAGGTAGTCCACGACCGCGTCCAGCATGGGCTGCACGCCCTTGTCCTTGAATGCGGATCCGCAGAAGACCGGGAAGGCCGACTGCTCGATGGTCATCTTGCGCACAGCGCTGCGGATCTCCTGCTGGGAGATCTCCTCACCGCCCAGATACTTCTCCAGCAGATCCTCATCCGACTCGGCCACGGCCTCAAGCAGCTCGGTGTGGTACTGCTCGGCCTTGTCCTTGAGGTCGTCGGGGATGTCGATGGTGTCGTACTTGGCGCCCAGATCGGCCTCGTCCTTCCAGTAGTAGGCCACCATGCGCACCAGGTCGACGACGCCGTGGAAGTCGCTCTCAGCGCCGATGGGCAGCTGCATGACCAGCGGCTTGACACCCAGCTTGTCCTTGATGGTGTCCACCGAGTAGTAGAAGTCGGCGCCCAGCTTGTCCATCTTGTTGATGAAGCAGATGCGGGGCACGCCATACTTGTCGGCCTGACGCCAGACGGTCTCGGACTGGGGCTCCACACCCTCCTTGCCGTCGAACACCGCCACAGCGCCATCGAGCACGCGCAGGGAGCGCTCCACCTCGGCGGTGAAGTCCACGTGGCCGGGGGTGTCGATGATGTTGATCTGGTAGCGATCCTCAGGATCGTGGGACTGGCGGTTCCAGAAGGCCGTGATGGCGGCGGAGGTGATCGTGATGCCACGTTCCTTCTCCTGGTCCATCCAGTCCATGGTGGAGGCGCCGTCGTGGGTCTCGCCGATCTTGTAGTTGACGCCGGTGTAGTAGAGAATACGCTCGGTCGTCGTTGTCTTGCCGGCATCGATGTGGGCCATGATGCCGATGTTGCGGACCTTGGTCAGGTCCGTGAGCACGTCTTGTGCCATAATTCCTTGTTCTCGCTCTCTTGGATTACCAGCGATAGTGGGCGAACGCCTTGTTGGCCTCGGCCATCTTGTGGGTGTCCTCGCGGCGCTTGACCGCGGCACCCAGGCCATTGGAGGCATCAAGGATCTCGTTGGCCAGCCGCTCCGACATGGTCTTCTCACGACGGGCGCGGCTGTAATCGGTCAGCCACCGCAACGAGAGCGTATTGGCGCGGTTCGGCTTGACCTCGACGGGGACCTGATAGGTGGCACCGCCGACACGACGGCTGCGGACCTCCAGGCTGGGACGAATGTTGTCCAAGGCGCGCTTGAGCACGGCCACAGGCTCCTGGTCGGTCTTCTCCTTGACCTGCTCCAGGGCGGTGTAGACGATGTTCTCGGCGATGGACTTCTTGCCGTCCAGCAGGATCTTGTTGATCAGCTGGGCCACCACGGTGGAACCGTAGATGGGATCGGGCAGGAGCTGGTGCTTTTTGGCTGGTCCTTTGCGTGACATGTGTTACTTGGCCTTCTTTGCTCCGTACAGGGAACGGCCCTGCTTGCGATCCTTGACTCCCTGGGTATCCAGCGCACCGCGCACGATGTGGTAGCGCACGCCGGGCAGATCCTTGACACGTCCGCCGCGCACCAGCACGATGGAGTGCTCCTGCAGGTTGTGTCCCTCTCCGGGGATGTATGCGGAAACCTCGATGCCGGAGCTCAGACGGACACGGGCAACCTTCCGCAGAGCCGAATTCGGCTTCTTGGGGGTGGTGGTGTAGACACGGGTGCACACGCCGCGACGCAGCGGGCTGCCCTTGAGTGCCAAAGTCTTCGACTTGCGAGGCTTGGCCTTGCGCCCTTTGCGGACGAGCTGTTCAATTGTTGGCAACTGACTCTCTCCGATTCCTTCGATGAACTTGTCTTCGTTTGCACTGCGAGACCGCCGCACCGCAGCCGCAGTCGCTCCAACGAGGAGAGATCAGCCACTGTCCACCGGCCCGATGGCCCCTAATCCTCCTGCCGGGCATTGCTGCCTGCACTCTTCGGATTCGGGGATATCCCGACAAGCTCACCTGTGACATAAGGCGTGCTGTCGGCACACACGATGAAAAGTATATCACCAGGGCAGACATGGCCACATTATGAACTTGGAAGTATGCTCTGGGCTTTGCCCACTGTGATGACGCAGTGGAACAGCTGGCGGGAAAGCTCTGGCAGGAATATCTAACAGATCTTTGCACATACCTGTATTTATAGGTATCTGTTGATTAATAATCGGTTGTCCGCCTATAACAGATCCCTGATATATAGGTGTCGGAAATTGATATCTCAATCAGTAAATATGGATGACTGGGGATATAGCGGCCGGTGTCCGGTGACACAAATGCCATTGTCCGGCTATTCTCTGAAATTCGTGAATGTCCGGCTGTCTACATGCCCTCTTTCTCCAGAGCCTGCCGGATGTAGTCACGCAGGATCAGAGCATGGTTGACGGCTGGATCCTTGGCTGCATAGACCAGTGTCGTCCTATCATGTTCGCGTACAATGCTGAGCAGATCCTCCAAGGCGGGATTGTCATCCAGCTCAGTGCGATAGCGGCGTGCGAAGTCCTGGAAGCGGTCAGGATCATGGTGCCACCAGCGCCGCAGGTCCGGACTGGGCGCGACATCCTTGAGCCATCCGGACAGGGCCGCCCGCTCCTTGCTGACGCCGCGCGGCCAGAGCCTGTCGACCAGGATGCGGACCCCGTCCTCGTCAGCTGCCTGCTCGTATACACGCTTGATATCCACCTGACCCATCATCTGCCTCCTGAAACCAGGAACCCACGTGATTCATGACTCCTTCGACCATGATATTGACCGAATCGGCATTACGGAAGAGGCAGTGACACCCATACCGGGGCGTAGGCTGATGAGTATGCTTACAGACGCAGACAGGGGCAAGGCCGCCGGGTCGAACGGCAGCAGACCAAACCCTCAAGCCCACAAATCGACGACCACGAACCGATCAGGACCCAAAGGACGACAGTGGCGGCGGCTATGGATACCCGACCAGATAGGCGGCTGGGCCATGGCTTTGATGCCGGGCTTGGCTGGGCTGTTGGTCGGAGGCCCGACCTGGAGGAGCCTGCTGCTCATGGTTGCCTGGGCTTTTTGCTACTGCTTTGAGTTCACCGGCTCAAGGTGGATGGTTTCGCACCGAGCCGCCAGATTCGCACCACCAGCTTTGGGGTACGCTCTACTCACGGCCGTGACCGGGCTGATCCTATTGGTCGGCACCCCAGGGCTCCTGCGATGGGCCCCGCTCTACCTGGTGCTAGGTGTGCTGAACTTTGCCGCCGCCTGGCTACGCACGGAACGCTCCTGGTGGAACGATACTGTAGCCGTGATTGCGGCCTGCACGCTCTGTCTGATCGCCGTCTCCCTCGGGTCGCGACTGCAGACGCCGGGATCAAGACCGGAAAGCGCCAAGGCCAGCTACTTCGGATGCCAACCAAATCCTGCTGTAGACTGCTTCGCCAGCGGATTTTTCCCAAGCGCTGCCCTGCCATCGATCGGAGTCGTCAGTGCAGCTGTATTCGCTGTGACCCAGTTCGGTTCGGTCATCTTCGTCAAGACCATGATCCGCGAGCGCGGCAAGACCTGGTGCTACCTGCTTTCGCTGGCTTGGAACCTGGCACTCTGCCTGATCGGGGTCGCCATGGTGCACACCGCAGGATGGTGGCCTCTGTTGACCGCCCTGGTTCTGCTGATACGTGCGGCCCTACTGCCAGCCATTTCCCGCCGGCGCCGCATCCCCATTCTGTATGTGGGATTGGTCGAATGCGCAACCAGCTTGCTGGTCTTCATTCTGGTGATCGCTCAGGCTGACACGATGACCGCGTCCCTGACTGGCCTGCTCGGCGCATGACTGCAACCGTGGCCACGCATGTCACCCATGTCACCCACGGATTCGGGCCTGTCTGGGATGATCGGTCCCGTGTGCTGATCCTGGGTTCCATTCCCAGCCCGAGTTCGCGCGTGGCCGGCTTCTACTACATGTTTCCGCGCAATCGCTTCTGGCCCGTACTGGCCACACTTTTCGACCGGCCTGTTCCGGAGCCTGATCCGGCTGTTCGCGCCCGATTTGCCCTCAATCACCGCATCGCCCTCTGGGATGTCATTCAGGAATGCGACATCCATGGCGCCTCTGACGCTTCAATCACCAATGTAGTGCCTACCGACATCGCCGGCCTGCTGGACCGTGCGCCCATCGGCACCATATTCACCACAGGACGCAAGGCCGGTCAGCTTTATCGTCGCTACTGCCTGTCGAACCTGCAGGAGAAGGGATATCGGCCGACGATGATCAATCTGCCATCCACCAGCCCCGCCAATGCTGCTATGAGTCTTGCCGATCTGATCAAGGCCTACCAACCCATAAGAAAAGCGCTCGACGACATTGAGCCTAACAGGCAAGACAATCGCAACGACCATGGCAAATAGGCAAATACCAGCGGTCAAAGCCCAAGATGTTGCGAATCTTCCCAAGGATGAATTCGCCTTCCCTGGTCCAGGACGTGATTGCCTGGTGGAAGCAATCCTGGAGGGGCGCAAAACCGCTACGACCAGCCTGATGGCAGAGTTCATCCATGATCATGAGCCACTCCCCGCCGCCGGCCGACGAACGCTTCTGTTGAACTCAGATGACCAGCCAATTGCCATCCTCAGATATGCCTCGGTGAGCGTGACCCGACTCGGCCTGGTCACACTGCAGCATGTTCTGAATGAGGGAGAAGACTATAAAAGCCTTCCTGAGTGGCGCGAGGCTCATGAGTCTTTCTGGACCTCAGAAAACATGCGACAGGCACTGGATGATCCGGACTTCACCGTCGATGATCAGACCCTGGTGGTGCTGGAGACTTTTTATGTAGAGGCCAGGGTCGTGAACTGAAGGTCCAAAGACAAAGCACGGTCTTTAGGCATGGGTCACACTTCACCGGCGTGCCATGTCATGTCATCGTGTATAGTTTCATCTGTTGCATTGATCCGCGATACGGGTTGATTCACCATGGTGGCTATAGCTCAGTCGGTAGAGCACCTGATTGTGGTTCAGGAGGTCGCGCGTTCGAGCCGCGTTAGCCACCCCACCTCAGACCCCTACTCCCGACTGGGAAGCAGGGGTTTTCTTAAATTCCGGAAAAACACCATCGACACCAGGATGTGTGACCCATGTGTGACCCAAAACCGACAAAACGAGATTAACAGCTCGCCCGGTGTCTGTGTTCAATCTCTCTGACGGTCTTTTCTGTGGCCCCATATCGGATGGCGGCCAAATCTGCTCTGAACTGCTGATGGATGCTTGCAGGGTGCTCGTGGTCCTACCGTCTGAGGCCGGCCTGCTGCTCCTGGTCGAAAAGCTTGTGAAGGAGGGTAGTCAGCCGCTTCCGCGAGTCTTCTGACGCGGGCACATAGCCGGGGTGGTTGTCGGGGATCTGAGAGATGTCATCAAGGATATAGGCCATACATGGATGATGAGCCGGACTCATATGATGATATGAGTAGGGCCGAGAGGTCGCCGCCCCAGTGCGACGCGGCCTAGTATCCCCATCATGCGTCACACCGCTAGAGATGTAATATAGACATCAGCAAGGGGTACACACAATCAAAGAGGATAAGATGGCACTCTGCGGCATCACCTACAGATGCGGGCACACGGACACGGTGGAGATCAAGGGCATCAACTGGTTCGGGAGGCGCAAGAAGAAGGCCGCCTGGTACGGGACTATCGACTGCCCAGCCTGCCGGGCGGCGAAGGTCCGCCGAGAGCTCAATACCCTGCCCGCACTTGAAGGTAGCGACGAGCAGGTGGCTCGCGCCGCCGACATACGCGAGAAGATGATGGAACTGCTGGAGATGCTGGACGAGACACAGGAGGACCACGACGGCCGGGCCGAGAGCGGGGCCACCGAAGAGGGGACAGAATTGGCCGACCGCACCTCCGCCTGGCTCAAGGCCCAGGCGTCCGCATCATGGTGGGTCGATCATCAGGAGCCCGTCCATGCCATCCTGGACGCTCAGGAGGCACTGCGCGGGCAGAGGGACTGACATGGCCATGATCCCCATTACGCAGTATGCGGACATGCACGGGCCATGCCGTGCTACAGCATCAAATCCGTCTGTTCTTTTCCTTACTGACTTTGAAGTTTGACCGCTTTTCTCACCATTCTGGGAGAAACCACTGTCGGTAGACACTCGACACGGAAGGTTATGACTCATCACAAAGCTATTAGAGCTGAATGAAGTCGAAACCGAGTTCCGACACCAAACTCCCGACTCCATAACGTGCTCGTATCCATTGACGGGTAGGTTTTCTCAATTTCTTTTCAGCCTCTTTAGAAGCCGTCTTCAAAATATGCAAGGCAGGATAGTTTATGTATTGCATTAATGAGCTCCTCTCGTATTGTTCCCGACAATAATTGGACAAGGAACCAATCCTCTGTCGCGAACCTGCTCAACGCTTTTCTACCCAAGGGTGAGGCCAATATTCAGACGAAATACATCGACAACAACATGCGATGTGTTGGTTTGATACGTCAGAAATACCCTCTTATCTCAAGAGCGGCACAGTTCACAAGTTGAAGATGAAGACCGAGATTCCGAATATGATAAGGAGCAGGTCGCTAGCCAAATCGAACCAAATTACGATACGTGGCTGTGTCTTCCTTTGTAATATCTCCACCATGGCAGTCAAGAGGAACCACCAAATCATCATCCCTGTAAATATGCCAATTATGATCCATATACCCGAGCAAGAGTTCTGATTCCAGTCAGCATTGAGAACAGCGCGAGAGAGCGACAGTCCAAACATTGCAACTGGATTGGTAACACCTGTAGCTAGACCCAAAGCGAAAGAAATTAGATTATATCGGTTACCGATATTAGGTGTCATGAACAGCTGCGATTGTGAATATATAAGCTGCTCACAACTACCAGATGCTATTTCGTCCCCCGCAGGGCGAACATCGCTTTTTTGGCAATCAGCTCGTTCGGCAGGCCTTTCCGGCTTAAGGAAGTCGTAAAGTCTGAGGACCCCGATCGCCACAGCCAGTATGGCTCCCGCGAATACAATCGGCTTTTGATAACTGAGGAAAGTCTGAGAAAGCAAGCTGGGGCCAAAAAATCCGAGAGCACCATACAAGCACACTGCCACGGATGACCCCATGCCGGTGATAAAACCAGCTGCCGGCCCTGCAGACAGGGTCCTCTGCATGCTCATAATTCCCGCAGCTCCAACAGGCATTCCAAAAAGCAGTCCAATCGCGAGACCTGTCAGCAAGCTGATCATTATTACTCCCGATAAGACAGCGTCTTCTGACGCAATTACCGCGTACGCGAAGTCGGAGAATTTTCTTCAATGATGGTTTTCTCAGGATCGACTCGCTCAGGCTCCAGAGCAATCTTGCCGAATCCATCCGCCCGAATAGTTCCAGACAGTGGATTGAGTATGCTGTCTACATAACCCTTGGCTTCCACATCCACATTTGAATACTCGAAAGCCAAAGTTGTGTTGATCAGACGGCAATTGCGCAGAACAAGGTTATCTATGTAGCACATGCCCTGCAGGCTTTCGATCTGGCAATTCTCAAAGGTCAGGTTTTTAGAGTTCCAACCCAGGTATTCCCCTGAGATGGTTGAGTTCCGCACTGTAACATTCTCCGAATTCCAGAATGCGTCCTTGGACAGTATTCGGGCATGGTCAATATTTATGTCACTGGCACCATCAAAGGAATAATTGCCATCCAAGCTGAAATCGCGTGCTCTGATGCCGTGGCTGTTCATGGCAAAATAATCGCCTTGCGCGCTGACGTGCTCCATATCGATGTCGCTACAATTCCATAGGGTCTCATCCGCATTAGGCATGGTTACATCCCTCATCACTATGCCGCTGGAGCGCCTGAAAGTTTTGGGGGCCTGAATAGTCGTGTCCTCAAGGCTTACTTTTTGTGTATACCAGATTCCAGCTCTGGCCATGGTGAACAGCGTGCAATCCTTCAAGGAAATATCTTTGCAATACCATAGTGGATACTTCCACTGAAAGCCGCTCTGGCTAAGACGTATATCACTGGCGTGCTTGAGCGGAGATTCCCCATCCGCAAAGGTGACCGAGTCAAAATCATGATGTTTGCAGAAGAAAGCCGCGCGTTCACCCGTCAATCGCCTTTGCACGGTTTTAGGACGCGGGCCGAGTTCTGCTTCCACTTCATTTGACTCTTCCACCCCAGAGACCTGCGACTTCCCCTTAATTCGAACCCCAGATTCAGATTTATTTGTATTGATTTGAAATGAACTGGAAGTCATTAACTGTTCCTTTCGTCAAAGCAGCAAGCAATTAGATAGAATTCACTAGAGCGATGACGCCCATGTGCTAAAACTAAAAACAGTAAACACCAATGGTTGATTCATATCAAATACCTATATTTAATGTATAATCATACTTAATAGATATGACGAAATAAGAGATCTGACATTTAATATGCCCATGGATGTCAGATTGACATAGGCAGAATCATCATGCAAAGAATCAAGGCCATTGATCATGGTCTCGTCAAAAGTGAACCGCTTGGAGGCTTAGATTGAATTTACGGGTGCTGAGGTATTTCCTGGCCATCGTTGAAGAGGGAAGCATCACTGGTGCAGCTGAGTACCTGAGCATATCCCAGCCATCCCTGTCCAGGCAGATAAAAGATCTGGAAGAGCATCTAGGGCACAAACTCTTTGACCGCGGAAGCCGCACAATCACGCTGACTCCGGCCGGGGAACTGTTGCGTGACCGGGCACGCGAGATCGTGCTCATGGCTGACCGTGCCGAAGCCGAGCTCACAAGCATGGACAAGCCAGTCAACGGCAATGTCTACATCGGCGCAGGGGAAACAGAAGCCGTGCGCTTCCTGGCCAGGGCCGCAGAGTGCATGCTGCAGCAATATCCTCAGGTAAAGTTCCACATTTTCAGCGGCAATGGTCAGGCCGTAACAGATCAATTAGAATCAGGGCTTCTCGATTTTGGCCTGCTATTTGAGCCCTCGGACAACACCAAATACTCCTATATCAGCTTGCCTACAGCCGACAGATGGGGATTACTCATGCGCAAGGACTCCACCTTGGCCAGCCATGATGGCATCCACCAGGAAGATCTTGAGCAGATACCCCTCCTGCTCTCACGGCAAGTCAGGTTCGACAGAGAATTCAGCGGGTGGAGTTCCTTCTCGGAGCATGAACTGCATGTTGTAGGAACCTACAATCTGCTCTTCAACGCGTCACTATTCGTCAGCGAAGGATGTGGTTACGCGCTCTGTCTGGACCACATCATCAATCTGACCGAGGACTCGAATCTGGTCTTCAAACCTCTGGTACCTGAACTTAGAACGAGAGTGAACCTGGTTTGGAAGAGCAATAGACATTTTTCATCGGCGGCGAGTCAGTACCTGGAAATATTACGAAGGCAGATTGGGACCGAAAACGTCTGCAAATAGACATAAACCAGGAAAACGCTGCGATGTGACTCGAAATATAAACAGAAACACGAAATCCAAGCTGCACTTATCGCACCATCGGCTCAAAGAATCTAGCCGCAAGGATGCACGTGCTGACGTATCCGGCTCCTGCCTGGTATCAGTCCTGGTCGTACTGGAAAGCTCTATCAGGTTCCTATCGGGGTCCCTGACATACACCGAGGTGACGGCCCCGTGCGCGCCGGTCAGGCTTACCGGACCCAGATAGTCGACATGATGCTCATCAAGCGCGGCAACCACACCATCCAGTGAATCCTCCCCCAGCAGATACAAATCAGCAGAGCCGGGCGCAGGCCTGTCCGCCTTGGGGTCAATCTCGTGGCCGGCCTCATGAATGTTGATCTTCTGCCGACCGAATTTCAACGCCAACTGCCCATCGCCGAACAACTCAAAAGACGGCCTGGCTCTCGCGAACAAAAAGCGGTATTGCGGCCAGCAAAGAAGAAACCGGCCGGGCAGAGACGCGGCAAAGCCCATGCAAAAAACGAATACCAACATATAAGCAATCGGCATTATACATACCGTTTCGAGAGCCCTAGACTGTTGCCGTTCACATCCAAGACAGCAGTGAACCTGCGTCTTGGACCATCATACAGTCAGCAAGGAAGGGAAGATCATGGCCACAAAACAAACAGCAGGAAGAGAGCAGTTGGGCGAATTCGCACCTCAGTTCGCAGCTCTGAATGACGATGTTCTATTCGGCGAAGTCTGGGCCGATGAACAAGCACTGTCCGCACACGACAGAAGCATGATCACCATAGCTGCATTGATTGCCATGGGCAGCACAGAACAGCTCGACGCTCATCTGAACATCGGAAAAAAGAACGGCATCACCAAGGACGAGATAGTAGCGGAAATCACCCATCTGGCCTTCTACGCAGGCTGGCCGAAGGCCTGGTCGGCCTTCAACCGTGCCAAGCAAATCTGGCAAAATGATGACTGAAGGAGAGTAAGGCATGGAACAAAACACCAAGACGGCGGTCCTGGTCTTCCACCCCCATATGGAAGCCTCACGGACCAACGCCCGCCTCATGCGGGAAGCCATGGGGCATGATGATGAGGGCATCTCGGTCCGGGACGAATACGCTGCCTTGCGCTCAGGCCAAATCGACATTCCCGGCGAACAAGCATTCGTCAAAGGCTGTGAACGTCTGGTATGGCAGTTTCCCATGTATTGGTACAGCTGCCCTCCCCTGCTCAAAGAGTGGGAAGACCTGGTGCTTACCTACGGATGGGCCTACGGTACCCACGGCGATGCCCTGAAAGGCAAGGAACTCATGCTCGCCGTCTCGGTCGGCTCTGCTGGAGAGAACTATCACCATGAGGGTGAATTCGGCTATACGGTGGACGAGCTCCTGGCTCCGTTCAAAGCTACCAGCAATCTCATCGGAACCGTTTATCGGAAGCCCTTTATTCTCACAGGAGTCAGCTCAGGCATGAGCGATCAGAACCTGGAAAAGGCAGCCAAGGATTATTTGCGCCGTCTGCAAGACGACTGGCCAGCACAATAGGCCTCAGCGACGATCCCTGACATCAAGACGAGGGCTCCCACTCTGGAATCTTCAAGTGCGGGCGCCCTCGTCTTATCGACTCAGCGGACCTCAGTCACTGTGTATAGGATATCCCATGCAGGCGTGTAGCCTCCTCGGGCGTATCCACATCAAGAATGAGCGGCCCTCCCGTATCCATAGCACTGATGTCATGCATATCGTCATCATCAAGACTGAAATCTGTAATATTGTGGTTCTCACGAATCCGTTCCTCATGCACAGATTTCGGGATGGCGCATATCCCCTGCTGAGTCAGCCAGCGCAATACCACCTGGGCCGGGGTCTTGCCATAGCGCTGACCAATACGCTTGAGGACAGGATTGCCGAAAATGCCCCGACGGCCCTCAGCCAGGGGCGCCCATGCCATGGGTGCAACCCCCTGCTCGGCCATGACCTCTCGAAGTGCGATCTGCTGGGTGAAAGGATGTAGCTCAATCTGATTGACCATGGGCGCAATTCGGCTGGAAAGAATCAAATCGATCAGCCGGTCAGGTAGAAAATTGCAGACTCCGATGGCACGAACTCGACCTTGCTCGTACAGGTCTTCCATAGCTCTCCACGACCCCTGATAATCGCCATAAGGCATATGGATGAGGTACAGATCCAGGTAGTCCGTCTGCAAGTTCATCAATGTTTTTTCAAAGGACTGTATCGTCCCCTCGTAACCATTATGCTGAATCCAGACCTTTGAAGAGATGCTCACCTCCTCTCGAGGAATGGCGGCTTCACTCAGAGCATCCCCCACTGCTCTCTCATTGCCGTAACAGGCGGCCGTATCGATAAGGCGATAGCCGTCATCGAGGGCCGACGCCACCCCACGTTTGCATTCATCCAAATCATCTATCTGGTAGACTCCGTATCCCAATACGGGCAGCTCGAAGCCATTGCTCAGTTGCAGGTCTTCCATGCGCTATCGTCTCCTTGGTGATGCCCTCCTGCAATCTAACAAAGCGTGGGAAAACAGTACAATGCCTGCCGCATATGGCTGCCCATTCATCTTCTGTATATGCGGCGCACCAGACCTTCGGCCTTCTGCCAGTGGTGCTAGAGTGTCTTTCCCGAAGCATCCCTTCCCCGGACGAGACGCGCCATACCCGGATTGACGACGACGCTCATTAGGTCACTCGTGGAAGGATGTGGTTGGTTTGTTCATGCTGGTTCAACTTTTTGGATTTTTGCTGCTGCTCATGGCCTTCGCTTCGCGGCAACTGCCAGGCCTGCCCGGCAGCAGCCGGGTCAACCTTGTCCTAAACCTTGTCGGTGCAAGCTTGCTGGCCGTCGATGCCCTGGCTAACCTGCAGTGGACACTAGTTGCGCTATACGACTTCACCCGTTCCCACTCAAAAAGCAAGTCACTTACGACCAAGAATTGCAGCTCAGCGACAAGGCAGGGGCAAGGCATCTGCATTCAGCCTATAGAAGCGGAGCTGACTGTCTGCAAAGTTGCTAATTACACAGGGGTTGATCTGAACTCACCCTATGTTTTTACAGGGCGAACCGATCAAGAGGCTTCATTGGTCTGTCCGGCCAACATGGTTCCCAGCCAGACCCTGGAACGCAGCGACTGCTGGCGGGCCTTCCGCATCCAAGGCATTCTCGTTTTTTCGCTCATTGGCATCCTGGCGCAGATTGCCAAAATTCTGGCAGACAAGGGCATAGGTATTTTCGCCATCTCCACCTACAACACAGACTATGTCCTTACCAAGGCCGATGACTTCCCTGCCGCCCTGGATGCCCTCGACAAGTCAGGATATACATTCATCTGATTGACGCACATCAACGTAGCGGCGCAGGATACATCTTCTGCATAAAAATGAGCAGAGGAATAAAAGTATGTGAGAGTGCACAAGCAGCACAGCCAAGAGTCGAAGTCTAGAATATGACCACAGATACTGCACGTCCATCAACAAACGTCTTTCGTCTTTGAATGCACTGCAACGAATCCAGCACTTCACCCGCAAAAAGTCGATACCGAAATGATGTCGACCTGGTGCCGGTCAATGCCGCTTTTACGAGAAAAAGGCACATACACTGGCCTCAACGGAGGTTGCTTCCCGAAAATGGGCAGGCCGCCAGATGACCTGCCACAAGAAATGGGGAAGAACAAGCCTGGAGGGTCAGATGAGCAACAATCGAAACGAACGTGTGAATAAGAACCAAGGCAGGCATGAAGAATCGCGGGTGCCCGATAACCAGCAAAAGAGGTACGAGGGCAACTCCTCACGGAGCAACGACACCCGGGAAAGTTCCCAACACTCAACAATGGATGACAAGAATCGCATGCCGAAATCAGTGGAGAATACGAACAGCGGAAAAGAAAGCAAAGCAGAAATTGCTTCCAAGCCCAAGCCTGTATCAGGACAAACAGGCGAGAAGGAAGGCAGGGATTCATCCAGCAAGAACGCTGACCATGGCGGACCTGAAACGCAAAATAAGCAGGAACAGGCTCTAACCGCTAGCCATGTGCAAGCCGGCCATCCAGACAAAGAGCATGGCCCCTCCCCTGACGACAAGCCGAATCAACCCAGTAAGCCTGACGACAAGCCATCTCAGCCGACGAGCGCTGCCAGCTTACCTAAACCGCGCAAGGCGAAAAACCATGATTCCTTCTATCTGGGCCTGGCCTCGGCAGTCCTGGTCGCAGCTCTGGGCCTCAGCCTGAGCACCATGCCAATCTTCTTCTCCTTGCCTCTTGCCGCTGTCCTCTTTGGGATCGGCATCTGGCTCCTCTCCTATGCCAGCTTCAAGTCTCCCGGCAAACCAGAAGGAGAGGGAACGGAGACGGACAGGCACACCAGGACGGTAGTTGTGGCGACGGTCCTTCTGGTTCTGCAGACCTTCATCATGGATGTGTTCATCTTCACCCGAATGGGAACAGTAGGCAAACACCAGAACGCCATCGTCATCACCTGGATCATCGCCAGCATGATCGAAACCCTGGCCGCCTTCGCCCTTATCTATCATCACAATCCCCTGCAATTCAAGCCCAAGGACCCTGCGGCAAACGATCAACGCAAGGGGAAGCAATAAGGGGCGGCGAGCATTGGTCTGAAACTGCGAAGAAGGCCGGGAAGGCCAAATAGCCGGCCGTGCATGTGAAATCCCCACAGCGTTCTTCCTGCCAAGGCCTTCCGCCTCAGGGTGCCGTTCATCGTTCATGACGATGCGCGGCACCCTTTAATTTGATCATGTCACCTGCTGCAGCTTGACTCAGGCCGCAATGCCGTGCACTATGCCGCCCGGCTCACAAAAATCCGGCATCAAAACCGCGAAACCACTCTTCAGACAATTTATGAGCTGTGCAGGCACAACTGGGCGAGCATAGCTTTTGCTCTTTCTGTTTCTCATCCTCCAAGCCAAGATACCCTACAAGATACCTTGAAATTAATTTATCTTCGACTGATACTTATAAAACGCTGATACATAATAAGTTGTCTTGGCCTCCCAACAAGAACATTCAGCAACTAGAATCATTGATGAAATTGTTCACACACAGTTGTGCTTGAAGAAGGAAAGACATGAGTGGACCAGAACAATCTCCTGTAACCTTCGGGGTCCTCAAAGAGACAGACGATGAGGAGGCCCGTGTGGCTCTGACGCCTGACATCGTGACCCGGCTGACCAGGCAAGACGTTACCTGCCTCCTGGAGTCCGGAGCCGGGGTCCGAGCCGGCTTCCGAGATGAGGACTACCAACGGACAGGAGTCACCGTCACCGACAGGGATACTGTCCTATCCAAGTCGACAGTCCTGGGTTTCGTCGGCAGACCGGATAGCTCCTTGCTAAAGCGAATTCCAGCCGGAACATGGATCATCGGCATGCTGGGGTCATTGAGCGACAAGGACTACGCCGAATCCCTGGAGGCATCCGGGCTTACCGGAATCGCTATGGAGCGACTCCCCCGACAACTCAGCTCGGCCCAGTCCATGGATGAGATGACCTCGCAGAACTCGGTCATGGGATACAAGGCGGCTCTGGTGGCTGCCGATGCCTATGGATCCTTCTTCCCCATGATGACCACTGCAGCAGGAACCATCCGACCAGCCAAAGTCCTGGTTCTGGGCGCTGGTATCGCAGGCTTGCAGGCCATCGGGACCGCAAAACGATTGGGAGCCGTGGTCACCGCCTACGATGTCAGACCCGCTTCCAAGCAGGAGGTGGAATCCTTGGGAGCCAAGTTCCTCGACCTGGGACTGGATTTCTCCAAGGGACAGGGGCAGGGCGGCTATGCACGCCAGCTGACCGATCAGGAACAGGCCCAGCAGCAGGCTGCTGTGGATGCCAAGGCGGCAGGCTTCGACGTGGTTATCACCACAGCCAAGGTTCCTGGTGGAAAGCCTCCACGCCTCCTGAGCGCCGAGGGTGTGGCCAACCTGCATCCCGGAGCCGTGATCGTGGACTGCGCTGCCAGCGAGCTGGGCGGCAACGTCGAGGGGTCACAGGTGGGAACCAAAACCACCGATAACGGAGTCACCATGATCGGAGCCCCGTACCTGGCCAGCGGCGTAGCCACGACGGCCTCCAACCTGCTGTCCAGAAATGTGGCGGACGTGCTGGTGCATTTCCTTCGCAATGGCGCGCTCAGCATCAAAGCAGACGACGAGATTGATCAAGCACTGGTTGTAACAGGAGCAGCCGAATCCGGCACGAGCGAAAGCGCGGATGCTCCCGGTGTCGAAGAGACCGAAGAGAAAGGTCAAGAGCAATGAATTCTTTGGTCATAGCAATTACGCTCTTCATTCTGGCCCTGCTGATCGGCGTGGAGGTGATTGGCAAGGTTCCGGCCACGCTTCACACACCGCTCATGTCGGGCGCCAACTCCATTCATGGCATTGTGATTGTCGGGGTAGTCATCATCGCGGCGGAGGCTCACTCCCCGCTTTCCTACGTACTCATATTCCTGGCTGCCGTCCTTGGCGCCATGAATGTGGTGGGCGGCTATGTGGTAACCGACCGGATGCTGGAGATGTTCAAGTCCTCCAAACCCGACAAGAAGAAGGGTAAGGCCAGCCAGGACGAACAGGCTTCGGCCGTCACGACCGAGACCGCTAAGGATCAGGGAGCCGAGAAGTGAACACCCTCGACATCATCACCTGGTTCGTCTACCTCCTTTCCTCAGTCATGTTCGTCATGGGCCTGCACTACATGAATTCCCCCAAGACGGCCCGTACAGGCAATAGGATTTCTGCAGCGGGCATGGTCATCGCCGTAGCCATGGCCTTCATCCATCTGTTCGTCACCGGTTTCAACTCCTCCCTAGCTATCATTCTGCTCGTGCTCGGTATTCTGATTGGATCCGCAGCAGGTGTCTATTCAGCCAGGAAGGTCAAAATGACGGACATGCCTCAGCTGGTTTCCGTCTTCAACACGGTCGGCGGCGGCGCTGCAGCCCTGGTCGCCCTGAACGACATACTGACTTCCGAGGGCACCCCGACTCTGGTGGTGTTGATCACCGCTGGCCTGGGCGTGGTCATCGGTTCCATCACCTTCACCGGCTCCCTAATAGCCGCCGGCAAGCTCCAGGGCATCAGCATGATCAAAAACCTGAAGCTGCCGGCCAAGGCTGTCTGGAATGTGCTATTCGCCCTACTGACGATCCTCAGCCTGGTCATGCTCTGCCTGAATCCTGGCAATCGGACCCTATGGGCCATCCTCACAGCCATCTTCGCCCTAGGCTATGGACTGGTCTTCGTCATTCCCATTGGCGGCGCCGACATGCCCGTGGTCATCTCCGTATTGAATGCCTGCACCGGCACAGCTGTGGCTATGAACGGTCTGGCCATCGACAACGTCGCCTTGATCGTGGCAGGCGCTTTGGTCGGCGCAGCAGGTGCTACCCTGTCCGTCCTGATGGCTCAGGCCATGAACCGGCCGCTTCTGAGCGTCCTGGCCGGTGGGTTCGGCGGCTCCTCTGCGAGCACCAGCCAGGATCAGGGTACCCAAGGGACCATGAAGGAGACCACACCCGACGATGTGGCCGTTCAGCTGGTCTATGCCGACAAGGTCATCTTCGTCCCCGGCTTTGGTCTGGCTCAGGCCCAGGCCCAGCGCGAACTGGCCGATCTGGGTGAACTGCTCAAGGGCCGTGGCGTGGAGGTATCCTATGCCATCCATCCGGTGGCTGGCCGTATGCCCGGACATATGAACGTCCTCCTGGCCGAGGCCAACGTCCCCTATGAGGAATTGATCGACCTTGATGACATCAACCCCCAGTTCCCCTCAGCCAATGTTGCCCTGGTGGTCGGCGCCAATGACGTGACCAACCCGGCAGCCCGCCGACCGGGAACTGCTGTATCCGGCATGCCCATTCTGGACGTTGACAAGGCCCAGCATGTTGTCGTCCTCAAACGAGGCACAGGTAAGGGGTACGCCGGCATCGAGAACGAGCTCTACTTCAATCCAAACACGCAGATGCTCTTCAACGACGCCAAGGTCAGCCTGCAAGCGATTATTGCATCCGTCAAGGAACTCATCGCCTGAGCATATGCTGTAATAAGAGTCATGGCTCCGGATCGGCTTGGCTGGTCCGGAGCCAATTATCATCGAACAGGAAGGACCCGCATGCTGTCATTCGTCAACGACTATTCCGAGGGCGCCCACCCCGAAGTCCTGCAGCGGCTGATCGACACCAACATGGAGCACCTTCCCGGCTATGGCAAGGATCGATACTGCCTGTCCGCTGCTCAGAAGATCGCCCAGGCCTGTGGCTGTCCCCAGGCCCAGGTCTATTTCATGGCCGGAGGGACCCAGACCAACCAGGTTGTCACCTCCTGCCTGCTGAAGTCCTACCAGGGAGTAGTCGCTGCAGATACGGGCCATGTCAACGTCCACGAGGCCGGCGCCATTGAAGCCGTAGGCCACAAGGTCCTGACCATTCCCGGCGAAAAGGGCAAGATTCGTGCCGAGGACCTTAAGGCTTTCCTGGAAGGCTTCTATGCCGACGAAAACCATGAGCAGATGGTCTTCCCCGGCATGGTCTACATCTCCCATCCCACCGAGTATGGAACCCTCTACACTCGTCAGGAGCTGGAAGACCTCTCGCAGATCTGTCGGGAACACAAGATTCCGCTCTACCTGGACGGAGCCAGGCTGGGGTACGGACTGGTGGCCCCCGGAACCGACGTTGACCTGACGGACATAGCCCGTCTCTGCGACGTTTTTTACATCGGTGGAACCAAGGTCGGTGCACTCTGCGGCGAAGCGGTGGTCTTCCCCAGGGGGAATGCTCCCGAGCATTTCAGCACCATGATCAAAAGGAGGGGTGCACTCCTGGCCAAGGGAAGGCTCCTGGGGGTGCAGTTCGATGCCCTCTTTACCGACGACCTCTACTCACGAATCAGCCGCAACGCCATACGGACGGCAGCGATGATCAAGAAGGCCCTGCGGGAGAAGGGATATCAGATCGTCATGGACTCCCCCACCAATCAGACCTTCGTCCGCCTGGACAATGAGCGCATGGAGGAGCTGTCCAAACAGGTCGCCTTCGATTTCTGGGAACGCAGCGATGCCACCCACACCGTGATCCGGCTGGCCACCTCCTGGGCGACAACAGTCGAAGACACCCAGGCTCTGATCAATTTGCTGTAAAAGCCGCTCAAGCTAAACCCAAGCAAATCAAAGCCATCCTCTCCCCTGTTGGTCATCCTTAGGGGAGGGGTATTCGTATTTATACGAGAATTTTTCATCCGTCCCGTAAACACGGCCAATCCCACATTGTTGGACATATCACACTCGTTCGGGTGAGTGCGAAGCTGGTCTTCAGTAAGATTTTTATTGCAACGATGCTGATGCACACACCTCCGCTCTGAGCATAGGGGCGGAAATGCTTCAACGATGAAAGGAAACTTATGAAAGCCGTTGTTTTCGAACAATTCAACACCTTCCCCACCCTCAAGGAAGTGCCGGAGCCGACCCCTGGAAGCGGCGAAGTTCTGCTCAAGGTGGCTGGGGCAGGTTGCTGCCATTCTGACGTCTCCGTCTTCCAGGACTACACCCCAGAAACTGGGAGCCACACCAAGCCTCCATTTATTCTGGGGCACGAGACCACCGGCTGGGTCGAAGAGGTAGGACCCGATGTCACGGGCTTCAAGAAGGGTGATGCCTACATCGTCTATGGGCCCACCGGATGCGGTCACTGCCCTCACTGCGTGGCCGGCCAGGAGAACTACTGCTCCAGCGCCGCGACCAATAAGTCACTGGCCCTGGGTCTGGGACGCGACGGCGGCATGGCCGAATACATGACCGTCCCGGCCCGCAACCTGGTGCCGCTGGGAGATGCGGATCCAATCGGCGCAGCACCCCTGGCTGACGCTGCCCTGACTCCATACCACGCCATCCGGGCTGCAATGCCTCACCTCAATGGTGGCGGAAAGTATGCTCTGGTCATTGGCCTGGGCGGACTGGGCCAGATCGCCATTCAGATTCTTCACGCACTGACCGGCGCCACCGTGATCGCTACCGACACCAAGCCTGAGGCCCTTGCCAAGGCTGAGGCCAAGGGTGCCATCCCTGTAATCAGCGACGATCACCAGGTGGAGAACATCAGGAAGATCACTCACGGGGAGGGCGTAGATGCCGCCTTCGATTTCGTGGGTGTGGCCCCGACCATCGCTGCGGCACAGGCTTCGGGCGGCCCGGGATCCCGGGTGACCGTGGTCGGCATCGCCGGCGGCAAGGCGGAGTACGACTGGTACTCCAAGCCCTGGGAGCAGGAGCTGCTTGGCGTTTACTGGGGCTCCATCCCTGAGCTCTACGATGTGGCCAACATGTATCGCAACGGCCAGATCGAGACCGAGATCGAAACCTACTCGCTGGACAATGCTCTGGATGCCTATCACAAGCTGGTCGACAACAAGCTCTCGGCCAGGGCTGTTATAGTTCCCCACACCAAGGCCTGATTTTCCCTTGATTGTAGACGGAGAAGCGGCTCATCTATCAGCCGGACTTAAGCACAATCAGATTTAAGTACTGTTATTTAAGTTCTGTTAGATTCATCTGCTGACACTATTCTCCGCCTACATGCGCTGCGGCCTGTCAAGGTCTTGCCATAAAGGCCATGGCAGGCCGCTGCATCTTACCAAACGGTCGTAAAACCACGTTATTCATAGTTCCTTCGGTTGAGGAACATCACTAAGTAGCAAGTGGACCAGGAAAATACCCTTGCTGGATTCCAGCCTCATGGAGCCTCCGAGCGAATCCACCAGGGAGTCAACAATACTCAGACCCAGGCCTGTGCTTCTGATCTTGGTCCGTGATTGGTCATCAGTCTGGAACCGTTCCATGAGCCTGTCCACATCGACGGCCCCGCCCTTGGTTTCGTTGCCGAAGTCCAGATGGATCCGCCCATCTTCACCCTTGTTCAGTTCAACCCAGGCTGATTCGTCAGCATACTTGAGCCAGTTGCCGATCAGATTCTGAATTATTCGACTCATCATAATCTGGTCCGTCGTAATTTCCACACCAGTTTCAATTCTGGGATCCACTGTGACAGACCGCGCATTCAACGAATCGAAAGCGTTGAAGAGCTCCTGCTGAACCAGTTCCGATAGGTTCACCCGGGTCAGATCCAGGCTCACACTCTTCTCTTGGATCAGATTGAAATCCATCAGGTAATGCAGATAGTGATCCACTGACTGCAGGTTGTTGAGGATCTTGCCCAATTGCTCCTGATCAGCCGATCCTTCCTTGAGCAGCTGGGCGTATCCCCTGGCCACGGTCAGCGGGGTCTTGATGTCATGGGTTAGGTTGGTCAGCATCTGCCGGACTTGCTTGTTCTGCTCAGCATGAGTGATCTGCAGCCGTCTGGTCTTGTTCAGAACGGCGTTGATCCTATCCGCCAGAGTGCGGATGAGCCCGATATTGGACCCAGTGGTTACCAAGGCATTAGTGTCGGCATGGTTGATGAAGTCCAGATCATCACTGATCCGTTTGAGGTCGGTAGTCAGCATTATCAGGCCAATCGCCAGGACGAGGACGACAAGACCCAGAACAAGTGCAACCACCTTCACGGATTCACCTCCGACGACCCCTTATTCATCGTTATTCCCTCCGTGTGAATTCAAACCAGGCGAACGCCGATGCCCCAGACCGACACGATGTAGCGTTGACTGCCGGCGTATCTATTCAAACTGGTTCGTAAGGTGCTCAGATGCACATTGAGAGTATTCTCGGCATTGATGTATGGCTGATTCCAAACCTGTCGATAGAGGTCCTCCTTCTCGAAAACCCGATGTGGATGGTCCATCAGAAGCTCAAGGATGGCGAATTCCTTACGCGCCAGTTCGACCCGGTGTCCATCAACGCTGACCGTGTGCTCCATCCGGTCCAGCTCAATCCCCTCGAAACAAATCTTAGCGGCGGATTTACCTGCTGCATCCGCGTTCGCTTTCAGTGCCCCGGATTGGCGCAGCTGGACCTGGACACGAGCGCGAAGCTCGTCGATGTCAAAAGGCTTGGTCACATAATCATTGGCGCCCTGCTCCAAGAGGCTGACGGTCCTGGTCTTGTCCTGGATGGCCGTGAGGATGATGACCGGCACCGACGAGATACGTCGAATGGCTTTGAGGACGCTGTCCCCGGTGACTACAGGGAGCATCAGGTCAAGAAGAATCAGGTCGGGTTCCTCCTGCTGGAAGCGGTCTAAGGCCTGGGCGCCCGTCGTCGCCTGGATGATCCGATAGGTCCCGCCCAGCACATCCTTGAGCAGGGACTGGATGTCCTCCTGATCCTCCACGACCAGAATCGTCGGCATACTTTCTTCCTTTCGCAGGTCACTCTCATGTTACTGAAGCCGTCTAACGAGGCCGATCTCGCCCAATCGGATTTATGAAATTCTTAATGATTTCTTAGCCAAGCACTTAAGAAAGGCATTTTAGATTCTCTCATAGCGACATAGAGAAAGGAACCCCATGGACGATACCATTCTGGATATTAACCATGTCAGCAAACGGTTCGGCCGCTTCCAGGCACTGGACGATCTCAGCCTTTCCATAAACAAGGGCGAGATCTACGGGCTGATCGGCGAGAACGGCGCCGGCAAAACCACCCTGATGCGTCTAATCACAGGACTCTCCCCCATGCAGAAGGGGGCCATAAGGCTGATGGGGCACACAATTGGCAAGGACAGCCGCATACTGAGCAGAATAGGCTCGGTCATTGAGGCCCCAGCCGCCTTTAAAAAACTCACCGTCGTCCAGAACATGAAACTGACAGCCATCCAGCACGGGCTGGCCGACGACAAGGCCATCGATCAGACCATCGACTTCGTCGGCCTGAGCAAAAAGGCCAAGACTCGGGCCGGTCACCTCTCTCTGGGCCAGCGTCAGCGCTTGGGGCTGGCCATGGCCATCCTCACCCGACCCGATTTCCTGATTCTGGACGAGCCCATCAACGGCCTGGACCCGGCAGGAATCATGGAATTCAGAACACTCCTGGACAGGCTCAACAAGGAACGCCAGACGACCATCCTCATATCCAGTCACATTTTGAGCGAACTCTACCTGGTCTCCTCCCGGTTCGGGTTCATCAGCCACGGCCGCCTGATCAAGGAGGTCAACAAGGATGAACTGGACCGGATCAACCAGAATGGACTATTGATAGACGTGGACCAGAGCTCCAAAGCCGCCATGCTCCTAGATCGCAAGGGAATCGGCCCCTTCCAAGTCCTTGACGACCATCAGATTCTGATCAAGCAAGGGAATCTGGAACCGGGACCCATCATCAATCTTCTTGTTCAGAAAGGCATCCTGGTCAATCAAATCAGCCAGCAGAAGGAGTCGCTGGAGGAATATTTCGCGGATCTGCTCGACAAGGATCCTCAAGAGCCTAGGAGACAACAATGATTAACCAGATCAGGGCCGACTTTTACAGGCAGCGACGCTCCATCGGCATGCTGCTTCTGCTGATTGCCACTGTGGCACTCGGCATAGTGACCACATGGAGTAAGACGACCATAGGAATGAGCGGCGGGAGCGAAGAATACAATCATAAACTGATGGCAATCGAAGGCCGAAGCTGGACCGTCAGAACAGGCCTGCAAGTAGGCGCCGCCTCCACTTCGTCCCTAATCTACTTTTTCATCGCGGTCTTCGTCATCGTCATCGGTGCGGAATACAGCCAGCACACTCTGAAGAACACGCTGACCTCGGGCATCTCGCGAATACAGTTCATTCTGGGCAAGTACGTGACCATCCTGACTGACATCATCCTCCTGACCCTGTGCTACTACATCACCATCCTGATCACTGGACTCGCCTTGGGAAGGAAGCCTGGAGCCGGCTGGGGCATCTTGGGCAAGGATGTGGCCCTCATGACCTTAACGGTCGGCTTCTGTATCTCCGTCATCATCAGTCTGGGCATTGTCCTCTTAATTATTACCAAATCCCTGGTCATTTCAGCGGTGGTGATTGTGATATGGCCCATTCTTATCTCCCTTGTAGAGTATGCCTTTAAGTTGAACTGGCTGAAGTACTTCGACTTTGTCGGGTTCGGCGACCAGATGATCCTTGGCACTTTGAAGGCCGATCAGGTCTGGATCTATGCCGGAGTATCCGTGGGCGTAGTCCTGGTGGCTATTTTCGGGTCGGCTCTGATCATATCCAAGCAGGAGATCTAAGCGGGGTTGGATTGCGCCTGGTCCGGCTCTTGATCGCTGACGGCCTGCACGGCCATATGGGCAAAGGCCTTGACGGAGGTATCCAGGGAGTAATCTTCCTTGGCATGTTCGGCATAGCGTCTTGACCAGACGGCAAGGGCATCAGGACGGTCTATCCACCAGTCGATTTGCTCAGCCAGGGACCGGGCCTTGCCAACCGGGAAGAGCGAGTGCTGTGTCAGGGCGAAATGACCGGCGGCGCTAAGCTCAGATCGGGCGATGATCGGAACTGCGCCGCAGGCCATCCCCTCCAGAACGCTGACCGATTCCAGATCCGCGATTGAGGGGTGGACCAGCAGGTCGGCCTGCCTGAGCAGATCAGGCATGGTCGCGTTCTGGTGGAATCCAATCGCGACCTGCATACCATCCAGCTGACAGGCGGCCTCCGCCTTCAGTCGGCGCTCCATTGGACCTGTACCTGCTATGGTCAAGCGGATTCTGTATTTGTTCCTGCACAAGGCCAGGGCACGGATCAGGGTCAGATGGTCCTTTTCCCGGGCTAGCCTGCCAGAGGCCACGACTTGAATCAGCCGACCGGATTGGTGCTGCTTATATCGGTTACCAGGGTTGAACCTAGGCTGGTACCCGTTGGATATGACATGCAGACGGGCCCTGTACCCATGCGAGCGCAGCAGGTCGGCCGTCAGCTGGGTGGGAACATGGATGTGCCCGACATGATCGTAAAGCCAGAACCGAAACAGCCTGTAGATGGCCGCATCCACCCCGGGCAGCCAGCGTAATGGGCCTGCAGAATAGGTTATGTTTTCAGGTTGGATGTGAAACCCGGCGGTCACCGGTATACCCATGGACCTGGCCTGCGCTAGCGCGGCGCGGCCGAAGGCGAAAGGTTCGTAGATATGGACCAGGTCCACACCGGCAAAGGCTCTTCGGAAGAGTTCCGGATCAGCATGGGCGAAGCTCATCTGCTGCCTGGCCGCCACTGCGGATACCAAAGGAATGCGATGCACCCGTGCCGGATAGTCGGTCGAGCCCACCCCCACCAGACGGACCTGGTGTCCAAGCGCCTCCAGACCCTGGGCGTATTGGATGGCGGAGTTGGAGGTCCCGTTGCCCCTGTTGCCGAAGGAATCCAGGACCAGGGCCAGCGTCAGGCGATCACGATCCCTCATCAGCCTTCCCTCCGCTGTTCATCATTAGCAGACTTGGGCCGGACCAAGACAGGGCGACGACCCGATTGCACCCACTATTAGTAGGAGAAGGCCGGGACGGCCGCACCTCGGTAGTAGCGGTTAATGGCATCGGCCACATATCGACTGTGGTAGGCGGAAACCAGGGACTTGTAGGCGGGGTCGTTCTTGTCGGCCTGTCTGGCCACGATGATGTTGACATAGGGGTGATTGGCTGGCGATTTGAGATCGCCGGGCACCTGGTAGATGGCATCCTGGATTTTCATGCCGGCATCCAGGATGAAATTGGTGTTGGTGATGCCGGCCGCATAGTCGGGTAGAACCTTGACGATTCCCGGTGGATCGACCTGGTCCAGGACCAGCCCGCGTGGGTTGTCGACGATGTCCTCTGGAACCGGCGTGGTGGCCTTGGGGTCCCGCAGACCGATCAGCCCGGCGCTGGCAAGCACCTTCAGGGATCGACCCAGATCGATGGGATCACTGGGTATGGCCAGACGCTCGCCATAGCCAATCTGGTCAACGCTCCTGTACTTCTTTGAGTAGAGGTTAAGGGGTGAGATGTAGGTGTCGCCGATGGCTGCGAACCGGTACCCGTGCTGCTTGGACTCCTGCTCCAGAAAGGCGTAGTGCTGAAAGGCATTCAGGTCGATCTCCCCGTTGGACAGTGCCTGATTGGCGTAGCGCCCATATTGGAAGGAGCGGAGCTTGATTTTTATGCCGGCCCGGCGTTGGTCCAACTCGTGCTGAACAGCCTTCCAGATTTCCTCGTCGGCATCGCCCACCAGGCCGATGCTGATCTCCCGCTGGCCACGTTCGGGCTGGTTGACCTTGACATAGGCCACGCCCATCAGGACGGCGACCACCAGGATGACGACCGAGACAGCCGCCAGCTCTCTCTTGGCTCTGGTTCTTCTGGTGCTCATATCCGTCCTCCTTCATTGCTGGAACCTATCGCATCAGGAAACCTTGAAGGCCGGCAGACAGGCGCCCTTGTAGACACGGACAATGGTGTCGGCCACGGACTTGGAATGGTAGGCGCGCACCACTGCGGCATAGGTGGGGTTGTCCCGCTGATCCTTGGTGGTGACGATGATGTTGATGTAAGGCTTGTTGGCCGGGTTTTGCAGATCGTAGGGAACCTCGTGGATGGCATCGTGCACGCTGCGGCCTGCGTCGACCACGAAGTTGGCATTGGTGACCCCGCCCGCATAATCAGGCAGCAGGTTGAGGATGCCGGCCGGATCCACCTGCTCGATGTGCAAATGCTTGGGGTTGTCCACCACATCCTCGGGCAGTGGGTTGGTGGCCTTGGGGTCGCGCAGACCGATCAGCTTGGCATCGGCCAGGACCTTTAAGGCCCGGCCCATGTTGGTGGCGTTGTTGGGGATGGCCACCCGGTCACCGTCCTGGAACTGCGAGGGCTTGGCATAGCGCTGCGAGTATAGGTTCATGGGCGAGATGTAGGTATTGCCAAGCACGGCCAGCTGGTAGTGGTTGGTCTTTACATCGTCCTCCAGGTAGGCGTAATGCTGGGCGGCGTTGAAGTCCACCTCGCGGTTGGACGTGGCCTGGTTGACGTAGATGGCGTCCTGGAAGGGCTTGAGCTCGATCCTGATGTGTTCGCCCCGTTGATCCAGCTCTGCCTGGACAGCCTTCCAGATCTGGTCGTCCGAACTGCCGATGACACCGACCTTGACGACCTTGACACCGGCACCCACCTGGTTCAGACGCACATCGGTGCCTACAACCAGCGCCAGCAGGAGGACGATGACCAGGCTGAGTGCCGCCAGCTGTACCTTGGCTCTGTTCTTTTTGCCGACGCGATTACGACCGACCACGATAATCTGACCTTTCCCAGGTTGCTCAGTGTTCGAGGACTTCGGCCAGAAGTCGACCGAACAGTTCGATCAGGGCGATGAAGATCACCAGCACAATGATGGTGGCGATGGTCACGTCGTTCATGGACCGCTGGTAGCCCAGACGGATGGCGAAGTCACCCAGACCGCCGCCGCCCACAATGCCCACGGTGGCGGTCTCGCCCACCAGGCTGACGATGGTGATGGTGGTCACCCGGATGATTGAGGGGATGCCCTCACGCAGGTAGACATGCCAGATGATCTGCCAGGTGGTCATGCCCATGGACTCCGCCGCCTCGACGTACCCAGGGTCCAGACCGGCAAGTGCCGACTCGATCTGCCGGGAGAAGAAGGGTGTGATGCCCACGACCAGGGGGAAGATCGCCCCCTTGGGTCCGATGGCCGTGCCCATGAGCATCCTGGTCACCGGCACCAGGGCCGCCGCCAGAATGATGAAGGGGATGGAGCGGAAGAGGTCGATCAGCTTGTCCAGGACGGTGAAAACCAGGCCGTTGCGACGGATGCCATCGCGTCGGCTGATGATCAGTCCCACCCCGATGACCAGGGCCAGCAGGAAGGAGATCACCCCGGAGACGCCGACCATGACCAGGGTCTGAACCATGCTGCTGAAAAACTCCGGCAGCCGGCTCATGACGTTGGGAAACCAGGTGGTAAGCAGGGACGTCATGACTTGAGAACCTCGATTCCGATGTTGCGCGAGCGCAGGTATTCCATGGCCTGACGGATATTTTCAGCATCGCCGCCCACTCGGACCACCAGACCGCCCAGGGGTGCACCCTCCACCACATCGATGTCGCCGAAGATGATGTTGACGTCCAGATTGTAGCGACGGCTGATGGCGGAGACCAGGGCCTCGGATACCTCCTTGGAGACATAGGACATGCGCATGAGGATCTGTCCGGGCTCCAGGGCCACCAGGGGCGAATCGGCGGCCATCAGATCCTTGACCTTGTCCAGGTTGGAGGTTGTGGCCACGAAGGATTTGGTCAGCTGGGCCTTGGGGTCTGCAAAGACATCGAAGACCCTGCCCTGCTCCACGATGACGCCCTGGTCGATGACCGCCACCCGGTTGCAGATCTGTCTGATGACCGACATCTCGTGGGTGATCATGACCACAGTGATGCCCAGCTGGTCATGCAGATCACGCAGCAGCTGAAGGATGGAGCGCGTGGTGGTCGGATCCAATGCGCTGGTGGCCTCGTCGCTGAGCAGGATATCCGGCTCGTTGGCCAGGGCCCGGGCGATGGCCACCCGCTGCTGTTGGCCGCCGGAGAGCTCAGCGGGATAATGGTCGGCCAGCTCGGTCAGTCCCACCAATTCCAGAAGCTCGGACACCCGGCCCCGTCGGGATGCACGGTCGCGTCCGCTCCCCCGCAGGGGAAGACCCACATTGTCGGCCACCGTCCTGGAGGGCATCAGGTTGAAGTGCTGGAAGATCATGCCGGTACGACGCCTCAGGTCCCTCAGCTCGGCCGGAGCCAGATCCTTGACCTCGCGGCCGCGGACCTTGACGCTGCCCGAGTCGTAATCCTCCAGCCCGTTGATACAGCGGACCAGCGTGGACTTGCCCGCCCCGCTCAAACCGATGATGCCGAAAATATCCCCAGTCTCGACGGTCAGATCGATGTCGGCCAGTGCCGTCTTGTCTTCGTCGTCATCGCTGTGATAGGTCTTGGTCAGGTGCTCCATCCGCACCGCCGGTGTCCGCTCGCTCACGTTCCCGCCTTCCCTGGTCGACTGCATGACATGGTAATCGTCCCGGCGGCCAGCGGACAAGAAGGCCTCTATAGATGTCGTTTATAGGCATGTATCGATAATTCACCTGCTTGGTCTACGGGTCGGTGGCAGAATATGGGTATGAGCGCATCCGGTCAGCAGCGGATTATCAATACCATCAATCCCGGGGAGCGACCGTTCGGCTCTCCTCTGGGACCAAGACCAACACGAGTCCTTCTGTTGGGAGCCGGCGAACTCGGACGCGAGATTGCCATCAGCCTGATGCGGCTGGGTGCCTGGGTTGGCGCGGCGGACTCCTACCCTGGCGCACCGGCCACCCAGGTGGCCCATGCCGGCTACCAGGTGAAAATGAGCGATCCCCAGGCTTTGGAGGACCTGATCGACAAGGTCCACCCCGATTTGATCGTGCCTGAGGTGGAGGCCATCGCCACAGACCGTCTGGTCGGTGCCGCGGCCAGGGGCATCCAGGTAGTGCCTGCCGCCCCCCTGGCGGCCATGTGCATGGACCGCCGGGCCCTGCGCGTCTTCGCCCACGAGCAGGTGGGCCTGCCCACCACCCCCTACCGATTCGCCGACTCCCCCGAAGAGCTGGCCAGCGCGGCGGACCAGGTGGGCTACCCCTGCATGGTCAAACCCCTGATGAGCTCCTCCGGCCACGGACAGACCCTGGTGCGGAGCAGGGAGGGTTTGTCGCAAGCATGGAATTCGGCACTGACCCAAGGCCGGGCAGCCACCAGGCACCAGGGCAAGGCCGAGGTCATCGTGGAGGCCCTGGCCCCCCTGGCCCATGAGCTGACTGTTCTGACCGTGGCCTCCTGCGCCGGCGTGGCCACCTGTACACCCATCGGCCAGCGTCAGGAGGACGGGGACTACCGCCTCTCCTGGCAACCTGCGGATCTGAATCCTGACATCCTGCAGCAGGCCCGGAGCATGGCCACCCGGTTGGTTGAGGCCATGACCTCCCTGGCCCGCCAGAGTGGCGAGACCGGTTGGGGGATCTACGGTGTGGAGATCTTCGTCCTGCGCGACGGGTCGCTGCTCTTCAACGAGGTGGCCCCACGTCCCCATGACACCGGCATGGTGACCATGATCTCCCAACGGCTGAGCGAGTTCGATCTTCACGCCCGGGCCATCCTGGGCATTCCCGTCCACCAGGAGGATCTGACCCTGGGTCTGCCGGAAGGCACATGCGCGGTCAGCCGGCCCATCCTGGTCAGGGGCCAGGGACCGGTCAGCTTCCAAGGCTTGCCCCAGGCCCTTGACCACCCAGGCACCGATCTGCGCATCTTCTCCAAGCCGGAAGTGCATGGCCTGCGCCGCATGGGCGTGGCCCTGGCCCTGGGCCCTGACCTGCAGACCGCCACCAAGCGTGCCGAAGCCGTGGTCCACGATCTGAAACCCCGGGTGGGCACGGGGATGTAACCCGGGCTTGCTATGGTGGTCGTGTCCCAAGCAGTGCAGAAGTTTCCAATTCGCAACAAACTCGAGGAAGGCGAACAGTGGAAAAGTTGGGAATGCGCTATCAAGGCAAGGCCAAGAAACTGTACGAGACGGATGATCCGGACATACTATGGGTTGAGTACACCGACCAGGCCACCGCGGGGAACGGGGCCAAGAAGGCCAATATCGAGGGCAAGGCCAGACTGAACAACAGGATCACCACGGTGATATTCTCCCTGCTGGCCCGCCGGGGGATCCCCAGCCACTTCATACGTAGCATCTCGGATACCGAACAGCTCAATCGTCGGCTGGACATGTTCCCCCTGGAGATCGTCATGCGCAACCGGGTCGCAGGCTCCTTCGCCCAGCGGTACGGGGTTGCGGAGGGCACCGCCTTGAAGCAGCCGGTGCTGGAGTTCTTCTACAAGTCCGATCCCCTGGATGATCCATTTATCAACCGGGACGACATCCTGGCCCTGGGACTGGCCACCGAGCAGGATCTGGACATCATCGCCGCAAAGACCAGGGAGATCAACGGCGCGCTGACCGGCATCTTCCGCGCCATCAACGTGGAGCTGGTGGATTTCAAGATCGAAATGGGCAAGACCGGCTCGGGCATCATCCTTCTCGGCGACGAGATCACCCCTGACACCTGCCGGCTCTGGGCGATCGGCAACAATAATGACAGCCATGTCACCCACCTGGACAAGGACATCTTCCGCAGGGACCTGGGAAGCATCATTCCGGCTTATCAAACCATTCTGGATGGGCTGACCGAATTGGAGGAACGCGAGAGCCAATCGAACAGCTGAATCGGTCGACCCGGAAGCGAGCATATCGCCTCCGGGTTTTTCATTGGTCCCCAACCAGTCCATCGCGAAAGGATCCATTGTGCTCTTCCGTGTCTATACCGAGAAAAAGCAGGGCTTCGACCAGGCCGCCGAAAGGCTTGCCGAACAGCTTCGCACCCTGCCGGGTGTGCAAGGGCTGACCGGCCTGCGCATGATCAACCGCTACGATCTGGAAGGGATCGACGAAGACCTCTTCGAACGCTGCCTGCCCACGGTCTTCGCCCAGCCCCAGACCGACCTGGTGGCCACCGAACTGGAGCAGGCCCTGCGCATGAAGGGCGATGAGGATCTGCCATCCCTGGACTCCCCCATGCTCTTCGCCGTGGCCCCCTTGCCCGGTCAGTTCGATCAACGAGCCGACTCCGCAGCCCAGTGTGTCCAGCTGATCGGCCAGGGCGCCCGCCCCTTGGTGGCCACGGCCACCGTCTATCTGCTCCAGGGCGACCTGAATGCCGGGCAGATCGAGGCCGTCCGCAGTTACCTGGTCAACCCGGTCGACTCACGGGTGGTAGGGCTGGAGCAGCCCAAGACCCTGGCCTTGCCTGATGACGACCCGGATCCAGTGCCGGTGTTGGACGGGTTCCGCGATCTGGATGATCCTGGACTGGAAGCGCTGATCGACAAGCTGGACCTGGCCATGGATCTGCCGGATATCCGATTCTGCCGTGACCACTACCGTCAGGAGAAGCGCGACCCCACCCTGACCGAGCTCAAGGTGATCGACACCTACTGGTCCGACCACTGTCGGCACACCACCTTCAACACCAGGCTGGAGCGGATCGATGCGGACAACCCCCGGGCCCGTGACACGCTGGAACGGTATCGGACCATCCGCGAAGAGCTGGGCCGCCAGGACCGGCCGGAATGCCTGATGGACATGGCCACCATCGGAGCCAAGTACCTGCAGAAGCGCGGCATCCTGAACGATGTGGACCAGTCCGAGGAAGTCAACGCCTGCACTATCCGAACCAAGGTCGACGTGGACGGCCAGGATCAGAACTGGCTCTTCCTCTTCAAAAACGAAACACATAACCATCCCACCGAGATCGAGCCCTTCGGCGGTGCCGCCACCTGCATCGGCGGAGCCATCCGCGATCCTCTGTCCGGAAGGGGCTACGTCTACCAAGCCATGAGGGTCAGCGGGGCAGCAGACCCCCGCCAGCCCCTGGATCAGACCCTGCCCGGCAAGCTGCCCCAGCGCCGGATCGTCCGTCAGGCGGCCGACGGCTACTCCTCCTATGGCAACCAGATCGGGTTGGCCACCGGTCAGGTTCGGGAGATTTACCACCCCGGCTATGCAGCCAAGCGGATGGAGGTGGGCGCAGTGGTGGCAGCCACCCCGGCCGACCATGTGATTCGTCGCCGACCCGCCCCCGGTGATCTGATCATCCTGGTCGGCGGGAGGACCGGCCGCGATGGAATCGGCGGCGCCACAGGGGCTTCCAAGTCACAGGACGAGCAGAGTCTGGAACGTTGCGGAGCCGAGGTGCAGAAGGGCGACGCGCCTGAGGAGCGCAAGCTCCAGCGCCTCTTCCGCCGCCCGGAGGCAGCCAGGCTGATTGAGCGCTGCAACGATTTCGGAGCCGGCGGCGTTGCCGTGGCCGTAGGCGAGCTGGCGGACGGACTGAGCGTGGACCTGGACCGGGTGCCACTCAAGTACCGGGGGCTGGACGGGACCGAAATCGCCATTTCCGAGAGCCAGGAGCGCATGGCCGTGGCCCTGGCTGCCGAAGACGCACCCACCTTCATCGAATACGCCCGGCAGGAGGACCTCGAGGCCACCGTCATCGCCAAGGTGACGGAAGAACCCCGGCTGCGGATGACCTGGCGGTCAAAGACCATCGTGGACATCCCCCGAGCCTTCCTGGCCTCCAACGGCGCCCCGCATAAGGCCGGTGCCCAGGTGCCGGTCCCCGCTCCCTACCATGCCCCCTTCGAAGTCCAAGGCGGCCTGGATGCGCGCATGAGGGCCCTGCTTACGGACATCAACGTCTGCTCCCAGCAGGGTCTGGCCGAACAATTCGACTCCACCATCGGCGCAGGCACCGTCCTCATGCCCTTCGGCGGAGCCCGACAGCTGACTCCGTCACAGGCCATGGTGGCCAAGCTGCCGGTGGATGGGCACACCACCACCGCTTCGGCCATGGCCTGGGGATTCAACCCTTGGATCAGCAGCCAGGACCCATACACCGGCGCCTACCTGGCCGTGGTCGAGAGCCTGGCCAAGCTGGTGGCCTCTGGCTTTAGCCGTTCCCGGGCCCACCTGAGCCTGCAGGAGTACTACCCCAAGCCAGGCGCCGACCCCCGGCGATGGGGTCTGCCGGTGGCCGGCGTCCTGGGAGCCCTCCAGGCCCAGCTGGATCTTTCCGTGGGCGCCATAGGCGGCAAGGACTCCATGTCCGGCAGCTTCGAGGACCTGGATGTTCCACCCACCCTGATCAGCTTTGCCGTGGCCCTGGGGCAGGCCAAGGATGCGGTCTCCCCCGAATTCAAGGCGGCTGACCGTCAGGTCTACCTCTTGACCCCCGAATACCAGGAGGACGGATTGCTGCCCGACCCGGAGAGCCTGCGGACCGTCATGGACCAGGTGGAGACGCTGATCAGCCAGGGCCTGGTGGATGCTGCAGCCACACCGGGCTACGGATGCATGGCCCAGTCCCTGATGGAGATGTGCCTGGGCAACAGGATCGGGCTGGACCTGGCGCCAGACACTGCCATACCTGCACTCTTCCGCCCCGCCTATGGAAGCTTCATCCTGGAGGCCTCTGGTCCGGAACCCCTGTTCATTCAGAATTCAGGCCTGCATCTGCGCCTACTAGGGCACACTCGCGAGGACTATCGCCTGCGCTGCGGCAACGAGGATCTGGATCTGGCCGAGCTGGAGGAGATCCGTGCCGAGGGTCTGGAATCAATCTTCCCATACCGGGGCCAAGGCGACCCAGTGCCGACCATCGGCCGCACCGACCGTGAGCCCGGCAGGCCTGCCGCGCGCAGAGCCGAAGGGACTTCCAAGACCGCCCGACCCAGGGTGGTCATGCCCGTCTTCCCCGGCACCAATTGCGAATTCGACTCCGCACGGGCCTTCCGGGACGCTGGAGCCCAGGTGGATACCGTGGTCATCCGCAACCTGAATGCCGAGGACGTGACCGAGAGCTCCCGCCGCCTGGCCCAGGCCATCCGCAACAGCCAGATACTGATGCTGCCCGGAGGCTTCTCCGGCGGCGATGAACCCGACGGTTCGGCCAAACTGGTGGCATCCTTCCTGCGTTCGAACCAGGTTGCCGATGCCCTCCAGGAGCTTTTACAGGACCGGGACGGGCTGGTTTTGGGCGTCTGCAACGGCTTCCAGGCGTTGATCAAGCTGGGTCTGGTTCCCTATGGCAAAATCGTCACCGGCTCGCCCGAGGATCCCACCCTGGCCGTCAATACCATCGGTCGCCACCAGAGCCGTCTGGTCCACACCCGGATCAGCTCCACCCGCTCCCCCTGGCTGAGCACCTGCCGGGTGGGCGATATTCATACCATGCCCATCAGCCACGGCGAAGGGCGGTTCGTGGCCCAGCCTGGCCTCCTGCGCACCCTGATCGACCGAGGCCAGGTGGCTGCCCAGTATGTAGATGAGCAGGGCCGTCCCTCCATGGATCCGCTGGTCAACCCCAATGGATCCGACATGGCCGTCGAGGCCATCACCAGCCCAGACGGCCGAGTGCTGGGCAAGATGGGCCACACGGAACGCAGTGGTCCCGACCTGTATCTCAACGTGCCCGGAAAAAATACGCAACCGCTCTTCCAGTCTGGAGTGGATTACTTTGCCGCCTAGGGGAAAGGACATAGACCATGTCGTTGGAGCTTGAAGGCATCCACGAGGAGTGTGGGATCTTCGGGGTCTGGGGACATCCCGACGCCGCCCGGCTGACCTACTTCGGCCTGCACGCCCTGCAGCACCGCGGCCAGGAGGGTGCCGGCATCGTTTCCAACGACCAGGGGCAGCTGATTGGAAGGCGCGGTCTGGGTCTGCTCACTCAGGTCTTCCCGGACGAGTCCAGCCTGACACCGCTGACCGGGGACCGCGCCATCGGCCATGTGCGCTACGCCACGACCGGATCGGGGTCCATCGAGAACATCCAGCCCTTCGTCTTCCGCTTCCACGACGGGGATATAGCCCTGGCCCACAACGGCAACCTGACCAACTGCAACAGCCTCAAGGCACAGCTGGAGGATCAGGGAGCCATCTTCCACTCCAACTCCGACACCGAGGTGCTCATGCACCTGATCCGCCGCAGCCCCGAAAAGGACTTCATGGCGGCGCTCAAACAGGCCCTGCGCCAGGTCCATGGCGGCTTCGCCTACCTGCTCATGACGGAGGACGCCATGATCGGAGCCATGGATCCAAACGGCTTCCGTCCCCTCTCGCTGGGACAGCTGCCAGGTGGGGCCTATGTCCTGGCCTCCGAGACCTGCGCCTTGGACCTGGTCGGCGCCACGCTGGTGCGTGACATCGGCCCCGGCGAAATCGTCAGGGTGGATGACTCGGGTTACAGCATCGAGCGCTATACCGATCAGACCTGCCTGTCCATCTGCTCCATGGAATTCATCTACTTCGCCAGGCCCGATTCCAATATTTACGGGGTCAACGTCCACTCGGCCCGCAAGAGGATGGGAGCCAGGCTGGCCCGCGAGGCCCCGGTGGACGCCGACATGGTCATCGGGGTGCCCAACTCCTCCCTTTCCGCAGCCTCAGGCTATGCCGAGGCGGCCGGGCTGCCCAACGAGATGGGACTGATCAAGAACCAGTATGTGGCACGCACCTTCATCCAACCCAGCCAGGCCATGCGCGAGCAGGGAGTCAGGATGAAACTGGCAGCAGTGCGCGGTGTCGTGGCCGGCAAGCGGGTGGTGGTCATCGACGATTCCATCGTCCGAGGCACCACCTCGCGCAGAATCGTCCGTCTGCTGCGGGAGGCCGGGGCGAGCGAGGTGCACATGCGCATCGCCTCCCCGCCCCTGCGCTACCCCTGCTACTACGGCATCGACATCCAACGGACATCCGAACTGATCGCCGCCAAAAAGTCCGTGGAGCAGATCAGGGAAGCCATCGAGGCCGATTCCCTGGCCTACCTGAGTCTGGACGGTCTGGTGGAATCCATCGGTCTGGGCCGTGATGCACCCTACCAAGGGCTCTGCGTGGCCTATTTCAACGGAGACTACCCAACGCGGCTTGACGACTACGAGCAGGGTTTCCTGGCCTCGCTGACTCCGGAGGACCGGGCCCGGCTGGAAGCCTCCAAGGGATCCTATGGGCTTGACATGCCTGCAGGGTCGAGCCGGAGAACAGACCAATGAGCACTAGCGAAGAGCAGGACAGACAGGGCAGAGAAAGGGGCAACCATGCCGAAGGCATATGAGCAGGCTGGGGTATCGGTGGAGGCCGGATACGAACTGATCGACAGGATCCGCTCCCACACGGCCAGAACCCATAGGCCGGGCGCCGGTGACATCGGCGGCTTCGGCGGCGACTTCGACCTGTCTGCACTCAACTACCGCCACCCGGTCCTGGTCTCAGGCACCGACGGCGTGGGCACCAAGTTGATGGTGGCCCGGGAGGCCGGCCGCCATGACACCATCGGCCAGGACTGCGTGGCCATGTGCGTCAATGACATCATCGCCCAGGGGGCCGAGCCGCTGATCTTCCTGGACTACATCGCCTGCGGGCACAACGACCCGGCTCTGCTGGAGCAGGTGGTCAAGGGCGTCGCCGACGGCTGCGTCCAGGCCGGGGCCGCCCTGGTAGGCGGGGAGACCGCCGAGATGCCCGACATGTACCAGCCCGACGAGTACGACCTGGCCGGATTCACCGTGGGCGTGGTCGAACGGGAGTCCCTGGTGGATGGTTCGGCCATCACAGAAGGCGACCAGCTGATCGGCCTGCCCTCCTCGGGAGTCCACTCCAACGGATTCTCCCTGATTCGTCAGGTCCTGCTTGACCAGGGGGGCATGAAGCTGGAGGACCGGCCCTACCAGCTTGGCGGACGGACCCTGGGTGAGGAACTGCTGACGCCCACCCGCATCTACGTCAAGGCGCTGCGCCCGCTCTTCGCCTCTGGCCTGCTCAGGGGTGCGGCGCACATCACCGGGGGTGGCTTCGTGGAGAAGGTACCCCGGATTCTGCCCGAGGGTCTGGCTGCCAGCTTCGACCTCGATTCCTGGAAGGTGCCGCCCATCTTCACGATGATCGAGGAGATGGGCAGGGTCGACCATCTGGAGATGTACAACATCTTCAACATGGGCATTGGGATGGTCCTGGTCGTCTCCCCTGACCGGCTGGACCAGACCCGCGCAGTCCTGGATGAGGAGCAGGAGCCCTACGCCCTGATCGGTCGGGTGACAGGTGCTCAAAACGGCCAGCAGGTCATTCTTAACGAAGACGGTCGTCAGCAATAGCGAGAGGAGCCCATCATGGCGGACAAGGTACTGGTCATCGGATCGGGAGCCAGGGAGCACGTTATCGCCACCACCCTGCTGTCCGGGCCAGGAGTGGATCGGGTCTGGTGCGCCCCGGGCAACCCGGGCATGGAACCGGACGGCATCAGCCTGCTTCGAGAGGATCCCACACAACCCGAAAAACTGATCGCTGCCATACGCGAGTTGGGAATCGACTGGGTCTTCGTCGGGCCCGAGGCTCCTTTGACGGCTGGATTGGTCGACGAACTGCAGGCTGCCGGCATCCCCGCCTTTGGACCCAGCAAGGCTGCGGCCCGCATAGAGGGATCCAAGGGCTTTGCCAAGGATCTGATGCGCAGGCATGGAATCCCGACCGCCGACTATGCGGTCTTTCATGACTTGGACGGTGCCAAGTCCTATGTGCGCTCGCACGGAGCACCAGTGGTCATCAAGGCTGACGGGCTGGCTGCGGGCAAGGGTGTGACGGTGGCCACCGACCTTGACCAGGCCATGCAGGCCCTGGATGCCATCTTCATCGATCATAAGTTCGGGCAGGCCGGAGCCCAGGTGGTCATCGAGGATCAGCTGGTGGGCCAGGAGTGTTCGCTCATGTGCTTCGTCCGGGGTGAGCAGTTCTGGCCCATGCCTCTGTCGCAGGACCACAAGCCCGCCTATGACGGGGACCGGGGTCCCAACACCGGCGGCATGGGGGCCTACTCCCCTCTTCCGCAGTTCGGCCCGGAACTGACCCAAAAGGCCCTGGACACCATCGTCGCACCCACCGTCCGTGCCCTGGCCCGGGAAGGCAGTCCCTTCACCGGGGTCCTGTACACGGGGTTGATGGTCACCGATCAAGGCCCTCAGGTCATCGAATTCAATGCGCGATTGGGTGACCCGGAGACCGAGGTGGTGCTGCCTGCACTGACCAGCGACTTGGGCACGGCCATCCGCACACTGATGGAGGGCGGAGAGCCGCAATTCACCTGGGACGACTCCCACAGCCGCCTTGGAGTGGTCCTGGCAGCACAGGGCTATCCCGGCAACCCCAAGACCGGGGTGCCCGTGCCCTTGATTGCTCCGGAGCAGGACCTCAGAGCCTACTACGCCGGAGTGTCCGGCTCGGCTTCAACCGGTCTGACATCGTCCTCTGGGAGGACCGCCCTGGTGGTGGCTCAAGGCGACGACCTGGCCCAGGCAGCCCACCGGGTCTATGCCCGGCTGGACGGCTTGTCGATGCCCGGCCTGTTCTATCGGCACGACATCGGCCACCGCGGCCTGGAAGCCTAATTGGCCGAGCTGGTCGAGTCCCCGCTGTCCTTATCCTGGCTTTGCTCCTCCTGGCGGGCTTGTTCCTTGGCCTTCTGCCGGGCGGCATCCGAATGGCGGGTGGGCGTGGTGTTGAAGCCGGTCCCCTGCAGGTAGTGCTTGCCGGCCATGATGTCGTACTGGATCAGCTTGTAGTCGTTCAGGAGCTGCCGGGTGGCCTGGTCGAAGTCACGGGCGTTCATGGGCTGACCCTGGGCATCCAGATAGTTGGTCTGCCCTGCAGGAATCCTGTTCCAGTCCTGGATCTGGTTGGCCACCGGGGGCTCGATGGCACTGATCTTGTCGTGCAGCTCGGTCAGGAAGGCCGTGAAGGGAGAGACCTTGGTATCCATGTGTTCGGCCACCTGTGCCTGGAAGAAGTTGGGAGAGGAATAGGCGCTGTTGCTGACCTGTGTCCCCGATGCATCCGAGGCCTTGTTTGACCAGATGAAGTAGTCGGTCAGATGCAGGGCCAGGGAGTTGCGCTGGTCCGAACCGGCCGTGCCATAGATGCCGGGCAGATGATCCCCGTAGAAGACCACGGTGACCGGTTTGCTCTGGGAGTCCAGGCTGTTCAGGAAATCGGCAGTGGCCTGATCGGTCAGACTGACCCCCTTGGCGTAGGTGCGGATGGATTGCATCTCATCGTCGCCCAGGGGCATGTTGGGGTCAGAGGAGCTGACCGAGAAGTTGTTGTCGTCATACCAGTCGTTGTAGGGCATGTGGTTCTGCATGGTGATGACCTCGACGAACTGGTTGCCCTTGTCGTCACCCATCTGCTCCAGGGCGGAATCGTAGGCGGACCGGTCCCCCACATACTGGCTGCGGTCGATGCGGTCCTGGTGGGCTATCTGGTCGGGGCCCGTCAGCGAGTAGAAGTGCGAGAAGCCGAACTTCTTGTAGTTCTCGGCCCTGGAGTACATGGAGGACTCATAGGGGTGGAAGGCCAGGGACTTGGACGGCGACCCCCAGGCCTGATTGACCGTGGGTATCCAGCTCAGGTGAGGGATGACCTGTTGATAGGGAGAGGTCAGCGAGGGATCGAAGTTGGCCATGGACAGGCCGGTCATGGCCTGGAACTCCAGATTGGCCGTGCCCCCGCCATAGCCTGAGGAGAGCATGAGCCCGCTGGTGGTGCCATCCTTGATGGATCTGATATGGGGCATGGGGTCCTGGTTGAGTGCGACGCCCGGCACCCGCGTGGGATCCGAGAAGGACTCGGAGAGGATATAGACCAGGCTCGACTCATTCATATAGGACTTGCGGTCACGGTTGATGCGGTCCGCCGAAAGCTGGTAGCGGTGGGCCAGAGACTGCATGGTGGCACGGCTGTATCCTGAGGGCTGGTCCATGACCTTGGGCCGCAGCTGCCGGGAGAAGGAGACGAAGACCCCGTTGCGCTGGGCGTCATAGACCGAGTCCCACATGGAGGGTATGTCGCCCATGAACTGCGAGAAGCGGTAGGCGGGGCTGCCGTAGGTACCCACAGTGGACATGAAGAGTGCCACCACCAGGACCGGGACCAGGACCCCTGCCGTACGCAGCCCGGCGCCCAGGGGTTTGTTGCCGGTGGACACCGGACGACCGCGACGGGAATCCATCCGTGTCACCACCCAGCAGAGCAATCCGAGAATAATCAAAGCTACAACTCCCAGCCCGATCATGATCAGGGACCGGGCCGGCAGGAAGGAGACCAGGTTGGCCGCATCGGCATGGAGAAAGTCCAAATCGGAGGGCAGGACGGCCTCATACCGTGCACGCACCTTGAAACGCTCGATGATCGCAATGACCGCACAGATGGCCAGAATCAGGCCCGATGCCGCCCAGAAGCGATTGGTCAGGTAGGCCAGGGCCAGGTAAACCAGGCCTATAGCCAGCATGTTGAGCACCAGGACAAACCGACGCTGGGTCCACATGGCCGAGATGAAGCCCCAGAAGCCGATCAGCGGGTTGGACAGCTCTACGCGGGAACTGTTCAGGGAGACCCCCCACTGAAGGATGCCTACCGACAGGAAGTCAATCAGGATGAAGGCGAGCAGGTAGACCCACCCACGCACCCGAAGACGTCCGGTCACGATCTGCATCCAGGATGTCCACCGGCCGGGCTGACGTTCACGATCCTTCACCACTTACTCCTGACTTTGGTGACTGGGCCCCATGGGCCTTTTACCGATACCTGTGCCATTGTTCCCATTAAGGACGACAAGCCCCATAAAAACACCCCTTAGCGAACATGAAGAGCGAGCGGACCCATCAGGCCTTGGCGCCCGGCACCTGCTGGACCAGGGCGCTGATCCAATCCTCCAGGTTCCGGTACTTATCGGGTCGCTGCTCGCTGACCTCGAAGACCGGCAGATGGGCCTTGCGGGCCTCAGTGGCTAGCTCCTTGGAGGTTCGATTGACCTCCTGGGTGTTGAGTACCAACATATCCAACTGCCCGGAGGCCAGCAGGTGGCGGAAGGCCACCAAGTCCTCGGGCGAGGGCTCACTCTCGTTGGCGGCCGCCCGCAGGTACCCCTCTGGGGTCAGATCCTTCATGCCCAGATCATGGCAGAGGTAGTAGGCAGCCGATTCCGTGGCCGCATAGTGGCGTCCCTGGGTCTGCTTGCGCGCATCGGCAATCAGATTGTCCAGTCGGGTCTGTCTACCCTGCCAGTCCTGGTAGGCCTTGTCGAAGTCGGTCTCACGGCCTGGGCGCAGCTGCCGGTAAGCCTCATACACGGCCTTGGCGGCCGCTCTCCTGCTCTGGGAGGAGAACCAGAGATGGGGGTTGTCGCCAGACTCGCGCCCCGATGCCTTGGATACGTCCACCAACTTGCCCTGCCCGGTTTCAGCGGCCTTGGCAGCCCAGTCATCGATGCCGGCCCCGTTGACTATGACCAGATCGGCACGGCTGATTCGGGCGATGTCAGCCGTTGTCGGCTCATAATCATGGGCATCAGTCGAGGTGTTGCTCAAGATGGTATCCACCTGGGCCTGATCCCCGCCCAGGTCCTCGGCCAGGGACTGCCACTGATTGATGCTGGCCACCACCTGCAGAGGTCCGGATCCGGAGGCGGATGGGGTCGATTCGCCCTTCCCGCAGCCTGTCAGGCTGGTCAGCAGAGTCAGTCCGGCCAGAAGGGCGGCGACCAAGGTGCGGGTCCGGCGAAGGCGTGGGCTGCTGGCATGCATGGATGAGGGTTCCTTCCTGGCGACGGCCAGGGGCCTCAAACGACCCTTGAACCGTTACTGAGATTGATTATCAATAAATCTACCATAGAACTATCAATGGCCAGAAAGGTTGCCCATACAAATGGCAGCCATCCGCCTAGACACTCCCTATACTGAACTGCGGATACGTTTTGGCTGGAAGGAATTGCATGGGTACATGGCTGGCTAAGGTCCATCTGACCCAGGGATGGCTTCCCGCAACACTGTTCACACTGACGGCCCTGGCCCTGGCCCTGCTGGTGCTGACCGGACTGACGCATGGACGCTGGCGGACCCTATTGAAACAGATCGCCATCGCCGTAGGCATAGGAGCCCTGGGACTGCTGGCCACCTGGCTTGTCTCCGACGTTTTCATGCTCTTCGGGGTTTCCCTGGGCTGGATGGTCATCATCACCGTGGCCTTGGGCTTCCTGGCCGTGGGGTTCACCGTATGCATCCTCATCACTTCCCGGGGATGGCGCCGCCTCCTGGCAGCCCTGAGCATCCTGCTCTGCCTGCTGTCCACCGGGCTTAGAGTGGATATCATCTACGGAGAGTTCACCACTCTGGGATCCCTGTTCGACGTCACTCTCTATCCCGACTACGGGAGCCATCAGGCAGTCAGACCAGCCATGAGTGTGGCCCAGTGGCGTGCCCGTGCCTCACAGGGCAACCTGCCGACCTATCCCCGCACCGGCCGCTCCTACAGCGTGCACATCCCCAATGACAGCTCACGTTTCCTGGCACGTCCAGCCGATATTTACCTACCACCCGCTGCGTTGAGCAAGAAGCCCCCCGCTCTGCCCGTCTTCGTCCTTCTGGCCGGTCAACCCGGCAGCCCCGACCGGCTCTTCACCGCCGGGTCCATCCCCGCCATGATGGATGCCTATGCGGCCGAACACGATGGACTGGCTCCAGTGGTGGTCTCCCCCGACCAGAACGGGTCCTCCTTCCACAACAGCCTGTGCGTAGACTCACCCGTCTACGGAAAGGCCGAAACCTATTTGAGCCGTGACGTGCCTGCCTGGATCCGGGCCAACCTGCCGGTCGACAGCAAACCCCAGCTATGGGCCATCGGAGGATTCTCCCAGGGAGGGACCTGCTCCACTCAGCTGGGTGCGCGACATCCCGACGTCTACGGGAACATGCTCCCGGCCGACGGGGAGCTGGAGCCGACCCAGGGTCGACGGGACCAGATGATCCAGGATTACTTCGGCGGCGACCGGAAACGCTTCCTGGCCCAGGTTCCCGCCAAAGCCATCAAGGATCGGGCGCCATCGAGCCAGCGGCTATTCACTGCCGCCGGTTCCAACGACAAGGAGTCCCAACACAATATGATGGTCATCGCCAAGGCCGCCGACCAGGCTGGTATGAGCGTGGAGGCCGTCATAACCCAAGGGTCGGGCCATGACTGGCATACAGTCAAGACAGCCTGGAAGCCCGGACTGGAATGGCTGGGCGAAGCCATGGGACTTGGACCAATGTCCCAACCAGTCCAGGACTTTCCGGATATTGTTGAGATGAACATCAGCTGAAGCCGATACAGCAGGTCAATAGAGATCATCAGCAGAAAGAGCCGCCACAATCATGCAGACAACGAATAAGGGATCCAGACTGATGGAACCTTCAGCCAAGAGTGTCTTGCTGACAGACTTGGCACGATGGGCCAGACGCCACGCCCTTGCACTGGCCTTCAGCCTCGGACTGATCCTGCTCAATCTGATCAGCTGGCTGCTGATCTGGCTGCTGCGCATTCCTGGCAGAAACCGGCTAGGCATGCCTCTGTCCGATCTGATTATTCGTCAGGCCTCCCGGCCCTTCCATGGACAGGGTCGGCCCTCACTCCTGGTTCAGTTTGCACGACTGCTGGTATCCCTGGTCATCACCCCGGGTCCCCTGCCGCTGGTTATAGACGTTGCCCTGGTATTGGTCATATTGTGCATCGCCGAGACCCGGCTGGGGCGCAGGCGCACTGTGCTGGCTTCAGTCATTAGCGCTGTAGGCGGTGCGGTGGTCGGTCTGATCATCTGCTGGCTGATCAATGCCCTTCAGGACCATTGGGCCTGGTTCATCAAAGTGCCCATGTCGCTCAGCCCTATCATCCTGGTGGTCGGGTCCCTGATGGCATCCATCCCCTTCAGCGACTTCCTCTGGCGACGCAGGATCGCCACCATAGGTTACACAGCCTTGATCCTTATGGTGCTCTACACCGGCAACCCCGGCTCCTATTGCGCCCTGGCGGCAGCGCTGATCGGACACCTGACCGGCCACCTCTGGCACGGACCGGTCCAGGATGCCAATCCGCACGGCCATAGCGGATCCTACGAGACCCGCCACCTGCTGGGGGCGGTCGCCACGGTTCTGGCTCTCGGCCCCCTGGTCACCGTTTCCTCCCGCATCCGCGCCGGCTTCCTTACCCCTCTTGGTACATTCATGGGCTCCAATACAGGCGGAAGCGCTGCACTGTCTCGCTGCCTTGCAGAAAACAACCAGGTCAGCTGCTACGCCCACTACGGCCTGGTCGCCGGTCACGCCCCCACTGGCATCTCCTCCCTAATCATGCCCACCCTGGTTATGCTGGTTGCAGCTTGGGGAATCTACCACGGCCGCCGGGTCGCCGCTGTCACCGGGGTGGTTCTCAACGCCCTGACCATCGTCATGGCCCTGCTCTATTTCCTGGTATTCCCACTGACCATCGGCGAAGGGCTGCCCCAGGCCATACGTCACGGCGCACTGCCCTCTCTGCTGATCATCACCCTGCCGCCGCTGATTCTCAGCTGGTTCCTGGTGCGAAACCTGGGAATCTTCCTGGTGCGGACCAAGACTTCACGTCTACAACTGGGCTGGGCAGCCATCGTCCTGGCCTTCCTGGCCACCGCCATGGGCTACATGGCCTTCACTGCCATCAGTCCCGGCTCCTTCAATCCCCGGCCCACCACCAGCAGAGCACTCTCCCAGCTGCCTTCGCTCTACCTGCCCAATGGAGTGGCTTCACGTTTCCTTCCAGCCCTGGTGCCGCGTACCCCCACAGGGAGAATGGTCAGCCATGGAATAGGGCTGATCTTCTGGCTGGTGGTTCTGGTGGTTCTGCTCTCCTGGATGCGCAGCTCAGTCATCCAGAACGGCAGCGAACGCCAGGAGGCTGACAAACTGGTCGAGTACGGTGGCGAAAGCATGTCCTTCATGACCACCTGGGAGGGCAACAGCTACTGGTTCTCCCCAAGCGGCCGCTCTGGCATCGCCTACCGGCTTTTGCACGGCATAGCCTTGACCACCACTGGCCCATTCGGCGACCCTGAGGAGTATGCGGACGACTTGGACGAATTCACGCGCTTCTGCAACGCCCATTCCTGGTCACCGGTCTTCTACAGCGTCCACAAGCCCCAGCGCGATCTGCTGGCTGCACGCGGCTGGTCAACCCTGACAGTCGGCACGGAGATGGTGGTCACTCCCAGCCTCTGGCAGACCAAGGGCAAGAAGTGGCAGGACATTCGCACAGCCATCAACAAGGCCAAGCGTGACAACATCACCGACGTGCTGACCACATTCAACGACGCCTCCTGGGATGTTCAGTCGCAGATCGTGGACATCTCCGAGCAGTGGGCCGAGCTCAAGGCGCTTCCTGAGATGAAGTTCACCCTGGGTGGTCTGGATGAGCTGAGGGACCCACGCATGGCCATCCTCTATGCCGTGGACGACCAGGGCAAGGTACTGGCCGTGACCAGCTGGATGCCCACCTACCGCCAGGGCCAGGTAATCGGCTGGACCCTGGACTTCATGAGGCACAGGACCGACAGCCCCAATGGGATCATGGAGTTCCTGATAGCACGCATGGCCGAGCGGCTGCGCGACCAGGGCACAGCGGAATTCATGAGCCTGTCGGCCGCTCCCCTGGCCGGCATGGACAGCAACGAAGACGATGACGCTAGTCAGGGCGAGAATCGAACTGCCTTCCTGCAGCATGCCCTGCATATGGTAGCCGACCTGATGGAACCGGCCTATGGCTTCCGATCGCTCTTCTTCTTCAAGAAGAAGTTCCAGCCCAGCGAGCACCCGGTCTATATCTGCTATCCTGACCCGGCCCAGCTGGCCCAAATCGGACTGGCCGTGGTCCAGGCCTACCTGCCTAATCTCAAGGCTTCACAGGCCTGGGATGCCATCAAGACCATCATGCCCAAGGGCCGGGAGAATCACTGACGCCTGTCTGACCGAAGCGGTCCCGACAGCTGCTGCACAGGCCGTAGACCTCCAAGGTGTGCGAGGAGACCGTAAAGCCATGTTCAGCTGCCACGGCCTTCAGCCAGCCATCGTCCGGCGGGCTGATTTCGACGGTCCTGCCGCAATGTTCACAGACCAGATGGTGATGGTGCCTCCGCTGGGCCAGGCAGACCCGGTAAAGGCGAATGCCTCCATGCTCAATGCAGTCCAGGCTGCCGGACATCTGCAGGGACCCCAGCTGCCGATAGACCGTGGCCAAGCCGATTCGCTGGCCCGAATCACGAAGAAGTCTGTGCAGCTCCTTGGCTGAGACGAAGTCGTTCTGGGCCTGAAGAACCCTCCAGATGGCGTTCTTCTGCCGCGTCCGGCGGCCGACGGATGAGCCAGCGTTCATGATTAGATACACTCCTTGGGCTCCACCAAGCCTACATCCGGATTACCGGGACAGATGTGAGGATTCGGTTCAGTCCAGGTCAGACCAGCAGCCTGTGGCCTCCAGTTCCTTGGCTGTCCGCTCCGGATCGTCGGTCAACACCGTCAGATGCCCCATCTTGCGGTCGGTGCGCACTTCGGCCTTGCCATAATCATGCAGGAACCATTCGGGGTGCTCACCCAGCAGCCCCCTGACCGGGGCCACATGCTGGCCCAGAACGTTGACCATGACCGCTGGGCTGAGCAGGCGGGGATTGGGCAGGGGCCACCCGGCAATGCCCCGGATGTGGGCATCGAACTGATCCATGGAACAGGCCTCGATGGTGTAATGGCCGGAGTTATGGGGGCGCGGAGCCAACTCGTTGACCACCAGACCGCCATCGGGCATGACAAAAAGCTCAAGGGCCAAGGTGCCGGCCAACTTGAAGCCGTCAGCCAAAGTCAGGGCCATGTCACGCGCGCGGTCGGCCATCTCGGGCTCAACCTGTGCCGGTGCCAGGGTCATGTGCAGGATGTTGTGACGATGCTCGTTGCGCACCATGGGGAAGGTGACATAGTCCTTGCCATTGCCTGAGACCAGTATGGAGGCCTCGAAGGCGAAGTCCACGAATCCCTCCAGCACGGAGGGCGGGAAGTCCCGGCCCTTCATCTGCGCTTTCAGGGCCCGCAGATCCTCTTTGGTGCGCAGAACCGCCTGGCCGTGGCCGTCATAGCCGCCGGTTCGCGTCTTGAGTACAGCGGGCATGCCCAACTCTTTCAGGGCTGAGTCAAGCTGTTCAAGACTGTCAACCTGCCTCCAAGGGGCGGTATCGATGCCATGGTGGTTGATGAAGGTCTTCTCGTGGACCCGGTCCTGGGTGACCCTGAGCAGGTCGGTCCCCTGGGGAACGGCCACACGGTCCCTCACCTGATCCAGAGCATCGGCATCCACATTCTCGAATTCGTAGGTGAGCACATCACTGCGTTCGGCAAGCCGTTTGAGGGCATCGAGGTTGCCATAGTCGGCTGTCTCCTGGAAGTCGGCCACCTGGGCCGCAGGAGCATCGGGCGTGGGATCCAGCACACCGATGCGGAATCCGTGGTAGCGGGCGCTCAAGGCCATCATCCGTCCCAGCTGGCCACCGCCCACGATCCCGATGACGGACCCCGGCTCCAGGTGGTCAATTCTTCCCTTGGTCTCCTCAGACAAGCTTGGCATTGGAAGCCTCCACAGATCGGGCCAGCTCGGCACGGTAGTCATCCAGGGCCTGAGCCAGCCTTGGATTGTTGATGGAGAGGATCGAAGCCGCCAGCAGACCGGCGTTGGCAGCCCCGGATGCCCCTATGGCCGTGGTCGCCACAGGAATACCGGCAGGCATCTGCACGATGGACAGGAGCGAATCAACCCCGCTCAAGGCATGGGACTTCACTGGCACCCCGATGACCGGCAGCGTGGTCTGGGCCGCCACCATGCCCGGCAGATGCGCTGCCCCACCGGCCCCGGCGATGATGACCCCTATACTCTGGCTACGGGCCTGATGCGCAAACTCCGCCATGCGCCCAGGTGTGCGATGGGCGGAGATGACCTCCTTGGTGTAGACGATAGCGAACCGGTCCAGCATCCGACAGGCTTCCTTCATCGTCTCCCAGTCGCTTGATGATCCCATGATCACTGCGACGCGTGCCCCTTCATGTGTATTGTCAGCCATCGGCCCTCCAATGTTCATGCACATCCGATACTACGCAAGACCGGGGAGAAGCAGCCAATCGTGACGGTCCTATGGATGTAAGGGCCGGGCCTTGTGAACATCGGGCCTTCAGCGGTTCCAAACACCCGCCCCAGACCTAGAATCATTGGATTGCATCACGGAAATTGACAGGAGGGTTATGGGCAAGCTTCTGGACAGCATCGACTCCCCACAGGATCTGAAGGTTCTCTCCGTGGAAGAGCTGAATCGACTGGCCGACGAGATCCGTCAGTTGCTGATCCGCTTCTGTCGACGTCACGGCGGCCACCTGGGCTCCAACCTAGCCACCATCGAGCCCATCATCGCCCTGCACTACGTCTTCGATATGCCTCATGATCATCTGATCTTCGACGTCTCCCACCAGGCCTACACCCACAAAATCCTGACCGGTCGGCGCCGGGCCTACACGGACCCCGAGCATCATGAGGATCTGTCCGGATTCACCTCGCCCAAGGAGAGCCCCTACGACGACTTCATGCTGGGGCATACCGGCACCTCCATCGGTCTGGCCTGCGGAATGGCCGCCCAGCGGGATGCGACCGGCGGCAAGGCCAACATCATCGCCTTCATCGGGGATGGTTCCCTGAGCAGCGGACCGGCCTTCGAGGGGCTGGACTGGGCAGCAGAGCAGGGTGGCAATCTGATCATCGTGGTTAATGACAACGAAATGTCCATCGCCGAGAACCACGGGGGACTCTACAAGAGCCTGGCGGCCCTGCGTGCCAGTGGGGGACGCAGCCCGGACAACCCCTTCCGCGCCCTCGGACTGGACTACCGCTACGTGGATAAGGGCAACCGAATCGAGGATCTGATCGAGGCCTTCCGTCAGGTTAAAGGCACCGACCATCCGGTGGTGGTCCATATCCACACCCGCAAAGGCCTGGGGCTGGGACAGGGCAGCCAGGGACAAATCGGCCCGACTTCCATAACTCAGAGCGATGGACAAACAGCTCATATGACTTCCCTGCCGGATTTGCCCGCTGAAGGTCCGGTGGAGGCCAACCACTGGCAGGACGGTTTGGACTCTCTTGGTCGCCTGCCCAACTCACGAAAGTCTTACGGAAGAATGGCCATGCAGGCCTTGGAGGCCAGGTTCCCACAAGAGCCGGGCCTGGTAGTCATCTCCCCTGCTACGCCGCTGTCCAACGGTATCGATCCCGACTTCCGCCAGCGGGCCGGGAACCACTACCGGGACGTGGGCATCGCCGAATCCCACGCGATAGCCTACGCCGCGGGCATCGCCAAGGCCGGAGGCACGCCCGTGGTCGCCACCTCGGCCACCTTCTTCCAGAGGGCCTACGACCAGATTGAGCAGGAGATGGCCTTGAACAGCAGCGCGGTGACTCTGCTGGTTTTTTCAACTGGCATTGCCAAAACCGATGCCACGCATTCAGGTACGGCCGACATGGTCATGATGCGAGGCATCCCCGGACTGACCTGCCTGGCTCCGACCAGCGGGGCCGAATTCCTGGACATGCTGGCCTGGGCCACGGGTCCGGCCCGGCAGCCGGTGGTCATCAGGGTGCCCGGCGATCGCACGCTGGCGACAGAACGCGCAGCCAAGCCAATGGATCTGGCTGCAAATCCCTCGAAGACCAATGCTGAATGCGGATCGGACGCTGCTCCCTGGGATCACTATCGAATCCTGCAAGAAGGTAAGACCGTAGCCCTACTGGCTCTCGGCGACGCCCTCCCACTTGGCCGCGATCTTGCTGATTCCTTGGAGAGGTCCACGGGGCTGAAGCCCACACTGGTGGACCCACATCGCTATGACCGCCTGGATGAGCAGACCCTGGATGCCCTGGCCAGTACCCACCCCCTGGTGGTCACCATCGAGGACGGTCAGCTGGACGGCGGCTGGGGCCAAGCCGTGGCTGCATACTACGGGCCTAGTCAGGTTCACACCCTGGCCTTCGGAGCGGCCAAGGAGTTCAACGACCGGGTCCCCAAGACCACCCTGCTGGAAAGGTATGGCATGACCGTTCCGGCAATGACTCGAGCCATATCGGATGCCCTTACCGACCAGGCTTCATGGATCTGACCCGCCGGTGGACCCAGGCGGGTACAATGAAAGGGTTTGGCCCCGTAGCTCAGCTGGATAGAGCAACTGACTTCTAATCTGTAGGTCGAGAGTTCGAATCTCTCCGGGGTCACCAATTGCACTACGAACTCACTGGATGTGCTTATCAATCTCTCGTATTGAGAATGCGGCAATGGTAAGCCCATCAATCAGTCGTCCATCACGGATCATATTGGTAATATCAGCTGACCGCAGCCATTGCAGATCCTCCAATTCCCAATCACCGCCTTGCTTGACGCTATCGAATACAGGAATGGATGAAACGTCATCAAGCCGTATTTCCATCACCCGCACGTCGTCTTGAAGCACCCCGGCATCGGCATGAAGCCTGTGCAACTGACGGACGGCATCAGGCTGAGCCCACAGTCCGGTCTCTTCATGCAATTCACGGATGGCTGTAGTCTGGGGATTCTCGCCTTGCTCCCCCATACCTCGCGGAAATTCCCATAGCCAGTCTTCTACAGCGACCCGCCAGTGGCGCGCTATCAGATAGAAGTCCTCCCCCCCTCGTTCTACGACCGTCACACAGATCACACCCGGTCGACCCTGTTTGACGGATGCCACGTGCAAGGTCATGTTTGCACCTGTGTCCCTCACCTTGACGTCCACAGCAGTCACGGTAAAGTCGGCTCCCCCGGCTTCCTCGAAGACTTTCCTACGCCTTATTTCCTGCAGAGGAACCCTAGGCCTCAACTCATCAGCGTTTTTCACAGTCACCTTCCTGGTCGATGATTACCGTTGAGCGAATACCATGGTTTGCGTTGCCGTATGCTGGTCGTGCATCCATTCCATCATTGTCAGCAACTCGGGAAATACTTCAATGAACCAAGCCCCAGTCAATATCACGATAATGGATATTGAACTTGAAAAAATGATCTTGTCACAAAAAACAGATATGGATGCGATGATCAGGGTCGCAATAAACTGTTTGATAATTTTACAATTGTCCTGTTTTCGGTCTAGCTGCGATGCAAACTTCTGCACGCAATAGGCAATGTTACGAATATGCTGCTGCTGGTCAGAGTCCGGGGCGTTCGGTCGACAATTACGCCACTGCTGTATCGCATCTCTTGACTGATAACAGAACTGCACGAAACAGCCGGAAGGCATCTGCCCCAACAATTCTGTTACCTTGCCCGACAGCATCAATGAGCGCCCACCTGTCCGGCCAGCATAGCGCTCATACGAATTCGGTTTGCTTTGTACGGCCATAAGGCAGCAGCCCAGGTAATCCGCCATTGCTAAGCGGTAGACGAACTGATACCAGTCCACCAGCGTTTGCTGGTCACATTCCATGGTCCTATTGCAATCAGTCGTGCCCAAGGGCAAAGCAGAATGCTTGATGAGCGCAAAGGCCTTGGACCGCCTCGGCTCATGACTTATCTTGTCCAAGACATCCCGAAATGCGGTCTTTTCCGCCTCGTTCGCCTTGGATGTGGAACACCAGGAACGCAGGCAATCGGCGTTTTCGCTGACAACAGGAAGAAAGGCATCATTAAAGCTGCGGACGATGCCGGAATTCGACTCGGTTTGAGAACGTTGTTGCTCATACCTGATGAGACCCTTCCGTTCGGCATCTATCCATTCCTGCCAGCGCTGAGCCAGCAATTGGCAGGTACCCTCAGACGGATCCTGCTGGCAGTATGCGGAGTACAAGCAAGCGATCCTGTGAGCTATTGACCAATTATCCTCTACATTCTCACTCAAGACGGCTCTGGCCTGGGGAACGAACCGTTGACTTTCTTCAGAGGTGATGGTCTTCTGCAAAACCTGATATTGCAGCGGACGCAACGTACCTATATCCGGCAGGCTAACCGTCTCTGCTCCGGCTGAAAGTTGATGCTGATGGTCAAGCGGCACCGTAGTGAACCTCAGCAGGCACTGCTCCAAGGTCGGTTGTCTGCCGGATACGGTGAGGAAAGGCTTTTCATAACCATTCTGCCCGAGAAGATCAAGAACAACATCAGGACCAAACGCCAGAAAATAGACGCCATCCAAAAGCTCAGCATCAGTGACAAGAACTTGGGGACTATAGAGGAATGCCGTTCTGAGAATGCCTGCGAATCGTTCGAGAAACTGCGGATGCTGCTGAATGGTTCTCTCGCAGATGCTCACGCCGTCAGGACCATCTGACCAGAACTTCGAATTCACCTCTGGAATGCGCTCTTGATCGCACTTTTGCTTATCCTGGTTGTTGCATAGAAGCCTGACCTGATTCCAATCGTTCAGCTGTTCCTCTGAATCGAAATTGGTCAGCATGATGGCATACGGGCATACGCTCTGACTCATGTCTTTATGCTAGACCTCGTGTTTGTCTGCTCGTTCAGCACATTCCCCCCTTAAAGCCGGTACAAGCAACTGAGTCATGAAAGAAAACGCCGAAAAGACCGATTGCTGGTCATGGAGACAAGGAATATTCCGCACCACGGTTGCCGCTTCCCTTGGGAACCATCTGCAAATAAACACAAACTCGAATATGCCTGTAGCCATGAATGAGAACCTTGCTCACTGACCCTCTCTGCCTGTCTGCAAGCCCGCGCTCTGCTCTTGCAAAGCATATTCGATTCAACAACCAAACCTAGGATCAGCCGTTTTCCATAGGATCCACAGAACAGCCGACGCCACCGGCGCAAAGCACATATCCATAGCCAAATAATGACCGAATAATTCTTTGCCCTACTTTTTTAAGTCTTGGCTGAACAGATTTCAGGGCCAAGTCCTCTCTTTAGTCAAACCCTCTTGGAGATATAATGTTGCATTCCCACAATGATATGGATAAGAAAGGCAACCATGAACGATTGGTATAAACCAACAGATCAGCAAACAGGCGACAACCAAGACCCGACGGCTCAGGCAAGCCAGAATTATTCAGGCTACAGGGGATACGGGCAAGAGCCTTCCAACCAAAGCTACAAGTCTGCTTCCCAGCAGGGTAATCCCTCAGCAACTGCCAACGGGTACCCGGATACGAATCAAACTTGGCAGGCTCCGAGCACGAGCACCCAGGGAGAGCCGCAGAATCCCTATGGCCAAACCACATATACGCCTCAATCCAACAGCACCACCGGACCGGCCCAAATTCAACCTTGGCAGCTTCAGGCCCAATATATCAACGGACCGGGTATGTCGAACAAGTCGAAGGTCACAGCAGCCATTCTGGCTTTCTTCCTAGGCGGCTTCGGCATACATAACTTTTATCTGGGTAAGACCGGGCGTGGGGTCGCACAGCTGCTGATCACCATCTTCGTCCTCTTCATCGGCCCTCTCATCTCTTCAGTATGGGCCATCGTAGAAGGTGCGCAGATTCTTGGCTCACATCCAGGCTCGCCTTACCACATGGACGGCAAGGGACTCCAGCTGCAGGATTGAAGACGACAGACGCCGATTAATTGCGTCATGACACCCGCAGGATGCCATGCGCACCCTTCTCGGCCAGGCTCATGACGTGGTTGACTATGGAATAGTCGCCTGGCTGATCGGCCTTGAGCTCCACAAAGCCACCTTGGGCCGGCAGCAGGGATAGGACCTGCGCCCCGGCCGATGAAGCAGCGGTAAAATTCGCTCCTGAACCTCCGCCAATCAGGTAGCGGCCCTCGGTCCAGACCGTATCGAACTGGGTGCCCACGATATGGAAGGACAGCGGCTGATTGGGACCCGCATCCAGAACCCAGATGCGGACTCTTTGCCCCTTCTCCAGCTTGAGAGGGTGGGCGTCATATTGAAAGGCCCGTCCGTTAAAGGTCATGATATCCGGGTTCATGGTCGCCACCTTTTCAGCATCTGCACTCCCTCCATTGGACCCCAGATAAATCTCAGACTGGACCAGAACATACTCCGCAGCCACTGGCGGCAGGGTACCGTCATCGACAACCACGGCCCCGTACATGCCGTTGGCTATATGGTTTGACATGGGGTCGCTGCTGCAGTGGTACATCCAAATGCCTGCCCTATCAGCGGTGAAGGTGTACAGGAGCTCCTTGCCCGGCTCTATGTTGCGCATCATGGTCTGTGGGACGGCCGGCCCGGCATGAAAGTCAATGGAATGGCTCATACTTCCCTTGTTTCTGATGGTTACTTCAAAGGTGTCTCCCACCCGGCCTCTGAGCACTGGACCTTGGGCCAGGGGCCGCGATCCCCTATCCCGTGAATCGCTCGCGTCGTCGAAGCTCCAGACCGTGCGCTCAAGCCCTGCAGCAACCTGCTCCTTGCGCTCTTTGACGTCCAGCGTGTACTTTCTGGTTCCAGCCTTTCCCTGATTGCCCAGTGGCGGAAGGGCGGCTTTGGCGGGGTCGCTCTTCTCAGCCTGTGACTTGAGCTTGGCAGCTGAAGGCATATGGCTTAGGGCCATCTTCCCTGCGGAGGACTGACCTTGTTCAGCAACAGTTCCACCCTTTACCTGGACCTTGAGCTCCATACCCATCTGGCGATGCCCTGCCAGCGAGCACCAGCCCAGTGTGTCGCCCCCCAGGACCCCCACGTCGACCGAGACGCTCTGGCCCACCGGAACTGACCCGGTGCTCTTGCCATTGGCGAAAACCAAGTCATGCCGCTGATCTCCAGTATTTTGAAAATCTACAACCAGCCGGTCGCCTGCATTGATGGTGATGACATCCGGCACAAAGGCCATCCCCTTCACCTTGATTGAAGCTCTGCTGGTGTGACCCGTCGGCTGGACGCTCTTCGACGAAGCCTCATGGACGCCTCCGACACTGGGTGCTGCCCCGACCGAGACAGCCAGCGTCGGCCGCAGGGCCATCAAGACCACGGCGGCCACCAGGACCAACACTGTAACCGAGGTGGCAATCAGGTCCGTCCTCAGGGCCAGGGTCCCCACTCGTTCGTTTTGCGAATCCTCGGGCTGACGCCGACGGTAGCGTTTGGACGCCAGAACCTGCTTGCCGCGAGCAGCCAGATACACCACGGTCAGCATCATGGAGAGGATTCCCAGAACATTCAGCAGGTTCCCCGCCTTCCACAAGGGCGTGTATACCCTGATGGCTCCAAGGAGCCTGATCAGCAAACCAACCTGCATAAGTGCCCAGGCACCCCAAAGGAGCGGGTGGAAGGGCAGAGGCCTTCGAATGACCGAGGGGACAATCATGCAGACATGGGCGATGACCATGGTCATGATGAATCCGACAGCCAGCGCGTGCAGCGCCATGTCGCCCCAGTAGGTACTGGAATCGAGGGGTGCCACCATCCATATGAAAGCAGCCAGAAGCCCCCAAGCGTAGGCCGACAGCATGCAGGTGCCCATGAATCCCGGCAGACCACCATGACGGAAGGTGCCCTTGGCCACATCATGACTGGCCATTACCAGAAGAAGCAGGCCCAGAGACAGCCCCAGAAGTGGATAGCCGACCGAAGGCGCCATGGCCTGGACCGGCAGCATCAGGACGGTCAGGAGGCTGAGCCCCAGGATTCCTGATTCAAGACGGATATCCGAGAAGACCGCCCTGGCCAGCTCCACCCGCTCACCGACGATGGTCAGAACCAGAAAGAAGAGCCAGGTTGGGGCCAGAACCGCGGCGTCCAATCCTGCAACCCAAGCACCAGCCCCGACCAGACCCACCAGGGATCCGAGAACCTGTATGAGCACCTCTGCAGAGGGCTGCCGACGCCAGATGGCCAAGTACATGGCTGTCAGGATCAACATGGATAAAGTCCACGGAATGCCGCCAAAAAGCTCCACCCTGGCCCATGCCGGAGCAGTAGCGCGGCTTGAAATTATCAACGTCAGCAGGCAGAGCAGGGACCCCAACAGACCCAAGGCAGGAGCGAGAAATCCCCATGTAGGTTTGCTGGATCCCCCGCTGCGGTAGGCCACTGCCCTCTCCAGGCCAATGGCAGCGCCCAAAAACCCATAGACCATGAGTCCGCCGTGCAGATCAGCCAGGGGCACCCTGCCCGAGGGGTGAATCAGATCCGAACGAATCAGCGCCGCAACTAGGCCAAGCAACGCAGCCAGGCCTGCGCCGATAAGGAGGACCATCCTGGACCTGGGCAAGGCCATTCTGCCGCCGGACTTGCGCATCTTCTGGTCATTGTGCATGGGTCTGTCCGCCTTGTCCTGGGTTGATAATTGATTTGATAGTTATACAATTTAATCGATGAGTCAGGAAATTCAAGCCCACGGCAGGCGCAGAAGCGGGGAGGAGATCCGTTCTGCAATCTTGGATTATCTGCATGTGGCGGCCGAACAGACCGGTACAGGTGTAACCGCACAGCAAATTGGAACAGCCTTCGGCATTCATCCGACGACCGCTCGTTTCCATCTTGAACGTCTGGTACAACAAGGAGAGGCGGTCCGCCAGGGAAAAGACAGCAACGGTCAATCAACCGGTCGAGGCAGGCCGGCTGTCATCTACTCCCCCACATCCACAAACTGCGCCCAGGAGGATATGATCTCCTCGCTCTGTATAGCTCTGGAAACCGCCTGTCCCGATACTGGCAGCAGGGATAGGGCTGCATTGAAAGCAGGTAAGGTCTGGGGTCGTGCCCTGGCCCGACAAAGCGGGGCGAATGCAGAAAAGGACGTGTCATCGAGCATGACTCAGACACTGTTCAACACTCTGGCCGGTCTGGGTTTTGCTCCGGTTACGGCAGATCCGGATTCAGCAAGCTTGTATCTGACCTCATGCCCCTTCTTGGACAGTGTCAACAGCCATCCCATTATCTGCACAATCCATCTGGGCATGATCCAAGGAATTGTGGAAGGCAACAGCAAGGCGGCCAAGGATAAAAAGGCCCGTATATTGCTGAAACCCCTGTCCTCGCCAAAAGGATGCTTTCTGAAAGTAGCGAAAGTGGACAACAAACCAAGGAGGAAAGTAAAGCAATGACCTACGTAATTGCCCAGCCCTGCGTGGACGTCAAGGACAAGGCCTGCGTGGACGAGTGCCCGGTGGATTGCATCTACGAGGGCCCCAGGAACCTGTATATCAACCCCAACGAATGCATCGACTGTGGTGCCTGCGAGCCGGTCTGCCCCGTGGAGGCCATCTTCTACGAAGAGGACCTGCCTGAGGAATGGACCTGGTTCAAGGATGCCTCCGAAGACTTCTTTGCCCAGGTCGGCGATGCAGGCGGCGCACAGGCCCAGGGTCCCTACGATCACGACCATCCAAAGGTCGCCGCCTTGCCCCACCAGGATAACTTCGTCTGCATTCAGCCGGAATCACGCGGCCAGCGCGCGGTCTGGGTACGCAAGGACCAAACGGAATGAAGGCCGGTTCAAGCCAGGACGATTACCTGGTCTTCCCTGACTTTTTGGACCGTCCTGTGGAGGAGGCCGCCCGGATGCTTCTGGGTTGCCTGATCATCCGGGACTACGAGACGGAAGGTGAACAGGCCAGGGTTCGGATCGTGGAAACCGAGGCCTACGATCAGAATGATCCGGCCAGCCATGCCTATCACGGACGATCAGCCCGCAACGATGCCCTTTTCGGCCCCAGCGGACACATGTACGTCTACTTTACCTATGGAATGCACTACTGCATGAATATCTCCTGTCAGGAGGACGGATTCGGCGCCGGGGTACTGATTCGAGCCTGCCAGCCAGTGCAGGGTCTGGATCTTCTACGCAGCCACAGGCACGGCCGTCACCCGGATCGGGAATTGACCAACGGCCCCGCCAAGCTCTGCCAGGCATTGGACATCGACAAGCATAATTACGGCCATGACCTCAGGAAACCGCCCATCCGCCTGGCAGCCGCAGTGCTGAATCAGGACGAGACCATCACGGCAACCCCCCGAATAGGCATCTCCCATGCCAAAGAGACCCTACGACGATTCGTCATCACCGGCAACCCCTACCTGTCGCGATGAAAGGACAGAATCCTATAATTCTGATTTCTACAGCCTAAAGGGTGGCTTATTGCTCAATGTAGCGGGATTCCACACAGCTCTGGAAGCGGACAAGCGAGAGAATGACAGCAGCCAGCAGAGCGATGATCAGCATTCCTATGAAACTGCCTGTTACCGGATCCAGACCAAACACTGATGAAAAAGCCTTGAAGGCCCAGGTGGATGCCGTAAAACCGAGGCTGGTGGTGGCCGAAAAGATTCCCATTACCAGTGGATAGCGCTTGCGTGGAGTCAGATTGGACAGGAGGAAGGGGCAGGTAGCCATATTGATGGCACTACCTGAACCAACCAGGAAGGCGGATAAGCAAACCAGCGGGAAGGAGCGGGTGGTCAGGAAGAGCAGGGCGCCCAGGGCCATCAGAAGGAAGGCGACCGGAATGGTCCATTGTCGACAAATCCGCTTGATGGCGTTGATACTAAGCCCGATCACGACCGAGGAACCCGTGTTGAACATCAGGGCCACCCCGGCTGCGCTGGTGCCGCCAAGACCGTACTTGGCTATGTAGACTGCAAGCTTGTTGTAGAGGACCGCGACCAGGAAAATGCTCAGAAACCCGATAAGAATACAGGAAATGGTAGCCCACCAGCATTGTCCGCTTTTTCGGGAGGACGATACTTTAGAACCTACGACCTTTCCCGACTCCTCCTCGACGGCACCGACACCGGGGACCATGAAGATGACCAAGACCAGGGCAGGCAAGGCCAGGAAATAGAGCCAATAGTTGTGCAGCCATCCTCCCTTGGCCAGAACACCACCGAGAGCAAGAACCAGCATGGAAGAGCCATCCTGAACAGCAAGGACCAGCCCCATCAGCGCCGCCAACTGCTTCCCGCAGAAAAACCTGGCCGACAAACTAGGGAGAACTGTGGTAGCGATACCCACGCCAAACCCGACTACCAAAGCAAACAAAAGCAGCTGACTTACACTGCTGTGCACAACCAAGGGCATCAAGCCGCCCAGGGCGACACACAGACAGCTGATGCAGCCAGCGGTTCTGAAACTCATTCTGGTCAAGAGTTGGCCAAATACAAGAGCTGAAACTATAGCTGCCGAAGAACCTATGGAGACCACCGATTCAACGGTGGAGGGATCGGTATGGGAAAAGGATGCCTGGATGGCTGCGACGGAAGGAGAGATGATGGAGTCAAACCGCGACATGATGGCCAAGGCCATGATTCCGACCAGAACCCCAAGATTCCGTCTGGTCAATATCCCTGTGTCCTTGGGCTTAGACGTGCACGGGGCCGGTTCCATCGTTCCTGCCTCCCTCTCAATGTTAGCGGCACCATTTGGTCGATGGAGGGCAGTCTACTCCAGCAGCAGTGCCATGCCAACCAACACGACGAGGAAGAGCAGATTAAAAACGGTATAGATTTTCAGGTAATCGCCTTTCTTGCCCGGATACTGCTTGACTACAGCCTTGTAGGAAATCAGTGAGGCCATTGAAGCGACCAGGGTTCCGAGCCCACCCAGGTTGGTGCCCAGAATAATCGGATGCCAGGCTGTCGAAAAACCTGAGACCAGCAGGGCCGTCGGCACATTGCTGATGAGCTGGCTGCACAGGACCGAGGTGATTAAAGGGTGGATATTGACCAGGCTACTGACCAGGTTGTAGAACTGGGGGATCCTTCTGGCATTGCCTATGAAAATAAAGAAAGCCACGAAGGTCAGCAGCAGTCCCCAATCCACATGCAGAAAGACCCGCCTGTCACAGATCAGGAAAGCCACCGCCACCACCAGAACCATGGCCCATTGGGGAATCAGCTTGGCCACACCGAGCAGACAGACAAAAAAGAGCATGAGGTATACAGCGATGCGCCATCCGCTGGACTGCTGCATCTCTTTCACCTGAGGTTGTATCCCATCCTCCCTGGGCGCCAGTACGCTGCGGCGAATCTCTTGCGGATCCATGCCCTCGAACTTGTTCAAATGCTGATTTCTGAAGGCAAACCAGCAGCACAGGAAGAGCATCAGAGCCGCAACCAGGGCGTAAGGCGCCATAAGGAGGAGGAACTCCCCGGTAGGCATCTCGGAGCGGGCCTTGAGATATAAGTTGTGGGCATTGCCGATGGGCGTCAGCATACTGCCCACATTGGCGCCCAGGGTCATCAAGGTGACAATCAACAGGGCATGGTTTTCCAGACCGGCCATGATGAGAACAGCGATGGCAAAAGGCACGAAAGTAACCAGGGCCACATCATTCGTGATGAACATACTTGAGAAGAAAGGCAGAGAAACCAGGACCAAGGCCAGGCCCCGCACCGAGCGGACACGACTCAGCAGGCCGGCTCCGATGGCATGGAAGACCCCGATGCGCTGAAATCCGCAAACCACCATCATCAGGGATCCCAGCTGGGTGAGGGTATTGACGTGGATGTAACCCAGATATTGCCGGTCGGGCGGAATGAGGATGCAGGATACGAGAGCGATGACTGCCGCGACGACCAGGACGGTCTCGTTTTTCAGCAGTCCGATCACCCGATGTTGCATGGTCACCTCCGGCGAACGAATTCCTCACTTAGTTTACGCGCCCGCCCCCGGCTTACAGGACCTCTCCTGACGCTATTTTCCGCCCCTGATCCCAGGGTCGGGACACTCGGCGCTACTGGCTGCTAGTCTGTCTGGCCCCGACTTTCGACCCTTGTCGAATGTTCATAGAGTCGGATACCGGCCGGCTGAAGCATGGAAAGGGGTCCTGCGAATCAGCACTTTCGCAGAGCCCCTATTAGATCGCAATATTACTTGTCGTTCAATCGCTCCGGATCCGGAATCAGATAGGACAGAGCCAGGGCAATCAGCACCAGCACGCCGCCGCCGATCATGGCCGCCACATAGCCGGTACGGGCTCCACCGGAAGCCGCCAAGCCGCTCATGAATGCATAGAGGACTGCATAGCTCAGGCCTGAACCCAGGTTGAAGGCTCCGGCGTTGAGTCCCGGCAGATACCCGGTGTTGTCCGAAGGAGACAGGACCACGCCCAGCCCGTTGAGCATGATGTTGGCCGTCCCCGCATAGGAGACGCCCAGGATCAGGGAGAGGAGCACCAGACTCCAGATACTGGGGGCCAGGCAGACGTAGATGCCAAAGACCAGTCCCAGCACGCTGACCAACTGGCCCACTCTCAGAACCTTGAGGTAGCCGAAGCGCGAAGCCAGCGTCCCGGCCACCGGGCCGAAGACCAGGCCAACCAGGGCATATGGGGTCAGTGTGGCGAAGGAGACGATGCTGGCTTTCAGGCCGACGCCGACCTCGCCGTCCTGGGCCAGAGCCGGAACGATCCCGTTCATGATGGCGAAGACACCGACCATGGTGGTGAGAGTCGTCAGCAGCAGGCCCCAGGTACGCCGCTGCTTGAGGTAGGTGGTGGTGACCATGGGCGCCGAAGTGGTGCTCTCGACTTTCCAGAAGATCATGAAGAAGACCGCAGCCACCAGGATCTCGACGACTACCAGAATCCAGCGCGCCTGGGCCAGCTTCTCGACCTCATTGATAGCCAGGTAGGCCGCCAGGAAGGCGATGCACAGGAAGACCACACCGGCCCAGTCCATGCGGGGGCGATTGTCCGCATAGCTCTCACGGGCGAAGAGGGCCACCAGGAGTACGGCGATTACCGCAATGGCCACCATGAACCAGAAGACCGAGCGGAAGCCGAAAGTGCCGGCCAGCCAGCCACCCAGGATGGCATCCACGCCGCCGATGCCGCCGTTGACCGCAGTGAGGACAGCCATGAGCCTGGCGTAGCGGGCTTCATCAGTCACCTCGGCATGCAGCATGATCAGGGTCATGGGGACGACCGGACCGGCCACTCCCTGAATGACGCGGCCAATCATAAGCACCGTCACATTGGGCGCCAGAGCAGAAACCACGCATCCCAGCGCCGTCAGGCTCAGCATGCCCAGCAGTACCTTCTTGCGGCCGGCCAGATCGCCCAGCCGAGGCAGAAAGAGAGAGAAGACCGCACAAGAAGTGAAGAACACCGTCTGGGTCAGACCGATGCTGGAGCTGCTGGCATTGAGCTCGGTCCCCATGGTCGTCAGGGCCGGCGAGAGCATGGAGGCATTGAGCTGGAAGGCGAAGACGGCGGCCATCAGTGCCGTCATCAAGGCGACGATGGAAGAGCCTGAGCCGCCAGCGGTCGTGGTATCGGGCTTGTCAGTCTTGGGTTCGGCTGTGTTTGAAGTCTTCATTGATCTCATCCAATCGCAGTGATGGCCTTGACCACCAGGTCCCAGAATCCCTGGAAGTCCAGCTTGACGGCCACCTGGGTGTGGCAGTCTTCGGCAGAGGGTTCCGGACCACGCAGATCGGCCACGGTCATCCCGCAGGTCAGGTCCCCGCGCAGCTCCACATCAACCGGGCAGCGACGGGTGCTCACAATAGAGGGGTCGATCAGATAGGCAACGGTGCAGGGATCATGCACGGGCGGATCCACAAAGTCCTGGTTGTCCTGGTAGGACTTGCGGAAGAAGTCCATCAGCCCGCTGACGAAATGGGCCAGATCGGTGCCGATGCCCTCGATGCGCTGCTGAACCTCGGGAGTGCATAGGGCCTGGTGGGTCAGATCCAACCCCACCATGGTGACCGGCCAAGACTCATTGAAGACGATATGAGCAGCCTCGGGATCCACCTTGATATTGAATTCAGCGACAGCGCTCCAGTTGCCCACATGGTAGCCGCCGCCCATGAGCACGACCTCGCGGACGCGATCAACAATGCGGGGTTCCTTGCGAACGGCCATGGCGATGTTGGTCAGAGGCCCAGTGGGAACCAGAGTCACCGTGCCCGGCTCCTCGCGCATGATGGTTTCGATGATCCAATCGACGGCGTGGCCAGGATCCAGGGGCCGGGTAGGCTCAGGCAGCTCGACACCGTCCAGGCCGGTCTGGCCATGGATGGACGCGGCCACTTCCTGAGGACGCACCAACGGCCTATCGCATCCGGCATGGACCGGCACCTGGCGCGCATGAGCCTTTTCCAGCACAGCCCTCGCATTGTAGGTAACCTTGTCCAGACTCTGGTTGCCGCCAACCGTAGTCACTCCGATCAGGTCGATCCGCGGATCGCCTACTGCCAGAAGGATAGCCACCGCATCGTCATGACCCGGATCGCAGTCCAGGATGATCTTGCGCGTCGTCATATACTCGCCTACACCTTTCTCATGAATATGTCCTGGGCCATGGATCATGGCCCAGGACATGATACCGCTGATTGGCATTCAATCGATGTAGGCGCGTTAGACTGGTCAGTCCCGGACCTGGGCGAACCCACCCACTGCCCAGGCCAGTCGATCCCGAAGCTCGGGATCAACTGCGAATAGCCCCAATCCGTGCACCCCTCGTTTGAGCAGCACATTGAACTCGTGCCGAAGATTATCCACAGGATTCATCTCCGGCTCCGACCGCTGGTTGGTCGCCAATGTGTTGCAACTGAACTTGGGTTCGAATTCGATCTTTCCGTTCCTGTAAGTGACCGAGGGCCCGATAATGACCCCCGCGTAGTTGAGATCAAAACCTTGGATGGTGAAGATGGAGCCCACCTCATCAATGGTGAAAGGCAACTCGGCCCAGGCGATCCGGTGATTTGCAGTGGAGTTTCCCTGCGCCTCATATAGCTCGTAATTCCAGGGCATGGCGAATTCACCATCCCCGTCCTGCCCCTCTTCGGCCCACACCCATTGACCTGAATCCTCTTGGCGTAGTGCAACCTGCCAATGTCGGGAGGGTTCGCGTGGATCCGGTTGATTCTTGCTGCTATAAGGCCAGTCATAGGTGGCCAGGAGTCGGCAGAGGCCCAAGGAGCCCTCGCCCCTTTGCTCCTGGTCCTTACGACGAATGAACTTCCTCAAGTCCGTAGGCGAGTCAAATACCTTGATCTCATAAGGATGTTCCGAAGGATCCGGACGCAAGGGACCAATGACGCCATCCTTGACTGTCATCCGATCCAGCCAGGCGCAGGTTGCAGGGTCAGCCTGAATGCGCATCTGTTGGTCCAAACGAACATGACTGACCTGGAAGGTATCCTCGCGTACATGTTGGCCATCCCGTGACTTCTCACGGATGAGCATGGGTTGCGAGAAGGTTGTGCCATGCTCGGAACCCGTCAATCCCAGAAGCCGACTTTCCTGGGCATCCACGAACTGGGATCCACGCAAGACCTGTTCCGGGTCGAAGACCACGATGGCCACTTTTGACCGCCGGAGAATATCGTAGAGCTGGTTGCCTCCGGAGTAGCTCTGCGACCCTTGTGTCAGCAGCAGGTGTGCCTCGTCAATCAGCACCACATCCGCCTTGGCATCGACGCTATTCATAGGATCCGCTGCCCTGCCTGTGGATCGGCCATTTCGATTGGTGTGCTTGCTGAACCGATTGATGAACTGGACAGCGCCAACCACGCACTGGCCGCGTTGCTTTTGCAATCCAAGCTTCAGAGCCATCTGGTTATAGACATTGGCCTGCTCGGCCTGGTTGACAATGATGTAGGAACGCTGCCTGGCCTTTGCCGAACGGTTATCGTCCTTGCCGTTCAAGTTCCCATAGATGCCATATCTGGCACATATCTGATAGAAGAGATGGCTGAGCAAAACGGTCTTGCCGGTCCCTGACATGCCCTGAACGACAATGACCTGGGTATGGACTTTATCGTTGATCCGAACCGGTCCTGTCGATTCCGTCAATGAGTGGAAACCCTCGTCACGATTTTGAACAATGACCGACTCCAACACATGCAGCACAGCCTCTTCAGCCCGCCGTTGCTCGTCGGTGAGTTTGCGGAAGGGCGAGGCCTTGAACAGGGCGGAGTCCAGAATCGCCTTCTCTTCCGGAAACAGATCGGGCTCCATTTCGTGCAGGGTCTGCCAGGCCTTGGAAAAGATGCTGTCGAACTCATCGCTGGTGTAATACATATCCTGAGCGTTGGTTCTACGGTTCATAACCAGCTTGACCGCGTCTACGCTCTGCATATACCCCATCAACCGATTTTCCATATCCAGAGTCAGGGACTTATTGAAGTGGCGATCACCGATGATGTACTGGCAGACCCTGTCCTGATGATTGCGCATGAATCGCACCAGGCGTTCCCAATCCGTCCGGGTCCGTGGATCCAGCTCGATGTGCTGCCTGGTTCGAGAACGGATGTCGTTGGTCTCACCGACGTAAACCACATAAGGGGGTCCACCGCCATGCTTTTTGCTGCTGTCCCCTAGGTCGGCAGAGACAATATATACAGTGGGATAGCGCAGGAACAGCTCCTCAAGCAGCCTCCCCTCCAACTTACTGCCCTGACTGCCAACGGCTTTCGCCTGCTTGTACTCAGCGATGGCCTTGGAAAAATCCTCATCCCTAAAATTGCCATAGGGCAGAGTCATCACCACAGGCTGCGGCGCACTTGATGAATCCATGATTTTCACTATGCCACGAACCCATACCAAACTGATCCAAGGAGAGCCGACTGATAGGCTCGAAATCATGATCAGCAAGGAAACGGAAACAGCGGTGATGGATTTTGTGCACGAGCGCGACTGGGATCAATTCCATACGCCCGCAAATCTGGCCAAATCAATCTGCATCGAAGCCGCCGAGCTCTTGGAATGCTATCAGTGGGGGGATGATCCCAGGGACGGAGATGAGGGACACGTGACCGACGAACTGGCTGACGTGCTCACCTATTGCATCCAGCTGGCGGATCGGCTGGATCTGGACATGGACCGAATCATCATGGACAAACTGCAAAGGACGGCCGAGAGGTATCCGGTGGCAACCTCACGCGGCTCCAGCCGGAAATACCGGCCCCTGCAGTAGGCGGATCGATTCAGCAGGTCTGCGCAGCCGACGACCCCGACCGTCCGAGTCGCTTGGCGATCAGTGCGGATAGATCATCCAAGGTGACTCCCCGATAGCTGTTTATGGAAGCGAACTGAGGACCTGACGAGGTGTCGACCGGATTGGTGCCGGTATAGGCCACAGTGGTGGCTCCTGATGCCACAGCCGAAGTGATGCCGGTCAAGGTATCCTCGAAAGCCAGGCAGGATGCCATCAGATCAGGGCTGTTGATGCCCACCAGACCGGCTGCATGCAGATAGGGGGCAGGATCGGGCTTCTGGGCCAGCCCATCATCCCCGCAAACATAGTCGGCAAAAGCCCCCTTGGGTGCCTTGGCGACCACAGCCTGAGCCATGCGGCGTGGCGAAGTAGTGACCAGAATCGAAGGGATGCCAGCCTCAACCAGGTCTGTCAGGATGGCACGAACCCCTTCGATCCATGGCATGTGACGCTCCTCCATGGCGATTACCCCATCGATCAACAAATCCGGAATCTGGTCCTCAGGAAGGTCAAGACCACGCTCCCGCATTAAGCTTGCCACTTTGGTGAGAGGTTTGCCGGAAACCTGCCAGCCCATGTCGGCATTCCAGTCCCCCCCATGCTTGCGCACCAGATCGACCTCCGCCTGATGCCAGTAGGGCTCTGAATCGATCAAGGTTCCGTCCATGTCCCAGAAGACCGCAAGCGGTCGGTGACCCATAGGAGACCGGGCTTTGTCAGTCGACCCGGCACGGCTTTCTTCCCTTTTATGCTCCATGTTCATGCATTCACCCTATCGGCAAGGCTCGTCTTGAGAATAGCGCTGCTGCGCATTACTTGGCATGAAGATCCGGCCATGGATCAGGTAGCAGCTCATCCAGACCCAGATTAAGCACTTGAGCAACTGCCATTATGTTGATCAAACTGGGATTGGCTGGGCTCCCGGGTCGCGACTGACCATGCTCCAACTGTTGATACGCGAATCGGGAAAGGTTGGCATTATAGGCGACGAACTCTTGGCTGTAATGTAAAGCCGTCCTTCGGCGTTGTATGTTCAAGCCTAATACCACGGCGTATTCCGCCCACCCGCTCGGTACTTGAGAATGTGCCATACAGCCAAAGTAAGGACAAAGAGTGAATTATCATGCTTTACCAGTAATACTATATTTGTAAGGCATTACGGGTTTATAAACAAGGAAGAATTCTCAAACTCTGCCTTGCATCAACAATGAATTTGTCGCTGTTCAAGCTTCTGCGTTGCTTGTAGTAGCACCTGGATATGGATGTTTCTTCGTCATCGGAGCCAACAGTCTTTTTGGTATCGACACGCAGACACCCGACTGGATGCTGACACCTTTGGTCCAACTGGCCGTCCTGCATCTGGAGGCTCAGGCGATCTACCGTCACACCAGGAATCCCTATCTGGGTGGCATCATTACCGCGATCATTGTCACCGTAATGACCTGCATCAACTCCCAGATCTCCTTCCCCACCTAACGGGTGGGACCACACCTACCTCAAGTCCTCTCCGCCCCTGTCTACAAGTAAAACTTCGACAAGGATGGAAAGGACGAATTATCGGGCCACCAGTTCACTCAGCGTTGCCGAAGACCTGATTGCGCAATTCGTTGCGCTGGGTCTCGTATTGGGTGAGCTGGCCAAGAAGATCGAACTTCTCCTGACCGTCGGGTAACTGATTCATCCGATGCCTGGCCGAGGCAATAAGCCGCATGTAGGTGGCGTCCAACAGTCTTGCCAGCAACTCGGAAGCATACTGACGCTCCTCCGGGCTAGGCTGCTTCAACTGAACATCCGTGTCATCGGAGTCTGCACCCTGTTCGTCCCCCTTATCGCCTTTCTTGGAGCCCGGTACTGAGCCCCTCTGCCTATCCTCCTGCTTATCCAAATTCAGCGGCAAGGGCATGACAGCCAGCTCGTTGATGGCCGACTCCAGCATGGGCCCGCCAGCCTTGGTCAGATTATGCATCCACAGTCCCTGGGGCGTTTTCCTGTCGGGCAGTCCTCCGGCGGCCTGCACCGCCCGATAGAGCGAGCGGAAAATCGGAACCTCGAAACTTTCCGGACTCAGCTGGCCGAAGGCATCGGATCCGACCGCCCTGGGAATCTGGATAAGCACGCCCATGAACTGCTGCTCGCAAATGAAGACCGAATCATCGATGTGATGATAGCCCTGTCGGAGGGCATCCTCACGCTGTATCCTCCGGCGTTGCATGGCGTCGTCGCTGCCATGGCCCGCGCGACCCCCCGATTCATTTGCACCGCGGTGAGGAGTGCGGACCGCATAGGCATCCTGGTCCTTTACATGCAGCTTGCGACGGGCCCTGTTGACCTCCTGACGCAGCAGATCCAGATCCACGCCGATTTTTCTGGCGGTCTTGCGGGTGTAGGCCCCCACCAGGGAGCGATCCCTGATCTGCGCCAGGATGGGTGCCACAGCCTTGACAGCCCCCATTTGCCCGGTGGTGTACTGGGTGTCGAACATGGCCACAGCGGTGTCGATGACGAAGTCGTACAGCGGCCGGGCATGATCGACCAGGGAACGCACGGCCTCATCACCGTACCGGATACGCAAATCGCAGGGATCCAGATTTTCCCGGGCCACCGCTACGAAGGTCTGCGTCAGGAAGCTCCCGTCAAGGCCGAAAGCATGCAGGGCGGCCTTCTGCCCGGCGGCATCCCCGTCGAAGGTGAAGACCACCCGGGAGCCCTGGACCGGTCCCACCAGTTGGATAGCCCCCAAGGCGTCATCAGAGATGAGTCGACGGACGATCTTGGCGTGGTCCTCGCCGAATGCAGTGCCGCAGGTGGCTACAGCCGTGTCAACGCCGGCAAGGTGGCAGGCCATGACATCGGTATAACCCTCCACAATGACCACCTGCCGCTTTTTGACGATGGCATCCTTGGCCAGGTCGATGCCGTAGAGCACCTGGTTCTTGCGGTAGAGCTGGGTGTCCGGCGTGTTGATGTACTTGGCATTGATGCCGTCGTCCTCATAGAGCTTGCGAGCGCCGAAGCCAAGGGTACGGCCCGTGGAATCCCTGATAGGCCAGGTGACCCTGCCCCGGAAGTAGTCATAGACCCCCCGTTGCCCCTGCCTGGCCAGACCCGCATCCAGCATCTCCTGCTGGGTGAAACCCTTGGTAGCCAGATGGCGAACCAGGTTGTCCCATCCTCGTGGAGCGTATCCGCAGCCGAAATGTGCGCTGTCAGCCTGGGAAAAGGTCCTGCCCGCCAAGAGCTTGCGCGCCGCCAGCGCCTCCTTGCTCATGATCTGCGAAACGAAAAAACGCTGGGCTTCCTCGTTGGCCTCCAGCAGCCGGGAACGTTTGGACCCGCGGCGCTTGTCCTGGCGGGAGTTTTCATAATGCAGCTCGATCTGGTACTTGTCTGCCAGGATCTCGACGGCATCGCCGAACTCGACGTTCTCCTCCTGCTCCACGTAGGTGAAAACATCGCCACCCAGGCCGCAGCCGAAGCAGTGCCAGACCCCCATGGACGGACGCACCGAAAAAGAGGGAGACTTCTCGTCGTGGAAGGGGCACAGGCCCATGTAAGTGCCGGAACCTGAAGGCTTCAGAGTCACGCTTTCAGATACGATCTCATACAGATCGGCCTTGGCTCTGACCTTCTCGATGTCTTCCTTCTTGATCATTCCGGACATGACACCCAGCCTACCGGTTCAGGGCGATGTGTTGCGCCCGGCATAAATGCCGCAGGCCTAGGGGCAGACCAGGGAATGCAGGGCCAGCGCCGAACCGTCGGTCAGGGAGGCCACCTGGTCGATGGCCACCCTCAGGCGTTCACCATCCGAACCCGCCTGGCGCCAATCCTCCAGGAAGACATCCTCCAGAGCATCCGAGGGGGCTGGCGAGTCGGCCATCATCACCTCAACCAGGTCGGTCACGATTTTCAGCTGCTCTGCGTGGAAGGGCTCCTTCTCACGGGGAGCCATGACGAAGTAGACGGCAATCCCCTTCAAGGCCACAATCTCGTAGGAGGTCCGGGGAGGAATGACCAGTCCCGCCGAGTACCTGGTCAGAGGACCTTGGCCGTGGCGGCTTCGAGTGGCTGCCTCCACGGAGTCGGCAAAGCGGCCTATCAGATAGCTGGTGGTGTTCTTCAACGTAGCCAGGGCGCGGCGTGACCCATCGAAACCCAGCGGCAACATGCCACGGACGGTCTCCAATGCCCGGACCAGCTGGTCAGCATCCCAACGGTCCCCATACCAGGATCGGGCGGCCCGGACCACGCCATCGATGATTCGAGGCTCAGCCAGTCGTTCGGGCACGAATGAGCCGACCACGATGGCATCCTCCACGTCGTGAACGCTGTAGGCGATGTCATCAGCCAGATCCATGACCTGGCACTCCATAGGCGTGCTGGCCCGCGGTGCTCCCTGCTTAAGCCAATGGAAGACCTCCTGGTCATCGGGATAGACGCAGAACTTGGCGGTCCTCTCCCCCTTGGGATGAGCCGAGGCCTCGGCCAGGGTCCAGGGATATTTAACCGCAGCGTCCAGGGCGGCCCTGGTCAGGTTGACCCCTGCTGAGCGTCCGTCCGGGTGGAAGACCTTGGGCTCCAGCCTGGTCAGTAGGCGAAGGGTCTGCGCGTTGCCCTCGAATCCTCCTATGTCGGAGGCCAGCGAGGACAGGGCACGCTCACCGTTGTGGCCGAAGGGCGGATGACCCAGGTCATGGGCCAGGCAGGCGCAGTCCACCACATCGGGGTCGCAGCCCAGCATGGTGCCGATCTGCCGTCCGATCTGGGCCACCTCCAGGGTATGGGTCAGTCGTGTGCGGGCAAAGTCGTCAGTGCCGGCGACAAGAATCTGCGTCTTGGCCCCCAACCGACGCAGCGCCGAAGAATGAACCAGGCGCGCCCGGTCACGTTCGAAGGCAGTCCTGCTACTGGTCTTCGGAGGCTCCGGTGCCCACCGTTCCTGATCATGGGCGGAGTAGCCCTCAGCCAGCAGGCGAGATCCGCCCTCCTCGTCAGTGCCCATCAGGCGCGTCCGCTCCGTTCAGTCGAAATCGTCCACGACCACCACTTCAGTGGGCACATTGCCCGCCGTGGCCTTGGAATATGGGCAGAGCTCCTGAGTGCGTTCCACCAGGCGGGTAGCCAGATCACGATCGACGCCGGGCAGGCAGACCTCGATCAGAGCCTTGATACCGAAGGACTCGCCTTGGTCGCCGAGGGAGATATGGGTACGCACCCTGCTCTGAGCCAGCTTGGTGGCCGGCACGCGCAACTCCTTGCCGGCCAGACCCATGGCTCCCTGGAAGCAGGCACCCCAGCCGATTGCGAAGAGCTGCTCGGGGTTGGTGCCTTGACCCTTGCCCCCCATGGCCTTGGGTGTATCCAGGTCCAGGGAGAGATCAGGCTCATGGCTGTCCGCATGGCCCTCGCGGCCACCGGTGATGTCAGCTACAGCTGTGTATGATATATTGCTTAGTTCATTTCCTGTATATGTAGTCATAACCTCATCTCACCACTTATATTGCGCCTTGACAAGGCCCCAAGCCTAGGTTCTACCTGTGATAGTTGTCTCAAAGAATGGATTCAGGTGCAATCAGGTGCAGGTCGGCGGGGTCGACCACCTCATGCACGCCCACGTAGAGCCGTGGAATCCGACTACTCAGACAAGTGAAAATCTCATAGCTGATGGTGTCGGCGGCCCGGGCCCAGTCATCAGCGGTTGGCTCAGCCTGATCCTCCCCCCGACCTGGCCCGAAGAGAACAACGGTATCGCCTTCGCTGGCTCCCAAGTCGGAAGCCATACCCTTGAGATCAAGAACGCACTGGTCCATGCAGACCCTGCCAGCGACGCGAACCAACTTGGGCCCTTGGCGAGTCATCAGACGGACGGGGCCACCCAGGCGCTCTCGGCCCATGGCGCCCTCGCGGTCGAAGCCTGAGGCAGATCGGTGAATCCCGTCGCCGTAACCCAGGGGCATGATAGCCGTGCTTGTCGGCTTCTCCGTCAGATAAGTGCGTCCGTAGGATATGCCATGACCGGCCGACATATCCTTGACGGTGCCCAGCTGGGCCTGGAGGGTCATTGCCGGACGCAGACCATAATCGGCCGAAGCCCCCATGGAGGGATCGGGCTCGTATCCGTACAGGCCGATGCCAGGACGTGTCAGGTCATAACGTATCCCTGGACGGGTGAGCGTGGCGGCGGTGTTGGCCAGATGCCGGATTGCGGGCTTCATGCCGGCGGCCGTCATCCTGTCAGAAAACTCCTCGAAGAGGGCGATTTGCTCGTCAGTGGACGACACGAACTCGTCAACGTCAGGCATGTCGGCCACTGCCAGGTGGCTGAAAAGACCCACAGGCTCCAACAGGCCCTGAGCAGACAGGCGGGAGAGCTCGCGCAGGGCTTCACCGAAGGTTTCAGGAGTAAAGCCGTTGCGTCCGAAGCCTGTGTCCACCTTGATGTGGACACGGGCAGGCCTACCAACCTGATCTGCTGCCTGAGCCGCCATGTCCATGGTCTTCAATGAACCGACACCCAGGTCGATGTCAGCCCGAATCAGCTGGTCGAAGGGGGCGCGGTCCCCATTGAACATCCAGGACAGAACCCGGCAACGGTCGGATCCGATGCCTGCTCGGCGCAGACGAAGGGCCTCTCGGGACTGGGCCGTACCCAGCCAGGTGGCCCCGCCAGCCAGTGCCGCCAGAGCAGCAGGGATGAGCCCATGGCCGTAAGCATCGGCCTTGACCACACCCATGACTGCAGCACCGGGGTTCGTGGAATGAACCAGCTTAACCAGGGTGGCCATATTGGCCTTCAAGGTCCGCAAGTCCACAATAATCTGCCCAGGATAGGCCCGAAGAGCTTGCTCGTAATGCCCCTGGCCCTCGGGCCCGGAGAACTGCCATGCCGGTGCTGCACTCAATGTCATGGCTCCATTGTGCGACGGCGCTGCGACGGTCTGCCCCCGCTCTCAGACTGTGACCAAGCGCCTGGCCTCCCTTTCGCGCTCAGCCAGGTCAAGGGGACGATCGTGCCGCTGGTAGGCCACCCGCACGTTCTCGATCTCCTTGTTCTCAGGCATGATGATGTTGCCGCAGCGGGTGAAGCCATGAGTCTCGAGGATGTGCTGCATAGCATAGTTCTTTAGTCCCGTATCGGCGCGGATGTTCTCGTACCGGCGCATGCTCCAGTCAAGCAGGTCCCCGGCCGCGTGACGCCCCAGTCCCGAGGCGGCCACCCGATGGATGGTGGTATAGGGCCGGTCATCCAGCCAGCTGCCATCGATGACCCGATAATCAGGTTCCGGATCATGGAAGAGGGCGAAGACACCGATGATGCGCTCGTGGCTGCCCTTATGCTCGTCCAACTCGGGTTCAGGATAGGCGGGATCCTCTGGAATTTGATCCATATCAGCTGCATCGTCAACCAAGAGCATGGTGTGGCCCCCGGCGATGTCCTCGCGGATGCGCTCGGGCAGGGGATACTTGTCCCCCCACTGACGGGGGTTGCCGGTCTCGGCCATCCGCTTTCTGGCGTAGGCGTAGACAGACATGATCGCTTCAAAGTCGTCCATTGTGGCATGACGGATCCAACGTGCAGTTTCCATCGCGTACCTGCTCACTGTGGCTACCTCTTTCTCGACCGGTGCGGCAGGGGCGAGACCCGCCCCCGCGATTGCCGAAGTACGAGTGTATCCATCAGCAGGCAGTCACGAAGTGAGTACGCATTGAGCGAATCGGGGAATAGTTTGGGCTATTCTGCGCTCTCCTGAACCCGGCCTTCCGAGCGCAGACGACGGGCACGAGTCAGGTTGACCACGCTATGCCGGCTGACCAGACGGGTTGGCATGACCACATGTCGCTGGAACTCCTTGCCCTGGCGTGCATCGAGGATCATTCCCACAGCCATCCTGGCCATCAGATCAAAAGGCTGGTCCACCGTGGTAAGGGCGGGCATCAAGTAAGAGGATGGATAGACATTGTCAAATCCGACTACGGACAGGTCCTGCCCGGGCTCCAGCCCACGTTCACGCGCCGCTCTGTAGATATTGACGGCTGTCAAGTCATTGCAGGCCAGAATCGCAGTCGGTCGCTCAGCGCGGTCTAGCAGATCACAGGCGGCTTGGTACCCCCTGTCAGGTAAATAGTCTCCCTGCTGAACCATGCTCGACGGCAGACTGGCACCAATGGCTGCTAATGCTGCTCGGTATCCAGCCAATCTGGCTTGCGCAGATTGTACATTCGCCGGTCCGGCGATAACGCCAATGCACCGGTGCCCGGCATCAAGAAGGCATTTGGCCGCTTGGTATCCTCCGGTCCAATTGTCTAGCGTTATGCTCATGTCCTCATCACTGACCAAATCAACCGGATCGACCGCCACCAGGGGAATGCCCCTTGCTTTGAGCACATTCTTGCCCTCCTGGTCTATGGAGGACATCTGGGTTATCACACCCAGCGGGTTGCGATCAATGATCCCCCTTAGGCACTCCTCGGCACGCCGCTGGTGATCAGTCTGTGTCACCGTCAGAGCCAAACCGGCATCCAAAGCCCACTTTGAGGCATAACGTATCATCTCAATGGTGCCGTTGTTGGCAATATAATCCACAACCAACTCGATAGTTTGGGCGATTTTAGTACTGACAAGGGGATGCGCATAGCCCTGATCAGCCAATGCCTTTTCGACCCTTCGACGGGTTTTTGCCGCCACGCCCGGTCGACCGTTGATCACCTTGGAAACGGTCGAAGCAGAGATGCCGAGCTGCTCGGCTATGGCGCCGACGTGCGGATTGCCGGATTCCTGTCTGGCCATGTGCGTCCTTTCCATTACCAACCAATCGTAACCAACGACGCCACGAAAACGTCCATGTCAGATTTAGAATTTTTACATTTCTAATTTTCAAATTTCCATCTCTACGCCTATACTGAGGTATACGTTCACTAGATTGGCAAAGGAGCCACGATGAGTACTATCACTGCGGTGAAAACGTATGACTTTCGTTTTCCCACTTCTCTGACCCTGTCAGGGTCAGATGCCATGAACAAGGATCCTGACTATTCGGCCGCCTATGTGGAAATACACACCTCGGCTGACGACGGCATCAAAGGTTGTGGTCTGGTCTTCACCATCGGACGAGGCAACGATGTTGTTTGCAGAGCTATAGATTCCATAGGAGAGACTCTGCGTGGCCTGGAGGTTGAACGTCTGCTGGACAGCATGGGCCTGGCCTGGGACCTATTGGTCCATGACTCACAGCTGCGCTGGTTGGGGCCGGAAAAGGGAGTCGAGCACATGGCTATCGGAGCACTGCTGAGTGCTCTATGGGACATGAAAGCCAAAAGGGCTAGAAAACCTCTGTGGTTGCTGCTGGCTGAAATGGATCCTGAGGATCTTGTCAGCACATTGGACTTTAGATACCTATCCGATGCCCTGCGCCCCGAGGAGGCCATAGACATCCTCAAGGATGGGCAATCCGGAAAGAAGGAGCGCATCGAGGACATTCGCCAGCACGGGTACCCCGGTTATTCAACAGCACCGGGCTGGCTTGGCTACAGCGACGAAAAAATGGTGGAGATTGCTAAACGGGAGACTCAGGAAAAGGGCTTTAAGCAAATCAAGCTCAAGGTAGGCCAGAACCTCGATGATGACATACGCCGTCTAGGACTGGCCAGGGATGCCATCGGTCCCGACGTCCGCCTGGCCGTCGACGCCAATCAGGTCTGGGATGTCCCTCAAGCCATTGATTGGATCAACCATTTCCACGACTTTGACCTGGCATGGGTCGAAGAGCCTACCAGCCCCGACGACATCATCGGCCACGCAACCATTGCCAGAGCCATCAATCCCATCCCCGTGGCAACCGGCGAACAAATGCAGAACCGCATCATGTTCAAGCAATTCCTGCAGGCTAATGCCTTTGGCATCATGCAGATCGACGCCACCAGAGTGGCAGGCCCCCAGGAGATAGTTCTGGAATACCTGCTGGCTCGCAAGTTCCACAAGACAGTTTGTCCCCACGCCGGCGGAGTCGGATTATGCGAGATGGTTTGCCACTTCGCCATGTTCGACTATGCAGCCGTCTCCTGCACCACACACGGCCGAATGATCGAATACGTGGACAACCAGCACGAATATTTCGTGAACCCCGTGCGTATCAGCCAAGGCATGTATCAGGCACCGACCGCCCCCGGCAATGGAGCCGAAATGACCGTGGAAACCGCACAGCGCTACCTCCACCAGGAGTGAGAACGGCCCACCTCAATCAAAATCCGGTCCAATCACTGGACCTCTAACAAATCATCCATCCATATAGACAAAGGAGTTCTCATGGATTTGCATCTCAAGAACAAGGTATTCATCATCACCGGTGGCTTCAAGGGCATCGGCAGGGGCATAACCCTACAACTGGCCCAGGAGGGCGCCATAACCGCAGTCATAGACCGTGACGAGTCAGCCAGGGACCAGTTCTGCAAAGACATCGAGGCCTATACCGATACCTACCGGACCTTCATTTTGGATCTGAATGACACCGACGGCATAGCCCCCATTGTGGAGCAGGTACACAAGGAATTCGGCCATATCGATGGCATAGTCAACAACGCTGGAGTCAACGACAACAAAGCTTTGGAAACCACTGACTGGCGGGAGTTCGAGCGTTCCGTACACGGCAATCTCACCCACTACTACGAGCTCATGCATGCCTCTTGTGCCTACCTCAAGGAAAGCCACGGATCCGTCATCAACATCACCTCCAAAACCGCCGTGACCGGTCAGGGCAAGACCAGCGCCTACGCGGCAGCCAAGGGCGGAGTTCTGGGCCTGACCAGAGAATGGGCTGCGGCCTTGGTGCACGATGACGTACGAGTGAACGCCATCGTGGTCTCGGAATGCTGGACCCCGCTCTATGCCGACTGGATCAAGACCTTTGGCGATGAAAAGGCCCAGCAGGCCCGTCTCTCAGTCATCACAGACAAGATTCCTCTGGAACATCGCATGACCACACCCGAGGAGATCGGGAACACCGCCACCTTCCTGCTCTCTGATCGCGCATCACACACCACCGGCCAATGGGTGTTCGTCGATGGCGGATACGTCCACCTGGACCGGGCACTGAATTGAGCTCTGCCATGGAAAATACAAATACACGAAACAAGGGCGGGTCCAAGGCCACTGTCGCCATAACCCTGGTCATCGGACTCTTCTTCATCTGGGGGTTGACCATGAACCTGGTCAACGCCCTCAACAGTCCGTTCAGCAACTATATGGAGTTGAACAGCACCCAGGCATCACTGCTACAGGTGGCCTACTACGGAGCCTACTTCGTCATGGCCATCCCAGCCGGAATCATCTCCAAGCGCTTCGGCTACAAGGGCGGGGTCATCTCCGGACTGATACTGTTCGCAGTCGGAGCATTCATCGTGGTGCCGGCCACAAATATGGCCAGCTACGGACTCTTCCTGTTCGCCATGTTCGTGGTAGCGCTGGGAGCCTCATCTCTGGAGACCAACTGCAACCCCTACGTCACTAAGCTGGGCGATGAAAAAGGCGAATCCTTCAGACTCAATCTGGCACAGAGCTTCAACGGCGTCGGCAACGTGGTGGGGCCTCTGATTTTGGGCAGAGTGCTATCCAAAACCCTGACCCCAAAAGAGCCAGGCTTTGAGCAAGCCAAGGTCAAGTTCCTTTCTGATACCAGGATGATCTATATCGTCATCGGCATCGTTCTGCTACTGGTATTGGCTGTCTTCATCGTCTTCAAACTGCCAACACCTCCTGGCGATGACGATCAGGAAGGGAAAACTGGCACTGGTTCGGGCACTTCAAGCCTGCTGAAACGCCCTTACTTCGTATTGGGCGTGATAGCCGAGTTCATCTTTATCGGCTTGCAGGTGGCAGGCATGGCCATGTTCTCCGCTTATGCCCTCAAACACTGGGGCGCCGGCATCACCGCTGGTCTGGCTGCCACATTGTTGGCATTGCTGTCGCTGCTGTTCACCCTTGGCCGGTTCCTGACCACTCCGTTGATGACCAAATTCGATGCCGGCAAGATACTGGGCGTCTACATGTGCATCACAGCCGTGCTGATGGTTCTGGTATTCCTGGGTCTGGGACGATTCTCGGTCATCTGCTTCCTGATTGCCTATCTGTTCATATCAATCGGCTACCCCACGATCTTCTCGCTGACGCTCAAAGGCATCAGGGGCAACGATGCCAAGACCGGCTCTTCGGCACTGGTTATGAGCATCGTCGGAGCGGCCCTGATACCACTGCTGCTGGGTGCCATCCAGGATGCCATGGGCATCGAAATCGCCATGCTGGTGACCGTGCCCGGGTTCCTCTACATCGCCTGGTATGCCTTCCGCGGGTGCCGCATAGGTCTTAAGCAGGGAGCCTGACATGACACGACAACTACAGGTCATCGATGCTCACTTCCATATGTGGGATCTTGAACGGCAGCATCTGCCATGGCTGGACGGAATGCCCTCACTGAATCGGAGCTTTTCCCTTCATGATCTGGAAAGCGAGTACGAGCAGCTGGGAGTGGAATTTCTGGGCGGAGTCTATGTGGAAGTAGACTCGGACGACCCCCTATTAGAGGACCGCTTGGTCTATGAGAACAATGACCCCAAAATTCTTGCCCGAATGCTCCGCGTCCAGGTAGGACCCTATATGAGGGTGCCCATCAATGCTACGGGCATCAGAGAGCCACTGCATACTGACTCAGCCCCTCGCGGCCGTTGCATGGAACCCTCCTTCACCGCTGGGCTCCGCGCCATGGCTGATAAGGGCCTGCCCTTTGAGCTATGCAACAGGGGGACAGAACTGCCGGACATGGCTCAGGCTTTCTCTCAGGTTCCTTCCCTGACTGTCATAATGGACCATCTTGGCAATATGCCCGACTTGTCGCCGACCTCCAGAAAGGCCATAGAGGCCATGGCGGCCTTGCCGCGCTGTTATATCAAGGTGTCAGGCGACTTGCCGGTCGATCGCGACATCGTCGCCTTCGTCAGGGACACATTCCCCCCGGACAGGATTCTCTATGCCTCCAACTGGCCGGTCGTCACCGTGCACTCCTCACTCCAGGAACACTGGCAACTGATGTTGGATACTTTTGGCCCTGATGAGGACTTCTTCAAGCAGAATGCCATGAGGGCCTATGGGATCAATGCCGATATGCTTACTGTGGAAGGGTGAACATGAGCACATCATCAGCCAAATTCGAGGGAATATTCTGTCCGTCGATTACCATCAGCGACGATCAAGGAGTCATCGACACCGATCTGTGGGGACAACATCTGGACCATCTGATCCAGGCTGGCATTAATGGGGTGCTCCTATTCGGAAGCATCGGCGAGTTCTATGCCTATGATATCCAAGAGAAGCGCTCAGCCCTGCAATTCGCCGTCGACCATATACGGGGGCGCATGAAGGTATTCGTCGGAGTGGGCGACACTGACATGGACCGGGTCATGGATCTGACCAAGTTTGCTGGACAAATCGGCGCCGATGCCGTGGTGGCTGTCAGCCCCTATTATTTCGGCCCTTCGGAACCGACCGCTTATCGATATTTCACCAGCATCGCCCACGCCTCGGCTGTACCGGTTATTCTCTACAACTTCCCTGCTCGTACAGGTAACGACTGCTCCCCGGAGTTGGTCGCAAGACTGGCCCAGGAATGTCCAAACATCGTTGGCATCAAAGACACCGTGGACACAATCAGTCACACACGCCGAGTTGTATCGGCAGTCAGACGTGTCAGCCCCGAGTTCTCGGTGTTTTCCGGATTCGACGAATACTATATGGTCAATCGCATCTGCGGAGGCAACGGTGTTTTGTCGGGTCTGACCAACGTGGAGCCGGAAACCTTCGTGGCCATGCATCAAGCCTATCAAAAGGGCGATTACCGGACTGCGCTAGACAAGGCCCGACGCATCAACCACCTGATGGCGATTTACGACACTGCGGATTTGTTCGTGTCGGCCATCAAGGGAGCTGTGCGACTGCAGGGTCTTCCCATCAGCACACGAATCCGCGAACCGGCTATGCAGATCGATACCGATCAGATGAAACAGATCGAAAACATATTGCGTAGTTGAGCTTTCGCCTGTTGCATCGAGTTGGGCCTGAGGAAAGGAACCCACCCTTCCCCAGGCCCAGTTGCTTGTCTGTCAGCGATCAGACCAGCTTGCGCTCGTAAGGATCGGAGCTGATACCAGCTGCTACGATGTCGCGGCTCCACTGCTTGGCCGAGAAGAGCGAATGGTCACGGTAGTTGCCGCAGGAAGTGATCTCGGTGCCGGGCACATCATCCCAGGTGGCCTTTTCGGCGATGAATTCCAGCGACTCCTTCAGAGCCTTGGCCACATCTTCGGTCGAATGACGACCCCAGGCCAGCAGGTGGAAACCCGTCCGGCAGCCGAAAGGCGAGCAATCAATATAGCCGGGAATGCGCTCGCGCAGGAGCACGGCGATAGTGTGCTCAATGGTATGCAGCCCGGCAGTCGGAATGGCATTCTGGTTGGGCTGAACCAGGCGCAGATCATAGTTGGAGATGATGTCTCCCTGGGGGCCCTTCTCCTCGTCGATCAGACGAACGTAGGGCGCCTTGACCTTGGTGTGATCCAGCTGGAAGCTCTCCACAATAGGTTTGTCAGCCATTGTTATTTCCTTTCCTGTCGGGCGCCCGGTATGAAAGGCAACCTTGATGAAGTCATGTATATCTCATGGTAGGCCGACCTACCTATCAGATCCGGCGGCACCCATGACCACATTCACTGCTTTTCTGGCCGAGAACTCTGAGATGACCCCCATGAACTGGGGTCCATACTGCTCCAGCTTGTGCTGCCCCACTCCGTTGACAGCCAGGAAGGTCGCATCATCGACGGGCCGAAGGCGACACATATCGCGCAGCGCCTTGTCGGAGAAGACGATATAGGGAGGCTTGCCGATCTCGCGGGCTATGCTGGTCCGCAGGTCGCGCAGCTTCTGGAAAAGTTCCTCGTCCTCTGGGCTGGCATCGCTTGCACCGGCCTGCTCGAGACCGTCATCGCCGAGTGTCGAAGAAGTCCCGCCACCAAAGACCTTGCCTGGAGCACTCGGGCGTTCCGTCCGTTTGATCTCATAATGAAAGTCCGGACTGACCGTCTGCGCGGCCTTTGGTCCGAAGTGGACCATGGGCAGCCGTCCTTCGGTGATGTACAGATACCCGTCCGAAGCCATCTGGTTGAGCACGTCGCGGATTCGTGCCTCTGGAACCTGGGCCAGGACGCCATAGCTGGGGCACCGATCCAGCCCGCGCCGAAGAAGGTCCTGCGAGCGCGAGCCACGGAGGATCTGGGCGATCTTGCCGGAACCGAACCCCTGATGCACGTCATGTACGCATCTGCTGATGGCACGGGCCACATCGCTGACATCGATGGTCGTGAAGGTGCTCAAACAGTTGGAGCAGTTCTGGCAGCCGCCGCTGCCCGTCTCGGGACGCCCTGCTGGTACGGATTTGCCCTTATCGGCCTCGGCAGGGGAAAGACCTGCAGCAGCCTGGTCCACCTCTTCGCCGAAGTACCGCAGCATGTACCGGTGAAGGCAGCCAGTGGTTCGACAATAGCCGATCATGACATTGAGCAAACGCCGGTGTTCGGCCCTGACGGCTTCAGCCTGCTCACCAGTCAGTCTGTCGTTGCCGTTGTCCATGTCCAGCAGGCGCCTGCGGGTGACGATGTCGCTCTCGTTCCACAGCAGGGAGCAACGAGCCGGCTCGCCGTCGCGTCCTGCCCTGCCGGCCTCCTGGTAGTAGGCCTCGATGCTCTCAGGCATGTTGTGATGGATGACATAGCGCACATTGGACTTGTCGATGCCCATACCGAAGGCATTGGTGGCCACGACCACCTGCACCTTGTCGTTGACGAAGTCCCGTTGCGCCTGTTCCCTGTCCTGGGCATCCATGCCAGCGTGGTAGCTGACAGCGCCGACACCGGCCTTGGTCAGATCATCCGCCAGGGCTTCGGTCTCCTTGCGGGTGGCGCAGTAAACGATGCCTGAGTCATCGCCATGCTTCAGGGCATACTGGACCACCCAGCGATTCTTGTATTTGCTCTCCAGCTTGATCACGTCGAAGAAAAGGTTGGGCCTGTCGAATCCCGTCACCGCGACGTAAGGGTCGTCCAAGCCCAGCATGTATACGATGTCGCGCCGGACCTTCTCGGTCGCCGTAGCGGTGAAGGCTGCCACCGTGGGCCGGTTAGGCAGGGATCTTATGAAGTCGCCGATGCCCAAGTAGGCAGGGCGGAAGTCCTGACCCCACTGGGATACGCAGTGGGCTTCATCCACAGCCAGCAAGGAGATCCTCGTATGCTGGGCGAATTCTCTGAATCTAGGGGCATCCAGCCGCTCGGGAGCCACATAGAGGATCTTGCTACGTCCCTGGGCGGCCTGAGCCAGGGCCAGGGACTGCTCATCCATATCCTGGGTCGAATTGACGAACCCGGCCTGAATGCCGGCATCCTCCAACCCGTCCACCTGGTCCTTCATCAGGGAGACCAAGGGGGAGATGACGATGGTCAGACCGTCCAGAAGAGTGGCAGGAATCTGATAGCAGATGGACTTGCCGGCCCCAGTCGGCATAACACCCAGGCAGTCCCGCCCGTTCAGGATGGCCTTGACCAGATCCTCCTGACCCGGGCGAAAGGACTCATATCCGAAATACTGCTTCAGCGCCTGCCCTGCATCCTGGATGTCCACCATGATTCCCCAGTCTATTGCCCCGGCAGGAGTCAAGCAGTGGGCGAACGACCATGTGGTCAATCGTCGCCGGGATGCAACCATCCTGCCACTAATTCAGAATGCTGAACCCTTGGATGGCCGGGAGCTGCCGACGACTGGTGAGCCAGTAGCTGAACAGAATGCATATGGCGGAGAAGACCAGGGTGAAAACCACCTGGGGCCAGAGCACATACACGGTGAAGTATCCCCATAGGTCAGTATTCATGAAGGGACTCAAGGTCTTGTACATCCAATGGCCGCGCGCCAGGTTGATCATCTGAACCGCCGTCTGCGGCCATCCCCAGAAATTCCAGCCGGAAATCGAATGCCAGAAACCAACACAGATCAACAGCCCTACCAGCAGCAGGCATCCGCCTTTTAAATCAAGACGGGCAGCGAGGTCACCCAGCACCTGGCCCAGCAGAACGAAGACCACCTGCACCATAAAGATATGCAGCGCCAGAGCCAGCCAACGGGACGGCTGCTGGACATACGAATGGTTAAAGCATGACACGCTCCAGGGATCAAAAGTCAGCCTCCAAGGCGAACAGCCCTGTTCGAGAAATCTTTGGTAACTTTCCGTAAAAGGCATCCATCCGATTTGGCCTAGGCTGCTGATAATCGCGATCACGATCATGAAAGTGGTTGTCGCCAGGGCCATGACCACATTGGAGATGATCTGGGTCCATGCGATTGTAGAACGGGTCACAGCGTTGGAGATCAGGGGCCGGAAAGTCGTCAGTGAGCAGACAAAGGCGGTGGCCATGAGTACCATCTCGGTGAACAGACCGGTGAATCCAGAGCTCAAGGGGATAAACCCCATGACTCCCAGAGCGAGGACGAGAGCCCAAATCAAAAAGACGATCAGCCTCGGCATCACCTGTACGCGCAGGGCCATCCGGGTCTGCACCGCAGGCGACAGGAAACGCTTGATTCGAGCCCAGCCTTCAGCAGGTCCAGCACCTAGGTCGGGGCTGTCTGACCCCGGCTTGGTCTTCGTCCCTACCGACTCTGCAACTTGCGTGTTACTCATTGTGCCGCACCTTCCGTAATCTGGACGAAGTAGGTCTGCAAATCCATGGGGGCGACAATAAGCCCCTTGGGCTGCTCGTCGGGCACCGGACCCTCGAAGCTGACGCGCAGCAGGTCGCCGATGCGCTGCCTGCCCAGCAGCTTCGGATCGCCCTGTGCAAGGTAGCCCTCCACGTCGCGCGGACGGCCGGTGACAGTGGTCCCCAGGGCTGACAGATCATCCACGCTGAAAGATCGCAGGACCTGCCCCTGGTCGATGATCGTGGCGCGGGAGATGAGCTGGCTGACCTCGTTGAGGATATGGGTGGCGATGATCATGGTCGGTCCGCGACGCTGATAGGCCTCCAGAAGAAAGGAGTAGATCCTCTCCCTGGCCGCCGCATCCATTCCTGTCGTCGGTTCATCCAGAATGAGGTATTCCACAGGCAGGCAGAGTCCGATGACATCCTTTACCACCTGACGTTGCCCCATGGAAAGGGAGGCAAAGGTGTCAGTGGGCCTCAACGCGAAGCTCTTAAGAATACCCTCAGCCAAGTCCCAGTCGAAACCGCCGTAAAACCCCTCGGCCATGGCAAATGCTTGTCTAATGTGCCGTCGGGATGGATAGGGCCAGGTTTCGTTGACCAAGGCCACGCGGCGAGCGATTCTTGAGTCGTTGACCAGATCGCTTCCATCCAGATGGATCAGCCCCTGGTCAGGAAGTGCCCTGCCCGTCATCAGATTGCACAGGGTGGACTTGCCGGCCCCGTTCCGCCCGAAGAGTCCGTATATATTGCCGGGCTCAAAGCAGAGTGAGATCTCATCCAGGGCCTTCAGCTTTCCGTACGATTTGTCCACCTTGGAAACTGTCAGACTCATTGGTAGACCCTTTCTATGATGGCGTCCAGGTCCTCACGGGATACGTCCAGAGCCTTGGCTTCTTCGACCAGATCCTGGAACCTTCCGTTCAGGAGTTCCCTCCTGCGACGCTCACGAACACTCCGGCCCGCACCGGCAGTGACAAACATGCCCAGTCCCCGCCGTTTCTCCAGAAGGCCCCGGTCGACCAGTAGGTTCATCCCCTTGAGAACGGTGGCCGGGTTGATCTGGTAGGCGGTGGAGATTTCCGTGGTGCTGGGAATCCTTTCACCGTCGGCGACCAGACCCTCGGCTATGGCTTCGGCCAACCGGTCTGCCACCTTCACAAAAACGGGCCGACTATCCGGTATTTCGATCGCCATCGTTTGACCGCCTTGTCTGCCTTGATTCGGAGCGTCGAATTAGGACCCTTTATAACTGTTTATTACTTAGTTACTTGAGTAACTAACCAACAGTCTACGACTCCCTATCACAACCGTCAAATCGGATGCAGTCGTAATCCGCCCGATTGCTCTGCGCATGTGCTCCCGCCGCCCACCTTCATCCCGGCCAGGACGGGCATGTCCTCATGTAATTCCGCTTGCCGGAATGCCGGATGAATCCGGTACCTACAGGGTCGCAGCTGGCAGTAACTGCCTGGTATAGAACTGCTTGGGATGATTGAGAATGGCGTTCACCGGCCCCTCCTCCACCACCTTGCCCCGGACGAGCACCATGACCCTGTCTGCGATGTGCTGGACAACGCCCAGATCATGGGAGATGATGATCATGGACATGCCATTCGACGGATCGGCCTGCTGCCTGGACTGTGCCATGATGGATTGAAGTGTATGGAGAATCCCTACGCGCGCCGAGACGTCGACGGCGCTCATAGGCTCATCAGCCAAGAGTATCCGGGGCTTGACAATCAAAGCCCGGGCTATGGCCGCCCGCTGGGCCTGGCCTCCGGACAGATCCGAGGGATAGGCCGTCATAAGCCTGTCGGGGTCAAGCTGAACCGCTGACAAGACTTTGGCCACCTGATCGGCAAGACCCGTCCCGTCCTGACGACGATGCCATAGGTGCCCGCTCCCCCTGCGTCTGGCAGCCAGAAGAGGCTCAGCGACTGACCGGCCAATGGTCCACCGGGGATCCAGGGAGGCAAAGGGATTCTGAAAGACCAGAGCAGAGTCCCGGGCAAGCGCCTTGGCGGCCTGGGAACCATGCAGAACTGGTCTGCCCTCGTATGCCACCTGTCCGGCATCAGGCCTCAACTGGCCAAGGAGCAGACGGGAAAGCGTGGTCTTCCCTGAACCAGACTCCCCTATGATTGCCAGGCACTCCCCCGGCAGGAGTGAGACATCGATTCCGTCAACCGCGGCCTTTCGAGCCATGCCGCTGCCCGTGGAGGCATAGACCTTGGTCAGGCCCTTTCCGGTCAGGATCGGATCGGCAGGTGCATCGTCAGTCAGCCTCATGCTTGCCTCCATCTGCGCTCAGCGTCAACTCTCTGGCAGCTCTCACCAGAGTCCTGCCCTGTGGACTGGATGGGTCGCGCAGAATGCTCTGCGTCTGCCCGCTTTCCACCAATCGGCCCGCGTCGAGGATGTAGCAGTAATCAGCAACCCGGGCCAGGACGGAGAAGTCATGGGTGATGAACAGGAGGGAGGCCCCGCTCTGGTCGACCAGGGAGACCAGTAGGTCAACAATCTGCCGCTGGGTGATGGCATCCAGGGCTGTGGTGGGCTCGTCTGCCAGTATCAGTCTGGGCTTGGTGACGAGGGCCGTGGCTATAGCCGCCCGCTGCTGCTGACCCCCTGACAGCTCATGCGGATAGGAGCCAGCCAGATCCGCATCCAACCCGACCTGTTGCAATATCTCCATGACCCGTCTGCGCCTTTCCTGGGCGCTCAGGCGATAGTGGCGGCGAAGAGGGAGCTCCACCTGGTCGTAAATCTTCTTTACCGGGTTCAGGGCTGTAGAAGGATTCTGAAAGACCATGCCCATCCGGGCACCGCGCAAGTCTGCCAGGGACCGGTCATCGGAACCGAGAATCTGGAGCCCGTCCACCAGAATGGATCCCGACAGGGAGGCCGTCAGTGGTGCGGTGCCAAGAACGCTGCGGGCAATCATCGACTTTCCTGAGCCTGAGGAGCCGATCAGGCCGACCCGTTGTCCATCCGCCACCCTGAGGTTCACCCTGTCAAGAATGGTGCGTCCATTGATGGATAGGCTCAGACCGTCAATATTCAGCGACATCATTGCCTCCCTCGCCTGCGTAAATCGCATTCTCGACAAGATGATCGGAATCATCTAATTGCGCAGAAACTGCCTGAGGCGCAGGTTGAAGAGCAGACCGTCCGACGGCAGCCACGGCGGCCCTGAGCCTGGAGTTGGTGACCGGATCGATGGCATCACGCAGGGCATCACCGAACAGGTTCAGTGCCACCACCACCATGGTGACCACCAGGCCAGGCCAGAGCACGGTCAGCGGAAAAACGTTGATGAACTTGACCGAGGCGGTCAGCGAGTGCCCCCAGGAGGGCAGACCGGAGGGAACGCCCACCCCCAGGTAGGTCAACCCTGCTTCAGCCAGAACGGAGGTCCCCGCCGACATGGAAAGCTGCACGCACAGGACCGGAATGACATTGGGCACCAGATGGGTGCAGAAGATTCTGAAGGACCCGACTCCGCTGTGCCGGGCGGATTGCACATAGTCCGACTCTGCCGCCAGGAGCGCCTGGGGCCTTACAATTCGGGCCAGGTTGAGTCCGTAGCCGAATCCGCAGGCCACGACAACCACGGCGATGCTGGGCCCCAGGGGAACGGCCAGAATCAGAGCCAACAACACTGTAGGCAGGGAGATCAGGGCATCGACCAGGACTACGACCGTCTGCGATACTCCAGAGCGGTGCGAAACCATGGCCATGACCAGAAGAAGTCCCAGTACGCCTGATAGGATGACAGCCAGAAAGCTGATGGCCAGGTTGGTTGCCGACCCCGCCATCAGCCAGGAGAGGATGTCTGCTCCAGTGCCGTCCGTACCCAACAGGTGGTCACGGCTGGGGGCCCGCCAGATCCGGTACCCGTCGGTGGTCCAGATAGGCACCGGGGTCCAGAACCTGGAGACCAGGGAGACCAGGATCCATACGGCCAGAACAATCAACGAGTATCGACCCGAGGCCTTGCGCCACATGCTGGCCAGCACCACCCGCATCCGTCCGAAGAATCCCAGTCGGCCCGGGAATGCGGCCTTCGATCCCAAGCGGGGCCTGTCTGCGTGTTCACAGCTCATCAGTCAGCCACCTCCTGCCTGGCCGCACCTCGAAAACGCGGATCGATCAGCCTATGGGTAACGTCCACCAGGAGTCCCAGAAAGAGGAAGAAGGCCGCCAGAAGAAGCAGCTCGGACTGAACAGCCGGAAGATCCCGGTTGCCCACATCGGTGATCAGCATGGAGCCCAGGCCCGGTAGGGCGAACAGGTTCTCGCTGACCATGACACCCGTAATCATCTCAGCCATGGTCAGCCCTACCACCGAGACCAGCTGGGGGGAGGCCAGCCGCAGGCCGATGCGTAGGACGGCCTGGGTTCGGGTCATCCCGCAGGCCATGCCCATGTCCACATACCCCGAAGAGAGCATATCGGTCAGGAGGGAGCGGGTGTACCGCATGATGCCGGCGCCCACGATGATGCCGGTGGACAGAGCAGGCAGGGTCAAGGACGACAGAGCCTGCCCCGGCTGAGCCCAGCCGAGAGCAGGAAAGCCCTGGGAGGGCAACAGGCCGATCAGACCGCTCCCCTTGGCGAAGAGCATAATCAGAAGCAGTCCTGACCAGAGAGCCGGTACGGATCCACCCACGATGGCGGCCATGTGGCTGAAGGACTGCATTCGCGGCGAGCGCGCCAGAGCGGCGGCGCAGCCTAGGGGGATGCCCAGCAGCAGGGCCACGCCCAGTCCCAAAAGAATGAGCGGAAAAGTAATCTGGGCCCGTATGCCCACCTGGGAGGCGATGGAACGGTTGGTCAGAATGGACCTGCCCAGGTCCCCTTTCAGAAAGTCGCTGATCCAATCCAGATACTGCCGAGGATAGGAGCGGTCCAGGCCCATCTGCCGACGCAGCCGGTCGACACGTTCAGGTGGGGCATCCAGCCCGGCCATGACAGCCGCCACATCCCCGGGCAGGATGCGCAGTGCCAGGAAGATCAGCAGGGAGATGCCCATCAGTGCTAAGAGGAACAGCACCAGGCGCCGCATCAGGAATCTGGCCATGGTCATGCCCGCCTATAAATCACGTCGGACAAGGGCATGAGAGACTGGTTCAAATCGACTGGGAAGCCCTCCAACCCCGTCCGCCAGGCCGTGGTCACCCGGTAATTGAAGAGCCAGTCCGCCGCCGCGTCGTTGCTGACGACCCGGGCGGCCTGGGCCAGGAGCCTGTCGGAGTCATCGGCGGAGGTCGTGGCCATGGCCTTCTGGTAGAGCTCCTGGACCTGATGATTGTCATAGTTGTAGTAGTAGCCGGGGTTGGCCCACTGATGGAAGTCGTGGCTCTCGCCATGATCCACCAGAGACAGGTCGTAATCCTTGTTGGCATGCACGTCCTGCAGCCAGACCGAGAATTCCACCACCCGCACGTCCAGGTCGATGCCCACCTGGCGCAGCTGCGAGCGCAGCTGATCGCCCAACTCGCTGCCGTAGGTGTTTGCGTAAGTCAGCCGCAGCTTCAGCCGGTGGTCGGGACCATACCCGGCCTGGGCCAGAAGCCGCCGTGCCTGCTCCGGATCATGGGGGTAGAGCCCGGTCAAATCCTGATAGCCGGGATCCAGCGAGGGTATGGGGCCACCCAAAGCACCGTCCGATCCGCCCCGGGAGGCAATCAGCTGCCGATGGTCGATGGCATAGCGGATGGCCTGCCGCACCCGCAGGTCGGATGTAGCAACACCCTTGCCGTTCATGGCCAGGACGTACTTGTCGGTGTCGTCGCCTGCTTTGACCTGGAAGTCGGGGTTGTTGCGGAAGGGACTGGCCAGGTTCTCAGTGACCGGAGCCAGCACCTGCACATCCCCACTGCGCAGGGCGTTGATGGCAGCGTTATCGTCATTGAGGTAACGGATGATGATGGTTTGTGTCTTAGGCTTATCGCTGCCCCAGTAGTGCGGATCGGCCTTGAGGGTGACTGAGTCGTTTGGGCGGAAGCTGTCCAGCAGATACGGTCCGGATCCCACGGCCTGGGTCTTCATGTCGTAATGGGCCCGTCGGTCAAAGACCAGGCCAGCCCGGCCGCTCAGCTGCCAGAGCAGGTCCTGGTAGGGCCTTGACAGCGTCAGACGCACCGTCAGCGGATCCGAAGCCTGAACGCCCTGGAAGCCCTCCAGCATCTCGCTGCCCTGATAGTGGCCTGCCATGAGCCCGCGAATGGAGTCGACCACGTCCTGGGCCCGTAGAGCATGACCATTTGAGAAGCGGATGCCCTCATGCAGGTGGAAGGTGTAGACCAGACCGTCCTCGGAGACATTCCAGGTCCTGGCCAGGCCCGGACGCACCCGGTTCCGGGAATCCCGTGACACCAGACCCTGATAGACGTTGCCGATCAGGAGCTGATCAAGCGCTGTGCCCGACTGGTTGCGGATGTCCAGATTGGTGGGAGCCAGCTTGAGTCCCACCGTGACCGTGTCCGCCACGGTTCCGCCCTCGGCCTGGCCAGCGACTCCACGATGCCCAGTCCACAGGGAGAATGCCAAGGCCAGGGCCAGCAGGAGACTGAGCAGCTTCCAGGGCAGGGTGTTGCCGCCCGACCTCATGGGCCTGATCCTGACGTTGAGTTCGGGGTCAGTGCTGGGGCCTGACTCCTGGGCCGCGTCTGTATCTGTTGCGGTCACGCTGCCGTGGGCATGCGTGCCGTGTCGATCTGCATTCATTGACGAATCCTTATGCTGCGGTTGACCGCCATTCTGGTCGATCACCGCCCACCAGCATACTCCCCGAAGCCATCACCAAGGCTTATGCGCTTAGGATGGATTCGGAAAGCGCCACGCGCCCGGACGACGGCAGGGAGGAAGAGACATGCTGCTGGCCATCGACATCGGCAACACCAACATCGAGGTCGGATTCATGGAGGGCGACCGGGTCGCCGCCTCCTACAGGCTGACCACCAGAATCGACCACACGGCTGATGAGTTCGGGCTTCTGCTGGGGCAGCTCATGGCCCTGGCCGGCTACAAGACTGCGGATGTGCAGGACGCCATCATCTCCTCGGTGGCTCCCGCGGTCATGCACGCCGTCAGGTCCTGCCTGATCCGCTTCTTTTCCATCGACCCCATGGTGGTGGGCCCCGGCGTGAAGACCGGCATGAACATACGACTGGATGACCCGCGTTCCCTGGGCGCCGACTGTCTCGCTGACTGCGTAGGCGCCTTCCACCGCTACGGAGGGCCGGTCCTGGTCATCGACTTCGGCACGGCCACCACCTTCAACTATGTGGACGCCAAGGGCGCCATACGTTCAGGCCTGATCGTACCTGGCATCCGCTCGGGAGCCCAGGCCCTTGCTGGCCAGACCGCCCAGCTGCCCCAGGTGGAAATCACCCGTCCTCAGACCATCATGGCCACGGGCACCAGGACGGCCATGCAGGCCGGGCTATACTATAACTTCCTCGGCGGCCTGGAGCGGATCATCCGGCAGTACCGCAGTGAGATAGGCCGGGACTTCCATGTGGTGGCCACGGGCGGCATGGGTCGTACCTTCTCACAAGACACCGACCTGATCGAGGTCTACGATCCCGAGCTGATCTTCGCCGGCATGTACAGGATTCACCAGCTCAATGCCGATGGCCGACCACACGCTGCACCAGCGCGCCATTGACCTGCAGACTGGCCTGCTTGCCATCCCCGTCAAGGCTTGCCAGCGAGCCCACCAGGACCTGGCCCTCCACCTGAACCTGCACCGGATGCCTGGTCCGATTGAACAGGAAGACAAAGCGCGTCCGATCATCCTCGCTGACCCGCTCAACTCTCAACAGATCGGGGTCGCCCTGAGCCGATCTCATATCGGCAACGTCCAAGGCCTCCAACAGGGCAGGAATGACCTTGGCCAGACCTTGGGCATCCAGACGGCAACCCAGGTAGGCGGCCTTGCCATGACCCCAGTCATGGACGGTCATGGCCGACATGCCATCCATCCCCGTCCAGGGATCAGCCCGGTAGCTTGCCAGAACCTTGGTGCCCTTGTCCAGATGGCCGATGACATCGGCCCAATCTCGAGCCGTGACCCCGTTGTTCAGATCCAGATGGTCCAGAACACCAGGCGTGCCGGGAGCCATGGGTGCGAACTCCTCGACCGACAGCCCCAGCAGGTCCCGAAGCGGCCCCGGATACCCACCGGTCCAGACGCGGTCCTGCTCGTCGGCGATACCGCTGCCCCAGGTGACGATCAGCCGCCCTCCACTATGGACATACTTGTGCAACCGTTTGGAGAGATCGGTGTCGATCAGGTAGAGGGCTGGCAGGACCACCAACGGGTACTCCTCCCAGGCGGCCCTGACCGGCAGGACATCAGGCCGGATGGCGTTGTCCAGAAAGGCACGGTACCAGACCGGTGGCTCCTGACCATGTTCGACGCGCTCGCTGGGCGAGGACGCGTGGGAGCTGGCCCACTGGCTCCCATAGTCGAAGACCAGTGCCAGTGGGGCCTTTGCCAGCGTGCTGCCGGCCAGACCGGCCTGGGAGAGCCCCTGCAGGTCCCCTCCCAGCTGGCAGACATCATGGAAGACGGCCGTGTCCTCGCCGGCATGAGGCAGCATGGCCGAGTGGAACTTCTCCGCGCCAGCCCGGGACTGTCTCCACTGGAAATAGCAGATGGCATCAGCTCCGAGTGCCAGGTGAGCCAGGGAATCGCGCTCCAGCTGTCCGGGCTCCTTGCGGGGGTTGACCGGCCGCCAGTTGACCGCCGACGTGGACTGTTCCATAAGCCACCAAGGACGCCGACGGGCAATGGCATCCACCAGGCTGGAGGAATAGGCCAGCTCCTCCAGATGATCCCTGCCCGGCGTCGCGTAGTGGTCATTGGCCACAAAGTCCACCTGGTCACCCCAGTCGTCGTAGTCCAGGACAAATCCGCCTGCGCTGACCATGAAGTTGGTGGTCAAAGGTATATCCGGAGTGATCTCAGCCAGGGTGTCACGCTCAGCCATGTAGAAATCCTTGAGGGCATCGGAGCTGAACCGCTCGAAGTCCAGCATGCGTCCCGGATTCTGGAAATTCCCCTGACCGATGAAACGCGGCGGCAGAATCTGCGAGAAGTCGCTCAGCCTCTGCGACCAGAAATTCGTGCCCCAGGCGCGGTTGACGGCTTCAATGTCCTTGTAACGGTGGCGGCACCAACGCTGGAAGGCCCTCATGGCATCGTCGGAATAGTCGAAGCGATTGTGGCAGCCATACTCGTTGCCCACATGCCATGCCACCAGATAGGGGTTGTCCCGGTAGTGCTCGGCCATGGCCCGGCAGAGCTTCAGGGCGTAGGAGCGGAAGATCGGCGAGGTGGGCCGCCAGTGCTGCCGGGCCCCGGGCCAGACCGTGTCGCCTCGCTCGTCCCTGAGCAGGACTTCGGGATGCGCCTGGGTCAGCCAGAGCGGCGGCGAGGCCGTGGCCGAGGCCAGATTGACCCCGATACCCGCCCGACCAAGCTTGTCGATGATCCGGTCCAGCCAATCAAAGTCGAAAATGCCCTCGCTGGGCTCAATGCGCGACCAGGAGAAGACAGCCAGGGCCACCACGTTGACCCCTGCCTTGGTCATCAGCCTGATGTCCTCATCCCAGACATCCTCGGGCCACTGGTCGGGGTTGTAGTCGCATCCGTACCAGAGGGACTGCTGACCCTTGAGATGCTTGGGCCATCGATAGGGCCGCCGTGTTGGTTTGCTCATGGGTAGAACCTCCTGGTCCGTCTCAATCCTCGGACGGGGACGCCTGCCGCGTCCACGTCGTCCCGCGGCTCCGGGATCCCCTGACCATTATGTCCCACCAGGCTGACTGTTCAGGCCTCTCCTTGAGGATCCAAGGGAACGGAAGAGATGAAGATGCGCTTAACCCCGGTGAAGGGGTCGGTGAATTCCAGGCGACGGGCCACCAATTGCAGCGGCCGGGAGAAGTCGTCATAGGCCCGGGCCTGGATTCTGGGGTAAAGATCGTCGCCCACGATGGGCAGCCCAAGGGCATTCATGTGCACACGAAGCTGATGGGTCTTGCCGGTCTGCGGATAGAGCGTGTAGGTGGCCAGACATCCCCGGCCCGCCGCCAGTTCAATCCTGGTAATGGCATTGACCGGTCCGCGCTCCTCCCAGGCCTGGAGAACCCCTCGACGCTTGATAACCCGGGAGCGGCGCTCTAGCGGGAAGACCCGCGGCGGATCCAGATGTCGCACGGTGCCGGTCCGCGGACGAACCATGGGTCGCACCGGCGCCAGACACTGGTAGACCTTGCGCACGCGATGCTCCTGGAAGAGCATCTGGTATGCCCGCCTGGCGGCCGGATCGCGCACCAGGACCAGCACACCCGCGGTGGCCCTGTCGAGCCTGTGGGCAGGTATGATGTCGGGCTCCCCGTAGAGCCGTCGCATTCGGATCAACACGGTTTCTGCGTGCCACATCCCCCTGGGCATGGTGGCCAGGAAGTGGGGCTTGTCGACCACAATGATGCGACGGTCCTCATAGATGACTTTGGGCTCGAAGGGGATCTGCGGCTCCTCCAGAACGATCCGATGCCCCCGCTGCTCGGACCCGACGACCATGGACAGCCTCTATTCCACAGTGACCGACTTGGCCAGGTTGCGGGGCTTGTCCACGTCCAGGCCCTTGAGCCGGGCCATGTCCAGGGCGAACAACTGCAGGGGGACCACATCCACCAGGGGGCTGAGCAGGGTCGGGCAGGGCGGCCGCCAAAAGACCACGTCAGCATAGCGGTCGGCGTCCGGGTCGCCTTCCTCGGCTACGACGATAGTGAAGGCACCGCGGGCCTTGACCTCCTCGATGGCCGAGATGACCTTGTCGTGCAGCACATTGCGGCCCCGGGCGCTGGGGACGATGACCACCACAGGCTCCCCCGGCTCCACCAGGGCGATGGGCCCGTGCTTGAGCTCGCCGGCGGCGAACCCTTCGGTGAAGATGTAGGCGATCTCCTTGAGCTTGAGTGCCCCCTCCAGGGCCACCGGATAACCCACATGCCGCCCCAGGAAGAGGAAGGAGTGGGCCTTGGACATGCGCTGAGCCGTCTGGCTGATGGCCTCGGCCTGACCGTCCAGCACCTTCTGAATCTTGGCAGGCATGGCCTTGAGGCTGTCGACGGTCTGGTGGATCTCGTCTCGATACATGGTTCCCTTGACCTGGGCCAGGTAGAGCCCCAGCAGGTAGGCCGCCACGATCTGGGCCAGGAAGGCCTTGGTGGAGGCCACAGCCACCTCGGGGCCGGCGTGTGTGTAGAGCACGGCATCGGACTCCCTGGGGATGGTGGACCCCTGGGTGTTGCAGATGGCCAAAACCCGTGAACCCTGCTCGCGCGCATGCCGGAGCGCCATCAGCGTGTCCATGGTCTCCCCGGACTGGGAAATGGCCACGACCAGAGTGCGCGGGGTCAGAATGGGATCACGGTAGCGGAACTCATGGGCCAGCTCGACCTCCACCGGAATGCGAACCCAGTGCTCGATGGCGTACTTGGCCACCAGGCCCGCGTAGGAGGCCGTTCCGCAGGCCACGACGATGATCTTGTCAATCTGACGGAAGACATCCTCATCGATGTGGACCTCGTCCAGATCCAGGTCGCCTGACTCGTCGTACCGTCCTAGCAGAGTGTTGGAGACCGCCGCAGGATCCTCGTGAATCTCCTTGTCCATGAAGGAATCCCATCCGCCCTTTTCGGCGGCCGAGGCATCCCAGTCGATGGTGTAGCGGCGCGGATGTTCCACCGGATGACCCTGGAAATCGGTGACCAGGACCTGGTCCGCGCTGATGCAGACCGCCTGATCCTGACCCAGCTCCATGGCCTGACGGGTATAGGCCACGAAGGCCGCCACATCGGAGCCCAGGTAGTTCTCTCCGTCTCCCAGGCCAACCACCAGCGGCGAATCGTGTCGGATGCCCACCACCAGATCGGGCTGCCTTGAGTCCACGGCCAAGATGGTGAAAGCCCCTTTGAGCATACGGGCCAGCCGCCTGACGGCCTCGAAGATGTCCGGCTGGCCGGTGGCATCGATAATCTCCTGGGCGATCTTGCCCAGAAGCTTGGCAGCCACCTCGGTGTCCGTGGAGGAGACGAAGGTATATCCCTCGGTCTCCAGGTCCAGACGAAGCCTGGATGCGTTCTCGATGATCCCGTTGTGAATCAGCGCGACCTTGCCGTCACGGCTGATGTGGGGATGAGCGTTGACGTCAGTGGGTTCGCCATTGGTGGCCCAACGGGTGTGGCCGATGCCCACAGTGGCTTCGGGCATTGGCTTGGCCTTCAGATCGGCGACCAGATTACCCAAGCGCCCGGCCTTCTTGCGTACGGCCACCCGCGCCATCCCAGGGGCAACCAGGGCCACTCCGGCCGAGTCATAGCCCCGGTATTCCAAGCGTTCCAGGCCCTTGAGGCAGACCTCCAAGGGTCTGCCGCAGGCCGTCCGTACTGATCCCGCATAACCGACGATTCCGCACATGGGCCCCAGTCTAGCCACGGGAGTCCCGCCTCAGCCCGTCCAGAAGGCTTCTTGCCGGAATTTCTACAACCTGGCAGAGCCTGAGACTAGAGCACGGTATGCAGGAATTCATTGAACCTCACGGTGCGAGGATGGTCGATGATGTCAGGGCCTCCCTGTTCCACTACGACACCCTGGTCCATGAAGACGATCTGCTCAGCCACCTCGCGGGCAAAGCCCATTTCGTGGGTGACCACCACCATGGTCATGCCCTGCTGAGCCACCTGCCGCATGACCCCCAGGACCTCCCCCACCAACTCCGGATCCAGGGCTGAGGTGGGCTCGTCGAAGAGCATGATGTCAGGGTGCATGGCCAGGGCTCGCGCGATAGCCACACGCTGCTGCTGGCCGCCGGAGAGCTGGGCGGGATAGTAGTCCATCCTGTCCTCCAGCCCTACACGTTCCAGCTGTGCCTGTGCCTCCTTGCGGGCATCGGTCTTGGGAACCCGTCCCACATGGACCGGCGCCTCCATGACGTTCTCCAAGGCAGTCATGTGGGGGAAGAGGTTGAAACGCTGGAAAACCATGCCGATCTTGGAGCGCTGCCTGGCAATGGCCTTGTCGTCCAGGGTCTGCAGCACAGGGCCCTTGCTGGTATTGATCTTCCGGTACCCGGTCAGCTCGCCGTCCACATAGATTTCGCCGGCTGTACGGGTCTCCAGCTGGTTGATCAGCCGCAGCAGCGTTGACTTGCCGGAACCGGAAGGGCCCAGGACGGCCGTTACCGTGCCGGGCATGACCTCCAGGTTGATACCCCGCAGCACATGCTGATCGCCGAATACCTTGTGCACATTCCTGATGATGATGGCCGGATCCTTGCCGCCTTGACCGTCTTTCTTGGTCTGCCTGTCCTCGTCCATGATTCTCCTCCTGCGCTCAGGCGTTCAGCCCGGCCATCATGACCTTGTTGACCTTGTCAGTCTCCTGACGGGTCTGCGGGTCCTCGCCATCCTTGCCGTCCTTGGCCCCCGACCCGGCCAGGGGTCGCGAGTCGAAGCCCTTGCCATAGTGCTTCTCCAGCTGGGCCTGGATGACCATCAGAACGGAGGTGATGACCAGGTACCAGATGCAGGCCACAATCAGCAGCGGGATGGTCTTGTAGATGCGGTTGGCGATGGCGTTGGTGGCGAACTGGAGCTCCAGGGTGAAGGGCACGGCAAGAGCCAGGGATGTGGTCTTGAGCATGCCGATGGTCTCATTGCCGGTAGGCGGCACAATGATGCGCATGGCCTGAGGCAGGACGATCCGCCGCATGATCATGGATGGCGGCATGCCCAGAGCCTTGGCCGCCTCCTCCTGGCCGGGATCCACAGCCTCGATGCCGGCACGGACGATTTCAGAAAGATAGGCGGCCTCGTTGAGTCCCAGACCCAGAACCGTGGCCACGGTGGCATTCAGCACGGTCTTGGTGTCAATGCTCCAGAACTCGGGACCGAAGGGGATACCGATGGCCAGCTTGGGAATCAGCACGGAGAGCAGGCCCCAGAAGACCAGCTGGGTGTATACAGGAGTGCCGCGGAAGAACCAGATGAAGAACCAACTGACCCAGCGCAGGACAGGATTGGACGACTTGCGCATAACTGCCAGGATGATAGCCAGGATTGTGGCCAGGACCATGGCATAGACGGTCAGCAGAAGGGTCCACTTGATGCCGTCCAGGACGTGCTCATTGAAGAGGTACTTCCAGACCGTGGGCCAATCAAAGTTGGGATTGGTCACCATGCCGTGGATCAGCATGGCCACGAAGATGGCCACGATGACGGCAGCTACGATCGGCCCTGGCTTACGCACCGGCCTGGCATGTATTCTGCCGGGGATCTGAATCTGGTCCGTCCCCTTCTTGGTATGCATCTCCTGCTTCCTTCCGCACCACTGTATTTGTTCAGGCCTAGCCTATTGGCCGAACCACCTGCTTAGGCGCGGGTCGCCCGATATGACGATCCGCGCCTGACCCTGCCTCAGTCAGAGACCGCAGGGTTGATTTCAGCCTTTTCGACCGCACCGCTCTGGACGCCCCAGTTCTTGAGGATCTTGGCGTAGACGCCGTCGTCAATCAGCTTCTGAAGAGCCGCCTGGGTGGCCTCGGCCATACCGCTGCCCTTCTTCAGAGCGGCACCTTGCAGGACGATGTCGGTATCCTTGCCCAGTTTCTCCAACTGGCCGTCGGTCTGCTTGATGGCATACCCGGTCACCTGGGAGTCAGCATAGAAGACATCGATCTTGCCATTGACCACTGCCGTGGCGGCATCGGTCTGCTGTTTGTAGGACTGCACATCCACGGGCTTCTTGCCCTTGGCCTTGCACTCGGCCGAGATCTTGTCGGCCGCCTGCTGCTCTTCGATGGTCCCGGTCTGCACGCCGACCTTGACGCCGCAGATGTCGTCAGGATTGATCTTTGAGGGGTTCCCCTTCTTGACGGCAAAAGCCGTGCCCGCCTTGAAGGTGGTGACGAAGTCGACCGACTGCATCCGCTCCTTGGTGATGGTGAAGCTGGAGATTCCCGCGTCATACTTGCTGCCGATGGCTGGGATGATGGTATCGAAGGAGGCACTGACCATCTCCCCCTCGAGCCCCATGACCTTGGCAATGGCGTTCGACAGGTCAACGTCATAGCCAATGGGGGTCTTCCCGTCCTCATTCATGAACTCGCCAGGCGCATATGAGGTCTCCATACCCACGGTCAGCTTGCCGTCCTTGGAAACCGACTCGGGCACCTTGGCCGCGATGGCAGGATCCTTCTTGATGCCGCTGACGTCAAAAGCCGCTGGATGGGAGCTGGTGGTGGCCTTACCCGACGCACTGCTGGTGTCCGCTTCGTCGGTGGTTCCGCATGCTCCGATGGAGGCCAGCAGGGTGATACTCAGAGCCGCCGCCAACACCGCCTTGATCTTGCCCATGTCTTCTCCTCTTCCGGACCGCCCCGAAGCGACCCCTCATGTCTCTTGATTGACATGCACTATTATGCACATATTTGTATTTTTATGCATACAAAATAAAGTTAACTCAATCTTGCTGACTGAATACCCTGGTGTTTTCGGCTCTATAGCGGGCCAAAGACGCTATCCACCACTGTCGATTGCCATCGGCCCCGGGCGTGTCGAATGTGTATAGAACGGAAAGCCCTCAGTGGGCGATTGTCGGTCGTTATGAGACTCAAGAAATTCTGTAGGTTTATCCGAGAACTCAGCCGCGCCTGTTGCGGTAGCGCATGGCCCTTTGGGCCTCGCGGCGATCCTGCTCCTCCCGAAGAGACTGGCGCTTGTCATACTCGCGCTTTCCTCGAGCCACAGCGATCTCGACTTTGACCTTGCCGTCCTTGAAATACAGACTCAAGGGCACGATGGTATAGCCCTTGGCCTGAATCTGCCGCTCCAAGCGAACAATCTGCTGGGCGTGGAGCAGCAGCTTGCGCTTACGCTTGGGGGCGTGATTGTTCCAAGTCCCATTGAGGTATTCAGGGATATTGGCGTTCTCCAGCCAGACCTCGTGCCGCCGGTCAATGCTGACGAATGACTCGGCCAGGGAGGCACGCCCCTCACGCAGCGACTTGACCTCGGTCCCGGTCAGCGCGATGCCGGCCTCGTACCGATCCTCGATCTGGTAGTCATGACGGGCCCTACGGTTCTGGGCGATCATCGATGTACCGGTTTCCTTAGCCATAATATCCTCCTCTCGATCGCGCCAAGGAGGCTACCTGGCACTCCGGACAGCGATAATACCGTTCCAAGCGACGGACCTGGCCCGCATCGGCATCAGTAATGAATATATTGGTAGTTGCCTGCCCCATAGACCGTTTCATAGGTAGGGAAGGAGGCAAAACCAGTGCCACCCTCGGAAATGAGCACCGATCCATCCGAATTGACCCGCTCGACCACAGCCACGTGGCCATAGGACCAATTGGCGTTCCAACGAGTGACCCGTTGGCCACGGGCGAAGACCATGACAGCACCGACATGAGGGGTGTTGTTGACCAGATAACCCAGACCACGCGCCGTGCCGGCCCAATCAGCCCCGTTGCCCATATAAGAGCCCACAGGCAAAGCCAGCTGCGAACGGCGTATATAGGCCCAAAGTGTGCACTGCCTGGCAGGGTAGGCACTGCCGCCCACTGAATTGCCAGTGTTATGGCCATAGCAGAATCCGGAACCTGAGGGGCAACTGCCCGGCACTGCATAATTCATGCCGGAGGCGCCGCCACCGCCACCGTTGCCTCTGCCACTATTGCCACCGCCGCCATTGTTTCTGGACGGATTAGGCCGTGAATTCTGTGCTGGACGGGATCCGCCGCCATTGCTGATCTGCTGGGCTCCTCCGGCATGCGGGTCCGCGTTGCCGCCTGGATTGCCGGTGTTTAGAGAGTCGATCATGGACTCAGTGGCCACGATATCTGCGGCCTCTCGGGCGGACTGTGTGGTCAGGGCAGCCTTTTGACTTTCCAACTGCTTGCGGGCTGCGGTTCCCTGGTCACGCAGGGCCTGCAAGTGGTCCTGCTTGGCCTGAGCCGCCGCTACAGCCTGCTGGGCTACCGCCTGCTGTTGGTCAGCCTTGGCCTTAAGCGTGCTGATCTGCTCCTCGATAGCCTCCAGACGCTGCTTGCGGTTCATGGAGGAGTTGAGAGTGTTGGCTGCATCGTTGGCCGTATTGGCTTCGGACCTGGTTACAGCCGCATCGGACTGCATCTTGTCTACAAAGTCCTGGGTGCTTGAGGACTTGGTCACCACATCCATGATCTGAGAAGTCTCGGACCCATGAAAGCTCTTTCTGGCCATCTGCGCTACACCAGCCTTGGCATCGTCATAGTCCAGGCCGGTCTGACGAATCTTGGCCTCCAGATCTGCGCGATCCTTGCGGGCCGCCTCCAGGCGATCGTTGGTAGCCTGGACCAGGCTGTCGGCCTGCTCGGCCTGCTGCTGGGCATCGATGGCACTCTGCTGCGCAGCTGGAATCTGGTTGGAAGTCAGATCATCGAGACTCAGTATCTGGTTGGCAAGTTGGGCACTGACCCCCGCCAGCTTGCTCTTCAGGGCCGCGTGGTTCTGGACTTTCTGTTGGTAGCTGCTCCAGTCGGCACGCGCCGGTTCAGGCGCTACGGACAGTCCGAGGATTCCGCCGCCCAGCATCATGGCCAACGATCCGATGAGGCCGCAGATAGCCTCCCACCGTTTGGTACGATTCATGGTCAAGTCCCTCACTATCGCTATCCATGCTAGTCATCATTATGACAGAGATTGCGCCCCTGATCGATTGGCCAGTCGCCGAAAATCAGGTCCGCAAATACCGCCGCAGGGAGATGGAGGAGGCCAGCGCGGACAAGAGCATGGCCCCCAAGATCAAGGCTGGAGCTATGAGCAGGACCGTGGACTGGTTCACGTAGGGCATCCATTGGACCGTGCGAGCCAGCCAGTCGGTAATGAAGAGCTTGACGATGGCGCTTAGCGCTCCGACAGCCAGAAGCGAACCCAGCAAGGAGGCCACCACGCCCTCCAGGATGAAGGGCAGCCGAATGGTCCAGTTGGATGCCCCCACCAGTCTCATAATCTCCGTCTCGTTTCGACGGGAGGCGGCGCTCATTCTGATAGTGGTGCCGGTCAGCAGAATGGCCACAATCACCATGACCACAGCCAGGACCAAGGTGACCGCCGTGGCTCTGTTGAGAATTTTGAAGACGGGGTCGAATATCTGACGCTGGTCGGAGACCTCCTCCACCCCATCGCGTCCGGACAACACCTCGGAGACCACCTGGTACTTGGTCGGGTCCTTGAGCTTGAGCCGCAGGGAGGCCTGCATGTCCGCCGCGGTCATGGTCCTTCCCTCGTAAGTGCCGTCAGGATACTGCTTGAGGAAGGTGTTCTTGAAAAAGTCCTCACGGCTCTGATAGGTGATCTTGGCCACGGAGTCGCTCAGCTCGGTATTGATGGTGTTCTCCAGCTTGACGATCTCGTCATCGGTGGGCGCCTTGCCGGTAGCGCATGAGGCCGCCTGGCTGGTGCCGTCAGGGCAGAGCCAGACCACCACCTCCACCTGGTCGTACCAGTCCCCCTTGGCCTTGCTGATTTGAGCCTGCATGAGGCCCGAGGCACCTATGAACAGGAAGGAGATGAAGGTGACCAGCATGACCGAAAGGATCATGGACCCGTTGCGGCGCAGGTTGTCCCAGGTGCTGGAAAGGATGAACCGCAGTCTCATCGTGCCGCCTTCTTCTCGTCATCATGCTCATCCCGAGCCTGTGCGTCGTTCTCTCGATGGGACTTCCTGGCCGCCTTGGGGGCTTCAGGTGGAGCCGGTGGAGCCGGCGGGGCTCCCATGGACTCGACGCCATGATGATTTTCGCTTGTCGAGACCTTTTTATCGGCCCTGCTCTTCTCGGAGGCCTGTTCTGAGGATTTCGCCCCGTCCTGCTTCACCTGGCCTCTATCCTGATTGGATTTGTCGGTCGGCTCGGCTGGACTGGAGACATCAGCCCCCGAAGGCTGATCGGGCCTCTTGAACCCTTGCTCACTATCAGAAGTCTTGGCGGAAGAGTTCTTCATCGATCGGCGGTCATTGGCCTTGTCATCATTCTTAAGAGCACTTTGACCTCGATCACGAATACGTTCGTCATGCGCGAGACCCTTGCTGGCACCGCCTCGTTTCCCGTCCTGCTCCCTGCCGCTCGATTCCTCGGTCTGCCGACCCTGGGATCTGCCCTCATCGGTTGCCTTGGGCTGAACAGCATCCGAACCACGGGTAGGCTTGGGAGATTTTCTGGAAGCCGTACGTTCAGTATGGGCGTGATTGGCAGACTCACCATGATCAGTACCTGCCTTGTCGCGGTCCCTGTCACCGGAACTGTCGCTCGACTGACCTGATTGATCCTTGCTGCCTTGGGCCACAGGCCTGCGGAACCGCTCATCCGGATCAGAGTCGGTCCTCCGATCGGCCTGTCCTACAGCCGCGTCTTCGTGGCGGCTGGAATCTTCCTGCCCAGATTCAAGACTGCCCAGACCCTTGCCCCAGGTCAGGGTGTCCTCCACCGAGGTGAAGACCTGCCCATAACGTCCGGTTCTCCCCGAATGCATGGACTTGGCCAGACGCGCGATCCCCTCGTCGCCATACTGACCCTGGTTGACAGCCTGTGCAACCGCCTGGACCACCTGCTTGGCCCCCTTGGTTCCATCCGCAATGGGCTCGGTGGCCGAGCTGTTCCCGTCCTGTACGACGATCTGAACCGGACGGCGCCCTCCAACTCCAGCCTCACGTGCACGGTCCAGGGCATCGCCGTCGGCGGGATCCCCAATGGCGTGATGAGAGCGCGCAGCCACTTCGGCATCGGGGAAGAAGCGCGAAGAATCGTAGGAACCGTGGGCCTCGTCGCGCATGATCCGACCCGTATGCAACTCCACCACCCGCTTGCGCATGGAGTTGACAATCTCCTCGTTGTGGGTGGCCATGACCACCGTGGTGCCTGTCCTGTTGATGGCATCCAGGACCTCCATGATGCCCAGGGAGGTGGTGGGATCAAGATTGCCGGTAGGCTCATCCGCCAGCAGAATTTCCGGGTTGTTGACGTAGGCCCGGGCCAGAGCCACACGCTGGGCCTCGCCGCCTGAGAGCTCGTGGGGATAGTTGTGTTCCTTGCCCGTCAGCCCCACAGTCTTGAGCACCTGGGGCACCAGGGTTTTGATGGTGGATCGACGGGCGCCGATGACCTCCAGCGTGAAGGCTACGTTCTGCCATACGGTCTTGTTGTTCAGCAGCTTGTAATCCTGGAATACGAAGCCGATGGAACGCCGATAGCCGGGAATCTCGCGGTTGCGCAGACGTCGCAGGTCGTTGCCGGCAACACGGATCTCCCCCTCGGTGGCCTCCTCCTCGCGCAGGAGCAGACGCAGCAGAGTGGTTTTGCCCGACCCGCTGGCGCCCACCAGAAAAACGAAATCCCCGCGATTGACATCCAGGCTGATGTTATCCAAGGCTGGACGGGACCCCTTGGGGTAAATCTTGGTCACGCCCTTGAGCGAAATCAACGCCATTTACACTCCGTTCCTCGGTATTCCCATACAGAGGCTATCAAGAAGACCAACACTACTCACCCATGAAACACCGACCAGACTTGAGCCGGACGAAGCCCTACTTGTTGGCTTCCTCCTCGCGAGCCTGGACCCGCTGCTGATGCCGCCAGCGAATGCCGGCCTCGATAAAGGCGTCAATGTCACCGTCGAAGACCCCTTGGGTGTCGGAGGTCTCGTATCCGGTGCGAAGATCCTTGACCATCTGGTAGGGATGCAGCACGTAGGAGCGCATCTGGTCACCCCAGCTGGCCTTGATGTCGCCGGCCAGTTCCTTCTTCTTCTTGGCTTCCTCCTCGTGCCGTAGAACCAGCAGCCGGGACTGCAGGACAGCCATGGCAGCCGCGCGGTTCTGAATCTGGCTGCGCTCATCCTGCATGGTGACCACGATGTTGGTCGGCAGGTGGGTAATGCGCACGGCCGAATAAGTGGTGTTGACACCCTGGCCGCCGGGGCCGGAGGAGCAGTAAGTGTCCACGCGGATGTCCGAATCGGGGATGTCGATGTGATCGGTGGGCTCCACCAGGGGAATGACCTCGACGGCGGCGAAAGAGGTCTGCCGTCGGCCCTGGTTGTCAAAGGGCGAGATCCGCACCAGACGATGGGTGCCGCCCTCCACCGACAGACGGCCGTAAGCGTAGGGGGCGTCCACCTGGAAGGTGGCCGATTTGATGCCGGCCTCCTCCGCGTAGGAGGTGTCCATGACCTTGGTGGAGAAACCGTGCCTCTCAGCCCAACGCATGTACATGCGCAGAAGCATCTGCGCCCAGTCGGCCGCATCCACCCCGCCGGCACCCGAGCGGATGGTGACCACGGCAGCGCGCTCGTCATACTCCCCATCCAGCAAGGTCTGAATCTCCATGTCATCCAGGTCGGACCTCAAAGAGTCGATCTCCTTGCGGGCCTCCACCAGGGTGTCCTGATCATGCTCCTCCTGGCCCAGCTCCTCCAGGGCCTGCACATCGTCCAGCCGGGAGGATGCGGACTCAAGGTGCTTGAGCTGGGATTGCAGGGCCGAGAGCCTGCTGGTCACCTTCTGAGCATTCTCCTGGTCGTCCCAGAGTCCGGGCGCGCTGGCCTGACGCTCCAAATCCGCAATCCGAGAGCGCAAACCCTCCGGGTCCAGCGCCTTGGAAATCATCTCGTACTTGGCCTTGGCCTGCTCCAATGCTTGAGCAAAATCCATCTCTGCCATGCCGTCTCACCGCTTTCCAGACCAACTCCGCACGAGCCGGCCACCTTCTTCATTCATTCATTTGCCTTTGCCTGTAACAGCAGGATTCCCGCCGACTGGACGGGCCGGGTCAAAGGCCGCTGAAGATGGCTGGGATGACAAGACTGGCCAGCAATGCCACGGCGATGACCAGGCAGACCGCCCTGGCCGTATTGCGGCGCCGACGCTCCCGGCGCTCCCGCTCATGACTGTAGGCACTCATAGCTGATGATTTTACCTATCGGCTGGGACCTGGCTGGCGACGATCCAGACCCGGCTGTCGGACGGACCGCCTGTATTTGAGCGTCGACCGGCTTATCCTGTAAGACAACTTGATGTCAACACGACCGCATCGCCTGAAGGAGGAACGATGAGCACAGCACGCACCGCATGGGGTTGGGGCCTGTCCAGCCAGGACGAGCAGGGCCGCACCCTGGACGTTTGGTATCCCAAGGCCGAGATCTCCACACCGCCGGCCCCGGCCAACCGCCCCAACCACGACTTCGGCGACCAGGTCCACAACCAGCCCGACGCCCGTGGCATCCGAAGGGTACCGGTCTTCACCGTATCCGATTTGGATGGCCCGATAGCCGATGCCGCCGACGCCTATCTGCGGCTTCACCTGCTCAGCATGCGCCTGACACCGCCCAACAGCATGAACCTGGACGGGATTTTCGAACAGCTGACCACGGTGGTCTGGACCAACTACGGACCCTTTGCCGTGGAGGACTTCGCCCTGCGCAGGTCAGAAGTCATGGCTGCAGCCAGCGGGTCCATGCCGGGCATCCCGATGACGCAGGTAACGGTGCTAAGCGTGGACAAGTTCCCCCGCATGGTGGATTACGTGGTTCCCGAGGGGGTACGCATCGGCAACGCTGACCGGATTCGGCTCGGCGCCCACCTGGCACCGGGAACGACGGTCATGCACGAGGGCTTCGTCAACTTCAACGCCGGAACCCTGGGCCACTCCATGGTCGAAGGGCGAATCTCACAGGGGGTCGTGGTCGGAGACGGTTCGGACATCGGCGGCGGAGCCTCCATCATGGGCACCCTGTCCGGCGGAGGCCGCCATCGGGTCTCCATCGGCCAGCACTCCTTGCTGGGAGCCAACGCCGGCATCGGTATCTCTTTGGGCGATGACTGCGTGGTTGAAGCAGGGCTCTACGTCACCGCCGGCACCAAGATCGGCCTAGGCGACCAAGTGGTCAAGGGAGCAGAGCTCAGCGGACGGGATCATCTGCTCTTCATCCGTGACTCCCGCACTGGCCAGGTCAAGGCCCTACCCCGCAAAAAGGGAATCGAGCTGAACGAGCGGCTACACGCCAATTGAGCCAGGCGGCCATCGGGCTCAGCGCTGCTCCATGGGCAGGTAGTCGCGTGGTCCCTGACCGGTATAGACCTGCCTGGGACGACCGATTTTCGTGTCAGGATCGTCCAGCATCTCCCTGTACTGGGCGATCCATCCGGGGATGCGTCCCAATGCGAAGAGCGTGGTGAACATCTCCGGGTCGAAGCCGATGGCGCGGTAGATGAGCCCGGTGTAGAAGTCCACGTTGGGATAGAGGTGGCGCTCAACGAAGTAATCGTCGTGCAGGGCCAGGTCCTCCAGCTCCAAAGCCACGTCGAAGAGCTCCGCATCCTCAGCATTTTTATCCTGGTCGGGTTCGTCCATGAGCTTGTAGAGCCACTGCTTGGCGATGGCCGCGCGAGGGTCATAGGATTTATAGACCCGGTGGCCCAGACCCGCGATTTTTCGTCCCTCGCTCTTGGCCTGGTCCACATAGCCCCGCACGCCCAGACCTGAATCACGTATGCTCTTCAACTGACGCAGCACGGCCTCGTTGGCGCCGCCGTGCAGGGGACCTGACAGGGTATTGATGCCGGCAGCCACTGCCGAATACAGGTTGGCCCGGGCTGATCCGGCAATCCTCACCACTGAAGTAGAGCAGTTCTGCTCATGGTCGGCATGGATGATCAGAAGCTTGTCCAAGGCCTGCACCTTGAGAGGATCGGCCTGATAGGGCTGGTAGGGCATGGCGAAGCTCATCCGCAGGAAATCCTCCACATAACCCCAGGTCCTGTCCGGGTAGAGCAGAGGCTGGTCGCGGCGACGACGATGAATCAGGGAAACGATGGTGCGCACCTTGGCCATGATGATGGCGCTGGCCTCATCCAACTGGTCGGGATCGTCAATATCACAGGTGTCCGGGTGGAAGCCCGCCAGAGCGTTGACCGCCGCAGCCAGCACACTCATGGGATGGGCCTGGCGGGGGAAGGACGAGAGCAGATGGCGGAAGTCCTCCCCTACCAGCGTGTGGCCCAGGACATGGCTGCGGAACCGCTGGTACTGCTCGGCATCAGGTAGCTCGCCGTGGGACAGCAGCCAGGCCACTTCGAGGAAATTGGACTGGGCGCACAGGTCCTCTATGGCATAGCCCCTGTAGCGCAGTATGGACCGCTTGCCGTCAATGAAGGTGATTCCCGAGACGCACTGGGCCGTGGTCTGGAATCCGGGATCCAGCGTGACCCAGCCGTCGTTGCGCAGGGAGGAGACCAGAATGCCGTCGGGCCCTTCGGTGGCACGAACCAGGGGAAGATCAACCTGTTCGGAATCGATGGACAACCGTGCAGTAGACACCACGCACCTCCTGTTAATCAACCAGTGAGGTGCCAGTGAGAGTCGACGGCCATGCCGGATCAGGCTACCGGCACCTGTACCGGCGTGGAATTGCCGACATGCTAGCAGAAACAACCACGACTTCGATTACCGGCTTGTAACTTCAAGCATGAATCTGTCATCCCCACCTACGACGCGCAGGTCCAAGCCAGTGCCGTCTTCGTTCCCGCACCAGCCTGCGGGCACAAGGCCAGGAGAGAAGGGCCAGTATCAAAGAGGAACCCAGGAGCATCCACATTGTGGACATTCCTGGGTCCCTTATAGTCCTAATTCGACTTCGGACAGCCTTCGACTCAGTCCCTGGTTGTCAGGATGACAGGCCCCTGCTCGGTGATGGCGATGGTGTGCTCGCTGTGGGCGCCGCGCGATCCGTCTGCAGAGCGCAGGGTCCAACCATCCTTGGGGTCCTGGTAAATCTGATCGGTGGTCGCCAGGAACCAAGGCTCAATGGCGATGACCAGGCCCGGGCGCAGCTTGTAACCGTGATGAGGTGTGCCGTCGTTGGGTACATGGGGATCGCCGTGCATGATTCGTCCTACCCCGTGTCCGCCGAACTCCAGGTTGACGCTGTATCCGTTTTCATGGGCAACCTCACCGACTGCAGCGGAAATGTCACCCAGGCGGTTGCCGGGCTGAGCCTGTGCGATACCCGCCTTCAGGGCCTCTTCAGTGGTCCGAATCAGCCGCAGATCCTCTGGATCGGCATGCTCACCCACTACGAAGCTGATAGCCGAGTCGCCCACCCAGCCGTCCACGTTGATGGCCAGATCCAGAGAGAGCAGGTCACCATCCTTGAGGTTGTAGTCATAAGGCACCCCATGCAGGACGGCATCGTTGACGGACAGGCAGATGTAGTGGGCGAAGGGGCCGGTACCGAAATCAGGTGCGTAGTCCACATAGCAGGAGGTGGCTCCCTTACGGGAGTTGATCCTATCCTTGACGTAGTCGTCCAGCTCCAGCAGGTTGACCCCGGGTTTGCTCATGGCTTTGAGCTCCTTGAGGATGCTGCCGACAAATCTGCCCGCCGGCTTCATCTGTTCGATCTCCTGCTTGGTTTTGAGCTCGATCATCCTCTGCGTCCTTTCATAATTGGTGCCCGCGGGTGCCACCCCTCAGGATCCTGCCCAAGTACTACCTCTCAGTATTATCGGGTCAGTCGGACGAGTCCGGCTCTCAGTTCCGGCCGAAGGTGAAGGCCCTGATGATGGATACGACTCCCAGCACCAGAAGGGCACACCCGCTGAAGATGACCAGGAAGATAACGGAGCTCAGCGGGTAGATCATGACGATGATTCCGGCGATGATTGAAACGATGCCCGAGAAGATGGCCCAGCCTGAATGCGGGAGTCCCCAGGAGGCGGCCAGACTCATCACTCCCTCCATAATCCAGCTGATGCCCACGATGATGGTGACCAGTAGGGTCAGCGCAGAAGCGGACAGGGCCGTGTTCCTGACGATGACAATACCGCCGACGGCGATCAGAGCGCCAAAGAGGACGCCCAGCACACGCCAACCGCCAGGAAGCCCCTTGGTCACGATGGAGGTGGCCAGACGGACCACGCCGGAGATGATGAAGTAGATACCCAGCACCACGGTCACGGCGATCAGGGTCTTGTCCGGCCTGAGCAGAAGGGCCAGGCCTAGGATGACTCCAATCACGCCCATGACGCCCATAATGATGCGGATGGCCCGCAGGGTTCTGAATCCCAGATCCTCGGCGATCATGGAGAATGGATCCATCCGTGGCGGGCGCCCTTGGTAGCCGGGGTATTGCCCATACTGACCATAATTATTCTGGCCATAATTATTCTGATATTGGCCGTTATTCTGCGAAGAATCCTGACCACCGTACTGATTGGGCTGACCGCCCTGCATGGGATCCGTCATACCGTCCTCTTTCGCTCACTCAGGGCAGCCGAGCCGCTGTCCTGTTACCGTCTTCCAAGTTTAAATCACCAAGGGGGCAATCGCGGCTTTTCCCTTCGGCAGATGGTTCGCCGGTCCGCTGATTCCCTGCAACCCAGGGCACGGCATGTCACCAAAGATGGCTAGGCTTGTGGCATGGCACAATCTACTGAATCCAAGACCTCCTCCGGACTTGATCCGGCCTCCTTCTCCTCGGTCATTCGGCCACAGGACGACCTCTTCCGCTTCGTCAACGGCCCCTGGATCGACACCTACAGCCTGCCCGAAGACCGCTCCCGGTTCGGCTCCTTCGACAAGCTTGCCGAGGATGCCGAAGCACAGATCCATGAAATCCTTGAGGACCCGGAGTCCCCGGCTGTCAAGTCAGCCCTGCTCTATCGCAGTTTCCTGGACACCGATGCCATCGAAGCTGCAGGGATGGAACCCATCCGCCCAGACCTGCAGGCCATTGATGCCGTGCCCGACAAGAAGGCACTGACCAGCCTGCTGGGCCGGCTCAATCCCACTGGTGGCCCCGATCTGTTCGGCATTGCCATCTATGGCGATCCAGGAAACGCTGGCGTCAACGTGGCACATATGGAGCAGGCCGGACTCGGGCTTCCCGACGAGGCCTACTACCGTGAGAAGAGCTACGCACCCGTACGCCAGGCCTACACCGACATGGTCGCCTCCCTGCTCAGGCTCTCCGGCTACGCCGACGACCAGGAGGATGCCCACAGGCAGGCGGAGTCCTTCCTTGAGGTCGAGACTCGTATAGCTTCACGCCATTGGGACAACGTGTCCACCAGAGATGAGGATCGTACCTACAATCCCACCACCCTGACCGACCTGGAGTCAACGCTCGCCGATTTCGATCTGCACACCTGGATCGAGTCCTGGCAGAAGGCATATGCAGCCAGCCCTGTCGCCAATCTGCAACCGGTCAATCTGAACACAGCCCTGTCAAGGACCATTGTGCACGAACCCTCCTTCCTGCAGGGATTGAACGAGCTCTGGAAAACCGGCGACCTTGAGGATCTCAAGCTCTGGGCCCGCGTACACACCCTGATCGAGTGGGCAGGCCTGCTCAGCAGCGACTTCGATCAGGCCAGGTTCGACTTCTACGGCAAGGTCCTTTCAGGCACGACCAAGATGCGTGACCGCTGGAAGCGAGCCGTTTCCCTGGTCAACGGCATTTGCGGCGAGGAGGTTGGACGCGAATATGTGCGCCGGCACTTCCCTGCCTCCAGCAAGGCCCGCATGGAGGCCCTGGTTGGGGACTTGATCGATGCCTACCGGGTCTCCATCACCTCAAGCGACTGGCTGGGCGAACAGACCAAGGTCAAGGCTCTGGCCAAGCTTGACAAATTCTCACCCAAGATCGGCTACACCGAGCACTGGCGCGACTATACGGCCCTGGCTGTGGACGAAAAGCTGGGCCTGGTCGACAACATGCGGCGGGCCAACCTCTACGAGTCCGGCTATCAGTTCGGCAAGGCCGGTAAGCCCGTGGACAAGGAAGAGTGGCTGATGAACCCTCAGACGGTCAACGCCTATTACGAGCCCACTCTGAACGTCATCGTCTTCCCCGCAGCCATTCTCCAGCCGCCCTTCTTCAACCCAGAAGCCGACGATGCCGTCAACTACGGAGGCATCGGGTCGGTCATCGGCCACGAGATCGGCCATGGATTCGACGATCAGGGCTCCAAGTACGACGGCGACGGGCGTCTGCAGGACTGGTGGACCCCGCAGGACCGTGAGAACTTCGAGCAGCGGACCAAGGCACTCATTGAGCAGTACAACGGGTTCGTCCCCCAACAGCTCGCCGAGAAGTACGCCGACAAGCCCGAGCAGGCACCCCATGTCAATGGAGCACTGACCATCGGCGAGAACATCGGGGATCTGGGAGGCGTCAACATCGCCATCAAGGCCTATGCACTCTCCCTACAGAAGAAGGAGGGCGGCACAGCCAGGACAGATGATGCGGCTATGGACCAGGCATTGGCCTCGGCTCCAGTCATGGACGGCTACACCGGTCTGCAACGGTTCTTCCTGTCCTATGCCTCCATCTGGAGGACCAAGAACAGGGATCAATTGGCCGAACAGTATCTGCGGATCGACCCCCACTCCCCTGCTGAATTCCGCACCAACGGCATCGTCAGGAACGTGGATCGTTTCTATCAGGCCTTCGGGGTCACCGCCGACGACGGCATGTGGCTGGAACCCGACGCACGGGTCAAGATCTGGTAAACCTGTTCTGATTGAAATCGTTGTTTGACGGCTTCAATTAGCCCGCTGATCAAGGCGGGAGGTCGACGGGAATCAGTCGGCCTCCCGCCTTCGTCTTGCTTGGCCGAAACAACCTTTGCTCATCCGGCATTGGGAGCCTTCACCGATGCCACCTCGGCCGCAGATGACGCAGAGGCAGTTTCGGACGGCGAAGATGACGGCGGCGTGATCCATGGATCCGGACCGTCGGCCCCCTCATCAATAGGCGCATCACCAGATCGGATCCTGGTGAAGGTGTCCTGTCCACGTGCCAGGTCGTGACCGATGCCATCCGCCACCAAGACCAGACTGCTATGCGGCTGACCGTCACTGGTCCACTCCTCCGTTACCAAGGAGCCGGAAACCATTACCGGATCACCCTTGTGCAGACAGGCCAGGGCATTGACCGCCAGAGTCCTGAAGGCTTTGACCGTCAGCCAGGTGGTGGATTTCCGTTTCCACACCCCAGCTGCAGCATCGTAATAGGCCGGTGTAGAGCCCAATCTAAAGGAGCAGACAGGCGTGGACCCCGGCTGTCCCAAACGCGTTGGCTGGGTCCCCATGAAGCCGAAGACGGTTGTTTTTATTTCGTTGATGGACATACCGGAACCTCTCTGTTGTTGTTATGAATCCGACGCTGTAAATCTGCCAGTTGATTCCTGATCCTGCAGCGGTGAGGCCATTCGACGGAGGATCCCCGACCGGAGCGCGGATAATCGGAGCGGGGGAAGGGACTGGCCCCAGCCAGGAACCCTCCGTCGAACGGTGAATCAATCCTGCCTCCGCCCACGTCCCCGCACCTGATTTGCAGACCATTGTGGTCGAACGAACTCGGCCTGATTTACATTGTGGACGATCCAACCCTTCTTCCATAAGAACATGAAATAGGTCAATTGCTGGAAGGACCTATCTCGTCAGGTAAAGCAAGGTGGGTTTACCCATAATTATGAAAAGTCAAGAACAGGGAAAGCTTGATAACATAAAATGGATGGCTTGGATGCAGATAAAAGTCAACGGCGATAATGCCTCGACGACTCACAATTGGTAATCATTCAAGGAGAGAGTGAACACAACATGATTGCAGGAGCGATTGCAGGTGTAGTAGCGATAGTGGCAGTTGCCATACTCGTTACATTGTTGATTCGATACCTCAGGAAGAACAGAACACAGCATACATAAATCCAGGCAATAGCTCATGGGCGGCCCTGGCGTTTAATTCCTATGACTCCATCACCGATAACGGGTGGCGGCTTGTGCTATACGCCGCTCATTATCATGTTCCCGGCCGCTTATAGTGACGCTGATCCGATTACCTCATGAACACTCCAGATGGACGGTCGTAACCAGTCACCATCCGTCAGAAAGCACATGATTGCACAAAAAAAAATGAGAGACTCAGACAGCTCCATTCCGAACCGGAGAAGGTCGCAGCCTCCTCGAACAGTCACCAGGCGTGAATCACTCTGGTCGAGGCTGACGTGCAGACATGAAGACAAGTCTCAAGATCGGCGAGAGAGACCAGGCGAACAGCGTTCGAGAAAGGCATTCGCTCAACGTGTCTCGATGGAGGACTGATTTATCGATGTCTTGTGCGCAAATGCCAAAAAATGCATCAATGGAACCCACAACCGGATTCAGAGGGTCCCCTTTTAATGCCTAGGACCATCGAGCATTGGTCCTGGGCTAAACTGTGAGAGCAGATACATCGGTACGGTTTGGAAGGACCCGCAGTCATGGTTCACACGCTGGTCAGTTGGAATATCGATTCGCTCAACGCCGCCCTGCTGGGCAAGAGCAGCCGCAGCGCCCTCTCCCTGAAGGTGGTGGAGACCATCCGGGATCTGGACCCCGATGTCGTAGCCATCCAGGAGACCAAACTCAACGGTGACCAGAAGAAATCCGCAGGCATCCTTAAGGCGCTCATGCGCTACTTCCCCGATTACCAGGAGGTGGACCGCCGCTCCGAGGCCCCGGCCCGCACAGGCTACGCAGGCACGCTCATGCTCTACCGCAAGAGCCTGCCGGAGCCTACCGTGACCCGCCCCCGCATCGGCGCTCCGGACACCATGGACGACGAGGGCCGCATGCTCACTCTGGAGTTCCCGGACTGCTTCGTCACCACGGTCTACACCCCCAATTCCGGATCGGGACTGGTCAGGCTCAAGCCGCGCGGGGTCTGGGACGATTGCTACCGTCACTACCTGCAGGAACTGGATGCCCGCAAGCCGGTCCTGGCCTGCGGCGACTTCAACGTGGCCCACGAGGAGATCGACATCGCCAACCCGGCATCCAACCACCATTCCGCCGGCTTCACCGACCAGGAGCGCGAGAAGTTCGGCCTTCTGCTGGACGCCGGCTTCACCGACACCTTCCGAAAGATCCATGGCGATGCCGCCGGATTCTACGATGACCGCCGCAGCATCTACACCTGGTTCGCCCAGCGTGCCCCGAAGAGCAAGATCAACAACTCAGGCTGGCGCATCGACTACTGGCTGACCTCCAACCGGATCGCTGACCAGGTCAGCACCAGTGAACCCGTGGACACCGGCGAGCGCCAGGACCATCTGCCCATTCTGCTGCGCATCTGACCGGATAGATCCCTGAACCCAAACCGATACGACCAAAAGGGCGGGGCCTTGGTCACGCCATGATGTACGTGACCAGGGCCCCGCCCCTCTATATTGGTTGCGATAAGCAACCATGGGTGTGGCATGCCCTACTGCAGGGCTGCGATCCGATCAAGAATCACCTGAGCGGCCTGATCAGCAGGAACAGCTTGCACATCCGAACCGTCGCGGTTGCGAATCTCGATGGTGCCGTTGGCGATGGTGTCGCGTCCGGCAATGGCGACCAGGGGCACCCCGATCAGCTCGGCATCCTTGAACTTGACCCCGGGGGATACCTTGGGCCGGTCATCGTAGAGGACCTCCACGCCACGGTCCTCCAAATCGGCGACCAGCTTCTCAGCGGCATCGAAGGCCTCCTGCTTCTTGCCGGTGGCCACCACATGAACCGCGGCAGGAGCGACAGCCTTGGGCCAGGCCAGACCCTTGTCATCGTGATGCATCTCCGCAATGCAGGCCAGCACACGGGAAATGCCGATGCCATAGCAACCCATCCAGACCGGTACCGCCTTGCCGTTGCGGTCCAGAACCTTCAGACCCAATGCGTCAGAGTATTTCAGTCCAAGCTGGAAGACCTGCCCTATCTCCACGCCACGTTCGAAGCTGAGCGGTCCTGATCCGTCAGGGCTCATATCCCCGTGACGGACCTCGGCGGCCTCCACCACTCCGTCGGCTTGGAAGTCACGCCCGTAGACCGCATTGGCCAGATGCACTCCTTGGGCATCCGCACCGGTCACCCAGGCTGAGCCGGGCGCCACATGGGCGTCGAGGAAGTAGCGGATATGAGCGGCGGACTCACTGTCCGAACGCTGAGGGCCCAGCACGCGAGGACCAATGTACCCCTTGACCAGCTCGGGATGGGCCGCAAGGTCAGCCTCACTGGCCTCCTCGATCTCGGCCGGGGCGAACTGGGCCTCCAGCCGCTTCATGTCCACCTGACGGTCGCCCGGCAGGCCGACGGCCACCAGCTCCCGCCAGCCCTCGGGATGGTCATTGTCGGCAGGGTGCTTGACGGCCACAATCAGGTTCTTCAAAGTATCGGCAGCGGTCCAGTCCCGGCCGTCCTGGCGGGGATGCAGCTGGTTGAACCGCTCCACCAGAGTGTCGATGGTGGTCGAGTCGGGGGTATCCAGCTCCTGCATGGCCGGGGTCTCGGAATAGTCGACGGACTCGGGGGGCGGGGTGGTCAACGCCTCCACGTTCCACGCCTTCCCCGAGGGAGCCAGGGCAAATGTGTCCTCGCCTATGGGCAGCGGAGCCAGGAATTCCTCGGACTCTGATCCCCCCATGGGTCCGGAAACCGCGTGGACGATTACGTAATTGACGCCCAGGCGCTTGAAGATTCGTTCATAGGCGCCGCGCTCATCCTGGTAGGCCTTCTTCAGCCCCTCCTCATCCACAGTGAAGGAATAGGCGTCCTTCATAATGAACTCACGACCCCTGATCAGCCCGGCGCGGGGACGGAACTCGTCGCGGTACTTGGTCTGGATCTGGTAGAGGACAACCGGCAGGTCCTTGTATGAGGAGTACATGTCCTTGACCAGGAGGGTGAACATCTCCTCATGGGTGGGAGCCAGCAGGTAATCAGCGCCGTGCCTGTCCTGGAGGCGGAAGAGATTCTCACCGTACTCCTCCCAGCGGTGGGTGGCCTCGTAGGGCTCGCGAGGCAGCAGGGCCGGGAAGTGGACCTCCTGGGCGCCAATGCCGTTAATCTCCTCACGGACCACGGCCTGGACCTTGTCAAGGACTTTCAGACCCAGTGGCAGCCAGGTGAAGATGCCAGGGGCCACCTTGCGGACGTATCCGGCACGCTGAAGGAGTTTGGCCGAGTCCACATCGGCGTCGGCCGGATCCTCCCTGAGGGTCCGCAGAAAGAGGGTTGACATGCGCATGGCTTTGGTTCTCATACCTCCCAAAGATATGCGCGCAAAGGGACAAGCAGCCATAGAAGATGACCTGTGACAATTTGCTGCAGGAGAGCCTGAAATCTGGAAATTATTGATCGCGCCCATCATACATAGTTCTGGCGGCCACGCCTCGGATCATCTCTTGAGATCAATCGAGACGCTGCGGAATACAGAGACTGCAACTTCTTAGAACAATTCCGAATACCGTTCATGCGCTTTGTCAAGCACACCGATTTGACTCGAGCAGTTGTGTAATGTACAATTAAATGAATTTTGAAGTAAAATTAGTTCAATCTTTTTATTAGCTTGGTTCAATGGTGACTTATAAAGTAGACGTTTCTCTCTCGCACGTGTCCTTCTCCTACGGCCGTAAACAGGCGCTGTCAGATGTGTCCTTGAGCTTCGGCAATGGCGTATTCGGGCTCTTGGGACCCAATGGTGCCGGCAAGACGACGCTGATGAATATTGTGACCACCTTGTCGCGTCCTTCGTCGGGCAGTGTCAGGATAGCCGGCGCGAATGTGCTGACCAACTCCGGACGACATCGGGCCAGGAGTCGGATTGGCTATTTGCCACAATCTTTCGAGCTGATGAATGCTTCCAGTCTTATGCGCAACGTGCGGTATGCCGCATGGGCGCGGGGCTTGTCCTGGAATGCCTCCTGCGATGCGGCAGTGTGGGCCATGGAGCAGGTGGGATTGTCTGGGGAATCCCGCCGCCCGGTGCGCAGCCTGTCCGGTGGCATGCGTCAACGTGCGGGCATCGCGTGTGCAATTGTCGCCCGTCCCGACGTGCTTGTCTTGGATGAGCCGACCGTTGGCCTCGACCCAGTGCAGCGCATTGAGGTGCGTAAATTCCTCGATGCCTATGCCGACAGCCACACAGTGCTGGTGAGCACGCATTTGGTCGAGGACCTGGCCGCAATTGCCGACCGTGTACTGGTGCTCGATCACGGGCATCTGCTCCTGAACGGGGGTATGGATGATCTCGCCGCCTTGGCCGCTCCTGAGGACTCTATGGCATCTCCTTGGGAATCCGGTTATCGACGACTGCTGACAGGGACCGAGCCTCTGCCATCCGACCAGGAATGGATTTCATGATGGCCCGGTTGCTTAATCCCTTGTCACCGGTGAGCTCGCTGGTGTTCTTTCTTGCAATGATGTCGTATCCGGCCGTAAGCTCGGTGAGCAACTATGGAATTGGCCGATCAGACGTGTCTTTGTTCGCGTTGACAAATGCCCAATTACAGCTTGATCTGACCTTCATGCATCTGGTAACTGATGTAATCGCCTGCATGTTCGGGGCATGGGGCGCCTGGAAGGCATGCTCCCCTCGATCTATGGTGGCGCCACCCTGGATTGGAGGCTCGGCTGTCCGAAGATACGGCGTTCCTGTCCTCAAGGGTGCTGCATTGTGTGCCCTGGCCTATGCGGCAGGATGTCTTCCTGCCATCGTCCAGACACTGCGGTTCACTGGCGGGTCGGTTCCCGTGGGAGCCTTGCTCATGGGCATGGCAGCGCCAGCAGCTATGTTCGCCCTAGGTTACTCATTCGGCACCATCATGGGTAGCCGCTGGTCCCTGGCTCCGGCCACGCTCCTGCCTGCCGCTCTGTGTTGGGTCAGCGTGATGCTGCTGATGCCACGCACCCCCAGGGGAGATGTGTTTCCCCAATCTTGGGGGTCGCCGCTTGCGGTGGCGATGCCCGTGATGAACACGGGCATCGGTGCCGAGCCGGGACTCAGTATTAACCCTTCAGCGGTGACAGCACGCTGGGTCTTGGTCGTAGTAGTGCTGGCCGCGTCCACAGCGGCATGCATTCTGACCGCGCACCGGTGGCGGCCCGGCCTGTCATGGATAGTCGCCCCCTTGGCGGTGCTTCTGCTTGTTCCGACTGCTGCCGGGGGCCTGATCGCCATGTCCGGTCCGGCAGAATGGCGCCGGTCCGCTCCGTTCACCCCCGTCTGCAAAAGCATAGACGGCGTGCCGCTATCAGTGTGTGCCCACCCGGATGATGGCGCCCACCTGAGACGCTATATGCGATATATGCGGTCGGCCGCCTCATGGTTCCCCAAGGACAGTGTGGAGGACAGCTCGGGCCTTGTGCTTTTGCTGGGCAACGCCTTTACGCCCACAACCCATGGCCAGGCATGGAATCTCACCGGGCAAGGCATGACCGAACTGCAACACTTGGGCGGCAAAAAGATACAGGTAATGACCGACACAGTCACCGAACGCACTGGACGATACAGCGGCCTAGAAAACGTCACAGAGACCATTGTGAAGGAATTCGTCCATGCCGACTGCGCGGCTACGGCACTTGAAAACGTTTATAAACAAGGGACGTTGGATGACGGTGCCAGCGTGTCCGCCTTCGTGCTGGAGCAGTTGCCCGTGCGCATGAGCGAGACCGCCTACGAGTCGATGGGTGGCAGAGGAAGCGGGGCATCCGGGATGGGAAGCGCCCGAGGCCCTGCCGCCGATCTGCTCAACGATGCCACTAATGAAGAGTTCCATGCCTATGTGCGTCGCAACCTCTCTGAGATCGAACGCTGCGCCGTCACGCCGTCCAATGTCATCAATGATCTGGGGAAGAACCACTGATGGGCGGCCGGCATCGACGTGGTTCCATGAAGGGCGGAATCTCGGTCGGATGGCTGGCTGGGCGCAACCCATGGGCGGCCTTGGCATTCATCGCGCTGGCTGCGGCCGTACCCTTCCTGCTTGCCTCCGTCTCCGCTTCCGCTACCGGCGGAGAGATCTATGCTCGACCAGCCTATTACGGGTACGTCTGCCTTCCTGATCCACATGCAGTGGTATTCAACGACGCTGTGCACACCCAATGCCCACAAGGCAAAAGCGCCGTGCCAAGTATCGTGCCCATGGCCGAGCTGGCCTATGCGGCGTTCAGCGCATGCGCTTTGGTCATGCTCGCCCCACTTATGCCCACCTGGGAGCGCCTGAACCTGGCGCGCGTCCGTTGGCGAGCCCTGGCTGCCGGGACAGGCGTGCTGATGCTGCCGTTTCTTTTCAGCCTCCTCCTTACCATACCTAGCTCCCACGGCGACCCGACAACCGCACAGTCGCTGCTCAGACTGGCTGCCTGCAACGGCCTGGTCGACGCATCCTTGGTCATGCTCGGCATCGCATTACTGGGTCGTTTCTACGGGCTTGGGCTGGGCGTAGGGCTGGCAGTGATCAATATCGCCAGCCAAGGTATGCAGGTAGGCATGGGGCTGACGCTTCGTCTATACCCCGAGGACATCAAACCGCCTGTTCCTGGACAGGGGATCTGGCCGGCGATTGCAGCGGTCTTGACAGTCTTCGCCGTCTTACTCTGGACGGTTACCGGAGGCCGGGGAATGATCATGGACAAGAAATAAAGAGCCAGCATAGCTGCTTGTGAGAGGTGCAAGAACCTGCCGGCCTTAGCAGCGCAGGAGTTTGTCCGAGTCCACCTGGCCGTCAACCGAACCCAAACCAAACGGCGCATACCGGAAAAGGTCGGCAAATCCTCAACCTAACATCCTGACATCCGGCATCTCTCCAGTATTACCCTCTCCTATAAAGAGGACCAAGATATGATGGTTGTATATCAAACAGGTTTTCTGATTTACAAGGACAAGGCGGGCACCTATGTCATCAGAGCCGGGTATGACCATCCAGACCTTCACCGACCTCGATGCAGAGCACATGACGCTTCTCCTGGAGGCAGATCCTTCGGAACGGATAATCCATGACGTTTTCACCAATTCCCGCGCCTATGAAATCCGAGTGGAACAAGCCCTGGCCGGTGTCATGCTGCTTGTCAGACGAAACACGGATACCCTGGAAATCGCCAATATCAGCGTAGACCGTGCTTTTCGCAGACAGGGACTTGGAAGCAGATTAATAGAGCGAGCCAAGATGGAAACTGTCGGGCTGGGTCTGAGAAGATTGGAAGTGGGCACCGGATCCACCAGTTTTGGAGCCCTTTGCTTCTACCAGACATGCGGATTTCGCATGGACCGCATTGTGCGGGATTATTTTGTAGACCGCTACCAACAGCCCATTGTCGAGAACGGAATCACCCTTAAAGACATGGTCCGTCTGTCATGGTGTCTCTAGCGACCCGAGCGACCGCACCGGCCCAAGACAGGTAAGGCCGACCCTTCAGAAAAGCTGGTCCTGGTTGAATTCGTCTTCCGGTTCCTGACCGACGGCGCGCTTGGTGAAGGACTCAGGACCTTCATCTTTCAGACGGGCGCAGGCCGCCTTGGATTCGGCCCTCAAGCCAGCATCCAGAACGACGGCATCAGGAGAGACCAGGAAGGCGTGCTCATTGATGCCCGTCAGGTAGAGCCCATCCAGACTTTCCACACGGGAGAGGGCCACGTATCCCATCCCTGGCGCAAAGGTCCGTCTCAGGTCCATGACCGCCCTATCCAAGGTCATCCCCTGGGATTTGTGGATGGTGATCCCCCAGGCACAGCGAAGAGGTACCTGGTTGACGGCGGCCAAGACCGTGTCCCCGTCCATGGTCTCCCAGGCGGCCGGCTTCATGGTGACCACGTTGCCATTCTGGAAGGAGACGATCGGCCATCCCCCCTTGGCCGAGCTGGTGAATCCGCTGACTGTACCTATGGAGCCGTTGACATATTGATGATCCTGGTCGTTGCGCAGGGCCATGACTGCGGCTCCGGTCTTCAGGGCCAGATCCTCGGGAGCCAGCATGTTCTTTTTCAGACGCTCCACAAGTCTGGCCTCGCCCCGGGATGTGGCCTGGTAATGGTGGGCCTGTTCGTCGATGGAGGCCAGGCGCTGGTCGTTGAGCGTGTCGGCCTGCTTGTTGACCGGGAAGAGGTGGACCGCCACCTGGCCGGGAGCGGGCACAGCGCCCACACGGGTAGCCAGGACATCATGGTCCTCCTGGGTGACGCCGCCCTCCCTGATGTCAGTCAGGACGGTCAACAGCTGTCCATCGTCCTGGCGGTGCTGCTCGGTCAGGTAACAGATGACCGGTTCCAGGTCCTGCCAGACCAGGGATTCGGTGACGAACCCGTCCGGGTCCTTGCCGGCCTGGGCGTAGCGTTCCCGGGCAGCCTGGAATTCAGGGCTGGGCGGTATTCCTGAAGCTCGGTTGGACCGAGTCACCGGCGGCAGCTGGAAGAAGTCCCCGGAAAGGACCACCTGGATCCCTCCGAAGGGTTCGGGACTGTGACGGACAGCACGGCAGGCCTGGTCCACCATGTCGAAGAGCCAGGCGTGCATCATGGAGACCTCGTCGATGACCAGGATGTCGGTGCCCTCGATCTGCCTGCGGCGGCGGGTCTTGATCCGCTTCAAGAGCGATTCGGTCATGCAGGTGGCGATTCCCACCCCGCTCCAGGAGTGGATGGTCTGGCCGTTGATGTGCGTGGCGGCGATGCCGGTCGAGGCGGTCACCGCCACAACCGCCCCGGCCTGGCGGGCCTGGGCGACGAACTCGTTGAGCACAAAGGTCTTGCCTGACCCGGGGGCACCTGTGATGAAGGCATTGGCCCCCGCATTCAATATGGTCAAGGCTTCGGATTGCTGCATGCCTCCATGGTGCCACGTCAGAGGTACATGGCCACGCCTGTCAGTAGTCGGTCTTCTCGGGCTTGTTGGCATCCTCGACAGGATTGCCGGACTCTTCGTAATGGCGCAGAAGACTGGTCTGCTCGATCTGTTCCGCCCCGGCCTTGGACTGGGCCTGGTCGGGTCCGGGAGCCGGAAGGAAGAACATGGAGCGGTAGTAGCGCAGCTCGTCCATGGACTCGATGATGTCGGCCAGGGCCCTGTGGCCGCCATGCTTGGCCGGCTTGTTCTTGTAGACGTCCGGGTACCAGCGGCGGGACAGCTCCTTGAGGGTGCTCACGTCAATGACCCGGTAATGAAGAAGAGCCATCAGATCGGGCATGTACCTGTCGAGGAACTTCTTGTCGGAGCCCACCGAGTTGCCTGCCAGATGGGCCTTGCCGTTCTTGGGCAGGAAGGGCTTGACATACTCGATCACCTGACGCTGGGCTTCCTCCAGGCCCAGTCCGGTCTTCATCTCCTCGATAAGGCCGGAGGAGGTGTGCATCTTCCTGACGAAATCCCCCATATGGTCCAGGGCCGCCTGGGAGGGCTTGATGACCAGGTCGATGCCCTTGTCCAGAACCTTCATGTTGAAGTCGGTGGGAACAACGGAGACCTCACACAGCTCGTCATGGAAGATATCCAGACCGGTCATCTCGCAGTCTATCCAGATCATGCGGGATTCCTCCGCAGAGAAAGTCAGATCATTCTTATCGCTCATCTGTACGCCTTTCAGATCCGGGTCGGGCCCCGGATCGCTCCTTCCGCCGCCTTGGACGGAACATTACAAGATACCGCCAGCACGTGACCGGCAGAGGATTCGTCAGCCCGTCCCACCGGACCGTAACGGGCACGAGATATGCAATCGGCGCAGGTCCTGATGAGATCCTGCGCCGATCACCCGCCTATGTAGGCTTAGTTGTGGAAGCCTGAGTAGTTGGGGGCCTCCTTGGTCATGACGATGTCATGGGGATGCGATTCACGCAGACCGGCATCGGTGATCCGAATGAACCGGCCCTTGCGCTGCAGCTCGGGGATGGTGCGGGCACCGGTGTAGAACATGGTCTGGTGCAGGCCGCCGACCAGCTCGTAGAGTACGTAGTTGAGCGGACCACGGTAGGGCACCTCGCCCTCGACACCCTCGGGCACCACCTTATCGGAGCTGGTGACGTCGGCCTGGAAGTAGCGGTCCTTGGAGTAGCTCTTCTTGCCGCGAGGGGCCATGGCACCCAGGGAGCCCATGCCCCGATAGACCTTGTACTGCTTGCCATGCAGGAGGACCTTCTCACCAGGGGCCTCCTCAGTGCCTGCCAGCAGACCGCCCAGCATGACCGAATCGGCCCCTGCCACGATGGCCTTGGCGATGTCTCCCGAGTAATGGATTCCGCCGTCGGCCACCAGAGGGATACCGGCAGGGCGGCAGGCCAGGGCGGCGTCGTAGACCGCGGTCAGCTGGGGCACACCCACGCCAGCCACCACACGGGTGGTGCAGATGGAGCCGGGGCCCACACCGACCTTGACCGCGTCAACTCCAGCATCGATCAGTGCCTGGGCGCCCTCGCGGGTAGCCACATTGCCGCCGATCACATCCACATGGTCGAAGGCGTGATCAGCCTTGATCCGGCGAATCATATCCAGCATGAGCTTGGCGTGGCCATGGGCGGTGTCCACTACCAAGATGTCTACCCCGGCATCGGCCAGGGCGGTGATGCGCTGCCAGGCGTCACCGAAGAATCCGACGGCGGCGGCCACGCGCAGACGGCCGCGCTCATCCTTGGTGGCTTCGGGGTACTGCTCGGTCTTGACGAAGTCCTTGACGGTGATCAGCCCGGTCAGCTTGCCCTCGTCATCGACCAGGGGAAGCTTCTCCACCTTGTACTTGGCCAGAAGCTGGTGGGCATCCTCCTTGGTGATGTTGGACGGACCGGTGATCAGGTGGTCCTTGGTCATGATGTCGCTGACCTTGAGCCGGTCGAAGTCGGCGGGATTGACGAAGCGCATGTCACGGTTGGTGATGATGCCCACCAGTCGCTGCCGACGATCCACCACAGGCAGACCGGAGACCTTGTAGGTGGAGCAGAGCTTGTCCAGGTCGGTCAGCGTGGCATCCGGGGTGACGGTCAGGGGGTCGGAGATCATACCGGACTCGGAGCGCTTGACGATGTCGACCTGATTGGCCTGATCTTCGATGCTGAGATTGCGGTGGAGGACGCCGATGCCGCCGTTACGGGCCATGGCCACAGCCATGGTGGCCTCGGTGACGGTGTCCATGGCGGCCGAAAGAACCGGGGACTTCATGGTGATGTTCCGAGTCAGCCGGGTGGTGGTGTCTACCTCGGAGGGGATGACATCGGATTCGTTGGGCAGCAGAAGGACGTCGTCATAGGCCAGACCGATTTTCTGGAAGGCGTCGGGCAGTTGAGTGTAGGAGGAGGGTTCGCTTTGTGGGTTTTCCATAGCCATAGCACCATGCTACAAGTGCTTCTTGACCGTTAAGAGTATCGTGTCCGTACTGTTTCATCCAGCGAATCAGCTGTCCTCATTGTTATCGTGGCGGCTCCTGCGATGCCAAGGCGGTCTGGCAGCATGCTGCGAGCCCTGGGCGGCAAGTAGGGCGTTCTCGCGCCTGATCTCGGGAAGTCGACGGCGGTAGTAGGGGTAGAGGGTGGCGAAGGTCAGCAGTATGGCGGCCAGGCCCAGACCGATCAGGACATATCGCAGACGGAAGAAAAGGATAAAGAGCGAGCCGAAGGCGATCAGGGCGGCCCAGCCCCAAAGAATAAGGACAGCGGAACGAACCGTGTGACCGATGCGCAGCATACGGTGGTGCAGGTGCATGCGGTCGGGGTGCATGGGGGATTGCCCGTGGCTGAGCCTTCGGACGATGGCCAGGCACATGTCCAGAACAGGCAGGAAAAGCACCAGGATGGGCAGAAGAATGGGCATGAAGGCCGGCAGATAGATGCTGGCATGAATGGTGGCCGGATCCAGCCGGCCGGTGACCACAATGGAGGCGCAGGTGATCAGGTATCCCAGCAGCATGGATCCTGAGTCGCCCATGAAGAGCTTGGCCGGATGCCAGTTGTGCAGGAGGAATCCCACGCAAATGCCCACCATGGCCACGTCGATCAGCGTGGCCAGGGAGGCGTAGTCGGGCGAGATGCGGGCGATGATATAGGAGTAGATGGCGAAAGCGATGCCTCCTATTGCCACGATGCCTGCAGCCAGGCCGTCCAGCCCATCCACGAAGTTGACCGCATTGATGGAGGCCACGATCAGGAATGCCGTGATGGCCATGGACAGGCTGGGCGAGGCCGCCACCAGGGATCCCAGAGGCAGGGAGATGATCTGGATACCGCCCCAGGAGACGAAGACCGAAATCAGCAACTGGCCGGCCAGCTTGAGCATCCAGTCCAGATCCCAAAGGTCGTCGGCTATACCCAGCAGGCAGATGGCCACGGCCCCGGCCAGGATGACCCAGGCCTGATGGCCGGACTGGAAGAGGCCTGTAATGAAGGGAATGCGGGAGGCGAAGCACATGGCCACCGCAAAGCCGATCAACATGCCCAGGCCGCCCATCCTAGGGGTGGGCACCTTATGTACGTCGCGAGCGCGGACCACGCCTACAGCGCCGACACGGATGGCGAGGTGACGAACCATGGGCATGACCAGCCAGGTGGCCCCGCCAGCGATGGCAGCAATGAACAGGTATACCCTCACTGGCCCTCACCTCCGCTGGACCGGCCCGGCAGAAGGGCACGGACCCGGGCCTCGCCGATTACGCCCTGCCGCAGCACATGTATTCCGTCAGGATCAGTCTTGTCGGCTTCCACCACCGTGCTGGCCACTGAACCCGGGGTCGGCCCCCCGTCCAGGTAAAGGTCGACGCTGTCACCCAGCTCGGCTCTGGCCTGCTGGACGGTTTCCACGCTGGGATTGCCCGATCGGTTGGCGCTGGAAGCGGCCAAGGGCCCGGTCACCTGCAGGAGCGCCCGACAGATGGGCGAGTCAGGAACCCTGACGGCCTGGGTGGGACCATCGGGCTCCATCCGAGGGGTGCGCAGGGGGCAGGACCTCCCCACAAGGGCGATAGGCGAAAAGGGACCCGGCAACAGGGCGTCGGCCAGGCGATCCAGAGGCGCAGGCAGGCTAAGATCCAGCCGGTCCATGGCCTCGACCCCCTCCAGCAGCACCTGAATGGACTTGGTCCTGGGACGATGCTTGGCCCGGAAGAGCCTATCGATGGCCGCATCATTGCATGGATCACAGACGATGCCATAGACCGTGTCGGTAGGAATGACCGCCAGTCCTCCGGCAGCCACCACCCGGGCCAGCAATTGCGGCGAGCGACTGTCATAGGTCATCACCCGGCTCATACCCTGCATCACGACCTTTCGGCTCGACATGTTCACGTGACCAGCTACTAATCTATCCCAGGACCACGGCAGGCCGCTAGGACGCGAAGACTGGCCGCCGGGCTGTCAGGTAACGGTCTCGACCAGTCAGGTCCTGATGGGTGCGTGCCTCAAGGTACCCCCTGGCCTGTGCAGCAGCGACCATGGCCGGTCCCTGGGAGACGTCATGCTCCATGACCAGCAGACCGCCGGGAGCCAGCAGGATTTTGGCCCTGTCCAGAATGCGGCAGGGCAAAAGGCATCCGTCAGGCGAACCGCCATAGAGGGCCAGGTCCGGATCCCAGTCACGCACCTCAGGCTGGCTGGGAATCGCATCCATGGGGACGTAGGGAGGGTTGCTGATGACCAGATCCACCCGGCCATCCAGATCAGACAGGGTGGCGGGATCCGTGGCATCGGCCAGCATCAGCTGATAATCGGATCCAACCTCCCGGATGGCGGCCTCCTGAGCGGCGGCGTTCAACGCGCCCCACCGATATGCCTCCTTGTCGACCTCCACGGCCCGGACCCGCACTCCTGGAACCTCTGTGGCCAGGGACAGGCCGATAGCCCCACTGCCCGAGCACAGATCCACTGCCAGTGGATGATCCACCCTGGTCAAGGCATCCACTCCCGCCTGGACCACCGTTTCGGTCTCAGGACGGGGAATAAAGACCCCCTGTCCCAGGCGGAGATCCAAATAACGGAAGTAGGCATGGCCAAGAATGTACTGCAGGGGTTCGCGTCCGGCCCGCCGTTGCAGATGGGACCGATAACGGTCCAGGGCCGCCGACTGAAAACCATCAGCCTGTCTGCGACCACCTTCATTCGTCAGCAGTTCCTCAGCTGTCCGGTCCAAGAGCAGGGCCTGATCCAGCTGATGAAGATCGCATCCAAGGGCATCGGCCAGCAGCAGCCTGGCATCATTGAGCGGCGTAGGCACACCGGCCTGGGCCAGCAGGCGATGGCCCCTATCGACCAGCTCAGCCATACTGGTCCCATGCTCCTGCTGATTCACCCCTGTGATGCCATTCTGCGGGCCTCATCGGCCTGAATATCGGAGTCGATAACGGCCTGCAGGTCGCCGTCCAGCACCTGTTCCAGGTTGTAGGCCTTGTAGCCGGTTCGGTGGTCCACGATCCGGCTCTCCGGGAAGTTGTAGGTCCTGATACGCTCGGACCGATCCAGGGAACGGACCTGGGAATGGCGCATGTCGGCGGCCTGGGCGGCCTCCTCCTCGTGCTTCATGGCCAGCAGACGGGACTTGAGCACCCGCAGGGCAGCCTGGCGATTCTGTATCTGGGATTTCTCATCCTGCATGGAGACCACGATGCCGGTGGGAATGTGGGTCATGCGCACAGCCGAGTAGGTGGTATTGACGGACTGTCCTCCCGGGCCGGAACTCATGAAGATGTCAACCTTGAGGTCCTTGGGGTCGATCTCGATCTCGTCGTCGTCCTCGTCGGCCTCAGGAAAGACGATGACTCCGGCGGCTGAAGTCTGAATGCGGCCCTGGGACTCGGTGACGGGAATACGCTGGACCCGATGGACGCCGCCCTCGTACTTGAGTGAAGCCCAGACGCCGTCGGCAGGAGCCACCTGGCCGCGAGCGCGAATGGCCAGCTGGGCATCCTTGACCCCGCCCAGCTGAGTACGGTTCTCACTCATGATTTCGGTGGTCCAGCCACGCTTTTCGGCATACCGCACGTACATGCGCATCAGATCGCCGGCGAAGAGGGCCGCCTCCTCGCCGCCGCTGCCGGCCTTGATTTCCATGATCGTGTCGCGGCCGTCATCGGGGTCGCGCGGAATAAGAGCGGTGCGCAGGGTCTGCTCCAGGTCCGGTATCCGGTCAGCCATGGCCTTGGCCTCTTGCGCGAAGTCAGGATCCTCCCGTGCCATCTGCTCGGCCGCCTGGCTGTCTTCCAAGGCGCTCTGGTAGGCCTTATAGGCTTCAACAATGGGAGCGAGCTCAGCATGTCTGCGACCCAACTTGCGGATCTGCGCCGGATCTGAAGCCGTTTCGGGTTGACTCATCTGCTTTTCCAGGCGACCGTACTCCTCGACGGCAGCCACCGCCGCCGGAAACTGCTCCTCGCTCATCTGCACCCTTCCCGTCCGCTTATCCGCATGGTTCAAGTCATAAAAAACGCCAGTCCCCACCGGGCATAGCAGAGCGACCCGGAAGGGACTGGCGTTGGAAGTGCTACTTGGTCCTCTTGCCGTAACGGGCTTCGAACCGAGCCACGCGACCACCGGTGTCCAGAATCTTCTGCTTGCCGGTGTAGAAGGGGTGGCAGTGCGAGCAGACATCAACCGTCATATGATCGCCGGGAGCGGTCGAACGGGTGATGAAGGTATTGCCGCACGAGCACGTGACCTCAACGGGATGATAATCGGGATGAATTCCCTGCTTCATGGTTACTCCTAGATCCAAGGGCCCCGGGTCGACCGCCCCTGTGGCGGACGTGAACCGGCAACCGCGTAATAGTCTAGCGCAACCCGAAGAGATTACGGCACCCTTGCGCCACACGCCGAATCCGCCAACCGGTGTGGCGAGCCGAGCGCCCTTTAGAATCAAACAGTCGGGCCGACCGGCCCGGCAAGGCGACAAAGGAGGGCAGCAATGCAGCAGGAAGTAGCGTTCATTACAGGGGCAGCCCAGGGAATCGGCGAGGCTATTGCCCGCCGTCTGGCCAAGGATGGATTCGCCGTGGCCGTGGCGGATATGAATACAGACAAGGCCCAGGCAGTGGCCAACTCCATCAATCAATCAGAGGGACGGGCCATGGCCGTCACCCTGGACGTGACCGACCGTGTCCAGGTGCGCTCAGCCGTCGAGAAGACCGCCACCAAGCTGGGCGATTTCAATGTGATCGTCAACAACGCCGGCCTGGGACCGACCACCCCCATCGAGTCGATCACGCCGGAATTGTTCGACAAGGTCTACCACGTCAATGTGGCGGGAACCATCTGGGGAATGCAGGCCGCCGTTCAGGCCTTCCGCGATCGGGGCCACGGGGGCAAGATCATCAACGCCGCCAGCCAGGCCGGCGTGGTGGGCAACCCCAACCTGATGCTCTACTCCTCCACCAAGTTCGCCATCCGCGGCCTGACTCAGGTGGCTGCACGCGATCTTGCCAAGGAGGGCATCACCGCCAACGCCTACGCCCCCGGCATTGTCAAGACGCCCATGATGATGGACATCGCTCATCAGGTCGGGGTCAACGCCGGCAAGGATGACGAGTGGGGCATGTCCACCTTCTCGGACGGCATCGCCCTGGGACGGCTTTCCGAGCCGGAGGATGTGGCCAATGCCGTAGCCTTCCTGGCCGGGCATGACTCCGACTACGTAACCGGCCAGACCCTGATTGTGGACGGCGGCATGCAGTTCCAGTGAGTCTGTAGCAAGGCTTCGTCCACATATGATGGACCCTCGCCAGCCGGTTCTGTCCGACAGCGAGGGTCCATGTTCATTTAGAGATCATCAGGCGTTGAAGACGTACTTGTCCAGACGGCCCATGGCCTCCTGGACACGGCTCAAGGGCAGGGCCAGGTTCATGCGGATGGCGCAGGGAGCCTTGAACTGCCGCCCGTCCTGGACGGCCACACCCACATCCCAGGCACGCTTGAGCAGCTGGTCCAGGCTCAGATTGTGGTCCTTGCACCATTGTGTGCAATCAAGGAAGAGCATGTAGGTGCCCTGGGGCTTGGAAAGCTCGACTCCCTCAAAATGCTGCCGGATGTAATCGTAGGCGTAGTCCACGTTATCGGTCAGGACCTGCCGGAGTTCATCCACCCACTCCTGGCCTTGGGGCCTGTAGGCCCCGATCAGAGCATGCATGGACAGTACGTTCATGTCGTTGTAGTGGGCCTTGGACCCCTTGGCCACAATCCTGTCACGCAGGTACTTGTTGTAGATGATGTGGTAGGAGCCGACCAGCCCGGCCAGGTTGAAGGTCTTGCTGGGCGCGTAGAAGGCAGCTGTCCTGTTGCGGGCATCCTCGCTGACCGACTGGGTGGGGATGTGCTTATGGCCCGACAGGATCAGATCTGACCAGATCTCGTCGGAGATGACCACGCAGTCGTTCTCCTTATATACCTCCATGGCCTTTACGATCTCCCACTTCTCCCAGACACGGCCGCAGGGGTTGTGCGGGCTGCAGAAGACCGCCACATGAATGTTGTTTTCCTTGAGCTTGCGGTCCATATCCTCGAAGTCCATCCTCCAGACGCCCTGCTCGTCCTTCTTCAAGGGGCTGTGCACAATGTGGTAGCCGTTGTTCTCAATGCAGGACGTAAAGCCGACATAGGTCGGGCTATGGAGCAATACCGCATCGCCCGGAGCAGCAAAGGCCGTCAAAGTCGAGACGACGCCGCCCAGGACCCCGTTCTCATAGCCGATGTCCTCGGCCGTCAGGCCCTCCACGCCATTGCGGGTGCGCTGCCAGTTGATGATGGCGTCGTAGTACTCGTCAGTGGGATTGAAATAGCCGAAGGCAGGATGCTTGGCACGCTCGATGATGGCCTCGGGTATGGTCGGCACCGTAGGAAAGTTCATATCGGCCACCCACATGGGAATGACATCGAAGCCCTCCTTGGGAGGGTCGGGGGCGAATCCGGGCTCGGCGCCCAGGCAGTCAACCGCAATGGCGTCCTTACCGTGCCTATCCATGATGCTGGTGAAATCGTATGTCATAGTCAACCTCTCATCCCGTGCAGATGCGCTCGCAGCGACCTTCCGCCAGTCTACAGCCGTGGGCTCCGCCCGAGTGTCTGCGTCCAATACCAGAGCAGCGATGCTACTATCTGGCTTTAGTCAGTGGATGGGGTGACAAAATGAGTGCATCAAAGCCCGTTTCATCTTCTCTACAGCTTTTCGTCCCGCTAGTGGACTTCCTGGGTAAAATCCTCGGGCCCAAGACGGAAGTGGTGCTTCAGAACGTCAGGGATTTTTCACATGCGGTGGTTGCCATAGCCAATGGCAATTTGAGTGGACGCACCATAGGCAGCCCAGCCACCGACCTGGTCCGGCACATCTGGCAGAACCACGAATACGACCAGCACAACTATCTGACCCATAACACGAGCTACACCGTCCAGGGACACCCTATGGTCTCCTCTACTCTGTTCGTGCGAAATTCTAGGGGACGGGTGATCGGCTTTCTCTGCATTAATTTTGACAATTCCGCCCTCCGACAGGCCAGCCAAGAGCTCAGACGGGCCAGTGCTTATCTGGATGCTCTCGGACTGTCCGATCCTGCTGCGGAGCTGAACGACGATGCGACCGCCCCAGAAGAATCAGACGCCGAGACCGGGACCGACCAATCGACCCGTGAAATACTCTCCGTCAACACAGACGAAGTGGTGACGCATAATATTGCCAAGTTCGCCGCAGAACTTGGTATTCCTCCGGCAAGGATGAACCGGCAGGAGCGAATGCAGCTGATTACGCGACTGGATGGGTCAGGGGTCTTTCTGGTCAAGGGCTCAGTGGACACGGTTGCTCGAGCTCTGGGGATCTCCTCCCCCAGCGTCTACCGCTATTTGCATACGATACGCAATGCTGCTGCGGGCCCTGATCAGAGCACTTCGGCTCGCCCTGCTCAGCTTTGACACACCCCCTCCAGGGTGTATGATTAAGAACAGATATACGGGGGACGTATACACGATGGACCTACAGGGGTTGAACTATTTTCAGCTCCAGAGGAGATGTACATGCGTATAGTTTCCCGGCATATGCCGACGGCTCCTACTCGAGCTCGTCCCTTATTCTTTTCCCTGATAAATTCTCATACTTAGCGGTTCTACGGAAACGCTTCCGGATTATTGCGACATGCGCAGATCTTATGGTTGTCTACGTATGCACGCTTGGGGCACCGAAGAGTGGATATACACCGAGGATGCCCTATGATCCGACATAAAAAACGCGCCTAGCTCTTTTCCCCCGGCTTACATGTGAAGCCGTACATTCTGCATCGGTGAATCATGGATGCTAGAGCTAGGCGACGAGAGGATGGCCCCGACAATAGCCGGGGCTGTCCTTCTACTAAGACTATCAAGAAAGTTCGAGGCTCAAAACCCTCATGGCTTTCGCTGGCAGTCATTGAAGACGTGAACCAGTGTTCAGGCAAAAACCTTGAGCTCTTAATTCAATCCACTAATAAAGCCCCGGAACTTTCAAGGTTCCGGGGCTTGCTTGTGTGGGGCCTCAGGAGCTTGAACCCTGGACCGAACGATTATGAGGCCGTGAGTGGCTTCCCTTTTTTATGTCCTGTAGAGCCCTTCTCTGGGCTTCACTCGAGCATCTGTGCGAACGCTTTAAAGATACGACAGGACATGATAAGCGTCAATTTGGTCCGTATATGCCTGAGTGGCAACTCGCATTTTGTTGAGTCTGCGGTAGTGCACCGAGATCTGGCTCCTAAGCCATGCCGTCTGCGAGGCGGCTCTTGTCTGTGACTTGCCCCGCTGTACCCGACCCGCAGGAGATGACAAAACGATACATCAACTGGTATTATTGCTACTTTTTGCCCTCAAACAATCTTTGAGAAGCCTTCTGTTGGCTACCGTCAAACGATTACCGAATATGGCACGGATCGTCGTATTCACAGTCTGGTCACACCTCGTGTTCGCTACACCTGAACAATTCAGGAAACATCCAGAGAACTATGCAATTCGGCCGCTCCTGATAACCTGCTGATAATCACCGAAGACGCAAGGAGAGGACGAATGAAATGGGACTATTCGGCGGAAATCAGGATGTGCAGGAGCGTTATTACAATCTCCCGGTCAGCACTGTGTACGACGGGATGAAAGGGATGCTAGAAAAGTCAAGACGCTTCGCCCTTAAGCACGCCGACGATCTATCCTGCACCTGCACTTTCAACACCGGCATCAGCATGACCACATGGGGCGAGAAGATGACAGCAGTCGTCTCCCCCAGCGGAGACGGAGCGAAAGTCAACGTCACTGTGGCGGCGAAGATTGGTGGCAACGCCGTATGGCAGGGTTCCAAGAACGCGAAGAACCTCACTACCTTCTTCGACAGCCTTTCCGAGTACTTGCAGTCCCATATGGGAAAGTAGCCATGAAGATCGGCATGCGTACCCCTAGCCCCAGACGCTCATTCAAGGCGCGAACCACGGGCAAGTGGAAGCGGCAGGCGAAGAAGGCCCTCATCCCCGGCTACGGGAAGGAAGGCATGGGGTGGATACGGAACCCCAGGAAAGACGCCTGCAACAAGATCTACCGGAAGACCACGTTCAGCATCTGGGGCCTGTTCAAGTAAGACAAAAAAAAAATGAGCCCCGCTCCGGCAGGGCTTTTCCCATGCCCGCGAAGCAGCTTGCTGGTCGGCAGGTCAATAGCAGCTAAGGTAGTTGTATGAGCAAGAGAGTTCTTGGTTTCATTATGTGCTGTGGCTTGATGGCAAGCCTTGCCAGTTGTGCGCCTAAAAACACAACCGCAAAACCGAAACCATCAAGCGACTCCGCAGACTCCTTGTATGACCAGCGTCCCTTGTTCTTCTCATGCAGTGTAAAAGATGACAATGGCAACGACGTTAAAAACGATAAAGGCGAGACCAAGCTTATAACCATTAAAAATTACAAGGATTCATGGAAGTACCCGTCGCCGCTCGACTGTATGGCCCAGGGAGAAACACCAGACCCCACCGAGGAACAGAGAACAGCCTTGAGCAAGGTCCAAACAAAGGACGACGCCTCCGACGCGGACGATGGATTCACACGCGTGTTGGCAGAATGCGCCAGCACCACAGGATACCCAATCGACGGGCGCAGCGACACGAACAAGGATCCAGACAAGAACCCCTTCGCCAACGCAGAAGAAGCCAAGGACGGATACAAGGTCCTAGCTTTCTGCCCAGACCACCCCCAAGCGGCAAGGATCAAACGAAACGCCGACCAAGCCTCATCCAATGATGCGCGGGGCAGCGCACAGCAGAAAGAAATCCCAGCCGAGCACCAATCCGCTCTATCGAAGGCTCAAGACTATTCAAGCATTATGCACATGTCCAAGGAAGGTATCCGCGAACAGCTATCAAGCGAGAACGGAGAGAAATTCTCTCAGCAAGCCGCTCAATACGCCGTAGACAACCTCCAAGCTGATTACAACGCCAATGCCCTTGCCAAAGCCAAAGAATACCAGGAGACCATGCATATGAGCCCAGCAGCCATCCAGGAGCAGCTCACCAGCCAGTACGGAGAAAAGTTCACGCCGGAGGAAGCGGCTTACGCCGTGCAGCACCTCAACCAGTAGCCAACCGCTACAGATCCGGCCCCGCTCCGGCGGGGCTTTTTCTATGTCTGCCCTACCATCCCGGTTTTCCCGTGCAATATAGTATACATTTAGTATACATTTTGAGTCCGAACCCTATCCCAGCAGATATGAGAAAACCTCCGCAGGCTTTGTGCCTGCAGGGGTTTCGTAGTGTGGGGCCTCAGGGGCTTGAACCCTGGACCGAACGATTATGAGTCGTTTGCTCTAACCGACTGAGCTAAGGCCCCGCGCCGACCGTATCGGTCAGAGTCATGGTATCAAAACGACTCGTCATCAGCCAGGTCCGGGTTGTCGGACCTACTTGGTGATCTGGTTGTAGACAGGCAGACCCATGTATCCGAAAGGAGCCTGGCGAACCTGCTTGCCGGCCACTGCCGAGACCTTCCTGTACCAGAGCGGCAACACCGGAAGATCCTTGAAGAGCACGGCCTCGGCCTGGCGGTAATCCTGCATGGCTTCGTCCTGGTCGGTCTTGGAGGCAGCACGGGAAAGGATGGCATCATATTCCGCGCTCTTGTAGTCCCCATTGTTCAGTCCCTTGCCATCGGCCTGGCTGGAGGCATACCCCTGAACCAAGTAACCTTCGGGGTGGGGATAGTCCGAGGTGATGCCCGAATTAAAAATACTGTTGACCTGACGGTTGTGAACCGCCGTATTGAATTCCTTGCCCGTCGGGAAGATATTCGGTTCCGTCTTGATGCCCAGAACCTGGGCGTACTCATGCAGAACCGCATCAACCCAGTCCTTGTCTGCCCCGTCGGCGCTGTAAGCGATGCGAAGCGTGCCCTCCCAGGGAGAGATGTCGTCAGCCTGCTTCCAAAGTTTACGGGCCTGGTCCGGATCATGGTTCAATACCGCTTTGCCTTTGATGTCGGAGGCATTCCCCCTGATGGTTGGGGCCAGGAAATCAGTGGCCGGCGTAACTGAACCAGCAAAGACCTTGTCGGCTATTTCCTTGCGATCCAAGGCATATGACAGGGCCGCCCTACGAAGAGCACCTTCCTGCCCCTGGAAATGCTGCAGGCCTTGCGGGATGGTCAGGGACCGGAAGGCAGGCCCCGGCTTGATCAAGGGCTGCAGGCCCGAATCGGTATGGAAGGTTTTCAGGCGGGAGACCGGAACCGTATCGAGCACATCCAGGTGACCGGCTTGGATATCGGCATAGGCGGCATCGAGACTCTGGTAGTCCCTGAACTCCAGGCTTCCGTTGCGAGCCTTGCGCGGTCCCTTGTATGTGGGATCCTTCTCCAGCTTGATTCCCTGGTTGGGCACCCATGATTTGAAGCGGTAGGGTCCATTCCCGATTGGCTTCTTACCGAAGGACTTGATGTCCTTGTAGGCGGATGCCGGCAGGGGAAGGAAGGCCACATCTCCCACCTTGTAGGGGAAGGAGGAATCCGGTTTGCTCATGGTCACCTCCAAGGTCAGGTCGTCAACCACCCGAAGACCAGACAGAGGAGCCTTGGGGTCGCCATGCTCATCCTGCACCTGCTCGTACCCAGCGATGGTCGAAAAAGCCGAGGCACCCAGCTGCCCATTGGCTGCATTCGCCGCGAAAGACCAGGAATCCGCATAGGTCTTGGCTGTGATCTTCTCCCCATCACTGAAGGTGAGTCCCGGTTTGAGGACAATCGTGTACCGGCTTGCATCCTCATTGGGAGTAATCGATTTGGCCTGAACCAGCGTCATTCCGCCCTTGGCATCGAAGGCGACCAACCCGTCGAAGAGCTGGGTCACCACCTTCCATCCTGCGGTGTCGTTGGTGCTGGAGGGGATCAGAGGAGCCGTAGGTTCGGCATTGTTGACGCTGATGGCGGCCCGAGGGTCGACCCGGTCTTCTTGGGAAGCCTGGGAGGTGCCGCAGGCGCCCACCGCCAGGATAAGCGGGAGCAGCACCGCCGCGAGGTAGGAACGAAGCTTAGTCATGATAGGACCTTTCCTGCCCGGTACGGGCCTTGTCACGAAAGATATAGTCAATCAGTCGATTGGGCGAGGATGCCGATATTCAGACCTGCCTGACATCCTGCCCGGATGCCAGACGATCCAGAGCACCGGTGCTGCCGATGGCCCGGAATAGGAACCAGCTGACCAGCCCAGCCAGGACCACTCCGCTGATCAGTTCGCAGACGGTGCCGATGATCCCCCTCGGACTGAGAAGGGAGACCCCCTGATAGTAGAAGGCCAGAAGAAACGCGTTATAGACCAAGGCTATCAGGATACCTCCCAGAACGGTCGTTCCCAGGGTCCACCGGCGGTAGCGGAATATTCCGAAGGCCAGCTCAGCGCAAAGGGCCTCGACGATGGCCTCCACCAAAATCATCGGCACGTTATAGGCATTGCCAGGCAGAATCTCGACCAGGACGCCGATAATGCCGACGTAGACGGCCGCGCCGGGCTTGCGCAGTATCAACAAGGACAGGGTACAGGGAAAGTAGAAGACCCCGTGCAAAAGGGCCGCCGCCCCGGGAAGCAGGGCCGTCATCAGCGGGAATATCCACGAGGCGAGCAGGCTGGCCAACCAGTAAATCAACCCCGACACCGCGCCCAGGCCGGCGCCGACCGCAATGTCAAGCGGCCTCCAGCGCAACCGATGAGAAGCGGAAATCCGACCCTGCTGCTGTTTTACCGTCATTGATACTCCCTTGCGACCGCCATAGAGCGGACGGCCCATTCCTCATGCGCACAGCGATAAGAAGGGACCCGCCCAAGCAGGCAAAGGCCCGTCCGACGCTCCTTGACCTGCGCATGCCGGGCGGGAACGTCGACTCAAGGCTATCCCGACCAAGGCGGCAGAACCAGGGTCTGGTCATAGGTCTTGTTTATAGGTGGCCATCCGCCTGCCTTAGCTTGCTTATCAGCCCGGCGCATAAGTCAGAAGTTCCCACTACCATGAATGCAGTTTGCACTGTCTTTCTAAGGTTCTGTGAGGTAGCTTCTTGGCCGAATTCATTTATCAGATGATCAAGGCGCGCAAGTCCTTCGGCGACCGCGTCATCCTGGACGATGTGACCCTGAGTTTCCTGCCCGGCGCCAAGATCGGCGTGGTGGGCCCCAACGGCATGGGCAAATCCACCCTGCTGCGAATCATGGCCGGCCTGGACACGGTCAGCAACGGCGAGGCACAGCTCACCCCCGGCTACACGGTAGGCATCCTCCAGCAGGAGCCGCCTCTGGACGAGGACAAGACCGTGGGCGAGAATATCCGCATGGCCTTCGGCGACATCATGAGCAAGGTGGACCGCTTCAACCAGATCGGCGAACAGATGGCTGACCCCAACGCCGATTACGACGCTCTCATGACCGAGATGGGCCAGCTTCAGGAGCAGATCGATGCCGCCAATGGCTGGGACCTTGACTCCCAGCTGGACCAGGCCATGGATGCCCTGCAGTGCCCCGACCCGGACACCCCGGTTTCGGTCATCTCGGGAGGCGAGCGCCGCCGGGTGGCCCTATGCCGGCTTCTGCTTGAGGCCCCCGACCTGCTTTTGTTGGACGAGCCCACCAACCACTTGGACGCCGAATCCATCCTCTGGCTGGAGCAGTACCTGCACACCTACAAGGGTGCCGTCCTGGCCGTGACCCACGACCGGTACTTCCTGGACAACGTGGCCGAGTGGATCTGCGAGGTGGACCGTGGCCATCTCTACCCTTACCAGGGCAACTACTCCACATACTTGGAGACCAAGGCCAAGCGTCTTGAGGTCCAGGGGCAGAAGGATGCCAAACTGGCCAAGCGTCTCAACAACGAACTTGAATGGGTCCGCTCCTCCCCCAAGGCCCGGCAAGCCAAGAACAAGGCTCGCCTGGAGCGCTACGAGCAGATGGAGAATGAGGCCCGGAACAACAAGAAGCTGGACTTCTCGGAGATCCAGATTCCGCCGGGACCCCGCCTGGGCTCCAAGGTGCTGGAGGCCGAGCACATCCACAAGGCCTTCGGCGACCGCGTCCTGATCGACGATCTGAGCTTCACCCTGCCTCGAAACGGCATTGTGGGCGTCATCGGCCCCAACGGCGTGGGCAAGTCCACGCTCTTCAAAACCATCGTGGGCCTGGAGCCCCTGACCTCGGGCACCCTGGAGGTCGGCGACACGGTCAAGATCTCCTACGTGGATCAGAACCGCGAGGGCATCGATCCCAACAAGAACCTCTGGGAAGTGGTCTCCGGAGGACTGGACTTCATCGAGGTCGGCGGCGTCGAGGTGCCTACCCGCGCCTACGTAGCCTCCTTCGGCTTCAAGGGTTCGGATCAGCAGAAGCCGGCCGGCGTGCTTTCCGGCGGAGAGCGCAACAGGCTGAACCTGGCACTCACCCTCAAGCAGGGCGGCAACCTGCTCCTGCTGGATGAGCCCACCAACGATCTGGATGTGGAGACCCTGGAAAGTCTGGAGAACGCCCTGCTGGCCTTCCCTGGCTGCGCTGTGGTCATCTCCCACGACCGCTGGTTCCTGGACCGTATCGCCACCCATATCCTGGCCTGGGAGGGCACGGACGAGAATCCGGCTTCCTGGTATTGGTTTGAGGGCAACTTCCAGGCCTACCAGGAGAACAAGGTCAAGCGTCTGGGCGAGGAGGCCTCCAGGCCCCACCGCATCCACCGCAAGCTGACCCGCTGAACGAAATACACCACGAGGGATTGAGGGCCGAGGAAAAGCATGAGCACCGAGGACGAAGCACTGGCCCAGGCCATCGCTGGGTTGAACCTGCAGGAGCAGCAGCCCGCCGATGGCCGTTCCCGTTTTCTGGGCAAATCACTGGACTTCCCAACCGGTCGCCTCTACGGAGGTCAGCTGCTGGGCCAGGCCATTATGGCCGGCGGGCGGACCGTGCCCGAAGGTCGGCTGCCCCACTCGATGCACGCCTATTACCTGCGCACTGGACTCCTGAATCAGGACGTACAAGCGGAAGTCGAGACCATTCGCGACGGACGCTCCTTCTCCTCCCGACGAGTTGATCTGCACCAGGGTGAACGGACTATCCTGAACGCCTTGCTCTCCTACCAGCAGGTCGGCCAAGAGGGCATCCGCTATGCCGACCCTATGCCGACAGGGCTGCCTGATCCGGAGGATCTGCCTGGCTCCCGGCAGCTGATGGAACCCTATGCCGATCAGTCCGCTTTCGCTGACTACTACGCCCATCAGAGCCCCTTCGACATGCGCCATGTCGGCGGCACGGTACTGCTGGACGATGCTGATGATGCAGAAAATAAAGATTCCAAGGATGGCAACAGGAATCGCCAGGCCGTATGGAGCCGCACCCAGGGAAAGGCCGACCTGGACCCGCTGATGCGCCGGGCCCTGCTGGCCATGGAATGCGATCAGATCATGATGGAGCCCGCCCTTCGCCGTGCCGGGCTGAGCATGACCACCCCGGGGATCTCCTTCGCATCCATCGACCATGCCATGTGGTGGTATCAGGATCTGGACCCCTGCGAGTGGCACTGCTTTATTCAGGAGTCCCCCGTGGCCGATCACGGACGCAGCCTGTGCATGGCCAAGGTCTACACCCGCCGGGGTGACCTAGCTGCCTACATGGTTCAAGAGGCCATGATCAGGGTGCCCAAAGACTGAGCGTCCACCGGATCGCCGTATATTTTCCCAGACAACAGGTCGACCATCTTCAGGAATATCTGAAGCTATAGCCTCGAACGCTGTCAGCCATGCCTTTTGCCTGAATCGGCCTTTATCTCCGCCCTATCAGCGGTATCGGCCGCATCGGCCATGGGTCTTCGTGAGGACTTCTTGCGCCGTTCGGGGTTCTCAGGTCCGTCATCCGGTGGCAGTTGACAGAGCCACTCCCCCACTGCTCCGGCCACCACATCGAGCAGACAGACCAGGGAGGCGACCAGGCACTCCTGCATGACCCGTGTGTAATAGGGCGCGCCTGCATGGCCCATGCTGATCAGGGCCTGACTGCCGTACCAGCCCAACAGGGCTGCACAGGCAATGCCCAAGGCCTTGCTCATAATCAGCACATTTACCGCGAAGCGCAGATCCATCTCCTTGCGGTCCCCCTTGGCGTAGCGATGCACCTGGAAGGCCATGATCAGGATGGCCACCCCAAGCAGGAAGAGCAATACGCTGACCAGCCAGGGAACCCCCATCAGGTCCGTCCTGGTGGACATGCCAAGTTTCGAGATGCCGGCGCCTCCCACCAGCCCAAGGACCAGGGCGACCAGGTAGTGCACGAGCGGTGTGCGGCGGGCCCTCATGACAGACCGTCCAGAATCCAGTCCTCCGAGACCAGGCTGATGCGATCACGGTCGGGAGCACGGTTGGCCAGGCTTGCCAGGCAGGATCCGTCAGCGCCAGGCAGACAGTGTTCAGGCTCCAAATAGGCCCAGGGGATCAGAATGCGCGATGGAGCATCAGCGGTCAGCAGAGGAGGGCGGTCCTGAGATGACGGAACCGAGCCGTCCGAGGTCTCCACCTCCACCACATCGGCATCCAGCCCGCCCATCTGTCTGATAGGAGCGGCCACCATGTTCAGAGCAGACCGCAGCTCCCGCAGATTCAGCGGCGTCTGTAGGATAACCACAGCCGATAGACGCTGAGCCCCCTGATCATCCCGGTAGGTATACAGAGGCGAGATGCCGACCAACTGGCTGCCGGGGATCCCGTCCAGGGCTGCAAGAGCACGGAGCATGGTCAATCGGTCAGTTCCCGATGCTCCTTCCAGAGCAATCACATCACGCATCAGAAGGCCCTGTGGTTGAGCTCCCCCAACAGTCTGCTGACCGTTCGCTTCGTCATCGTTCTCCGGAACTGAGGACAGTTCGTTCTGCGTAGAGGAAGTCACGGGGTGACGCAGTCTCGCCTGCGTTGCATGACCAGAATCGGCCTGTCCGGACAGCAGGAGGGAAGGATGCCCTAGAGCTGCATTCCCGCCGCCGCTTACACGTCCAGACTCCATACTGCCCGGGTTGCCTTCCATCTGATCGTCGGCCGCACGTTCAAGGGTGACGCCTACCTGAAAATCGACTCCTGTTCCCTGATCAGCGCCCAGACGGGTGACCGTAACCCTCGTGCGGCGAATCTGGTGGGAGAGCAGAATGGCATCTGCCACCTTGGCGGTCAGAGATTCCAGAATCTCATAGGCCGGCTCGTTCTGGATCAAGTTGACGATACGACGGACAATCTGCACATAGTCCACGGTCTGGGTGCCGTCGTTGAGTCTGCCTGCCTCACTCAAATCCAGGTAGAGGACGGCATCGACCTGATAGCCGAATCCAGACTTCTGCCGGCCATGCAGGGGTGCGACCTTGATGGAGCTCAGACGGATGGCATCCATGATGTACGCTCCTCCCTTGCCTTGGAACATTCACTGCCGCATGGCCCGGAACCATAAGCAAGGCACCGAGCCGATCCAGAATTCAGTGCTGGTCCGTTGCGGACGGCCCGTTTACGCTGCGCCTGAGCTCCTCAGGAATTTCCACAGGTGGCTGCTCGGAGTCCGGCCGATCCGGCGCAGACAGCCAGAGCTGACGCTCGGGAGCCTTGCGCAAGCCGGCGAAGACCGCAGCCAGCTCGTCCTTGTTCAAAGTCTCTTTGACCAGGAGCTGCCGAACAAGCTCGTCCAACACGTCACGGTTTTCGGTGATGATCTGCCAGGCCTCTTGATGTGCCGTCTCGATAAGATTGTGGATTTCCTCATCGATGGCCTCGGCGGTCTTCTCCGAATAGTTGTGGGGCTTCAAAGCATCAAGCCCGGAATCCTGGTCGTTTTCGTCAGCCCACTTGATGGCACCCAGCTTGGATGAGAAGCCATACTGCAGGACCATCTGCCGGGCGATGCTGGTGGCCTTCTCGATATCGTTGGAGGCACCGGTGGTCGGGTCGTGGAAGACTACTTCTTCTGCAACGCGGCCACCCATGGCGTAGGCCATCTGGTCCAGCAGCTCGTTGCGGGACTGCGAGTAGCGGTCAGTGGTGGGCATGACCGCGGTGTAACCCAGGGCCCGTCCACGCGGCAGAATGGTCACCTTGGTGACCGGATCGGTATGGTGCAGGGCCGCAGCAACCATGGCGTGGCCGCCCTCGTGGTAGGCGGTGTTGCGCATCTCAGCCAGGGCCATGCCCTTGGTCCGCCGCCGAGGTCCGCTCAGCACACGGTCGATGGCCTCGTCGATGGCCCGGTTGTCGATCAGCTGGGCATCCGAGCGAGCGGTCAACAGAGCCGCCTCGTTGAGCACATTGGCCAGGTCTGCGCCAGTAAAGCCGGGTGTACGCACGGCCACAGTATGCAGATCCACATCAGGCACGAAAGGCTTGCCCTTGGCGTGGACCTTGAGGATGGCCTCGCGGCCTTCCAGGTCCGGGGCCTCCACGGCCACCTGACGGTCGAACCGGCCGGGCCTGAGCAGGGCCGGGTCCAGGATGTCGGGACGGTTGGTGGCTGCAATGATGATCAGGTTGGTGTCATTGTCGAAGCCGTCCATTTCGACCAGCAGCTGATTCAGGGTCTGCTCGCGCTCATCGTGACCGCCGCTCATACCGGAGCCGCGCTTGCCGCCTACTGCATCGATCTCGTCGATGAAGATGATGGCCGGCGCATTCTTCTTGGCCTCGTCAAACAGGTCACGCACTCGGGAGGCGCCCAGACCGACGAACATCTCGACGAAATCTGAGCCTGCCATTGAGTAGAAGGGCACGCTGGCCTCCCCGGCAATGGCCCTGGCCAACAGGGTCTTACCGGTTCCAGGAGGGCCATAGAGCAGGACGCCTCGGGGTATGCGGGCGCCCAGGGCCTTGTACTTGGAGGGATCCTTGAGGAACTCCTTGATCTCCTCCACCTCCTGGACAGCGGCTTCCTCTCCGGCCACGTCCGAGAACTTGGTCTTGGGGGTCTGCCCGTCGTTGAGCCGGGCGGAGTTCTTCTTGCCGCCCATTCCGAACATGCCGCCGCCGGCCGCCGAAGACATACGCGAGAGCAGGAACCAGAAGACTCCCAGAATGATCAGCATGGGCAGGATGGAGGAGATCAGGTAGCTCATCATGCTGGTCTGCGGCACCACCGAGTTGTACCCCTCGGAGGGCTTGGCCTTCTCGACGGCCTTGACAACCTGCTCTCCCTGGGCCTCAACGTAGTAGAACTGCACGTCCTTGCCGAAGTTCTTGGAGGTGCGGTTGCCACGGAAGCCGGGTACATCCTTGACGAAGTCGCTGTTGAGCTTGAGTTCGACGACCTGCATCTTCTCGGTGATCTCGGCCTTCTTGATTATGCTGCTGTGGTCGTTCAGCAGCTCCAGGCCATCCTGGGTGTTGATGGTCTGGGCACCGTTCTGGCTGCTGAAGAAGCCGAAAATGGCCAGGATGATGACCACGGCCAGAATCCCCCAGAGCCAGGGGGAACGCCAGAAGGAGCGGTTGCCCCCGTTGGGGCCGGAACCGTTGTTGCCCAGGTTGAAGTTGAAGGGGTTGTTGCCCTTGTCCCCGTTGTCCCTGCCTCCATTGGGCGGACCCTGCTGCGGTCCCTGCGAGTAGCTCATGACTGCTCCCCCTGATCCTGATGATCCTGTTCCTGGGTCGGGTCCATGTATTCCTCGGACCTGAGTACAGCTATCGAATCAAGATTACGGTACTGCTCGTCGTAATCCAGTCCGAAGCCCACAACGAATTCGTCGGGTATGGCGAACCCTGGATACTTGACATCCACCTCGACCTCGTGTCGCGAGGTCTTGTCCAGCAGGGTGAAGATCTCCACCGATGCAGCTCCTCGCTCTTTGAGATGCTCAACCAACCAGTGCAAGGTGTAGCCGGAATCGATAATATCCTCAACGATCAGAATATGCCGTCCGCGCACATCGCAGTCCAGATCCATCCTGATGTCCAGGTCCCCCTTGGAAACGCTGGTCTTGCCTGCCGGATAGCTGGAAATGCTCATGAACTCGATCTGAACCGGTATGGTGACGGCCTGTGAGAGGGCGGCAAGCGTGTTGAAAGCCCCTTTGAGCACGGCCAGCATGATCGGGTTCTTACCCTGGTAATCCCGGCTGACCTGCTCGGCCGTCCGGTTGATCAGCTCTTCTATCCGTTCCTTGGACACCAGTTCATGGTCGATATGGGATTGAATATCAGCGATGCGCATGGTCTCCATCATTGCATATGAGAATGACTTGACCCTTACGGATTGCTGTATGGGAGCTGGGAAAACGGGGGCCCTGCTGGCCGTGCCATCGGCATACCAAATCATCCAGGGCCCGGACCTGCACGGCCGTGAACCGTATGCCCAGCCCGGTCAACACCTGGGCCAGCAAGCGGGTGCGCAGGGCCGGATGACAGTCGGCCAATCCGCGTGCATCCAAGCAGGCCAGCACCCCCTCGGCTCTCTGGTCCGAGTCAGGGCGGGCGACCAGTCGCTGGAGCAACCCATCCACCTGGGTGTCCAGATAATCCTGATCAAGACGGGCCATATCCGCACCCAGGGCCAGGCGGCGGACCATGTCCCGGCCGGCGAAGCGATTCAAGGCGGGCAGCAGGTCATGACGAATACGCGAGCGCAGCGGCAGTGACTCTGGAAGCGTCGAGCCGGCCGGCTGATCGTCGCCGTTGGTGGGGTCGTCCCACCAGTGGATCCCCTGCTGACGGCAAATGGCCGTGGTGTCTTTCCGATCCATGTCCAGGAATGGGCGCAGGTAGCGCATTCCTCCACGTTCCACACGCCGGGCCATGCCGGTGATGGCCTCCAACCCCTGGGAGCGAATCAGGCCGATCAGCACCGTCTCGGCCTGATCGTCTCGGGTGTGCGCCAGGAGGACGACCCTGGCGCCAAGCTTGAGGGCCTGCTCGGAGAGGGCCTGATAACGGGCTGCACGGGCATCGGCCTCGGGACCAGCCGAGGTGACGGGCACATCCACTCTGGTGACGTGGACCGGATTTAATCCCAGTTCCCGGCAGGTTCCAGCCGCGCGCTCGGCGATCCGATCCGAATCTGGCACCAGACCATGATCGATTAGCAGGGCCCCGCACCGCAACCCGGTCATATCGGCCACCAGGTGGGCAACGCAGGCCAGGGCCAGGGAATCCCGGCCTCCCGAGCATGCCACCAGAATCAGTGGGGCATCCGGATCGGGCCGGTGCATCCCGTGATGGGCGAACCGCTTATCCTGCAGGCCCAGGCCCTCCCGGTCCAGGGTCGAACGCAGGAGTCCCACCGCCCTTTTCATCTCCGCTGAATAGACCATGGTCCAGGCCACTTCCCGCTTAGAGCCGATCCAGGGATCCGACCAGGGTGTCCACAGCATGCCGGGCAGCAGCCACATCCTCAGGATCGTTGACGACTACGGCAAAGACCAGAACACCGCCTGAGCGCCGAATCACGTTGCCCGCCAGTGAAGTCACATGGTCCAAGGTGCCGGTCTTGACCCGGATCAGCCCGTCGGCCTGATTGTCCATTTTGCGTCTGGCTGCTGTGCCGGTCAGCCCCACCACGGACAGACCCTTGACCAGGGGGGTCAACCCCTTCTCGGACAGGGCCAGCTGCTGGACGTCCGCCAAGGTACCCACCTTGAGACTGGAGCCAGGGGTCAGCCCCGAGCAGTCGGCCATGTTGAGGCCCGTGGTGTCTACGCCCAGCTTGTTCAGCGTGCTGGTCACTGCTTTCACGGCCCCGGCCGGGCTGTTGGGCATGTCCAGGGCCAAGGCGGTCAGACGGCCGAAAAGCTCGGCCAGACTGTTGTCGGAGTTGCGCAACATCAGCGACATGATCTCGCTGAGCCGTGCCGAACTGATATGGGCCAGCACCTTACCCTGTGCATGGTCGGTCCGATCGGGCGCCTGGGCATTGTCTACCTGAATACCTGACTCCATCAGACGGCTGGCAAAGACTGCTGCAGCAGCCCCTGCGGGGTTTTGGACCCTGGGCAGGTAGACCCCACCCGCGTCCGGATAGGTGACGGGCTCAGTCCGTCCCTGCCTGGCCTCATCCACAGCCATAGCGACAGGTTCCTGGAAGTAGATTCCATCAGCATTGTTTGCTTCAATTCCCTTCGGCGACCGATCGTCGCCGAAGAGCGTGTCCTGGTAGGCCAGGGTCACTCGGCTGATCCCCTGCTGGTGCAGAGCTTGGGCCGTCTTCTCGGCCAGAGTCCCCAGACCGGCCCGGCCATTGACGTGCAGAGGATCGTCCTTGCCGACCCCTAGAAGCATATCGCCGTGACCGCGTAGGGTCAGCGTCGCCTGCGAGGAGGAAGAGGAATTCAGAACCGCCTCAGTATCCAGTTGTGAGGACATATCCAGAACGGATGCGGCGGCGGCTGCTGTCAAGGTCTTCATGGTGGAGGCCGGCTGGCGCGCCTGGTCGGCATTCTTTTGAGCAAGCACGCGCCCATCAGCCTGCCGGACGACCAGCGAGTATGCATTGCCCAGGCCCGGCGTGCCAGCGAAAGTGTTGACCAACTGCTGAACCCGACCGGCATCCACTGCTGACCCAGGCTTGTCTGCGACCAGGGTCGGCGGCTCGCCCATCAAGACAGCAGGAGGGACCGAAGAATGACTGGTCTTTACCAAGGTCAGAGGTCCGGGCACCAGATCGGCCAGGTCCATGCACGCATAGCCGACAACAAGCACGACAGCCACAAGCATGGCCAAGGCCACCCGCCAGCGTCGCTTGATCCGACGACGGCGTGTCATGCGCAGCTGATGTCTGTCACCCAATTGCTCACTCCCGGACTTGCCTTCGCCAACCGAGTTCGGCTCGGTCAGCATCATCCAACTAGCCTAGTACTGGTCCTGTCACTGTCTCAGGACTGCAGAGAGGCATATCGATCCAGAGTCAGCAGAATGGCCGACTGACGACGATCGAAGATTCGAGACCCTATAGCGACACCAACGGCAAGCACAATCAGACCGTTCGCCAGTGCGACGGGCATGGGCAGCCAGAGCGGAAGAATCCCGACCGTGGTCATGGCCAGTAATGCCACCAGGAAGGTGGGCAGCATAATCACCAGGCTAGCCAGCAACTGCAACAAAGGCAGGAAGCCTTGGGCAACGGCTCGTCCCTGCGGTGAGGCGAAAGGTTGGTCCATGGAGGGTACCGGATAGATCAGCAGAGCCGAGAAGACCTGGGCAACTCCCAGCCCAGACAGGAGCAATCCTACGGTCACAGCTAGCATATCCAGGGAGATGACCAGATCTCGTCCCCCCTTCATCGCCCCGGAAAGCGCCAAAGTCACCAGTCCAAGCAGGAGTATGCAGGGCATGGCCACGCTCAGATGGCTCCGGACACGCGAGAGCCGGTCCTCACGACCCTTCACTCCCGCCGCTATCTCCATGCGCAGGGCAAGCCCATCGTAGGCCAATGCATTGCCCTCGGGAACCTCCAGCACCCAGGCACCCACAACCGGCCCCAACCACAGCATCATGGGCATCTGGCGGAAGATCACCGCGTATAGAATCACCACAACAAGTAGAAGCGGATAGCTAACAAGTCTGCGAGGGTCCTGACGAAGATAGATCAGCAATCGCGCAGCCATGGCATCCACAGCGTCCCGGGACCGGCCCAACATCCCCAGCCCCTTGGGGGCAACCGACCGTTCAGCACTCGCCCCAGCATGCAAACGGTCATGACGCAGGCACAGCATGCCGATCACGAAGCAGAGAGCCAGGGTGGCCAGCTCCATACACAGTCGTCCGACCAGAGCCCACCATGATCCGGAAATGAAATCCTCCGGCAGGCGGACAGCAGCGCCCAGTGGCGTCCAGGCCAGTGTGTCGGCCAAGGACTCGAGGGAGTCAGTGTCGACTGTAATGCCATCCATAATCCCGCTGTCCAACAGAGAGGGCAACATGCACAAAAGCATGATCACCATGGTGACCAGCAGGTAGAGCCCGGATCGAGTGCGCTTGGAGACCACCAGGGTACCGACCAGGTCCAAAACAGCCCGGGACAAGGCCAGCATTACCAGGACAGCCAGCAGGGCTGCAATCAAAGCCACGATCATAGCTCCGACACCCATGCGGGCATAGATGGCCGTCAGGGCCAGGAAGCAGACAAGACCCGTCAATCCCGCAGGCCCGGTCAGCCCAGCCAGGTAGAGCCCCACCTGCAGCTGGCTGTCAGGAATCCCGTACAGGACGAATCGCGAAGGGCTCAGGTTCGACCCCTGGCCCAGAAAGGCCAGTTGAATCAGGATCACTCCCAGAGTCAACCCGACCAGGAGCAGGACCAATATGGCTCCCATACGCTGCCGGTCACCCGGACCGGCAGTGGGCAGCCAGCTCCCCAGTGTCAGCGCACCCTGCCATGAGGCTAGGCAGATGCCTATGGCCATGAGCAGGCTGATGATGGCGCCGACCATCTGCCAGGAGGAACGCTTGGCGGTTCCCCAGGTAATGGACCAACGCATGGCGATGATGGTGGATGCCGCGCTCATTGCGTCTCCTGGTCTTCCTCGGACCCGGAGCCGTTCAGCCAGGCGATTCGCTTAGCCTGGTGACGGCCGCCGACAAGCTCCAGGAAGCGATCCTCCAGGTCCTCGCCGGAAGCGACCTGGGCCACCGTACCATCAGCCCGAACCAGACCATGGTCGATGATGGCCACATGGGTGCACATCCGCTCCACCAAGGCCATAACATGCGAGGAGATGACCACTGTTCCTCCGGTATCGACATACTCGGCCAGGATGTCCTTGAGATTGGCGCTGGAGACTGGGTCAACCGATTCGAAGGGCTCATCCAGCACCAGGAGCCTAGGGGAATGAATCATGGCTGTGGCCAGGCAGATCTTCTTGGTCATGCCCGATGAATAATCACAGACCCGCTTGCCACCGGCATCAGTCAGGTCGAAGGCCTCCAGCAGGTCCCTGGCCCGGCCCAGGGCCTCACTGCGCGACATCCGTCGAAGCATGCCCGAGTAAACCAGCAGTTGCAGACCTGTCAGCCTATCGAAGATCTGATCGCCCTGGGGCATGACGCCGATGATCCGCTTGGCTGTATCCACGTCCGACCACACGTCCCTGCCCAGGATCATGACATTGCCGGAGTCGGGCACCAGGAGACCGGTCATCATGTTCAGCGTGGTGGTCTTCCCCGCGCCATTGGGGCCGACTATCCCATAGAAGGATCCCCTGGGAATATCCAGAGAGAGGGCGTTGACAGCGGGCCGACCCTGATAACACTTGACCAGGGCACGGATAGAAACCGCTGCATGCGGATCTGGCGGAGGGACCGCTGCCGTCTGGGCGGTCATGCTGGTTGCTTGCGCTTCATCGGACATGGCCTTAAGTCTACCGTATGCCCCTCTCGCTGCCGATTGAGGAACGACTGCCCTTAATGCCCTGAGTGCTCGATGGGCTTCCATCCCGGATTGGCGAAAATGGCCTGGAAGGAGATGGGCACGTAGCTGAGCATGAAGATGGGGAAGCTCAGGCAGTAGGCGAAAAGCTCCTTGTTGGATGCGCCGATCTTGTCCCGCTCGGCCAGCACGGTCAGGGCAGCCAGGCCCATCATGGCCAGGAGGCCCAGAATCCCGGCCGCTATGCCATCGATCAGGGTGGTCACCTGGCTGGTCCAGGTCACGAAACCCAGAGCCGGGAAGAGCAGGCCGAAGAAGCAGCGGACCAGGCCCAAGACGGTCAAGGGACAGATCAGGATGGTCAGATCAACGGCCGAGAAGTCGCGTTCACGGAAGGCCCGGGAGATCAGAGCAGGCCCGTAGTAGCGGAAGACCTGCAGGAAGCCCTTGCTCCAGCGCAGCCGCTGCCGCCAGCTCTGCTTGAAGGTGACCGGCTGCTCGTCATAGAGGATGGCGGTGCCGCAATAGCCGATGCGCTCGCCGTGCAGAACCGAGTCCATGGTGAACTCCAGGTCCTCGGTCAGCAGATGGAATTTCCAGCCGTTGTTGCGCTCCATGACCTCCCTGGAGAACATGAATCCGGTGCCGCCCACATGGCAGCTGGAGCCGATGACCATCCTTGAGGTGTTGAGGAACCGGGATTCGCGGATGAACCATAGGGCCGAGCCGGAGGAAACCCAGTTGTCCGAGAAGTTGACCGAGTTCCGGTAGCTGGTCAGTATGCGGAAGCCGGACTGGAAGGCCTTGTTCATCTCTTCTATGTAATGACGGTCCAGGATGTTGTCCGCGTCGAAGACGAAGTAGGCATCGTAACGGGAGTCAAGTCCCCGATCGAGTATCTGCTCCAGCAAGAAGGTCAGAGCGTAACCCTTGCCCACCCGGTTTGGATCCTGCCGCTCGACCACATGGCAGCCAAGGGATCTGGCCAGCCCAGCGGTATCGTCAGTGCAGTTGTCGGCCACCAGCCATATGTCGACCATGGAGAATGGATAGGTCTGCTCCTTGATGGAGTTGATCAGATGACCAACCACCTGCTCCTCGTTGCGGGCGGAAATAAGGACGGCGAACCGCTTGTCGAAGGGGGCATCGGGAAAGACCACCGGCTTGGAGACAAAGGAGATGACGATACAGATGGCCTGGTAGACGATGCCCACTCCACCCAGCAGCAGCATCAGAACGTCCAACACCTTAAGCAGGGCCATCAGCGCCACTCCTTGCGGGGGTTGTCCTCCCCCTCGGAGGCCTCGTCCCCGGTCTCGGCACCCTTGAGCGGCCTGTGCTTTACCGGCGCCGAGGCGGACTTGGGTATGGGCACCGTAGCCGACTCGTCCAGGTCCTTGGCCGTCGGTGAGGATGCCGGGTAGAGCTGGCTGGCAATGGTCATGACAGGGTCTTCCACTCGGACCCTGGCGCTGGTCCCCTTGGCGGACCGGCTGCCCACATGGCTGGCCACCGGCTGGACCACGTGCTCGTTGAAGGCCTCGACACCCTCGACCACCTTGGACTTGCCTACCGGCTTGGGATCCTGCATGAGTGGGGAGTCGATCAGCTCGTAATGCTTGACCGAAGCCGAGAAGATGGCCTGGAAGCTGGCCGCCAGAGGCAGGGCCAGGAAGGCTCCCAGGGCGCCGAAGACCGCCCCCAGTGCCAGTACGGAGAGGAAGGCGATGGCCGGGTTGAGGTCCATGGTCCGCTGGGAGATCTTGGGGGCCAGGATCATGTTTTCGATCTGCTGGTAGATGATGATGTAGACCAGCACAATAACAGCCATCAGCAGTCCGCGGCTCCCCCAGGCCACCACTATGGGAACGGCCCCGCCTATGTAGGTGCCGATGGTGGGCACGAACTGGGACACCAGCCCGCAGAATAGGGCCAACGGCAGCCAGTAGGGCACCTTGAGGATGACCAGGAAAACCGACATGCAGGCCGCGGAGATGAGCGCCAGGATGGTCCTGCTGAACAGGAAGCTGGAGATCTGGTCCTGGGCGATGGTCCAGACGAAGAGGAAGCGGCGTTGGCTCCTGGGGGCCAACCACTGACAGAGACTGCGGCGCAACTTGGGGCCTGCAGCCGAGATGTAATAGATGACCAGCAGGACGGTCATGATGTTGATGAAGGACCCTGCCAGCCCCACGGTGGTGGTCAAGGCCTGCCCGGCGAAGTCCGTCACCCAGGATGTCTGGATGTTCTTGACGATCTCCCCGCCCAAATCCTGCATGGCCGGCAGGTGCCAGGGGGTGCGGTTGGCGATGAATTCCGCCACCTGCTCATAGAGGGCCGGCAAGCCGTTAGCCATGCCGATGACCTGCTGGACCAGCAGATTGCCGAACATGCCCAGGAGGACGATCACAATAATGATCAGGCCTATCAGGGTGACCGCCGAGGCCGCTCCCCGTCGCCAGCCATGCTTGACCAGCCTGAGCACCAGGGGCTCCATGGCCAGGGAGACGAAGATGGCGATCACCACGTCCAGCACCAGGAATTCGATCTTCCACCAGGAGGAGTATGCGAACCAGGCCAGGAAGACTGCTATGACCACGTAGAGGAGGGCGCGGCCGAACCATTCCGGAGGTCGGCGCGGATCCCCCTTGGGCGGGAAGACCGTCGCGAAATCGAAGCGCTGCTTTTGCTCGTTGGCCATATGTTCCATTATCCCAAGATGGCTGACATGGCGGGCTATGGGACGCAGGTTGAGCCGACAGTGTATCCGGGCACACGTATCCTGAAGGGTATGTTGACCGTTTCCATAGTCATACCCGCCTGGAATGAGGAAGAACGCATTGAAGACTGCCTCCTGAACGCCACCAGGCAGAGCCAGGCACCCAAAGAGGTGCTGGTAGTCGACAACCACTCCACGGACGCAACGGCCTCCATCGTCCAGCAATTCATCGACCAGCACCCTGACCAGCATGTCAAGCTCCTCCATCAGGACAGCGAACAAGGGCTGATCCCCACACGCAATTACGGACTTGACCGGGCCACCGGCGACGTGCTGGGCCGAATCGACGCCGACTGCATGCTCCGTCCCAACTGGGTCGAAGTGGTCTCCGGCATCTTCACCCGGGACCCTAAAGCCATGGGCGCCACCGGTCCAGTGGCCTACTACGACATGCCGGGCAAGCGAATAGGACTCAAGGGCGACAACACCATCCGCCGGGCCATCTACCGGGCGGATGACGGTCAATACCTGCTTTACGGTTCCAACATGGCCCTGCGCGCCACGGCCTGGCGGGCCATACGCAACCAGGTCTGCAGGGACAAGGAGGACATCATGCACGAGGATGTCGATATCTCCCTGCACCTGATCGACCAAGGGTTCAAGACGGTCTACTGCAAGGACATGAACGTGGGCATCAGCGCCCGCCGGATGGACACCTCCTTCACATCCTTCCGCCACTACATGCAGCGCTTCAAGAACACCTTCGATGCCCACCCGCAGCACACCCGGGAGCAGAAGCCCGAGCACACCCTCTACGCCATCTACCCCATCCTGCGAGCCTTCTACCCCGTTTATCAGAAGTACCTGGAATCCGCCGACATCAACCCTGCGGAACGTGTCTGGATCCGCGAACAGATGGAGCTCTTCCACCGGCGCGACCAGGAGCTGGATCAGGAGGACCACTGACCAGCGGACGGCACACCAGGCTTGCCTGGTCCATGGGGGGCGGGTATCATGGGCACGTTCGCCCCCGTCGTCTAACGGTTAGGACACCAGACTTTCAATCTGACAGCGAGAGTTCGACTCTCTCCGGGGGTACAAAAGTACACTATAAAGATTTACATCTAGCCTTATGATTTAAGATATTGTTTTATTTCTGTTTCCTACTAAATAGGGATATGCACACATAAGGCAAGCCTTATATAGTTATGCACTTAGCTTTGATACGGGGTTCAGATCTGCTTTTCACTTAAGCACTAAACGAGTAATCGCCATGCATCATACAATTAAAGTTGTTAACTTTTAGCAGATCTGAGGAGAATCATCGCATATTCTCTAATGCACCTTTAATAAAAAATAAAAGTAATTAAAGTTAGAGTTATTACTCTCTTATCCTGTAAAAAGTTTTTGAAATCCCGATGCGGATATATTGTTGCACAATCTAACCGACAAACATGATACGTCAGCCAATGCCTCGGCTATCCCCATCTTCTAGATTGCGTGATTTGAGTTCCGAAGTTTCTTGTATAACCCGACTGGATGTACTCTGACCATTAGATTTGGTTTGTTCATTTTTCTTTATTTTTTCCTCTTCATCCCTTTTTAGCAGTATATGCGATTTAATATTTTTTAGATCTTGCTCAGAAAGAGGAAGTATTAGACCTAGTGCTCCCACTGCTTCTTTTATCTCGCTTCGGGAACACTCGAGCTCATCTGCTGCTTCCTCGACGCTGTACATAGGTTGAGGATTACTGTTTGTCATTATTATACCTTTCAGCCCGTTTTCTGGACAACCAAATCGTTCCCCTTGTAGTTACTGTACATAGGCGAATCATTGAAAAAGAACAAAAGTGCCATTTCTATTGTTCGAAACTTCTATACTCTCAATCATTGAGCCTAATGTCAGATTCATCAGGGAATTGACACAGTACTTTACTTGATCGGACTTCGACAACCTCACATGGCAGAACGCGTGATTAAGTGAGAACAGTCACTAATTATCATTGTCATTCGAAGACATGATTGTCTCAAACCGAAAAGCTTGAAAACTCTAAATTTCCAGAGTGATCATTCCACAAACCTCGACTGTACTCACAGAAATCATAAAGCGCGATTGCATTCGGGGGTTTTTACCGGAGGGAATCCAAAACCGGATATAACCGACGGAACTGGTTGTAACCGACATCATACACATGACGGTTTGCGTCGTCGGGTGAATAGACCCGTCCAACAAGGTTCGCCTCCACCAACTTTTCCAAGGCCTGCAGATCGGGCCGGGAAGACGAGCCGATCTGTTTGCCAACAGAGACCAGCTCGGCCAAGGCCACTGCAGGCATGAGATGGGCATCATCAAGCACCTGAACGGGCGCGTCAAGGATATCCGCCAGTATCTGGCACCACTGGGGCTCACGGGTGCCGCCACCAATCAGGGTGACGCGTTCGATAGGCGTGCCCATCAGGTCGAGCCCCTGGCGAATCGAATAGGACACGCCCTCCAGCGCCGCTCGGGCAAGGTCGCAGGCCCCGGTCTCGGAAGAAATGCCGATATAGGCTCCGCGGATCAAGGGGTTCATCATCGGGAAGCGCTCCCCCACCAGATAGGGCAGGCAAATCACACCACGCGCTCCTACAGGGCTGGATTCCAACAAGTGTCCCATTCGTCGATAGGGGTCGCCGTCACCCTCGGTCGGACTGCCCCCCGCGAAGACTCCGGTGGCCCAAGCATGCACATTGCCGGCATTGAGGAATGGCACCGTGTTGATGATGCTGTCTATGCCCAGATAGGCCAGGTTGACCATCCCAGGGCGGTCAGTTACAGCTCGGTCTGTCACTGTGGCAATCCACCCGGATGTGCCCAGGTTGATATTGAACTGACCAGGATGGAATACCCCGCCAGCCAAGGTGGATTCCCCAGCATCCCCCATTCCCGCATAGACTGTGGTTCCCGGAGCAAACCCCGTGGCAGCGGATGCGCCTGGCGTGCTGGTGCCGACGCTCTCCCAAGGCCAGTAAAGTTCCGGGAAGATCGCAGCATCCACGCCTGCTGCCTCCAGAATGTCCCTTCTCCACTTCCGCGAGCGCAGATCCATGGCGCCTGCCGTCGAACAGGCCGTCACATCGCCACAGTAAACACCGGTCAGCCACCAAATCAGATAATCCTTGGCATCGATGAGCACATGGCGAACCTGCGCATACCGGTCGGGCTGATGCCTGGACATCCACATCAGCTTGGCTACGGGCAGGGACCCATCGCACGGATTCCCCACTCGGGCGCGGAAGGACTCAGTCCCATAGATTTCAGTCAGCTCAACAGACTCCTCTTCGGCCCTACCATCCGCGTACAGAATCGCTGGTCCGACGGGCTGGCCCTGCGCATCCAGGGCGATCAGGTCCTGCATCTGCCCACTCATGATGATGCCGGTGACCTGGTCGCTCTTGAAGTGCTCGATGCTCCGCCCGGCCCTGGCCAAAAGATCACGGGACACCTCGATGAAAGCCTGTAGCCAATCCTCGGGATTCTGCTCGATACGCCCGTCACCCGTGTCAATCGGCAGAAGACCGCTGGACGCGCACTCTCTTGCAGAGCCCTGGTCATCCACAAGAACGGCCTTGACCTGCGTGGTCCCCACATCGAATGCGGCTGTATAGGTCATACCGGTCATCCTAGGCCTTCCCAGCCGCTCCGAGGCTGACATGATCCCGTATGTGGACTGACGCAGTTACCCCTGGGCCCCTGACCAGTCCACCACTGCTTCGACATTGTTCCCGTCCGGATCCAAGACGAAAGCCGAATAGTATTTTGGATGATAGTCGCGCAACCCTGGAGCACCATTATCACGGCCACCGGCAGCGAGCGCCTCCCTGTAGAAGGCATCCACCGTTGCAGCATCGGCGGCCCTGAAGGCTATGTGGGTCACCGGCGAGCCAGTCCCGTCCTCACTCGGCGTCAGATAAAAGTCCGAGTGGGCCCCGTCATCCTCTGCACCGAACCCAATGGTGGGCTCGTGGTGGGCCTTGGCCACGTACCCCAATGGCGCCAGGGCCTTGCTATAGAAATCGATGGAAGCCTGGATGTCACGGACCTTCAGCGTCAGATGATCAATCATGCCCGTAATTCTAGGTGAATCATCAAGCAACAATGGCAAACCGCCCAGAATGATCCTTCCCTCGTACCGCTCGATGCCGAGGATAACCAAGCGCAGACCTCAAGGCTGTGTTTCAGATGTACTGGCCGCCAGGCAGATGCATGAAGTCCTCCACCTTGTTCCATTTGACCGGGTATCCTGCTCCGTGGGCGCAGAAAACCGAATCAGGGGTGTTCTCCAGGTCGGACTCGGGGTCATAGCCGATGGAATCCACCACGGCATTTTGGTCCTGGCAGGGACGATACCCGTTGAAAAAACAGGTCAGATGCCCGCAACCGTGGCTATAGGCACTGACCTCCATAGCATAATCACGCATCTGCGATACCGGTGCATCCCCCTCCAGCTCGACAACATCCCCGTCTGCCTGTGGCTCCGCAAAGTTGCCCTTCATCCGATAAATGTCTGACATGGCCCTGCCAAGATTCGCCTGGGGAACGGTGAGTCTGAAATGGTACCAGGGCTCCAGAAGTATACTGTGCGCCTTCATCAGCCCCTGCCGGACTGCCCGGTAGGTGGCCTGGCGGAAGTCCCCGCCTTCGGTGTGCTTGATGTGCCCGCGCCCATCCAACAAGGTTATGCGCATATCGGTGATGGGCGACCCTGTCAGAACCCCCAGATGCTCTTTCTCCGCCAGGTGGGTCATGATAAGCCGCTGCCAGTTCCCGTCAAGGCGGTCCAAACTGCAGGTCGACGCGAAACTGAGACCCCTGCCCGGCTCCGTGGGTTCCAGGAGCAGATGGACTTCGGCGTAGTGGCGGAGGGGCTCAAAATGCCCGACCCCTTCAACCGGAGCGGCGATGGTCTCCCTGTATAGGATCCCGCCCTGACTGAAGGAGACCTGCATGCCGAACCGCCGCTCCAGCTCCTCCTGAATCACCTCCAACTGAACCTGGCCCATGATACGCAGGTGAATCTCCTGGAGCCGTTCCTGCCAGGCCACATGCAGGAGGGGATCCTCATCCTCCAGGATGCGCAAGGCGCTCAACAGGCGGTGCGGGTCCACCCCTTCGGCCTCGACTGCATAGGACAACACCGGCTCCAGCACAGGAGTCAGATCCTTCCGCTCGCACCCAAGCCCCTGCCCCGGACGTGTCAGGTCAAGGCCGGTTGCTGCCACGATGCTTCCGGCCTGGGCGCAGTCCGTCAAGGTATAGGAAGCTCCCGAGTAGACACGAAGCTGATCAACCGTCTCCCTGGTCTCAACGTGCCCGTTCTTCCCCATATCTCCGGCTGTCCCGTACGCCTTAGCAACGGAACCCGATGCTTTGCTGGCTTCATCTCCATGACAGAGTTCGGTAGCCAAAGAGGATTTGACCGGCAGGTCGCCACCGGTCACCTTGAGCCAGGTCAACCTGGCACCCTTGTCATCATGCGATATTTTAAATACTCTTGCCCCGAACTGTTTGCCGTACACCGGCGAAAGGGTGTACCGCTCCAGCCCCTCAAGGAGAGCATCGACCCCGTCCAGACGCAGGGCAGATCCAAGGAAACAGGGGAAGAGACGGCGGTCGGCAACCAACCTCACCAGGCTCTCATCCGATATGCCCTGGGCCTTGAGGTACTCATCCATGACGTCCTCACCAAGCAGGGCCACATCCTCCATATCGCCATGCTCAAGTCCACGGCTCAAATCGATGCAGCCCGGAGACCAGCGTTGCCTGCAGCTTTCAAGGATGCGGACGGCATCAGCACCAGGGGAATCCAACTTGTTGACGAAAATGAAAGTGGGTACCTCGTAGCGTGTCAGAAGCCGCCAAAGTGTATCGACATACCCTTCCAATCCAGCGGTTGCATCGACGACCAGAAGAGCATAATCCAAGACCGACAGGACCCGCTCCATCTCGGCTGAGAAATCCACATGGCCGGGTGTATCGATGAGGGTCAGATCGACATCACGATAGGTCAGCCGGGCTGGCTTGGAGAAAATGGTGATGCCACGTTGACGCTCCAGATCGTTGGTGTCCAGATAGGCATCGCCATGGTCCACCCTGCCCAGACGGCGAATTTCCCCGCCCTGGTAGAGCATGGCCTCCGAGAGCGTGGTCTTGCCGGCATCGACATGCGCCAGCATCCCCACCACTATCCTCTTGGCCATGCCTTGCTCCTTGACCGATTCAATCCGCGCTCCGGCCTACACATTACCCGGCCAGATGCCCAGGAAGGACTTCGACCCGAACACGTTCACGGATGACCATGCCATCCTTGTCCATACGAAAAGTCAAGGTCCAACGGCCTGGTCGGCTGGGCCGCCAAGTCAGCCAGCCGTTTTCACAACGCGCCCCATCAGGCGGATCCTCCAAATAGATCCGGCATGCATGAGCAGCTTCAGGCTGAGCTGGATCGCGTGCGGGCACTTCCATGGTCAGCGTCTCGCCAAGAGCGACCTTGCAGTCCTTGATCGGCAGAAAGTATGGTGGATGAACTCTTGCCAAAAAGCGTTTGCAGCCTGCATTCTTATAGCAGTACCCCGAAGCCGCATCCGCCACGGTCGGATACGGATACTGATGGTCCGGAGGCGTGCCGGGTTCCGGAGATGTAAGTCTGACAGTCTGAATCTGGATTCCAGATGGCACGCAGAACCTGTTGACCCGGGTTGCTCGAAAGGGCTCATCGGGCAGGCACTCAAATCCGGTCCGCCGTTTGCATCGAGCCTCGACCAGGACCAGACTGGGCATGTCCCCACTGCTATGCAGCCCTTTTAGCTTCCCGCCTTCCACATCGTCGAGCACTATGGGTGCCCGCCCGTCGGGCGCATCAGTAGACAGGTCGATGCCTTCCATCACCAGGTCATCGACATGACGCGCATAGAGCCCGTAGGCCGGCAGGATGCCGAATTGGACAGGCTCGGGGTAATCCCGCACTCCCTCAGGCACATTGAAAGGATCGTCCTGCCAAGTCTCGCCTTGCGGATTCCATCGCACCCTGGGCAGCAGCATCGCATCATCACCATGTGGCTCGACCATCCAATGGATTCGTTGCTCGACAGGCGGCCAATCAGTTTCAGCGCATTTCCAATGCGTATCGAAGCACCGCTGCTCAACAGCATCCCGCATGCTCAACCCGCCGCGAAATCGTACGCTCAAATCCTTGAGCCGAATATTCTCCAGACGGCCATCCAAGCATCCGGCAAGAATGATCGGGTATCTGGGTTCAACATCGATGGCATGCAGGTGGCTCACGCTGATGCCCACTGCACGAGCGCACCGGGCCGCGCCGATGGCATTGCCCATTTCGGCTGCGTCCTGCTGCGTAAGGACCCGATCCATATCGGGAAGATAGGCCTCGGCCGAGCTGTCGTATCGCCAAGGGTGCCTGGCGCCATGGGCATCAACCCACCAATTGGCTGAATTCAAGCGTATCGGATCTCGCTGATCCACCACGCACAGCCGGTTGCCGTCAGACATGGTCACTTGCTGAAACCGATGTGCAGGGGCATACCGACGTACAAGGTACCTGTCATACCCAGGCCTGTCAGGCAGAACCCAGTTGGTATCATCCAGCCTGATCCGTCCGTCATCGCTCACGCGCTCATCCCGATGTTGGCCAGTGACCGGGAAACGTGCCCTATCACCCGTACGAATAAACAGCGGACACGTTACATCGGCCATATCCACGTCTTCAACACGCACATCACGCACGTCCGACCCATCGGTGGCCTCGATGGCCAGGCCGAAACAGTGTCGGAAAACAACCTTTCGAACAGTTACACGCTCATAGCCACAGGTCGCCTCTGTCCCCAGCTTGATCCTGCCGATAGGCCCAATGCCAGGATGGCAGGAGACCCGGTCCACCGACGGAAGCCCGTTGAGAACCGAACCTAGGTCGTAACCCGAAACCTGGCAGTTCTCGATAAGTATATTGCGTGAAGGGGCGAACCGGCCCGACGCATATGAGGCTTTGACCACGATGGCATCATCATGGGGCGAGTTGACGCGACACCCGCGAACGGTGATATCCTCCACAGAATCCAAATCGATGCCATCACGGTTGGTGTCTATGGTCAGCCCTTCCACAAGCAGGTTCCGGCAACCGGTAGCGATGACAGCGAAGTGGCCGCCTGCCAGTATCTCAAAGCCGCTGAGCGTGACATCCTGACAGTCTCGCAAAGCAATGGCTTTGTTGCCAAACCATTCACCATCATGACCATGGCTGTTGCGCAGGGCAGGAAGTGCCGGGTCCGCATATGTGAGAGCTTGGCGACGGATTCCGTTCGCATCCGTCCAAGAACCATCGATCCTGCCCGGACCGTCAATAGAGACCCCGTGAATATGTTCGCCCAGAATCAGGCTGTTGCGCAGATAGGAATGCGCATGATCCTGCAAACCCACATAGCGATTGATCTCAGGCTCGTCATAGTTGCCGCCTTGGCCCCGCTGTCGAAACGACTCGCCCTGCACATCACAGACACCGTGTCGAATATCCGTACGGGCGGCTGCCAGGACAGCACCTTTCTCCAGGTGGATGCGGATGCCGCTGCGCAGATGTACTGAGTAGAGCAGAAAGCGCCCCGGAGGCACAATCACCATGCCCTGCCTCCTACTCGATGCAGCGAGAAGCGCCCGATTGAATGCACGCGTATTGGTGCCCGGATCAGCATCAGGGGAGGCTCCGTAGTCAAGCACGGAACAGCCGGACGACCCTGCGGATGGGCCATCCGGCACAGACAAACCCTGGCAGCCATTGGCAATGGGTATGTGATACACGTGGCTCTCCTCGAAGAATCAAACCGATGTACTCACAGCGACAGATTACCCACCGCCGAACATGACGATCACCGAATTGCCAACGATTGCCATGACCTGGCGACAATTTTCAGAATCGGCCAAGGGCAGGTTGAAATATCGAGGATGTCTGGTTTCATCCAGAGGCGACCACCTGGTAGGTCAGGTCGTGGATGGTCCTACCGGCCTGCATGCCCTTGCGCTCGAAATTGGTCACAATACGGCCCTCAAATCGATTTGACTCGATGAAGTCCCCGTGGGGCATCTCTTCGGCCAGTGCGGCAGTCCCTTTGCCTACATGGCCCAAAGGCAGCCTAACCCTTCTATCGCCTAAATTGCACAGACCCGGATGGCCATCCAGTACTTCATGCACATGCAAAGCGTAGTCATCAATGTCCGTAGCTATCCGCCAAAGTCCTCCCTCGTGCAGGCATAGCACCACCGCGTCGGCCAGGGCTGGCTGAATCAGCCGACGCTTGTGATGCTTGGTCTTGGGCCAGGGATCCGGAAAGAAGGTCCAGAGTTCGTCGACCAGGTTCACAGCCAGGTGCTCCAGCAGGTCTGGGGCATTGACCTGGGCCAGCCTCAGGTTGGTAAGCCCATCCTTGCCTGCCATGAGCATGGTGTGGGCCAGGCCGGGACGGTAGACCTCCAAGGCAAGGTAGTTGCGTTCAGGATGGCTGCGGGCAGCAGCCACGATGTTCTCGCCCTGACCGGATCCGATTTCGATGGTCAGCGGCGCTCGTCGCCCCCAGATTCGATCAACCGCTTCCTGATCCAGTTGCAGATTCTGAGCCACCGACAGAGGGGATCCTTCCCCAGGCAAATCCAGCATGTAGAGTGCGGAATAACGCTGCCAGGCAGCTTCCAGGCGGGGACTGAGCCTGCCGGAGCGCAGGACGTAAGAGACGATGGTCCTACGGTTGGATTTCTGTGGTTGCTCAGTATTTTTCACCCTTCATGTATATCCTAAATGTGGCAGCTCCATGGCCTGTGGCGCGTTTGTTTCCGTGATATACTCAAATTGAAACAAAAAAGAACATTTATACTCAAAATTGAACATGATCGCGTCTGCGGTCTTCAGAGAAAGGCGAGGAAAATGGCCATTCTGGTGACAGGAGGGTGCGGATATATCGGCGCCCATGTGGTCCACGCCCTGCAGGAGGCAGGCAAGGAGGTCGTCGTGGTTGACGACCTCAGCTATGGCAAACCCAGCCGGATCGGCGATGCCCGTCTTTATGGCGCTGACGTGGCCGCGCCGGGGGCCGACCAGCGTCTGGCTGAGATCATCAAGGCAAACAAGGTCGACTCGGTCATCCACTTCGCCGCCCGCAAGCAGGTGGGCGAGTCCGTGGAGAAGCCCATCTGGTACTACCAGCAGAACCTGAACGGCATGATCAACGTCCTATCCGCCATGGCAAAGACCGATGCCAAGAAGCTGGTCTTCTCCAGCTCGGCCGCAACCTACGGCGAGCCCCCGGTCGATGTGGTCCCCGAGGACGTGCAGCCCATGGTCCCCATCAACCCTTACGGCCAGACCAAGCTGGTCGGCGAGTGGATGGCCCGGGCCTGCGAGCAGCCTTACGGCATCCGCTTCTGCGCCCTGCGCTACTTCAACGTAGCCGGCTGCGGACCGGTCAGCCTGGAGGACCCGGCGGTCCTCAATCTGATTCCCATGCTCTTCGACAGGCTGCGACAGGGCAAGGCTCCAGCCATCTTCGGCGACGACTACCCCACCCCTGACGGCACATGCGTACGTGACTACATCCACGTCTCCGACCTGGCCGACGCTCACATCGCCGCCCTGGACTATCTTGACCGCGACCAGCGCCGCTACGATGCCTTCAACGTGGGTACAGGCCAGGGCACATCCGTTCGCCAGATTGTGGACGAGGTCAAGAAAGTGACTGGTCTGCCCTTCACCGAAGCCATCAAGCCCCGCCGCGCCGGAGACCCGCCGCACCTGATTGGCGACCCCACCCGGATCAACACCGAGATGGGCTGGCATGCCAAGTATGGCGTCGAAGAGATCGTCGAATCAGCATGGAAGGCCTGGCAGGCCAACCCTGCCCACCACATCGACACCGATGGCTGGCAGCAACAGGACTAGGCAGCGACGCGCCGGGGCTTGCATTCCTCCGGCGCTCATGTAAACTTTCCTCTTGGCTGTTCGAGCAGCCTCGGCTCCGTAGCTCAGTTGGTTAGAGCGCCGCCCTGTCACGGCGGAGGTCACCGGTTCAAGTCCGGCCGGAGTCGCTGGGAATGGTCTGACCCGGTTTGTCCGGGTCTTTTCGACTGTTCATGGCTCTGTAGCTCAGTTGGTAGAGCGAGCGACTGAAAATCGCTAGGTCAACGGTTCGATCCCGCTCGGAGCCACCAGCCATTAAGCCCCTGAGATTCATAGGAATCCAGGGGCTTAATTGATATTTGCATTCATCTATCGTTCAGGACAGCTGACGCACTACCCAGTCGACGATGTATGGCGCAGTGTGCTCGATCTGATCGATGGCCACCTCGAACTCACGGGGGCCGCCATACCAGGGGTCCACCAGGTCGATTTGGCTCTCCCGGCCCGGCGCTGGCTTGGGCAGATCCGGGTCGAAGCTACGGTACAGGTGAACGGCCGATCGCTTGCCTGAGGGCAGCAGACGCAGCAGGGCGCGCATATGGTCGGCCGTCATGGGCAGCAGCAGGTCGGCGTCTTCGGCCTCCTCCCGGGTGATTCGGTGGGCGAAGTGGTCAGCCGGCACCTCATAGCCCCGCTCGCGCAGCACCTTCTGGGCACGCCGATCTATAGGGTTGCCGAACTCCTCGTCGCTGACGCCGCTGGATTCCACTCTGACCTGGTCCTCATCCATTCCGCGATCTCGGAAGAACTTGCGCAGGATGACCTCAGCCATGGGTGACCGGCAGATGTTGCCGGTGCAGACGGTCATGACGTGGTAGGGACCCAGTGAGGCCTTTCCTTCAGAATCCTGGCCCATCAACGCACCTTCCCATAGGTGATGTACCGGAAACGCCTGATGGCCGCCGCCTGGTCCGGTTTGGCAGGAGTCATCCACTGGGTCTTGTCGCACACCTGCCAGAATCGCTTGCTGACCAGCTCCTCCATATCGGGCACAAAGACGTCAGCCTGAGTCTGCAGGTCCAGGTCGGTCACGTAGGCCGCATCTGCCAGCGGAAAGAAGGTGCTGAAGACCCCCGCGCCGCCGATAACCCAGATTTCACTGCGATCCATCCCATCGTCGGGAATGGCTTCCTGCCTGGCCAGCTCCAGAGCATCGTCGGCCGCAGATACCACAGTGGCGCCTGGCGCATGAAACCTCGGGTCGCTGGAGAGAATGATGTTGTCCCTCTTGGGCAGGGGCCGCTCCCCCATGGAAATCCAGGTCCGCCGCCCCATGATGACAGGATGAGATACGGTCAGCTCCTTGAAATGCCGCATGTCCTCGCTCAGATGCCAGGGCAGCGCATTATGGTAACCGATGGCACCGCGCCGACCGTCAGTGGCCTGCGCCTGCGCCCAGATCATATTTACCGATGAGCGGCGGCCTATCGCTTCTTCCTGATGCCGCCATTCCTCATCGCCTAGAAGCCCGGCCTGACCGGGCTCGGGTTCGTGATAGCCGCTGCGACTATTGTCATGCTCCATCTGTTGTGTTCACTCCTCATAGTGAGTAGATATACGAGTACATTCTAATCTTCGGATTCGACGGTGCCCGTATTCGGCTCAGCGCACCATCAGACCGCCACCGGGGCCTTGATGGCGGGATGGCACTGATAGTCCACCACCTCGAAGTCTTCGTACCGGTAGGAGAAGATGGAATCGGCCTTGCGAATGCGCATGGTCGGGTAGGGATAGGGCTTGCGCGACAGCTGCTCCAGAACCTGCTCCACATGGTTGTCATAGATATGGCAGTCGCCACCGGTCCAGACGAACTCCCCCGGCTCAAGATCGGCCTGCTGGGCCATCATCAGGGTCAGCAGGGCATAGGAGGCAATGTTGAAGGGCACCCCCAGGAACATGTCGCAGGAGCGCTGATAGAGCTGGCAGCTCAGCCTGCCGTCGGCCACATAGAACTGGAAGAGCGCATGACAGGGCGGCAGGGCCATGCTGTCAACCTGGGCTGGATTCCAAGCAGTGACGATCATTCGACGGGAATCCGGGTGGGTGCGTATCAGATCCAGCACCTTGGCGATCTGATCGATGGTGCGATGAGGGTCCTCTGGGGTCGGAGCTGGCCAGCTGCGCCACTGGACCCCATAGACCGGGCCCAGATCCCCGGTCTCCGGGTCGGCCCACTCGTCCCAGATATGCACGCGGTTCTCCTGCAGCCAACGCACATTCTGTGACCCTTTCAGAAACCAAAGCAGCTCGTAGGCGATGCCACGGAAGTAAACCTTCTTGGTGGTGATCAGCGGGAAGGAATGCGACAGGTCGAAGCGCATCTGCCGTCCGAACAGGGATATGGTCCCAGTTCCCGTCCTGTCGGACTTCAGAGTTCCCTCGCGCAGGATGGTGCGCACCAGGTCCTCATAAGGAGTGGGAATGTCCGAGTCGGGACGCTCGGGGATACGTGTACGGATACGCTGCAGTTCTTCGGAAGTCAAGGCCATGCGGCCATACTATCAAGTCCTCGGTAAGCTGAGCGCGCCCCTGTGACGAATCGCAAAGTCCGGGTTAGATTGGAGGAGCAGGTCCGGCCACAGGGTCGGACCCGGATGACGCACCCGGCCGGGTGTGGACAAGGAGGAACAGATGGGCAAGAGACTTTGGGTCGAACGCGACAAGGACGGCACCTGGAACGCCTATGGCGACAACGGTGCCCACATCACCTTCGGCAAGGGCGAGGATCAGTTCAACCCCGGCGACCTGATGAAGATCGCTCTGGCCGCCTGTGGAGCCCTCTCCAGCCAATTCGCCGTGGAGAGCGCCCTGGGCAAGGGCAAGGGGGCGAAAATCGTGGTGGACGGCACCTATGACGCCGACGATGACGCCTACCTGAGTTTCGACGAGCAGGTGGACGTCGATGCCACCTCGGCCAGGCTGGCCCAGGATGATGCAGACAAGCTGGAGGAGCGGGTACGCCGCCATATCGCCAAGTCCTGCACCGTGGCACACACCTACCAGCGGGAGACCCCAGTCAGGATCTCCGTCAAGGTTCGACACTGAACCAACAACAATAAAGGAGCGGGGACCCCTAGGCTCATGGAACTTCATGGGCCCCCGCTCCTTGCCCTTACTCCTTGTGTTCGGGGTCGATGGTCGACTCCAGGTCAGCCAGCTGCTCGGGCTTGGCCGAATCCACAGAGACCTGCTCCACACCGGTGATCTCAGCCACGTCAGTGGTTTCAGCCGCCTCTGCAGCAGCTTTGAGCCCGGATTCCTCGGCCTCCACGTACTTGCGCGGCACCACGTAGACGGGGCTGACGGCATGCTGCAGGAGCCCCTGGCTGGTCGATCCCAGCAGGAGCCCGGTGAAGCCGCCGCGACCACGCGAGCCGACCACGACCACATCATGGGTCTTACTGGCCTGTGTCAGGGCTTCAACAGCCGATCCCGGCACCACGGTCTTATTGATGCGCAGATCGGGATAGGTCTTCATGAGCGGTTCGATTCGGGTATTGAGGTCATCCAGGTAGGAGTCCATGACGCTGCGCTCCTCGGACGAACCCGTACCGGTCAGTCCGGAGATATTGGGTACTGCCGACATGACATCCAGCTCGGCATTCCAGCTGTCAGCAAAGGCGGCGGCGATCTGCAGGGCCTTAAGCCCCCACTTGGACTCGTCAGAACCCACGGCAACCCGCTTGATGTCGTTACTCAGATGCATCAGGTTGCCGTCGTCGTCGGTGTAAGGAACGACCACAATAGGACAGTAGGCATAGGCGGGCAGGCTGGAGCTGGTGGTGCCCAGCAGGCGCTCAGCCAGGCCGCCCTTACCCCGGTTCCCGATGACGATCAGCCGGTAGTTGCGGCTCAGCTCCACGAAGACCGATGAAGGATCCCCTGTCACAATCAGCGTGGCTGCACCGACACCTTGCTCATCGGCGATGGCCTTGGCCTTGGAGAGAATCTCCTGGGCGTCGTTGTGGGCCGCAACGTCGTCTCCCATGGTGGTGTATGTCGCGTCGAAGGAGACGGCCGCATACGAGGGAAGGGAATATGCGCAGACGATTTGCAGGGTCAACCCTGCATGCTTAGCGTAGTTGGCGGCCCACCACGCCGCCTTGTAGCTGGCGTCCGAGCCATCGACGCCTACCAGAACAGCCTTGTCGTTGCTCATCCGACGACCTCCTTTAAACTTGGCGATGACAAACCGACATCGCTCTTTCTGTCAGAATATCGCATGCAGTCCTTATCAATAAGTTGGCAGGGGCCAACACGCGAGGAACTTCGACTCTGAATATGCAAAACGCCCCCGTAGGGGCGTTGATCCTGCACAACAACTATGCCTTAGACCAGACGACGATACTCGAAATCCCGATAAAGTTTCTGAACTGTTACGGTCCGACCGGGACGCGGGGCATGAATCATGCGGCCACCGCCGACATAAATGCCCACATGGCTACCATCAGAGGTCACCAGCAGGTCACCAGGAGCAGGATCCGTGACCGGTACACCCACCGAACGTTGCGCATCGGCCGTGCGGGGCAGGCTGATGCCGAAGTGGGCGAACACATACTGGGTGAATCCAGAGCAGTCGAAGCCCGTGGCTGGATCGGTCCCGCCATACACATAAGGAATCCCCTGGAACTGAAGGGCGTAGTTGACCACATCTGCACCCGTGCCGGAGACCGGTGCATCCGTAACCGTGTTGGTGGTGCTGGCACGAGCAGCCGAACGACTGACCTGCTGCGCGGACTGACGCCGACTGGCTGCAGCCTGGGCCTGTTCTTGGGCCTGCTCTTGAGCCTGCTGGGCCCTGGCTTCAGCATCCTTCTCGGCCTGGGACTTGGTGGCAGGAACGTTCAAAGACTCAATGCCACCCCAGCTGCTGTCCTTTTCGACAGTGGTAGCCGTCGACTCGGTCAATAGATCGGCACGCACCTTGCTGCCGGGAGTGAATGAACGCGACGAAGTAACTACGGCTTCACTGCCGTCACTGGCCTGGGCCACGGCGGGTATACCGATGGAGAGCATGCCACAGATTGTGGCAGCTGCCATCATGCTCACATACTTGCGTGTTTTTTTCATCGGTCACAATTCTATCACGTATTAGGAACAAGAATGAACTAACCAAGAATCAGTAGTGGATGTAGTTGAAAGCGTGCACATTGGACAAGGTGCGGGAGTAGGTCTTTCCGTTCATGACGGCACCGCACTCCGAGGTGACAATGGAGCCGTCGGGGTTGATCTTCTCAACGATGGCCACGTGGCCGTAGGTGGAATCCGAACCCTCCTGGCCAGCCTGGAAGACCACGATGTCGCCGACATTGCGCGGCGTATTGTCCACCCAATAGCCCAGGGAGCGGGCAGAGCCGGACCAATCCTTGGCATTGCCCATGTGTGAGCCCACCGGCAGACCCAGCTGGTGACGCCGGACGTAGGCCCACCAGGTGCACTGGCTGAACTCATAGACATTGCCAGCATCTCCAGTGGCATGGTTGGGGTTGAACCCTGAAGGCAGAACCGATCGATTGGCATCCATCAGCACAGCCACGACCGGATTGTTGGCCAGGGATTTGGACATCTGTCCGGCATCGAGTTCGGATTCACCCAGCTCCCAGCTGCCCTCGTTACGTTGTGAGGCCGTCGGCAGGGGCTGACGGTAATCAGAGCGGGAGACCCTTGCACCACCATTTGAGTCAGAGGAGCCAGCAGAGGATGAAGGGGTGACCAAATTGATGGCGACACTGTCAGCCAAGGGCAGGGACCAATCCCCGCGAGCCTGACTGACCGCCATAGAGGAAGCGGCAGCACCGACCAGGACAGTCAGGGCCGAACCGGTCATGATATGGGAGCGACGGGCTGAGGCTTTTGCCGCCAGACGGATGGAACGACGGGTCCGAGGGGCCGCCTGGTTCAGCTTGGCCGCCAGAGCATCATCAAGACCCTCAATGGCCGCTGCCTGGGGTACGCCTGAAGATCGGCCGGTCGACCAACTGCCGACACCTGCGCCTCGCCTGGCAGAAGCCCTGTGCGCAGCATGCTTCATCTAGAATCACTCCCGTTTATGTTCCGACGCGACTTTCGTGCCGTATCACGAACCATCACAAGGGAACACCATAACGCAAGCGAGAACCCAGACCAAATGACCTGAATTGTCCATACTGGTGTACTCAAGCATGGCTTCGGTGGTCGCTCATCTTCGACAACCACGGAATACGCTAGGATTATACGGACATGAGGCGGACATGAGCAAACCGGCATGCGTGCCGTCGGACACGGCGTGTTCCTCGGTTTTGAACCCTGCCTGGTCCACCCTGAGCGAACCAGGCTCATGCGAGGTCAGACCGGGGTTGAAGCCAAAAGGAAGGACCCGCCGGCCTCGTCGAAATCTTGGGGCATGGTGATGTCGACACGACCATCCTCGGAGGGAATGAAGAGGGCCTGTCCCTGGTCCAGTACACAGGACTGGCCAGCAGCCGCACAACGGATCCGACCATCAGTGCAGACGATGATGCGCGGTCCTCTGCGGGGGATCATCAGGTGACGAGGCCCAAGACGCTCTATCAGATCTCCATAGCGCTGCTGAAGCCTGTTGAGCAAGGGCCAGGTGGCGCCACCCTCCTCCACATGTCCGTAGACCAGCATGTATTCGTTGATCTTGGGCCGGTAGGTCACCATATTGTGCATGATCAGGGTGGCGATCATGGAGCTGGATGGATCGATAGGAGCCGAAGGCTGGCAGTCCAGGCTGTGCAGGAGGTTGGGTATATCCCGATGCTTGGGTGTCATGCCGGCCCTGAGCACGTTGTCGGAGTTGGTCATGATCTCTGCCGCAGTGCCATGGATGTATGCGTGAGGAGTCCCGGCGGGAATATAGACCGAATCACCTTCCTCCAGGTCCACGGGATTGAGCATAAGCAAGCAGAGCACGGCGGGGTCACCCGGAAAGGCCCGGGCGGCACACAGGGCATGGTCCAGCACGGCTTCCGCCCGCCTGGACCGCAGCCGCATGGCAGCAGCCTCCAAGGCTTCCTCCAGGCCTCGGGCCGCCTCCGGCTCGGCAGTCACGGCAGCGTGGAAGGCCCGGAAGATACGTCGGCGGGAGTCGGGCCAAATCAAGGAGGAGACCGGCATCATGGCATCAGCAGAGGCGAAGCGGGCCGGAGGAACACCCAGGTGGAAGGTGCGGGCAGTCAGTGCTTCAGCCATCAGCTCGGCCAGAGGATGATCCACGGCGCGCAGGAGGGTCAGCTGCGTGGAGATGGTCGCGAAGCCTACACAGGCCTGGAAGGGCTCCAAGGCCACCACCATCTCGTTCTTGGCCAGACTGTCGTGAAAGGAGCGGCTGGGATCGTCGTCAGGCACCCCCAGGGCATTCTCACGGTTGAAACCGGCACGGGCCTCGAAATCCAGCGGATGCACCTGCAGGGACAGAGGAATACGGGCCGAGATTATCTTGAACAGGTAAGGAAGGGTGGGACCGAAGAGGCGGGAGTCACGCTCCCCCAGCATAGCCATGGGATTGCGGCGAATGGCCTCGGTCAGCGGCATGAGCGAGCCGTCTGGCAGCGTCAGAGGCGAGGGGGATTCGGTGTGCCCGCTGAACCACATTTCCGCCAAGGTATCCCCCTGGCGTTCGACTGACTCATGCAGATGGAACATGCGCTGCAGTCGGTCATGTGAGCCCCAGGCGTAGTGCTTCTCCACAGCTTGGATCGGATACACGCACTCCCCTTTCCACGGGAAATCCCTCCATGGGCCGGTGCATACGAACCCACCAATCCCCGTCATGATAAGACAAGGGCCGAAGCATGGGCAAGGCGAGGGGGTCGCAGCATGTCATTGCGAACGGTACAGTGGGGGTATGAAGCTGGCTCCCATTTTCGACCCGGATGCCCGCAGGCCATCGCCACGGCCCGTGCAGGTGGACCTGCGACGCATCTTCCTGTTCGGTACCGGTGCCTGGATTCTGGCTCTGGTCGTGGTGGGCATCCTGGCCCTGACCGGGATGACAGTCACCAAGCCCCTGATTGTCTGCCTGTCCGGGGTTGGCGTGGGCATTCTGCTGATGATCTGGGAGCACTTCAATCGTTGGGATTATCGCCGTCTTGCCCAGCAACCGGACCCTGAGCCAGAGGAAGCATCAGTGTGAAGGTGCTCCCCTCTCCCGGCGCGCTCCAGACAGTGACCGAGCCATGGTGGGTCAGAGCGACATGCTTGACGATGGCCAGCCCCAGACCGATGCCTACGGCAGTCTCTTCATTCTGGTTGTCGGCCCGGTAGAAGCGCTCGAAGATCCTGCCCTGGTCGGCCTTGGATATGCCTCTGCCGTGGTCGACCACCCTGATGATTCCGTAGCGCCCATCCTTGGAGGGCTGTGCCACCAGGGAGACGGTAGAGCCCGAAGACGAATAGGAGACAGCGTTCTCCACCAGCTTGGCCAGGGCCACTCTGATCTGTTGCCCGTCGCCATGAATCGTCAGTGGCTGGTCGCATCGCCAGCGCAGGGTCACATGGGCCTGGTCGGCTCTATCCTGCTCATCCCGTACCACTGCACGTATCTGCTCAGCAACATCAAGCACGTTCTCCCTGCTGGGTTTGATCCGCTCCTGAGCCCGGATCAGCAGAAGAAGATCCTTGAGCACATGCCCCAGATATGCGCTGTAACGCTGGACCGAGGAGGCATCCTTGGAGACGCTGCGCAGGTGGCTGCGAAGCAGTTCCGGATCATCCCCCTCCAGGTGGGAGGTGGTTTTCAGCTGCGCCGCCAGCTCCTCCAGTGCCTGGACCGGCTTGAGCATCTGCTCGGATACATTGGTCATGAAGGCGTCCCTGGTCCGAACAAACCTGACCGAATCGCTCACATCATCGATAAGCACCACCACCAGGGACTGGTCGATGCGACCCAGGGTGACCTTGAGCCAGTTCCTCCTGGACACCGCCTGGGCCTGGACACGGGTCGCATCCCCAGGATCCTCGGCCTCATCAATATCCCAATCATCGGATTCCCTGCTCTCAGCTGCGGCATCCAGAGCAAATTCGGTAGGCGTTCTAGTGATCAGGTTAAAGCTGCGTCGACCGCCCGAGCGGCGCACCTGCGCGATGGCTTCGATGATCCTCGGATTGGAGATCTCGTCGTTGCTGACGATTCCCAGCCTGTAGGCATCCGGGCTGGAGCGGACAACCTCGTCATCGCCATCAACCACAACCGTAGCGGCGGGTATCAGCGCCAACAAGGCCTGGGTCGAGCCCTCCAAAGCCTCGCCATCAGCCTGTTCGCCATCCCTGCTTCGGTTGCCCACAAGGCTGCGTAGGCGGTCCATGAACCGTCTCATAAGGACTTCCCTCCAGTCCGGCGCCGACCCCGGACACTGCTACATCAACCAAGTCTCATCGGCCGTTCCGGCTTTATTCTCGCATATCCGACAGTGATTGGCGCTCCAAAGGCCCGACATTCTTCGGGTCTGACTTTTTCTTGCCATCCTGGTCACATAGACTGGAGTCATATCGTTGACCGAGGCCGAAAGGGAAGAACAATGCGTGTGATTTTCAACGAGGAGCTGGGGCTGGTGGCCGACGATCTGGATCGGATGGCCGCCAAGGTTCGCGATGCCATCAAAAAAGCCGGGCGATCCCTGATGGACTGCGACGTGGAGACGGCCCAGGAGGTCATCGATGGGGATGCTGAGATAGACAACCTCCAGGCCAGCATCATCGATCAATGCATCAGGCTCCTGGCCAAGCAGAGCCCCGTGGCCACTGATCTGCGAGTCGTGGTCTCCACGTTGAGCCTGTCGGCGACCTTTGAACGCATGGGGGACCTGGCCAGGCACATCGCCGAGACCGCAAGGCGCTCCTATCCCGAACCGACCCTGCCCGACGAGGTCATCCCCCTGTTCAAACAGATGCAGGACTTTCTGGATGTCATGGCCGATCGTCTGGTCGAGATGCTCTCCGACAGGGACACGACCATAGCCGAACAGATCATCGTCAGCGATGACCAGATGGACAAGCTCCATCAGCAGACATTCGGCTATGCCCTCTCAGACGACTGGAAGGGAACCAGACAGCAGCTGATCGACCTGGTCCTGGTAGCACGGTTCATGGAGCGTCTGGGAGACCATGGCGTTTCGGCGGCCCGGCGCGTGGTCTACATCGTCTCGGGCTTCGACCCCTCCAAGGATCCCAAGGACCTCGACCTCGATCTGGACTGAACGAACGGCAACCGTGCGGCCCGTGACCTGACCGTCAGTCAGGTGACGGGCCGTTTTTTACTTCTCCAACGGCCAGGAATAAATACGAAAGGCGGTGCCTTCCACAAAGGGGAAAGACACCGCCCAATCAGCTTGGGATACTCTGCATCCAAAGCCCGATTCACATCATCGGATAGATCTATCCGAGGAATCTCACTTCTGGCCCTGGGCCGCCACAGCAGCAGCACCGGCTGCGGCTGCCTCCGGATCCAGGTACTCGCCGCGAGGCTTGATGGGCTTGAAGTTCTCGTCCAGCTCGTAGACCAGTGGGATGGCCGTGGGGATGTTGACCTTGGCGATCTCGTCCTCAGTCAGGTTGTCGAGCATCTTGACGATGGCCCTCAGGGAGTTGCCGTGGGCGGCAATCAGGACGGTCTTGCCGGTCTTGAGCTCAGGAACAATATCGCTCTCCCAGTAGGGGGTGACGCGCTTGACCACGTTGGCCAGCGCTTCGGCGCGGGGCACAGGGGCTCCGGCATACCGAGGGTCATGGGACTGCGAGTATTCGTCGTCAGGATCGATCTCGGGCGGCGGGGTGGCATAGGAACGACGCCAGAGCATGAACTTCTCGTCGCCGTACTTCTCGCGGATCTCGGTCTTGTTCTTGCCCTGCAGAGCCCCGTAGTGACGCTCGTTCAGCCTCCAGTCGCGCTTGACGGGGATCCAAAGGCGGTCAGCCTCGTCCAGGGCGATGTTGGCGGTGTTGATGGCGCGGCGCAGCAGCGAGGTGAAGACGATGTCGGGCAGAACACCCTTATCCTTGAGCAGCTTGCCGCCCTTACGGGCCTCCTGCTCGCCCTGCTCGGTCAGCGGGACGTCCACCCAGCCGGTGAACTGATTGGTGTTGTTCCATGCGCTCTGGCCGTGCCTGAGCAATACTAGTTTGTAGGTCATAGTGAAAATTCTAAGACCTAAGAGGGACTGTTTGGCGGACCTACGGCTCCCCCTGTAGAGCGGCCACTCAGAGCAGGCAGACACCCAGCCAGCAGAACCCTGTCAGCAGATCCGTATAGCCCGATAGCGCGAACGCCTTGCTGAACCGCTTCCGACAGCTGGCTACTGTGGTGGCGATGGCCAGGGCCAGGACGGGCAGCAGGCAGAGCAGGCGGGGCCAGGCGTCCGCAAGGGAGCCGCCGGACAGGGACCACGACTCGAACACGCCCAGAATCACAGCCAGGGCATAGCAGGACCCCATCAGAATCAGCGTGCCTTTGGCTCCGATGAATGAAGACAGCGTGTACTTGCCGGCCAGAGGATCCGCATCGATGTCCCGATAGTTGTTGATCTCCAGAACGGGAATGCAGATAAGACCGCCAACCAAAGCGCCGATGAAGCCATGGCGGTCGATGCCGCCGGTCTCCAGGTACTGGGTGGCCAGCACACCCACCAGGCCGAAGAAGATCATGATGCTCAGCTCGCCCATGGCCCTATAGCCGTAAGGGTGTTTGCCTCCCGTGTAAAACCAGGCTCCCAGCAGACAGAAGATGCCAACCAGGATCATCCACCAGTGGCCGGTCACCCAGCAGAGGATCAGTCCGGACAGGCAGGCCATAAGGATGTTGAGATAGGCGGACAGCAGGACCTTGCGAGGTTCCACACCACCGGCCACCCCACGTCTAGGCAGATCGGGCACCGAGCCGTCAGCGCCGGCGCCCGAAAGGCTGCTGCGGCCTTCGTCAGTACCTCTGATGCCGTCAAAGTAGTCATTGGCCAGATTGCAGGTGCTGTGGATGAACACAGCCGTCAGACAGCATAGGAGGGCGATCAGCCAGAAGCGCGCACCCGGACCCAGCCCTTGGTTGAACAGCTGCCGGAGGGCCACCGCCGTGCCGATCAGCACCGGCGTGGGCGAGCAGAGCAGGGCCGAGGGCCGCAGTGCGTCCTTGTATTCCCGAAGTGTGATGAACATGATTGCCTGATTATCCACCAAATCGCTCGAAAGTCGGACTGCCTTCTTATGAGGGTATCAGGATTTTCACAGCTGCAGGAGCAGGCCCGCCGACCAGCATAGGGCGGAGACCAGGGTACCCTTGCCTGCCATGCCGAAGGCCTTGGGCACCTGGCCACGGGCAAAGGCTCGACAGATCAGCAGAAAGACAGCGGCCACAGGCAGGAGGACCAGCACAAGAGGGAAGCCGGGCAGGCCACGCCTCATGACAGCCGGGACGAACTGGATCAGACCCAGAACCAGGCTCAGGATGTAGACCAGGTAAATGGAAATAGCCGCTGCGCGCGCCCCCACCAGAACCGCATATGTGTGCTTGCCGGATCGGCGGTCGTCATCCAGGTCCCGGTAATTGTTGAGCATGAGCAGGCCCACGGCATTGAGCCCGCAGACGCAGGCACCCAGGATACCGGCGGTATCAACCCTATTAATGAGAAAATACTCGGTGCCCAGGGTGGCCACCAGACCGAAGAAGATGAATACGCTGACCTCGCCCAGCCCGTGGTAGCCATATGGATGCGGGCCACCCACGTAACACCAGCCGGCGACCAGGCAGCAGACCCCGACCAGGATCATCCACCAGTGACCGGTCAATGCCATGACGGCCAGACCCATCAGACAGGTGAAGGCCGCCGAGATCATGGTGGCGTACAGCACCTTCCTGGGTGGCACGCCGGCGGCCACCAGACGTCTGGGCCTGCCGGAGGCGGCCTCCTCGCCTCCACGGCCGGAGTCGGTGCCGCGAACACCATCGGCGTAGTCGTTGGCGAAGTTGGCTGCGATCTGCATGGACAGGGCGAGCAGGACCAACAAGACCACGATCAGAGCCAGCCGTCCCGGCGTGGCCGCCTGCAGGGCAGGGTCGGCAGGCGTGGGCGAGCAGGAGCTGGTGCACTGTTCCAACAGCCGTGACCGCTCCAGGACTGCAGCCGAAGCGCCCACGCAGACAGGCGCCACCGATGCAGGCAGCGTCCTGGGACGCATACCATCCATCCAAAGCCTGATATTCATGACCGTCCCTCCCCTGTTATCTCAGACCAGCGGCTTGACCAGGGGGAAGGTGATGGTCTCGCGGATGGATGCACCGGTAAGGGCGATCAGCAGACGATCGATGCCCATGCCCATGCCGCCTGCGGGAGGCATGCCCACGCCCAGGGCCTCAAGGAAGTCCTCGTCAATGTCCATGGCCTCGACATCGCCGCGGCTGGCCATCTTGGCCTGCTCGACGAACCGCTGCCGCTGGACCACCGGATCGTTGAGCTCCGAATAGCCCGTGGCCAGTTCGAACCCGCGCACGTAAAGGTCCCACTTCTCGACCACGCCCGGCTTGGTGCGGTGGGCCTTGACCAGGGGCGAGGTCTCGACCGGAAAATCACGCACGAAGGTCGGCTCGTACAGCTTGTCCTGCCAGAAGTGCTCCCAGAGGTGCTCGACCAGCTTGCCGTGGTTCTCGGCCGGCTCCTCCTCCAGGCCCAGTTTGTCAGCAATGGTCCGGAGATGGTCCACGCTGGTCTGCGGGGTGATCTCCTCGCCCAGGGATTCGGAAAGGGACTCATACATGCTGATCTGACGCCAATCGCCGCCGAAGTCGTATTGGCTGCCATCCTTCAGGGTCACCGTCAGCGAACCTGCCGTGGCCATGGCCGCCTTCTGAATCAGCTCCTTGGTCAGCTCTCCGATGGTGTCATAGGTGCCGTAGGCCTGATAGGCCTCCAGCATGGTGAACTCCGGGGCATGGGTGGCATCCACGCCCTCATTGCGAAAGTCGCGGTTGATCTCGAAGACCCGCTCAATGCCGCCGACCAGGCAGCGCTTGAGGAAGAGCTCAGGGGCGATGCGCAGGTAGAGGTCGATGTCGAAGGCGTTCATATGCGTGGTGAATGGCCGGGCCGCGGCGCCGCCATGCACGGTCTGAAGCATGGGGGTCTCGACCTCCATGAAGTCGTGGTCCTCGAAGGTACGCCTCAGGGAGGAGACGGCCTTGGAACGGCGGCGGACCATGGCCCGCACATCCTCATCGGCGATCATGGCCAGGTAGGGCTTGCGGGTGCGCTGTTCCTCGGTCAGTTCCTTGTGAAGGGCGGGCAGGGGCTGCAGGGCCTTGGCCGCGATGTTCCACTCAGTGGCGAAGACGGAGAGTTCCCCGGTCTTGGAGGCGACCACACGGCCACGCAGGTAGAGGTGGTCGCCCAAGTCGACCAACTGCTTGAAGCGCTTGAGAGAATCAGCGCCGATCTCACGCTTGGAAACCATGCCCTGGATGCGCGTGCCGTCGCCTGCCGCCAGCTGGACGAAGCAGAGGCCGCCGCCGTTGCGCAGGAATAGGACCCTGCCGGCGATGCCAACCACATCCTCGGTCTCCTGGCCAGGCTCAAGGCGGTCCTGATACTTACGGCGCACATCCTCAATGCGATTGGTCACATCCAGATGGACCGGGTAGGGCTCAATGCCCTCCTTGAGCATGAGAGCCCTCTTGGCCACACGCATGCGCACCTGTTCGGGATGGCCTTCAGCGCTGTCCGTCAGGTTGCCGGGATCAATGGCGTCATCCAACTGGGCGCCCTGATCGATCTTCTCCGTGATGGCCATATCCTGGTCGAGCAGCGCCTGAGCACGCTCGACCGTAGTCAGACGAGGGGTTTCTTCCGATGAGTCATTCATAAACTGCTATTTTACGCATGAGCCGGTACTTGGCCCCGGGTACCGTCGACCGGCAAGCGGTTGAGCGGTCGCGCCGCGCAGACGATGGCGTTTGGCCGACGGTACGTGTACTATATAGAACGTTGTCACGGGGTATAGCGCAGCTTGGTAGCGCGCTTCGTTCGGGACGAAGAGGCCGGGGGTTCAAATCCCCCTACCCCGACAAATGCGATAAGAGGCCGGCAGATAATGCCGGCCTCTTCCTTATCCCTCTTAATTGTCTTACCGCATTTTTCACTGCGGGTGATTACTCGTCAAACTGCATGCAGCTGTGCTTGACTTCGGTCAGCTCATATCGGCCAAGGTGGGGAAGACCTGATGGTTGCCCACACGACTGACCTTGATGGCGGCCGCCTTGTTGGCAAAATTCACCGCCTTCAGAAAATCCCCATGCTGGGCATAGTTGACCGCAAGGGCGCCGGCAAACACATCACCGGCACAGACGGAGTCCAGTGCGTGGACCTTGACTGAGTCGATTTCGTAGATCTCCCCCTCATGCAAAACCACGCTCCCATCGGCACCCAGCTTGACGATGACGGTCTTCGGCCCCATGCCGCCTATGGCTTTGGCAGCCTTGACCGCCTCCACCTTGTCGGTCACATGAATACCGGTGATCCGCTCGGTCTCCTGCTGGTTGGGCGTGACACAATCAGCATAGGCGAGCGCCTCGGGAAAGAAGCCGTCAGCCGGAGCGGGATCAAGGATGATGTACATGCCCTTGCGTCTGCCGGCCTTCAAAGCAGCCAGAACGGACTCGCGACTGGTCTCCAGCTGCATAAGCAGAACCGGAGCCTCCATCTGATCCAAGGCTGTATCCACTTCTGCGGCCGTGATGGTGTCATTGGCGCCAAGGGTTCCCACCATGGTGTTCTCGGAGGTCTGATCGACCTGGACGATGAATGTTCCGGTCCCCTCATTGCCATTGCGCATGACGAACTGGGTATCGACTCCCCAATCGCTTAAATTGTCAAGCATCTGCTTGCCTGCGCCGTCCTCACCGACCGCGCCCAGCATGGCCACCTTGCCTCCCAACTTGGCTGCAGCCACGGCCTGATTCGAACCCTTCCCGCCCGGCAGCATGGTGATGCTCCTTGCTGTTGCCGTATCCCCGCGTCTGGGATAGCTGGTCACCAGGGCCTTGACATCCAGATTGATGCTGCCCAGTACTATGACGTCATAATGCATGATAATCTCCTCAAAATAGGTATGAATTTGCCGCTATCAGGCAAGGCTTCGCCTCACGCAGCGGCTCTCGGCCTTAGCGTGTGATGTGTTTTACAACTGGTTTGGGCTCAGTCGGCAAGCATGCTGATGCACAATAATCGGCTCATCAGTAACCGATCGAGAACAAGAAACGGATGTCAGACCTCTTGCGGGCCCACCGCCTCCTTGAAGAGTTCGCGCGTGGCACGGACATTCTCAGCCAGGCTGCGGCCTTCGCGGAATATGGCGCTGGTGCCTCCGATGAATCTGGTGGCTCCTCTGCGCACACATTCAGGAATGGTCTGCCGGCCGATGTTCCCATCCACCTCAATGGGGATATTCATGCCTCTGTTGCGGATTCGATCGGCCAAATCACTGATTTTGCCGTACATGGGCTCGATGAATCGCTGCCCTGCGAAGCCGGGATTGACCGTCATCAGAATCACATAATCCGTGACGTCGTATACGTAGTCCAACACGTCCAGCGGCGTGGCCGGACTGATGGCCACACCGGCCTTGAGACCTGCCTTATGGATTGCCGTCAGAGTCCCCTGCAGGTTTCTGGTGGACTCTGCATGAATGGCGATTCCGGAAGCCCCGGCCAGAGCGAACATGTCAATATAGCGTTCCGGCCGCTCCACCATCATGTGCAGATCCAGCGGCTTGTCGGTAATGGCCCGCACCTTGTGTACGAAGTCGGGACCAAGGGTGAAGTTCGGAACGAACGATCCGTCCATCACATCGATATGGTAGAAATCAACACCCGCCGCATCGAGCTCCCTGACATCACGTTCCAGATTGCCCAGATCGGCGCACATGAGCGATGGCCCTATTTCCAGCATTACATCTCCTATTTACGCGCCCCTTGTCTGTGAGCTGTCACGAATGACAAGGTGCGGTTCGATTGAACGTTTCTGCGGCTTCCCCTTGCTGGACACTGTGCTTTCGAACAAATCCATGATTTGCTCGCCTATGTCCTCGGGAAGCTGATTGACCGTGCTCAGACGCGGCACGGAATATTCAGCCAGTTCAATGTCGTCATAGCCAAAGACCCGCATATCCCGGGGTATCCGGATTCCCAGGTCGGTACAGGCTCTCATGGCTCCGATGGCCAGAATGTCATCAGAGCAGAAGATGCCATCCACAGACCCCGGGTGATCCTCCAGGAAACCCTTTGCTGCCTGGTATCCGCCGGCCAGGGAGAAGGAAGTCGTCAGTTTGGCAACCGGCTTGGCCCCTGCCTCGGTGATCGCCTTCAGGTACCCGGCATACCGATCCTCAGAGCTTTTTTCCTGCTCAGGTCCCGATATGAACATGAGATGACTGCAGGAACCCTGTTGGATCAGATACCTGGTGGCCTTGTACCCTCCCGCTCGGTGGTCCACATATAAGGCCGAATACGGATGCGAGAAACATGCCCGGTCCATCGTGAGCGTGAAGATTCCCAGGTTGTTGAGCTTGGTCAGATCTTCTTCATCAACAAACAAGGAGCTGATGATGGCCCCGCGGACTCGGATGCCCTCCATAAACCGCAGATAATAATTGACCTTATCGCGTTCATCCCTGCTGTTGCATAGATATATATGGAGTCCTCGCCGGTCTGCGGCCTGTTCTATCCTCCCTGACAAATCAGCAAAGTAGGGATTGCCCAGGTCGGGAACCAAGAGAGCGACCAAATCCGATGACTGCTCGGACAGGGTCCTTGCCACGAAGTTCGGCTGATATCCAAGCTTTTTGACTATGGCGTTGACCTTGCTTACCGTCGCATCGCTGGCCCCTCCTTTCTTGTTGAGAATGCGCGACACGGTTGCTGTGGAAACACCGCTCAGCTCCGCAATATCCCTAATCGTCACCATCAGTCGATCCTTATATCTTTGCGATGGAGGGCCCTGCATGGGATGGATTCCCTGGGCCTAACCGGTTACTTCAGGTTAAACCGGAGACGTGATTTCAGCGAGGTTTCCAGGACTTCTATAGACCGGAGGTATCACCCCCGACTCCAGCTCCTTCCGGCTCGCCTGAGCGCCTGCCGGCAGGAGGCAAAGAAGGTGATGAAGTTTCCTCGGCTGCGGCGACTCCACTCTGTGTGGCAACCGAACCAGCCCTTGGGTCGGCATCGAGCTGGTCAACAGCAACCGAACCGACACTGATTCCTGTCGCCGCCTCCCTGCGAAGCCTCCTGATATACCAGGCAAAAAGTGCAATGTAAGCCAGCAGAGCCAGCAGAGCCAGACCGATGGTTTTCAAATCGAGGGTACGAACCGCATTGCCGATCAGCATGGCCAGCATCTTCTCCAGCGGATCTGAATCCACGGCCGAGAACATCTCGTTCTTGCCCAGCCCGGCGGGGAAGACTCCCATGGCCTTCGAAGTCTGGGTCAGGAAGGGCGATATCAGGCTTGCGGCCCAAAGGAAGAGGGGAATCATGATGGTTCCTATCAGGGTCATTCTCACCACCTTGCCCCTGGCTCCGATAAGGAGCGAGGGCGCCAGTACGGTGAGGATGATCCCTCCGAGAGGCAATACCGAATTGCCGGGAAGAATCATGGCAATCAGGAGCAGGATGGGAGCCAGGATGTTGGCCACAGCCCAGAGTTCGGCCCGGGATGCCAGGATGGGCCAATCAATGGCGATATACAGCTTGCGTCCCTTCATGCGACGCTCCATGAAAGAGGTGACCCCCTGGGATAGGGGACCGATAGCGGGAGCGAACCAGTCCCCTACGACTCCGAAAAGCTCCAGGCAGACACCGGAGGAGAATGCCAGTGCGCAGATATGGGCGGCATCCTGGCGACCCAGAAGACCCACGAATACGCCCAAATATGCGCCTATGGCCCCCTTGCTTCCCAGGAATCCGATCTTCTTGTTCAGGGTCTCGGCATCGAAGTCGAACCGATCGATGAAAGGCAGGACCTTGCTGATCAGACGATCGAGGAGGACAACCACTGGAGTCACAAGCAGGGCAGGGTGAGCCGTGGTGGTGATGTTGTCCTGATCGTAGCCAAGCAGATCATCAATGGTGGGCTTCATGGCATCAGCGTTGAAGAGCATCAAGGCGTAGATGAAGACCACGAAAACGGACATGAGGAAGAAGTTCCCGCCGGCGCTCCAGTTGATGAGAAGGCCGAGTATGGATACATTCCAGATGTTGAACAGATCGACGTTCAGGGTGTTGGTGAGTTTCAAGGCCAGCATGACCAGGTTGGTCACGATGCAGATAAGAGCGAAATAGAGCGTGTACAACGAGCTCCAGGTAATGACGGCGATGGGTGCCCAGCCCAGATCCGTGACCGACAGCTGAAGGCCGGTATAACGCACGAAAGCCTTGAGAGCCGGACTGAAGGTGTTGGTCAACAGCCCAATGACCGCACTCATGCCGGTCAGGGCCATGGCCATTCTCAAACCGCCTTCAAACGCCTTGGACAGTTTGACGCCGAAGGCCAGCGACAACAGGGTGATGATGAAGAACATCATGGCCGCGCCGCCCAGACCTATGAACCAATTGAAACCATGGTCCAGGGCCTGCACAACTGAATCGAGATTCATGGTGCTGCAATACCTCCTTGTACGACAACGATTGCGTAACCGGTTACTCAAAGTCTTATACCATTCGTCGCGATTGTGCAAGCAGACGCTTGGCAAAAATGCCAATCACGACAGGCTCAGCACTTTATTTTTCATTGTCATTGCAGCGTTTTATGGATATTCAGGAAATCGCGACACCATTTGGACAAACCGTCGTTTCCGCCTTTGACGTCATTGCTTATCCCGCTAGATTACGAAACCGATTACTCTTCGTCCACGGATAACCGATGTCACTGACTGTGAGCAAACCGACCCGGACCCGCAGTTCCCCGCAGAAGTTCAAGCCGTAGAATGGATATGAATAATCGACGCATCGTATAATCGCGTGCATCACGATTCCATCATTGATGACGAGCGGAGGCCACATGGACGAGGTCGGTTGGCAGGACAGCAAGCCGAAAGAGCCTCAACAGTCCTACATGCAACCGGACGGCAGCTTCGGCACCCAAGCCTTCCTGGACGGACTGGATGCCATCTTCAACGCCGGCAAGGCCCGTGATCAGGCCGAACCCTACCTGCAGCAGGCGCTGGTGGATGCGGAGAATGCGGGCGACGACGCCGGACTGCTGACCGTGCTGAACGAAACCATGGGCTTCTACCGGTCCCAGGGCCGCCACCGGGAGAATATGTGGATGATCCAGCGCGCCATCGAACTGGCCTCGCGCATGCGCATCGAGGGGTCCGAGGCCTGGACGACCACCCTGATCAATGCGGCCACAGGTCTGCGGGCGGCCAAGAAGTACGACCAGGCCGAAGACCTCTACCGGCAGGCGCTTGCCTCCGCAGCCAAAACCCTTGGGCCCAAGGACCGGCGGCTGGCCGCCCTGCACAACAACCTGTCCATGCTCTACAGCGAAACCGACCGGCCCGACCAGGCCGAGCAGGAGCTGCGCCAGGCCATGGACATCCTGGAGACTTCCAGTACTGATCCTTCCCGGGATCTGGATCTGGCCTCCACCCACACCAATCTTGCCCTCCTGCTCATGCAACGCAAGGACAATCCGCAGGCTCTGCGAGAGGCCTGGGACCAGGCCCGCACAGCCCTGGACATCTATCGAACCGGCCACCTGGAAAATAGCGCACACTATGCCTCGGCCCTGGCTGGCTTTGCCCAGGTCTGCTACATGACCGGGCGCTTCGGCCAGTCGGCGGACACCTACCGAAGGGCCCTGGCCATCATCGAGGACCGGTACGGCAAGGGCAGCGACTATTACCAGATCACCAAGGCCAATCTGGACCAGGCCCAGGCCGCCGCCGAAGAAGCCGGGGACAAGGACCAATCCAAGCAGGCCGACGAAGCAGCATCCAGCCAGCCGAAAGCCAGCTCAGATCGGACCCCGGCCAGAAATCACAGCAGTGACAACGATCGGCATGGCTCCCATCCGGATATTCAGGGATTGGACCTGGCCAAGGCCTACTGGGAGCAGGTGGGCCGTCCCATGCTGGAGGAACGCTACCCCCAATATAGCGGCCGGATCGCCGTAGGCCTGATGGGCCATGGATCGGACTGCTACGGCTTTGACGATGCCATCTCCCGGGATCATGATTTCGGCCCCGGCTTCTGCCTGTGGCTGACCAGCGAGGATTATCGGGCCATCGGCGACCAGCTGCAGAAGGACTACGAGGCCCTGCCCACCGAATTCATGGGGTTCGGTTCGAGAACCGACAGCGTCAGAGCCAAGGGAGCCAACCGCCGCGTGGGCGTCTTCGAGATCGGCGCCTTCTTCGAATCCCTGACCGGCTACCGTCAGGCTCCCCCGGAAGATCACCCACACGAGTGGCTGCTCCTGGACGAGGCCACGCTGGCGGCTGCCACCAATGGCAGGATTTTCGCCGATCCTTTGGGACAGATGCTGGCCACCCGGCAGGGGTTCAAGGCCATGCCCGACGATGTGCGCTTCTGCCTAATCTCCCGCCGGCTGGGCATGATCGCCCAGGCTGGCCAGTACAACCTGCCTCGGAGCCTGCAGCGGGGCGACGGGGCTGCAGCCATGCTGTCAATCAACGAATTCATCAAGGCCTGCGCCTCCCTGATCTTCCTGATCAACAATCCGCTGACCGTCGGGTATCTGCCCTATTACAAGTGGACCTTCGCGGCCCTGCGGCGGCTGAGCGCACGAATGGCCACCAGGCTGGCCGACCTGACCGAGCAGCTGGAGGACATCCTGCGCCTGGCATCGGCTGCCTGCTACGGAGGGCAAGGCTTCGGCGAGGGCGGCAAGGGAGCCCGGCCGGCCGCCGAACGCGTCACCAAGCTTGTGGAGTCCATCTGTGCAAGAATCGTGGAAGAGTTGCAGGCGGAGGGCTTGACCAACAGCCCGGAAACCTTCCTGGAGTGGCAGCGCCCCTATGTCGAGGCCCACATCTCCAGCGACAATCCGGTTCTGCACAGCATCTGAAAGGAGCCAAGGATGGCTAACGACGAGCAATGTCAGGATGAGGAATCCCTGCGCGAGCGGATCGTCCGCCACGAATGGGAGCAGTTCCAACAGGTCAACAACGAGGGTGGTCCAGCCAACTGTCAGGGCAACTGGCCCATGTTCCACCAGATGCGTCTGAGCCAGTTTCTGACCTGGCCGCACCCCCTACTGACCAGCTATGCGGACGACCTGGACCAGGCCGACAAAACGGGGCGCAACCTGTTGACCGAGAAGTACGGGCGGATGATGGAGTCCACAGCCCCGGACCAGTACCACAGCAGCATCGCCCCCTACCTGCCCAGGCTGGGCCTGGAGCGCCAGGAGCGCCAGGAGCGCATCATCGACCGACAGGTGGCCTGGGCCAAGGACTTCCGCGAGCGCTACCCCCGCCTGGGCCAGGAGATGCGGGTCCTGCGCACCAGCGAGGACACGCCGGAGACCACCTCCTTCGAGACCTACCTGCGTGGGGAACTGGGCACCTATTCGGCACAGACGCTGGATCTTTACCAGTCCATGGTGGACCGGATCGCGGCCCGGGGCGGCAACCTTACCGAGGAAACCATCCTGGCCACGGTGCAAATGAATGGCTTTGAGACCCTGGACGAAGCCGAGCAGGCCCAGGACAGAGCACCTGAACCACAATCATGAGGCCCATCTGACCAACCAGTCACGCAGTCGGGTAGAGTTGACGGGTGCAAAAGCTGAAACGGGCGGGTTTCACCGCCGCCTCCTTTGTGGTCATCCTGCTGGTCATGCTCCTTTTGGGCCAAGCCATGACGCCGGGCTGGCAGGTGGAACCCTACCGCGACCATCTGCAGGTCCCGACCCGGTCCACTGCCATCGCCTCGAGCCTTGGAGCCACCACCCCTGAGGGCACCCACCCCGTCAGGGAGCGGAAGATCGGCATCTCTCTGGATGGCGGGGTTCGCATCCAGGCCATCATCAGAGAGCCAGGCGACCGAAAGGGCACCGGACCAGCCTGCCTGTTCATCCATGGCGCCGGAACAGGCAAATCCTCCGAGGTGTACGGCGACCTGGCTTCAGCCATGGCCTCAGCCGGCATCACCACCCTGGTGCCTGACAAACGTCTGGACACCTACACAACCTTCCACCGCGACTATCAGGCCATGGCCGCCGACTATGGGCGTTCCCTTGACCGTCTGCGCTCCTGGCCCGGTGTGGATCCAACCAAGGTGGGCCTGTACGCCGAGTCCGAGGGCACCTGGATATCGACCATCATGACCGCCAAGGACCCAAGCATCGCCTTCTCCATCCTCACTTCGCCCCCCGTCTACCCGGGACGGCGGCAGATGGCCATGGCGGCCACCAGCTACCTGGACCTGATCGGCGCACCCAAGGGGATCCGCAAGGTGATACCGCGGCTCATGGGCATGGACCTGTCCCTGCTGGGCCTGGAGTACGCCGACTTCCCCTCCCTGCCCTATCTGGACCAGCTGCGGATGCCGGTCATGATCAACTTCGGCACCATGGACGTCTCCATGCCGGTCGAGCAGGGTGCGCGCGAGATCATCAGCAGGGCGCATGCAAGTGGCAACGACAACGTGACCCTGCGCTACTACCCCACCAACCATCAGATCCGCACCGGCAGTCGGCTGGCCAAGGCCGGGTTGCCCCTGGAACCCAGATATACCCATAATCTGGAAGACTGGATCAACGCTGTAGTACTGGGCACCAAAGCCGAACAATGGTCGACTCCTATGATTGCCGGCAGTCAGCCCCATCAGCTCAATCAAGTGCCCGAGCACACGAATACAGGGTTGATACCTTCGCTCACCGCCCTGCTGGCGCTAATGGCCTGTGGCCCCATCCTGCTGGCTGCCGCCCTGGTATCTGCCCTGATTGGAACCTTGAGTTCACATCTGCGAACACGAGGCAATAACCACCGACGGTCAGGTTTCGGCAAAGGCCTGGCCGGACGGCTCTGGTCGCTAGGCCTGCTAGCCGCAGGACTTATGGCTGCCCTGCTGGCCTATGCCTTTACTGTGGTCCGCCAGGCGCTTGACCTTATGCACCTGTCCTCGATGATGGCATCATGCTGGTCCCTGTTATCCGTCCTGTGCCTGGTACTCATCCTGCTCCTGGCGAGCACCCTGACCTCTATCTTCAGCCGATCTGACGGCAAACCAGCTGTTGCCGGGGCTGGCCACTGGCTGACCCTGACCCTGACCCTACTGGGGTCTCTGGCCATCCTTGGCAGCCTGATCTTCTGGAATATCCTGGTCTTTTGAGACAGAGCGGGTGCGCCTTGCTGATGCCAGCCAGGCTAATACAGACGCGCCAATCAGCACTACGCCCAGGCCGGCAAAAATCAATGGAATAATCCGCTGCCAGGGTACGACTATGGTCAGATCCGTACCGTAACGCAGAAAGACCAATCCTAGAGCCAACATGGTCAGAGCTAAAAGTCCAACCAGGGCGCCAAAAATGATGGTAGGCAAGCTGGGCCCGCTAGGACGGACCGGCTCCGGCGGCTGCATCCGAACCTGGTAAATCGGGGGTGGGGATTCAACCGGCATGGCCTTGGTGATGCGTTCCTGACGATCCATCGGCTGGTCTCCTTCTGGTTGCTGCGTATCAGTCATCTTCCTGATCCTCCCCAAACTGCCATGGATTGTAGCTATAATCCCAATAATCATTGATCAAACCGCTGTAGAGCTGCGCCCGCTTTGGCTGGGTAGCACTCCCCTGGGCTTGCACGGTGACCCGTGCACCGGCCATGAGATTGGCTTCGACGATCAATTCGGGCTCGTCGGGCATATGCCACTGATCCTCCTTGGACGCTCGCAGGGCTTCCTCCCAATCGCGTCGTTCAGCTGATGACGACGTATTGCCCCACCACATCCAGTTTCCTTGTTCCGTCTCGGTTATCCAGTCAGCCGCCCCTGATCCCAAGACCCTGTAGAGGTCGGCGTGTTCCCTATAGGACAAACTGCATCCCTTAGGTATGAGCAGGCGAACGTCAGCATAGGCCACAGCCAGGCGGACGGTGCCCGTCGGGCAGCCTGAGACTGTACTCACCGCATCATCCATAATCTGAACACGATGGGTGCCGTGTTTCTGCTCATAACCAGTCAGGTCAATGACGGCACTTCCCTGATCATGCTGGTCTCCGACCAGCTTGATACCGCGGCGATAACGCCTCATGTCTGCACTGTCTGCCCCCAACAAACGCCCATGGTTATTGCCGTTAACCTGAACTGTGGCGTAGTCGGCCAAGACCCTGCGGTTCTGGGTTTGCTCAATGCCTGGTATGGCCGAACCGGTAGCCAGAATCAGGACAACCAGGCAGGCCATCAAGGCAATGGGGGTCAACCCTCCAGACCTGCGGCCCATCAAGCCCAGGACCAGTATGACCACGCCAAGTGCCAGCGTGACGCCTCCAGCCCAGATCAGAGCATAGGCCAAGGCAGCATTCAATCCGCGATAGGGGTTCGTGGCCATCCACCAGACCCCTGCTCCGGAGACCAGGATCAGTCCTGACAGAAGACTGACCAGCACAGGTCCGGCGGGGCGACGTCGTAGCCGAGGCGGAACCGACGGACCCTTACGGGCTATTCCCGGTCCTGTCGAGAATGACCCGGTTGTGCCATAGCCCGGCCAGGCACTGAATCCATATGACTGATTCATGTTCCCAGCAGGTTCTGCAGGGCCTTCTGCCCCCGCCCAGCCTCCGGGAGCTGCACCAGCGATGGGATTGCCCCCATCTTGCGTATTATTCGAATCGCTGCCAGCGTTTGCCGAATCCTCTGTCTCAGAGATGGGTCCAGGAGAGGCTACCTCCCCTTGTTGCCCCAAAGTTCCATACGAATCGGAATGCTCCGGCTGGTCCTTGAATCCTTCCGAGCTCGCATTACTTGCCGTCTGTGCATTGCTTCGCGTCCCTGTGTAGTCCTGGTACCCCTCATACCCCGAAAAGCTTGGGTACTCAGGCTGATTCGAATACCACTGAGAACCTGCGCCACTCGGCCGTTCCGAATACTGCGGTCCCATCACCCAAGGATCGCCCGAAACCGGCCTGCCGGCATCCGGCCCAGCCCAGTACCCTCTTTGGTACTCCAGGGCCTTGTTGCGGCTCCACCGGATGAGCAGATACAGGATCAACGCACCCAAAGCCAGGGAAAAGATTCCGACTCCAGGAATCAGGATTGCCAGCAGCCAATAAATGATGATGCCCACCATGGAAGCGTGCCAAATCCCATGAATCAGCTCCTGGGCGATAATGACACCACGCCGGTCCGGCAAGACGAACCAGGCAAAACCGTAGAAGGCAGCACCGGTGCCGAAGAAAAAGACCGCCAAAATCATCAGCGCTCTGACCAGGGTCACGCTCCATCCCAGCCGACGGGCCAAGGCTACGCAGACGCCACCGATCCATCCCTGGTCACGAATCAGATAGGACTCCCTGCAGGCGCGGAAGAACCTGTCGGACTTCCACTGCCAGCCGTTCTCAGGGCCATTGCCGTTCATCTCACCATTCATGTCTTCATTACAACACCCAGCGAGCGTGAATCTTATGGGGGAACACCCTGATTCAACCCTGATTTCTTCCCCTTACTGCCTTATCGGCACCGTCCGAAAACGATAATGAAAGCATGAACGCAACCATGCAGGAAGAACAAACGCTGAAGGAACCGCCCCCTCTGCACCCTGCGCGCATGCCCCTGATGAGGCCGCACAAGGGCAGGATCCTGTGCGGAGTCTGCAAGGGCGTCAGTTTGCACCTGGGTATCCCCGTCTTCTGGATACGCCTGGTCATGGTTCTCCTGGCTCCCAAAATGATCACCTGCGTGGTCTACTGCTTTCTTTGGTTGACACTTCCCCAGGGCGATCCCACCCAGGCAGTCCAACCGCATGATCCGCGGTCAGCCCCGCTGGCGCCCAGCATCCTTACTGGGCAACCAGGTCAGAAGGAGGATCACAGCATCACCCCCGGGCGGGTAACCAGACTGCTGGCAGGCCTGGGCATCATCCTCCTGCTGACCGCGGTCATTCTGCTCAGCAGCGGTATGCGCCCCGCCTTTGTCGTCCCCTGCCTGCTTTTCTGCGCTGGACTGGTCCTGGCCTGGCTGAGGCCGGAGAACCAAGGAACCGGCTACCACCTGCCGGCCCTGATCGGAAGCCTGGCCCTGATCCTGTCGGCTGCGGTAATCTTCCTGCTGTCCACCCAGGAATTGCATTGGGCCCTGACCCTGATAGTCCTGGCCGGCCTGCTTCTTGTAGGCGTAACCGCAGTGGTCGTGCCCTGGGTCGGCTCAATCATTAGCCAGCTGGGTGATGAACGCGCCATGAAGGAACGCGAGGAGGAGCGGGCCGATATGGCAGCCCATCTGCACGATGGCGTTCTGCAGACCCTGGCCCTGATTCAGCTGCATGCCGACGACCCACATACCGTCTTCACCCTGGCCCGATCCCAGGAACGCGATCTGCGCAACTGGCTCTATCAGGAACGCACCCCCTCAGACCGGTCCGTCAGCACCGGGCTGAGCCAGATAGCCGCACAGGTGGAAGACGAATCCGGCAAGCCAATCGAGGTGGTCACCGTGGGCGACGCCATGCCCTGCGCCCAGACCGATGCCTTGCTCAACGCGGCCCGGCAGGCCTTGGTCAATGCCGTCACCCACGGTGGTGAACCCATCTCCGTATATTGCGAGGCCCGCAGGAATCAGGTTGAGGTCTACGTGCGCGACCATGGTTCGGGCTTTGATATGGATGCGATTCCAGCTGACCGTCTGGGAATACGCGAGTCCATCATCGGCCGGATTCGTCGGCGGGGCGGCAGGGTCGAAATCGTCTCCCGCCCTGATTGGGGCACCGAGGTCAGGATGCACATGCCGCTGTCCGAGGCCAGCCAGCATCAGGAGGGCAAGGTTGGTCAGGCCGAAAAAGGGACTGATGCCCAGCAATGATAGGATGCATGGTGAACCATTCATTCACAGACGCATGCCGGTCCGATCCCATCCACACTTGAGGACCCCGCGTCGGGAAAGGCGGGCTGAACCACGCCCATGACCACGACTGCAGCAGAGCCTCATCAAGCCCAGGATGGGTCCGCAAACATTCGCGTAGCCGTCGTCGACGACCATGAGATGTTCCGCACCGGCGTCATCACCACCCTGCAGCCGCATTTTCACATCGTGGGTCAGGCGGCGGACGTGGAGTCCTCCATCCTCATGGTCAGGCAGACCCGTCCCGACGTGGTTCTGCTGGATGTGCACGTGCCCGGCGGCCAGGGCGGCGGAGGTGCCGAAATTCTGAGCCGTTCCCATCCCCTCTCCCCCCAGTCGGTCTTTCTGGCCCTTTCCGTATCCGACTCACCCAGGGACGTGGGTTCGGTCATCCGCGCCGGAGCCCGTGGTTACGTGACCAAGACCATCTCTGCCAAGGACCTGGTCTCTTCAATACGCCAGGTGCACGAAGGATACGCCGTCTTCTCGCCCAAGCTGGCCGGATTCGTGCTCTCCGCCTTCCAGGAGGACGAGGTCGCAGATGCCGGTCTGGCAGAAGACGACGAACTGGACCGGCTCTCCGCGCGCGAGCAGGAGGTCATGCGCCTGATCGCCCGGGGCTACACATACCGCGAGGTGGCCTCCGAGCTGTTCATCTCCATAAAGACAGTTGAGACCCACGTCTCCAACGTCCTGCGCAAACTTCAGCTGTCCAACCGGACCGAACTGACCCGCTGGGCCGCAGACCGCCGCATCGTCTGAAAGTCCGCTCAGCAGGCGATACCGCGTTGACGAAGATGCTGGCGGAGACTGCTGATGTCCTGGGCAAGAATTCCATCCATGCCTAGCCTGTCAGCTATAGCCACATGCGCAGGATCCACATCAACGAAAATCGTATGCCCGGGGCTGATGGCGAAGCGGCGCAGGGCCAGACGATAGAAGAGCGGATCGGAGAGGTCCAGATGCTCCTTGGATGAGATGAGCGTGCCTTTCAAAGCAGAGAGCGGCGAAAGGACCTCGGATGCCGCTGCAATCAGCTGACTGGTCGTCGCCGCCAGGCCCCAAAGGGTCAGGCCAGCTCGCCGCAGATCCCCCAGCAGCTCCGATGCGCCAGGAAGAAGGCCTTTCACTGCCAGGGTGTAGTTTTCCAGACAGACCCTAACCACCCAGGCGACCGCAGGCCCGTGAGTGGCTTCATAGTCGGCCAGTGCCTGCTGCGGATCCACACCCAGATTGATCTGTCTTCTGACGCAGGCGAAGCCCCAGGGGTCTTCCGGGTCCAGCACCATATCGACCACCCCGTCAGGGTACTGTCCAACCAGAGCTCGGCGCGGATCCCAATCCACCAAGGTCCCAGGCAGAGCGAGGAGGATACTGCCGCCGGGGGCTGCGAGATCGGGACGGTCGTCGCTGAATATATCTTCGCCTGACAGGTCGTCCAAAACGCCTTGACCGAATCCCTGCTGTAACTCCCGATGCCGCCTTGCCATGCCCCCAGAATAAACATCTGGACCTACAGGGCCTACGGCAGAATCCAGCAAGCACGCGGTCAATCACTAGGTGAAGGCCGCGGGATGGATATATTGAAGCCAGCAATGATTGGATCTTACGTTTTGCAACCTGCCCTGGGCGGAAGTCCCGCCCGGTACGAAAGGAGCCGTCATGCGTCGGCTGCTGCTCACATCCTCATTCTCCGCTACCGCTGACAGGCTGCCCGCCTTCCTCGAGGACTCGCCCAAGAATCATATGGTGGCCTTCATTCCCACGGCCAACCTCCCACAGCGTTCGGATGGTTATGTCCAGGAAGCTCGCAAGACATTCACTGACATGGGCTGCAGGATCGACGACCTGGAAGTCTCGACCGCCGATCCGGAGACCATACGCCGAAGCCTGGAGGAGGACGACCTGATCTACTTATCCGGCGGCAACACCTTCTTCCTGCTGCAGGAGCTGCGTCGCTCAGGCGCTGCGGATCTGATCAGACAGCAGGTGAATCAGGGCAAACCCTATATCGGCGAATCGGCTGGCGCTGTGGTGACCGGTCCCGATATCGGCTTCCTGGATGCCATGGATCCACGCTCGGCCGCCCCGGATCTGGACTCCACTACTGGGCTGGGTCTGGTGGACTTCCGCCTCCTCCCCCACCTTGATTCCGAGCCCTTCGCCGAGGTGACCAGGAAAATTCTGGACCACTACGGCGACGATGGTCCCATGGTGGCCATCAGCAACAGCCAGGCCGTGGCTGTCCACGGGCAGTGCCTGACCATTCTTTAGAGAAAACTCCAGTTTAGAAAAGTACCTGTCAGCGACAGAGGCCTTCCATGACCCGTCGGGCCTGATCCAAGCTATCGCCCGGACAGAGCAGGATGACACCGTCTCCCGCGAGCAGCCGCAGGTCGCCTGCGGGAATCAGCCGATGCTCGCCCCTGCGCAGACCGACCACGGCACATCCATGCGGCCAAGGAACCTGCCCCAGCAGACGACCAGCCGCTGGGCTGCCATGCTCTATGGGGAACTCCACAGCAACCCTGTCAGGAACCTGGGCATCAGGAGCATGCCCCCGACGGTAACGCTCCAGCAGAGCCTCGTAAATCGGCTCGACACGCAGCAAATCGGACACCATCAGGGCCGTGAAAGCACATAGGGCCACGGGCAGCATATGAACCAGAGAGCCAGACATCTCCACCGTCAACAGAATGGACGTTATAGGAGCCTTGACCGAGGCCGTCAGGGTGCCTGCCATGGCACAGACCGCGCAGACCGGAATGATTCGAGCGGGCATTCCCAGGGCGGCCGCACCCATACCGCACAGGGACCCGGTCAGCGTACCAACCGCCAGAATAGGCATGAAGATGCCGCCGGGGGCACCGCTGCCAAAGGAAGTGGCCGTAAAGAGCATCTTGACCAGAAGCAAAACCAAAAGGTTGATGGCCACTGACCAAGCCACCTCGCGAACGCCTTCCGCCTTGCCAATCAGGTCCTCGCCGCCACCCAGAACAGCAGGCAGCAGCAATCCTACCGGCAGGGCCAGGAAGAGGGAGATCACCGGTCCCAGCTTCGAGGGCAGGTGGCTGTAAATGCTCTGCGCGCCCAACAGCAGACGATTCATGGCAGCTCCCACAAGGCCGGCCACCAGCCCAAGGGGAATCATCAGCAGATACTGGGCAATGGTCAACTGGGGCATAGCCGTAAAGTCCAGGACAGGGCGCAGGCCGAAGCGGTTTTTGGCGATGAAATCAGCACTCAGGCAGGCCATGGCCGCCGAAAGAAGAATCATCGGCGAAAAGGACCGGTGAATCTCCTCCAGAGCAAAGACCATCCCCGACAAGGGCGCGCTGAATGCCGCAGACAGACCGGCAGCCGCGCCCGAGGTCACCAGACAGGTCTCCTCCACACGGTCACGGCGCAATCCTCGGGAAACCAGCTGGGAACCGGCTGCGCCGATCTGCACCGAGGGCCCCTCGCGACCCAAAGACAGGCCGAACATGCCACAGGCCAGACCGCCTAGGAATCGTACACCCAGCACGGGGAGGGCGGGCATGCGCATGCCGTGGATGACCACACCTTCCACCTGCGGAATGCCGGAGCCGGAGGCCATGGGAACCCGGCGGACCATCCAGGCCAGGGCCAGGCCGACCAGCAGGGCGGCCAACAGCCAAGGAAGGATTATCAGAGGTTGGTCACGCATCTGTGCGTAGGCCCATCGAGCAAACCGGGTGCCGTAGCCGATGCCCTGGCGGTAGAGCACTACTAGTACTCCCACCAGCAATCCGCAACACGCCGCTCTGAGGGCCACCAGCCACCGGCCAGCTCGACCTGGTCGGGTCGCCTGCAACTGTTCGGAACGATGGGTCTGATCCATCTTATCTGCCGACGACCCTCTGTTAGACAGATTCAGCCTCACCGGCCTGCTCCTTCCCTCCTTCGCACACAACGGTTTCCAGCATCCCCCAAGGCAGAGACCAGAAACAATGACCTGGTCGACGACTTCAACCCTCCGGCAGTATGAACACCCGGGATACCAGCTTCCGTGCAAGATCCGGAAGGCAGGAGCCAGGCAGACAGACGGATACATCGTCGGAGCCCAACGGCAGTGCTGTCTGTTCGTCTGTTGCCGTCAGACTACCGTCCAGGACGACGGTGTCAACCTGGCCGCGATGGCCCGCAAGATCCAGTAGCGAGACCCGACCCGGCACCGTATCCAGACACTGACGCAGGGTGGCAGCCGAGGCCATGTGCAGTCTTCTGCATCCGACCACTTCCCGCACCTGGCGCAAATCAGGCCGCACTATGCCCTTGGACACCAGGAGTATCAGCAGACCCCCAGCATCCTCCAACAGCAGGAACTTGGAGAGGTTTTCTACAGAGAGTCCCAGCAGATCAGCAATGCCCAGCTCCATGCCCTGGTCGATGGTGTCCAAGGGCGGATGCTGTACGACACGCCAATCGATTCTCAAACCGTCCAGCAGCGCTCGAACAGGCACAGGCATCTTCCTGTCCTCCGAGCCTATTGACTTCTGGCCTATATCCCCTGTAGAGCCACAGTCAGCTCCGGTTGCAGGTTCAGCGTTGTCATTGCCTGGTCTCATGGACGTCTCATCAGTCGTTGGCCACCTCTGAGTCGGGCTTCAGCTCCTTCTCCTTCTGGCCTATCCGCTTCCTGTCTATGCGGTAGTAAGCATTGAAGAGACCGCCGGAGGTCAGTAGAACGATCAGAAGGACCAGCAGCCATATGTTCTCTTTGGCCTCGTATGTCTCAAGCAATTCATAAGAGGAGGAGATCATCTTCAACCAACCTGCAACTGACACGAAGTACCAGGCAGTCGCCTGGTCAAGGAAGCTCAGCGCCCGTCGCCGTTCTGATCGGGTCCTGGTGGCCTGACGGAGAATTTCGTGCCCGCGTTTGCGCTCCAAGTGGATCTTGACGATGGGGGCCAGCCACCACCAGGGCGAGACCTCATCCCAATTCTTGCTGAGCTGATCAAAGTCGTCCAGGAGCTCCTGATATTCCTGCAGCTCCATCAGCCCCTGGAAGAGTGGGAATGTGAAAAGCAACCAATCCCCGATCAGAGAGACAATGGCGATGAATTGATCCACGACCCGACCTTTCCCTTGCAGAGTCGGCACCCAAGGGTCGGCTCGCGTGATTAAGCATGGCTACCATCCATCATTGTAGACACCAGGTTCCAGCCCAAACCGCTCTGCAATCGCTGACCTCAGGACTGCAAGCATAGGATTCCAGCAAATACAAAAATGCCCCGGATATGGCTCCGGGGCATCAACCAGGCGGACAGGGCGGGATTCGAACCCGCGGTGGCTTGCGCCACAACGGTTTTCAAGACCGTCTCTTTCGGCCGCTCAGACACCTGTCCAAAAGACGTGCCAATCAGGCACGTCACTCATCATACGACATCAAGGTTGGTCCAACCACCGACGGAATGTCGGTCGCTTCCGACAGAGTCGGCTCAGGCCTCCCAGGTCTTGGGCTCGATGACCTCCTTGCCACCCACATAGGAGCGCATGGCCTCAGGGATGACGATGGAGCCGTCGGCGTTCTGGTGGTTCTCCAGGATGGCGACCAACCAACGGGTGGTGGCCAGGGTCCCATTCAGGGTGCTGACGGGACGGGTAGAGCCGTCCTCCAGCCGCTCGCGTTCGTTGAGGCGACGGGCCTGGTACTCGGTGCAGTTGGATGTTGACGTCAGCTCGCGGTAGCGACCCTGGGTGGGCACCCAGGCCTCGCAGTCGAACTTGCGCGCAGCCGAGGATCCCAGGTCTCCTGCAGCAGTGTCGATGATCCGATAGGGCACATCCACCTTGGCCAACATCTCCTGCTCCATGGCCAACAGCTGCTGGTGCTGGTCGCGGGAGTCCTCCTGCTTGCAGTAGACGAACATCTCCACCTTGTCGAACTGGTGGACGCGAATGATGCCCATGGTGTCCTTGCCGGCGGAGCCAGCCTCTCGCCGGTAGCAGCTGGACCAGCCGCAGTAGCGCAGCGGCCCCTTGCTCAGATCCAGAATCTCGTCCTCGTGCATACCGGCCAGGGAGACCTCCGATGTACCCACCAGATACTGGTCGTCAGGCTCGCGTAGACGATAGATCTCGTCGGCATGGGCATTCAGGAAGCCGGTGCCGGCCATGACTTCAGGACGGACCAAGGTGGGCGTAATGGTAGGAATGAAACCATGCTCCATGGCCTGGTCCACGGCCATGGTCAGCATGGCGATCTCCAGCCGGGCCACATCCCCGCGCAGGAAGTAGAAGCGGGATCCGGAGACTTTGACGCCCCTGCGCATGTCGATACCGGCCACGCCCACACCCAGATCCAAATGGTTCTTGGGCTCAAAGCCCTCCTTGGCGAAGTCGCGCGGAGTGCCGACCTTCTTGACCACCACGTAGTCGTCCTCGCCACCCTCGGGGGCCTCGGGCTCCACTACGTTGCTGAACTTCCACATGAGATCGGTGTACCTGGAGTTGGCCTCGTCGGAGGCTGCCTTGCAGGCGTTCACCTTGTCCGACAGGCTCTTGGTCCGGGCCAGAAGGTCGGCTTTCTCATCAGGAGAGGCCGAGCCCATGCGCTTACCGAGCGACTTCTGCTCGGCCCTGTAGCTCTCGTAATCCTTGAGTGCAGCCCTGCGCTCACTGTCCGCCTTCAGCACTTCGTCGACGAGTTCGACCGATTCGCCGCGTTTGCGCTGTGATTCACGGACAACATCCGGATGTTCCTGAATGAACCTGATATCTAACATATCTGAATTCTATGACTTTCAGGGGACACGAAAACCGGCCCCGCACACCTCTTTCCGAGCCTTATGACCTCTGCCGCAACCGGCCTGGCCACCGCCGACCAGTCAGGAAGAGCAACCACGGCGAGAAGGCGAGCGGGAGCCATCCGTCCCTTATATATATGCGCCTGCCCCGCATCACTTGCCAAATACAGTCCTGCGGAACCGTTTGCCGGTGGGAGTGCCCGCCAGCCCGCCGATGCCGGTCTCCCTCAGTGATGAGGGCATGCTCTCGCCTATGGACTTCATGGCTGCGATGACCTCATCGGGCGGGATCCTGCTGACGCCGCCCGATAAGGCGATGTCAGCAGCAATCAAAGCGTTGGCGGTTCCGATGGCGTTGCGATTTACGCAAGGCACCTCCACCAGGCCAGCCACGGGATCACAGACAAGGCCCAGCAGATTGCTCATGGCTATGGCAAAAGCCTGGGCACAGGCATCAGGATCGCCCCCTGCGCCCTCAACCGCTGCAGCGGCAGCCATGCCGGATGCGCTGCCCACCTCGGCCTGACAGCCGCCTGTAGCTCCGGAGATCATCGCCTTGTTGGCCGTAACCAGTCCAAAAGCCCCTGCAGTGAACAGGCAGCGGATTAGCCCATCGTCATCCAGTCCCAACCGATTTTTGAGCACGGTGAGTACTCCAGGCAGGGTGCCCGAGGAGCCGGCAGTAGGCGTCGCGCAGATGATGCCCATGGCCGCGTTGACCTCATTGGTAGCCATAGCGGCCTCAACGGCCTGCAGGATGGCATCGCCGCTCAGGCTGGTCCGCGTCTTCCGGTAATGCTCCAGCAGGGCCGCCTGACCACCACTCAGCCCAGTCTTGGAGAACACGCCATCGCCCTGGGACCCCCTGGCCACGGCGGCCTGCATGACCTGCAGGTTCTTGGCCATTCTTGCCCAGATATGTTCACGGGTCTGGTGCGAACGCCGCACCTCCTCGTCGATGGCAACTTCTGATATCGACGAGCCGCGCTCTTCGGCCATACTCACAAGTTCAGCGATTGAAGTGAACATGCGCCATGCCTCCTAGTCGATATAAATCATCCGGGACGAGTGACCCGCGATTTGCTTCTGCTGTTGCGCGGACAGCGGATTGTCCAAATCGAACTCGTACACCGCCATGCCAGCCGGACCATCGGGTTCATACCTTGTCTGCTTGGTCACGCCCTCCTCCCGAAGCAGATCGCGTATGCGCTCCAATCGCCGACCGGCATCGTTTGCGGATTCATCCAGTTCCACCAGCAGGATGGGTAGAAGCCCTGGAGGAGTGATCAGGCAGCCGTCCAAGTTGATACGCCGCACTTCAATGGTCCCGCCCCCGATGGAACAAGACGCATAGATCACCCGACCGGCTGGTCCCTGGAGGTCCAGGACGGCGGTGTTCGGGTGGTCGATGGGGCTGGGTTCGTCCTCCTCATGGAAGGTCAGCTCCATGCCCTGCCTGCGGGCGATGCCAATGGCATCAGGCACCCGGGGGTCGTCCGGGGCAAAACCCAGCAGGCCGCTGATGATGGCATAGTCGGTACCGTGGCCGCTGTGCGTGCGAGCGAAGGAATCATAATAATGAATATCAGCACGGCTCGGAACACCTCCGGCAAGGATGTGCCCAACCCGGCCGATGGCCACGGCCCCAGCTGTATGAGAGCTGGAGGGTCCAATCATGATGGGACCTATGATGTCGAACACGCTCTTGTACTTGTCCATGACTGCCTCCTCTCCCCATACCCCCCTGGCTTTCCCAGACTTCCCGCGTACGAAGCCGTTGCAGCTCCAGACCGAGGGGACCACATGGACCGAGTGCAATCATAACTTTGCGGTTTTCATAACTCAATCAGCTCATACTGTCAGCGTGATTGCTGTAGAGAGTTCGTTCACGTCGGACACACCCAGATGTATCGGGTCGGCACGGCGCGCAAAATAGAGTCATGCCAATTCCAGCGGTCGTCATCCTCGCCATCCTGGCAGCGGCGGCCATTGTCGTCACTGCGGTGGTGCTGATCGTCCGCGCCCAACGACGGCATAGGTTCGCCATGCAAATCCTGGCCCGGGACGACGACCAGCTCAGCTACGCTTTCGTTATCAACCCCTCCAAACCCCAGGCCGCCGCCGCCCGCGAGCGCATCCAGCAATACTGCCGGGACAAGGGCATCCGCGAATTCAGCTTCATAGAAACCCAGCTGGACCGGGATGGGAAAGCCTGTGCCCGCATGGCGCTGGAGCGTGGGGCAAACGTAGTCGTTGCCGTGGGCGGGGACGGAACCGTACGCACTGTAGCCAGTGCCATGGCCTCCAGCGACCATGTCATGGGCATCATTCCCATCGGGACCGGAAACCTCTTCGCCCGCAACATGGGAATTCCCGTAGGCGATCTGGACGCCGCCCTGGCCGTGGCCACCTCGCACGGGTCCACCCAGGTGGATGTGGGCCGCATGGCTCTGCTCGACGCAGAAGGTCAGGAGCAAGACCATGGTCATGCATTCCTGATCATCGCCGGCATCGGCTTCGACGCCCTGATGATTGACGACACCGACCCCAACCTGAAAAAGACGGTCAGCTGGCTGGCCTACTTCATCAGTGGCGCCAAGCATCTGTTCGCCCCCAAGTACACGGCTGACATCTCCATCACCAGGCCCGACCAGGTCACACAGACCAACACCTCAGTGACCTTCCGCACTTTCATGGCCGGCAACTGCGGGGAGATTCCAGGATTCTCCCTGATGCCCGACGCCTCCTACGATGATGGCATCCTGGACTTCGAGATCATCGACACCTCCGCCGGCCTAATCGGCTGGGCCAACCTCTTCGGTGATGTGATGCATCAGACCATCACCCGCAAATCCAGCCAGAGCCCCCTGTCGACCAACTCCACGATCGTCCAGCTGCAGGGAACCAAGGCGGAGATCCGCCTGGAGAAGCCCGCCCTGGCCCAGGTGGACGGCGACATTCTGGGCGAGACCTGCCACATCGCACTCAGCGTGGAGCGCCAAGCCTTGGACGTGCGTGTGCCCCAGTCCGACTGAGACCGAAGGAGCCTGTCGCCCCTGTGCCCGTTTTTTCATGCCGGGGTGGCATGATGGGAGCCATGACAGCACAGAATGCGGGCAAACCTGCCAGCCCAGAAGATCTGATCAACGTCGACGATCTGATCGGCAGGTACTACGATCTCGTCCCCGACCCTTCCAACCCCTCCCAGCGCGTATCCTTCGGCACCTCCGGGCATCGAGGCTCCGCCCTGACCACCTCCTTCAACGAGGCCCACATCGTGGCCATCAGCCAGGCCATAGCCGAACAGCGGACCAGGAACGGGGTCACGGGACCGCTTTACCTGGGCCGCGACACCCACGCCCTCTCCCTGCCCGCCTGGAAGACGGCCATCGAGGTCCTGACCGCAAACGGGGTACGTGTGCGCATTGATGCCAATGATGACTACACTCCCACTCCCACCGTCTCCCAGACCATCCTGACACACAACCGGGCGGCCGACGGCACCCAGCGCTTCTCCGGCAAGGACCTGGCTGACGGCATTGTGGTCACCCCCTCCCACAACCCGCCCACCGACGGCGGATTCAAGTATGACCCGCCCACAGGCGGTCCTGCTCCGGCCGAAACCACCAACGCCATAGCGCAACGGGCCAATGAGCTTCTGGGCGACTACAGGCAGGTCAAGCGAATCCCCTTCGAGGATGCCATCAAATCCGACCTGGTGGAGCGCTTCGACTACCGGGAACACTACGTGGCCGACCTGGGCAATGTCATCGACTTCGACCTGATCAGATCCTCAGGGGTCCGTCTGGGCATTGATCCGTTGGGTGGCGCCTCGGTCAACTACTGGCCGCTGATCAATGAAAAGTACGGCCTGAACATCGGCGTCGTCAACCCAGAGGTGGATCCGACCTGGCGGTTCATGACCATCGACCACGATGGAAAGATCCGCATGGATCCCAGCTCCCCGTATGCCATGAAGGGGCTGGTGGATCGCCTCAACGCCGGAGCCTGGGACTCCTACGACCTGGTGGGCGGCACCGATCCGGATGCCGACCGACATGGCATCGTCTGCCCGGGAACCGGCGTCATGAATCCCAACCATTACATCGCCGTCTGCGTGGAATACCTCTTCTCCGGGAACCGACCCGGTTGGCCCCAGGGCGCCGGCATCGGCAAAACCCTGGTCTCCTCCTCCCTGATCGACCGCGTGGCTGCCTCCATCGGTGCCAGGCTGATCGAGGTGCCTGTGGGCTTCAAGTGGTTCGTCGACCCCCTCTTCAAGGGCGAGGTGGCCTTCGGCGGCGAGGAAAGCTCCGGGATGAGCTTCCTGCGCCGGGACGGCCGTGTCTGGACGACCGACAAGGACGGGCTGATCCCCGACCTTCTGGCTGCCGAAATCACAGCCAAGACGGGAAAGAACCCGGCCCAGCTCCACCAGGAGCAGGTGGAGCGCTTCGGCCAAAGCTGGTACAAGCGGGTGGACACCCCGACCACCTTGGAGCAGAAGCAGAAGTTCGCCCAGCTGAACGGCGACGATGTGACGGCCTCCACCCTGGCCGGCGAACCCATAACCGCCAAGCTGACCGAGGCCCCGGGCAATGGGGCCAAAATCGGCGGCATCAAGGTGACCACCCGGAACAACTGGTTCGCCGCCCGCCCCTCCGGCACCGAGAACATCTACAAGGTCTACGCCGAATCCTTCGTTTCCCCTGAGGCCCTGGACCAGGTTCTGGACGACGCCGACCAGGTGGTCGCCAAGGCCCTGGGCTGAACCGCAGACAAGACCACCCGTCTTCCCCCCCCCCGCATCGGTCATCACTGGCGCGGAGGTTCTCTATTTTCTCGCTTAGACTGGAACCATGACCAATGACACGGATATGGTCGTCTCCACCGACGGCAGCGCATTGAGCAATCCCAATGGCCCCATGGGCTGGGCCTGGGCCGATCATGAGGGCGGCGACGCGGATGCGGGCGGCGCCAGCAACGGCACCAATCAAATCGGCGAACTCTGCGCTGTGCTCCAGGCCCTGCGCGCCCACCCAGGCGAGCGCCCTCTGGTCATCGAAACCGATTCCCAATACGCCATCAACTGCTCCACCACCTGGGTGCCCGGGTGGAAGAAGAAGGGATGGAAGAACTCCCAGGGCAAGCCGGTCAAGAACCGCCCTCTTATCGAAGCAATCGACCGGGAAATCCAAGCCCGGACGGGATCGGTCAGGTTTGTCTGGGTCAAGGGCCACGCGGGCAACACCTTCAACGAGAAAGTGGACACCCTGGCCCGCGGCTACGCCACAGCTGCAGGCAAGGGCGACCGGGAAGGCTGTCTGCCCATCGAGGGCTGGCGTTCGCTGCTGGCCTCCCCCTATGCCCAGGGCACACAGGTGCCGCCCGCAGTCAAGGCTGAGCTGGACGGAGGACCGCAAGTTCTGAACGAGCTGGGTCGAAAGAAGGCTCGCCTGAACCAGGAGGAGCAGAAGGACCTGGCCGAAACCGCCGTCGAGTCCGAGGCTGTGGATCCCGAGCAGGCCGAATCTGTGGCAGCAACAGCTGACGCAGGCAATGGCGTACCCGACCATGGCATAGCCGATGGTCAGGAAGACGAACCCGTATCGGCATTCAAGGACACCTCGGACGCCGATACAGCTGACCAGGAGACCAAGAACTCCGGAGCTCGGGGACTGAGAGCCAGCGGCCGCATCCGCATCACGCCACCCCCGTCCGGCAGCAGCATGTTCACCGGGCAGGACCTGCATATCGTCGGCAGCATCGACATAGACGCGGACATCGACCCTGACGGCTACGTGACCATCCAGGAGGCGCCTTTCCGCCTGCATGCCATCGAAGTGGAGGATTGAGCGGTTCCTGGACCGTCAGGGGCCATCGTCTACACTGGAGTGAACCTGAACCAACAAGACCCGCAGACATCAGCGGTTCAGCGCATGCGGGCATGAAGGAGCGTGTATGGACAAGACCGAGCAGGACAGACTGAAGAAGGCCGCCGGCATCGAAGCAGCCAAGCTGGTCGAGAATGGCATGACCGCCGGACTGGGCACCGGATCCACGGTCCGGTTCTTCGTGGATGAACTGGGACGGCGCGTCAAGGAAGAGGGCTTGGAGTTCACCGGCGTGACCACCTCCCGGCGGACCAAGGAGCAGGCCGAGGGTTATGGAATCCGCATTGTCGACATCGACCAGGTGGATCACATCGATGTCACCATCGACGGGGCCGATGAGGTCGACAAGGACTTCAACGGCATCAAGGGCGGCGGCGCAGCCCTGCTCTGGGAGAAGATCGTGGCCGTCAACTCCCGAAGGATCGTCTGGATTGTGGACGAGTCCAAGGTGGTCGACACCATCGGCCGCTTCCCGCTGCCAGTGGAGGTCATCCCCTTCGGCGAGCGCCACGTCCTGGATCGCTTCAAGGAGCGCGGCTATAACCCCGTACTGCGGCTGGACGGCCAGGGGCAGCCTGTTCTGACCGACGAGCACAACCACATCATCGATCTGCATCTGGATCGGATCGAGCACCCGCAGGATCTGGCCCAGGATCTGATCACTACCGTGGGCGTCGTGGAACACGGCCTCTTCCTCAACATGGTTGACACGGTCATCGTGGGCGATCCCAACGGGCCCCGGGTCATGACCAACGCCAACAAGTGATCATCCGCGAACATCTTGCCTCTCGGCTGGAAACATCCGGCTGGCCACGATGACCAGCGATGATATGAACATGAAGCCCCCCGCGTCCATTCGATGCGGGGGGCTTCGTTGGCCCTGATGGGCCATAAGTCATAAAGCTACTTGCGCTGGTGACGAGTCTTGCGCAGCAGTTTGCGGTGCTTCTTCTTGCTCATCCGCTTGCGGCGCTTCTTGATGACAGAACCCATCCGAGCCTCCGATCCTTAGTTACCTGGAAGTGTCCAACTTGCTTATCGTACACCGCTTGCGGGACGACTAAAGCGGGAAGGCCTTGTAAAAAGCCTCCAGCGCAGTCCGCTGGCCCTGGGCACGGAAGACCACGGTATCATTCTGCCAAATGACCAGCGCCTTGTGCTCGTCGTCGCCATCCGCCTTTTCCAGATAGGATCCGGTGACCGTGCCGCCGCTGCGAACATTGCCCGAGGCCAGCTCCTTGCCGGACATGCCCGTGGACTGGCTGTCGTAGAGTGCCTTTGCATCCTCGCTCCTGGACCACTGAGCCAGGTGAAGGGTCACATCCCCGCCCGACCTGCCTGTGGAGTAGACCAGGTTGTACTCCTCGATAGGTGTACGGGTGCTCCACTCACTGTCAGGATCAGCCTTGACGCGGGCGAACTCGCCCACCGTATCGGGCATGGCCTTGAGCAGCTCGGAAGCCGAATCGGGCAGAGGAACCGCCTTGGCCTTGGGACTGCTGGCTTGCGAAGGCTGTGAAGATGCGGAGGCCGAAGCCTGAGCGACGGGCTCTTGGCTGCGCACCGCCCAGTGAGGCCAGACGAAGGCCGATAGGAGCACCAGGACCACCACCGCCGCCAGGGCGATGACCAGACCGATCCGTCGACGGCGCTGCTTGGCGTGCGCGGAGGAGTCAGAGGAAGAGGTCAGGGGTGCAGAAGGATTGTCAGCCATGTCTCCATTCTCTCATGGGCAGGGTGTCGGCACTGCGAAGATGCCGTAAAAGCCCAGTTCCTCGTCCCTGAATCCCGATAGCGTGCAGGTATGGCCAAGACGACGACGCAATACGTGTGCACGGAGTGCGGATGGACCGGCGGCAAGTGGTTCGGACGCTGCCCGGAATGCGGCCAGTGGGGAACCATCGAGGAATTCCACGAAGCCCGTGTCGTAGGTGCAGGTGGGGGTTTGTCCTCCTCCGGCGGCAGCCATACGGCACCTGCGCCCCCGAAGAACGGCATGGCCCGACCCATCACCCGGATAGGTACGGACCAGGTAAAGCGCATCCCCACAGGATTCGAGGAGTTCGACCGGGTCCTGGGCGGGGGCATCGTACCCGGGTCGGTCATCCTCTTGGCCGGCGAGCCAGGCATAGGCAAGTCCACCCTCCTGTTGGAGACCGCCGGCCGCGTGGCCGACCGTGGCGGCGAAAAAGGCAAGGTGCTCTACGTATCCGGTGAGGAGTCCCAGGCCCAGGTACGGATGCGGGCCAGTCGGGTGGGAGCGCTCAAGGATTCACTGTTGCTGGCTTCGACGACCGACCTGGCCACGGTGCTGGGGCTGATCGAGCGTGAGAAGCCGGCACTGGCCATTGTGGACTCCGCCCAGACCATCGTCTCCAGCCAGGTTGACGGCATCTCCGGGGGCTCGACCCAGGTACGAGAGGTGGCCATCAGCCTGATCGACATGGCCAAATCGCACGACATCCCCATCCTCCTGGTCGGCCATGTGACCAAGGACGGCTCCATCGCCGGGCCGCGGACCCTGGAGCATCTGGTCGATGTGGTCTGCCAGTTCGAGGGCGACTCCCAGACCGCCCTGCGCCTGCTGAGAGCCGTCAAGAACCGTTTCGGCCCCACCGACGAGGTGGGCTGTTTCGACATGGGCGAGCAGGGCATTGAAGAGGTCAGCGACCCCACAGGGCTCTTCCTGTCCACGGCCGGGCAGGAGGTGGAGGGCACCTGTGTGACCTTCACTTTGGACGGCCACCGCAGCCTGCCCATTGAGATTCAGGCCCTGGTTACTTCATCTGTTCTGCCCACACCCAGACGCAACACCAACGGAATCGACGCCAACCGTCTGGCCATGCTGGCCGCGGTGCTCTACCGTCACGGCCGCGTCAACCTGCTGACACGGGACCTGTATGTGTCCACCATTGCCGGCGGGCTGGCCAAGGAACCCGGATGTGACCTGGCCATCGTGGCCGCGCTGGCCAGTGCAGCCAAGTCCCGGCCCATCCTGCGCACGACCTGTGCCATGGGCGAGATTTCGCTGACCGGGCAGGTCAGGCCCGTGCCTCAGCTCAATCACCGGCTGCAGGAGGCCGCTCGGCTGGGATTCACCCGGGCGCTGGTCCCGCCCGACCGGCATTCAGGAGGCCGAAAGCCCATTCCGGGACTGGAAGTGGTCGAGGTCACCTATCTGGCCGAGGCCCTGGAAGCCCTGGGACTGGTCTGAACCCGGTGGCCGCTGGTCCCCTACCGCACCCTATGGCACCCACCTGCCGACTCGTTAACCTGCCGGACTAGGATGGAGTCGCCGGAAGACCGACACCCATCATCATCGCGAGGAGCAGATCAGCATGACCATCTTCACCAGGAAAACCATACGCAGGCTGACGGCGGCCGCACTCACGACAGTCACGCTCATGGCCGGCGCGGCCTGTGGCTCCTCATCGAGCAACGGCGGGCAGTCAGCTACCAAACAGGACATCACCCAGCAAACCATCAAACCCGGCACCCTGACCATTGCCACCGGAGACCCGGCCTACGCCCCCTACGTGCAGGACAACAAGCCCGAATCCGGCAAGGGCTACGAGGCGGCCGTGGCCTATGCAGTGGCAGAGAAAATGGGCTTCGACAAGGCGCACGTCACTTGGACCCGGACCACCTTTGACGCCGCCATCGCCCCGGGGAGCAAGGACTACGACCTGAACATCCAGCAGTTCTCCATCACCCCGGAACGTCGACAGGCTGTGGACTTCACTCCCAGCTACTACAACTCCACCCAGTCGCTGGTGGTCAGGAACAACTCCCAGTACGCCTCCGCCACCTCCCTTGCCCAAATCAAGGACGCCAAGATAGGAGCCATGGTCGGCTCCACCTCCTACGAGATGGCCCACAAGCTGGTCAAGCCTGACATCGACACCTTCAACGACGACGTGGCCTCGTCCCAGGCCTTGGACGCCAATCAGATCGACGCGCTTGTCGTGGACACCCCCTCAGCCGTGACCATGGTCGATTCCGGGCAGGTCAAGAACGCCAAGATCCTCGGGCAGATCAAGGGCTCGCAGGACCCGGAGGGCATGGGCATAGTCCTACCCAAGGGCTCCAAGCTGACCCCGGCTGCTTCCAAGGCTGTCACCGCCCTGAAGAAGGATGGGACCTTGGACAAGCTGCAGAAGCAGTGGCTGCACGTCTACACCTCCCTGCCCACCCTGGGCTGAGAGAAGAAAGGAAACCTTGTCGTTCATGGCCACCTCGGCACAGGACGCGGTCAGCGATATCCAACGGGAACGGGAACGCTACGGCCGTCGACAGAATCTGCGCTCAGTGGGGATCAGCATCGCCAGCACGCTTGTACTGGCCCTGCTGATCGCCCTGGGGCTGCACGCCTCACCTGGCTGGCCCCGAGTCAAGCAGTCGTTTTTCTCCGGCGCCTACTTCGCCCAAGCCTTTCCCAAGGTCCTCCAGGGGCTTTGGCTCAATCTGGAGGTCCTTTTCTTCGCGGTCATCGGCGTGGCCATCCTAGGCACCCTCTTGGCCATGATCCGCACCAGCCGAAACCCGCTGCTATTTCCCCTACGGGTGCTGGCCCAGGTCTACACCACGATCATGAGGGGGATCCCCATGATCGTGGTCCTCTACCTGATCGGCTTCGGCATCCCTGGACTGGCCATCTTCAACCGGATTCCGGCAGCCCTGCTGGGCACTGTAGCAGTCATCCTCTCCTATTCGGCCTACATCGCCGAGGTGCTGCGGGCCGGCTTCCAGGATGTAGGCCCCTCCCAGAGGGCGTCTGCACGCTCCCTGGGCTTGACCTCGGGACAGACCATGCGTTTGGTGGTCATCCCCCAGGCCCTGCGCAAGGTGGCTCCGGCACTGATGAACGACTTCATCTCCATGCAGAAAGACGTGGGGCTGATCTCGGTTCTGGGAGCTGTTGACGCGGTCAGGGCGGCCCAGATCATTGTGGCCACCTCCTACAACTTCACCCCCTACGTGGTGGCCTCGGTGCTCTTCATCGCCACATCGGTCCCCTTCATTCTTCTCAACGACTGGTATTCCAACCGACTGCGCAAGCGCGAACAGAGCGGAGGCATGGTATGAGCGAACAGGCAGGCACCGATCAGAACCAGCCGGTGCTCCGTCTGGAGGATGTGCGCAAGACCTACCCCGGAGGCAACCAGGTCCTTCGCGGCATCTCCATGACCATCATGCCTCATGAGACCGTGGCCCTTCTGGGCCCATCCGGGTCGGGCAAGTCCACCCTGATGAAGTGCATCAACCTGCTGGAGACCGTCAACGACGGCAGGATCTGGCTGGGCGGCACCGACATCACCGATCCCAGGATCAACCAGGATGCCTGCCGGGCCAGAATCGGCGTGGTCTTCCAGCAGTTCAACCTCTTCCCCCACATGAACGTTCTGAAAAACGTGACCCTGGGAGCCATCAAGGTCCACGGCATGCCCAAGGACCAGGCCAAGGAGCGGGCCCTGGATCTGTTGGATCGGATTGGCATGAGAAAGAAGGCCGGTGCCTACCCCGACCAGCTCTCCGGCGGTCAGCAACAGCGGGTGGCCATCGTCCGAGCCCTGATGACCGACCCGGAACTGCTCCTGTTGGATGAGATCACCTCAGCCCTGGACCCCATGCTGGTGGGCGAGGTACTGGCCATGGTCTCGGAGCTGACCGCCGGAGGCACCACTATCCTCATGGCCACCCACGAAATGAGTTTCGCGCATCACGCAGCCAACCGGGTGGTTCTCCTGCTGGACGGAGTCATCGCTGAGAACGGAACTCCGCAAGAGGTCATGGACGAGTCGCAGAATCCGCGCACCAGGGAGTTCTTCAGCCACTTCCGGGGACTGTGAGCTCCCAAGCACCTTCAGCTTTCAGTTGGCGGAGAACACCCTTCCTGCAGCCTTGGTCAGCTCCAAGGTGCGATTGGCATCCAGGGCCAGCTGTCGTTTGAGGGGTTCCTCGCCTGCATACCGCTTCTGGCCACGCAGACGGCTGAGGAACTCCACCCGGACACGATGACCATACAGGTCCACCCAATCCGGCCGGACGGCATTGGCCTCCAGGAGTCTCGGCACCCGCTCCCCCGGGGCCAGGAAGGTCTCCTTGGTGCCGATGGAGATGGCGGCAGGCATCCGCCAGGGCGAACCCTGAGCCAGCCGACCCTCCCGGCCCTCCGGCGTCGCCATCGGATCCGTAGGCAGTCCCAGGTCGACCAGCCAGCCTGCATAGACTCCATCAGCGGGCATCATCCCCTGACTGTCGGGAGCAAGGTTGGCAGTTGGAAATCCCAAACGGCGACCCCGCTGCTCCCCATGGACCACTGTGCCTTGGACCATGTGCGGCCGACCCAGAATATCCAGTGCCGCATCCACATCTCCATCCAGGATCAACTGCCGAAGATGCGAGCTGCTCCAGGCTCGTACCCGATGCCGCTCCAGGCCGTCAGCGTCATGCAGGGTGCAGTCGCCGGGACCCTGGTCGTCCACTACTTCCAGGTTGAACAGTCCAGTGTCCGCCAGATCACCAATGGCCTTGATGTCACCTACCCGCCCTGCACCCATCTGCGCATCGCGACCCAGGACCAGCGTCCGCATGGCCAGTTGCTCGGTAAGCTGCTTGAGGAAGAACCGATAGGACTTGGCTGCAAAGGTCAGCGTGTATCGCACCACCAGAACCTGATCCAGCCCCAGCTGGGCCATCAGTCGTAGGCGCTCCTCCAGAGGCATGATCTGATCAGGGTCATGGCGAATCAGGTCCAGGGACGGCTCAGTCATGTCATGGCTGTCGGCATAGCTATGGACCAGCTTGGGACTAGGGTCGAAGACCAGGGCCATAGGCCGGTCCTGTGCCTTGGCAGCGAGCTCCACCACTCGGCGCAGAAGGGCCTGATGACCCCGGTGCATACCGTCGAAGACACCGATGGTAATCACGCTGGACCGGGCCCCCAAGGTTCCCGGCCACCTGACAATGCCCGACTCATTCGGGCTGACCTGACTGACCTTCATCCGCTTCCCATCACCTAGTCATGGCGACCCCCGAACCCGGGCGCCGAAAATTCCTTAAGCACTGTATTCCCACCGTCGCACCCTGGCAAGACCCTGAGTTTAAACCCGAAACCGCACACTCAGGCCTCGGGGTGGAAGACCACATCCGGCTTGGCCCCGCCTCGTGAACCGGGCACTAGAATGGCAGCCAGCCGCTGCCTGTCCCCAGGTCCGGCCAGGGCGGCCGTGGGCCCGGTGACATGCAGATCCAAGAATCCTCCGTTGGCCACCCTGGCGGCCTGGTCGGCATTCAGGTTCAGGACAGGCATACTCATGCGTGCTGCCTGCTCAAGACTTAGGGAACCATCCAACATCCCCTGCCGGTCGCGGTCTGGGACCATACGACTGCGGACAACCGTCTGACCTTGTCGGTTCCGGTAGGTGTGCGGGACCACCTGACCGCCCAAAACCCTGGATGCCAGATTGGAATCCCCCAGATCGAATGGACCTACCCGAATCCTTCGTAGAGCGGTCAGGTAGCCGCCCAAATCCAGCCGCTCGCCCAGGTCGCGAGCCAGGGCCCTGATGTAGGTGCCGCTGGAGCAGGTCACCTCCACATCCGCATCGACCACCCTGACACCCTGGTCAGGCAGATCCACACGACGAAAGTCGAGCAGACGGAAGGATGCAATCCGAATGCGGCGGGGTTCCAGCCTGACCTCCTGGCCTGCGCGAGCCAGATCATAGGCCCGCCTGCCCCTGACCTTGATGGCGGAGAATGCATCTGGCACCTGGTCGATCCAGCCGGTGAAGCAACGATCAATCAGGTCCTGCAGACCCTGGGCTGTCAGCTCGTCCACCCTCTGCGCAACTCCAGGACGGGCCGGCAGCAATTCCCCGTCCGCATCGTCCGTGGTGGTACCCAGTCCCAGGCGCATGGTGACCCGGTAGGTTTTGTCATGGCCGACGATGACCGTCAGCAACCGCGTAGCCTGGCCGAATCCAAGGACCAGCAGGCCGGTGGCCATGGGATCCAGGGTCCCGGCATGGCCTACGCGACGCATGCCGAGGCCAGAACGGACGGCGGCCACCACGTCATGGCTAGTCACACCGCTCGGCTTGTCAACAAGGATGATGCCCGAGGTCGGTTCACCATGACCAGAATCCATCACGTCCGACGACTCAGCGGTCGGCTTCATCCGCATCCTCTGCCGCAGGTTCATCAGGGACGGAGTCCGACCCACCGGTCTCTTCTTCGTCGTCATGCCTATATGGATCGGGGTCACCGGCATAGCTGGCATTGACCCGGGCCTTGGCCATGGCCTCGTCTCTGTGACGGGCCGCAGTCAACACATCCTCAATCTCGGTAGCCTCGGCAGGCACCTCATCGTAGATGAAGCGCAGCGTAGGCGTCAGTCGCAGACCGGCCCGGGCGCCGACCAGGGTGCGAAGCCTGCCTGAGGCCTGCCGCAGGGCCTGCTGGGCCCGCTTGCGCTCACCGGCCTCGTGTCCGGACCGACCCAGCTGGGTCCAGTAGATCTTGGCTATCTGCAGGTCGTTGGTGACCCGAACCTCAGTGACGGTGACCCCTGCCAGGCGCTTGTCGTGCATCTGGGACTCCAGCGCAGAGGCCACAACCCGTTGTATCAGGGCTGCTATGCGTACAGCGCGGGGATTTCCAGCCATCATGATTCCTTTCTCAAACCGTCCATAACCAATCGTCTCATTCATGGACATCCGCCCCGGCCAGGGAGTACCCAGACCGGGGCGGATCACCACAGACCCTCCGACATGTGGTCGGATGGTCGACAGGCCCTACTTGCGTTCCACTTCCCGCATCTCGTAGGTCTCGATGATGTCGCCCACCTCGATGTCGTTGAAGGAGCCCAGGTTGATGCCAGCCTCGTATCCTTCGGATACCTCGTTGACGTCGTCCTTGAACCGGCGCAGGGAGGAAATCTCCAGGTCGTTGATGGTGACCACCCCGTTGCGGGCGATGCGAGCCTTGGTGCCCCGCTTGACGGTGCCATCCTGGACCATGACGCCAGCGATGTTGCCGAACTTGGAGGAGCGGAAGATCTCGCGGATCTCGGAGTGGGAGGTGGTGACCTCCTCGTACTCCGGCTTAAGCATGCCCTTGAGCGCAGCCTCGATGTCCTCGATGGCATTGTAGATGACCGAGTAGTACTTGATCTCCACGCCCTCGCGGTCGGCCAGATCCTGAACCTGTCTGTTGGGCCGGACATTGAAACCGATGATGACGGCCTTGTCGACCGTAGCCAGGTTGACGTCGTTCTGGGTGATGGCGCCCACGCCCCGGTGGATGACCTGGATCCCGACCTCGTCGGAGACCTCGATCTTCATCAGGGAGTCTTCCAGGGCCTCGACCGAGCCGGAGGAGTCGCCCTTGATGACGATGTTGAGCATGTCCACCTCGGACTTGGCGAACTGCTCCTTCAAGCTCTCCAAGGAGACAACCTTGCGGCGCTTGGCCAGCTGTGCGGCGCGGGCCGAAGCCTCGCGCTTCTCGGCAATCTGACGGGCTGTGCGGTCGTCGGGTGCGACCAGGAAGAGGTCACCGGCGGTAGGCACCGAGGTAAGGCCCAGCACCTGGACAGGCGTGGAAGGACCGGCAGCGTCCATCTGCCGACCGTTCTCGTCCAGCATGGCACGTACACGGCCATAGGCCGATCCAGCCACAATGGCATCGCCTACATGCAGGGTTCCCTGCTGGACCAACACAGTGGCCACAGCTCCACGGCCCTTGTCCAGGCGGGCCTCGACCGTGGCACCGCGAGCGTCCATGTCGGGGTTGGCCCGAAGGTCAAGATCTGCATCGGCAGTCAGCAGGACGGCCTCCAGGAGCTTGTCCACGTTGGTACCCAGCTTGGCGGAGATGTCGACGAACATAGTGTCGCCGCCGTACTCTTCGGATACCAGTCCGAACTCGGTCAGCTGACCACGTACCTTCTGGGGATTGGCTCCCTCGACATCAATCTTGTTGACAGCCACCACGATGGGCACATGTGCGGCCTGTGCATGGTTGATGGCCTCCACGGTCTGCGGCATGACGCCGTCGTCCGCGGCCACCACCAGGACAGCCACATCAGTCAGCTCGGCACCACGGGCACGCATGGCCGTAAAGGCCTCGTGGCCAGGGGTGTCCAGGAAGGTGATCTTGCGATCCTCCCCATCCAGGGTGACCGTGGCCTGGTAGGCCCCGATGCGCTGGGTGATGCCGCCAGCCTCCTGGGTGGTCGTGTTGGTCTTGCGGATGGTGTCCAGCAGCCGGGTCTTACCATGGTCGACATGGCCCATGACCGTAACCACCGGAGGCCTGGGCTGCAGGTTCTTGTCGTCCTGGTCCTCACGTTCTTCGTCCAGGTTGATGTCGAACTGCTGAAGGAGCTCCTTGTCCTCCTCCTCAGCGGAGACGATGCGGATCTTCCATCCAATCTCGTCGCCCAGAATCTGGAAAGTGGCCTCATCCAGGGACTGGGTGGCCGTAGCCATCTCGCCCAGGTGGAAGAGCACCGTGACCAGGGCGGCAGGGTTGACGTTGATCTTGTCGGCCAGGTCGGCCAGGGTTGCGCCCTGACGCAGCTTGACGGTACGTCCATTGCCTGCGGGGATGCGCACACCGCCGATGACGGGTGCCTTCATCTCCTGGAATTCATGCCTCTTGGCCATCCGATTCTTGCGGGCCTTGGAGGACTTGCCTCCCTGGCGACCGAATGCTCCAGCAGCACCGCCGCGACCACGACCACCACGGCCGGAACCGCCACGGAAGCCACCTGAAGGCGCCGACGAAGCACCGCCGAAACGGTTGCCGCCGCCCTGATGGGTCTGCTGGCCTGGACGGCTATGGCCCCACTGCCCTGGACGGGCGCCCTGCCCGGGGCGACCGCCACGACCGTTGCGGAATCCGCCCCGGCCCCTGCGGGAGTCGTTGACGGTGGGTCTGGCCATGGGATGCGGCCTGGGGATATCCGAAGGCATGGGGGCCTTCATCCCCTGCTTTCGGCTGAAAGGATTATTGCCCGGACGGGGCGTGGATGCTCCCGGCCGTGCACCATGACGTGCCGCCGCAGCGTTGGAACCACCAGGACGACCGTTGTTGCGCGAGCCCTGGGGGCCGGGCCTGCCCATGGCTGAAGGCTTGGGTCCACGGGACTGGTTGCGCTGCTCATGCTCGTTGCGATTACCCTGGGATGCACCGGGCTTGGGGAAGTGGCCACCGGGACGCTGCTGACCCCGTGGCGCCTCGCCGCCGGTCGAGGACCGATGATTCTGTCCGGGCTTGGGCCCAGGTGTTGGCGGCTGGGTACCGCCGGATTGCGCGCGGCCATGCTGACCCTGGCCGCTTCCGTGATTAGGGCTACCGGGGCGGGCATTTCGCGCAGCGGCCTGCCCAGCGTCGCTTTGTCCCTTCTGAGGGAAAGCGTTCTTGAGTCGACGAACCACAGGGGCCTCGACAGTGGAGGATGCGGACTTGACGAATTCGCCCATGTCCTTCAATTTCGCCAGAACAGTCTTGCTGTCTACGCCAAATTCCTTGGCCAGCTCATACACGCGTGCTTTGGGCACTTACTTTCTCCTTACCGGACCGCGCATATGACCGGCGCGATCACTCTTTCATGACGGCGAACATATCCTGTCTCATCGTGCGACCATGATCGTGTTACCTCGTCTCTGTGCCGGGGCCGACGGCATGAACCTCCGGACTCGGGATACCGGGTCCAGCATACTCGCGTCGTCGGATGTTTGCTCTCAGGCGTCTTCACCAGCAGCCGAAGCCGATTGCGCCTGCAGTTCACGTAGTTTTTGCTGGTGGGCCTCCTCGGACTCGATGCCAATCTTCCATCCGGTCAGCTTGGCGGCAAGACGGGCGTTCTGGCCCTCTTTACCAATGGCCAGGGAGAGCTGGGCATCCTTGATGAAGGCAATGGCCGTGCGGTTGGGCTCGCTGACGATCTGCACCTGACGGACCACCGCCGGGGACAGGGCCGCAGCCACGAATTCGGCGGGGTCCTTGGACCAGTCCACGATGTCAATCTTCTCAGGTCCCAGGTTCTCCATGACGGCACGAACGCGAGCACCCGCCGGGCCGATCAGCGCGCCCTTGGGATTGACCCCCTTGGTGTTGGCACGGACCGCGATCTTGGTTCTGGCCCCGGCCTCACGGGCAATGGCCATGATGGAGACTGCACCAGAGACCAGCTCGGGCACCTCCCGCTCAAAGAGGCGGCGAACCAGCTCCGGGTGGGAACGCGACACGATGATTTCCGGTCCCTTGAGCCCACGGGAGACATTGACCACGTAGACACGGATCCGCTGGCCGTGCTGGTAATGCTCTCCAGGCACCTGCTCACGACGGGGCAAAATGGCCTCGACATTATCTACGGCCACATGCACGTTGCCGGGATCGCTGGCATCCTGCTGCACGACTCCGGTGATCAGATGGCCCTTTTGGCCTGAGAAAGCTCCGAAGACTCGCTCATCGTCGGCCTGGCGGAAGAGCTGACGGATGACCTGGCGGGCTGTGGAAGCCGCCAGCCTATCGAAGTCCTTCGGTGTGTCGTCGTATTCCTCGCCCAAATCATAGCCCGGTTCGGGCTCTTCGGGGGTGGGTTCACGAGCGATCTCGTCCTGTGCCCAGATGGTAAAAGTCCCAGCACGTTCGTCCAGCTCCACACGTGCGTGTTTGGCTGCATGAGGCGACTTCTGGTAGGCCAGAAGAAGAGCCTCGCTCAGTGCTTGATCCAAGGTCTCGGCATCAATCCCTTGTTCGTGTGCCAGCTGATGAATTTCAGCCAGGTCCAGTTCCATGTCAAGACCTCCTATGAAGTTATTCAGACCGTGCTTCTTTTAGTCTGCAATGCCTACTATTCTAACCTTTCATGCAGACACAGCCGGTTCCTGAATACCACGGGTGGGCGAGTCGTCGGCCAGCGATCCTGGCGCGACGAATGAGGGCCGGTATCGCAGTTCTTCTGCTGGCTGCCACCATCTCAGGATGCGCACCCTCAGCGGTGCATGTCAGCCAGCACGACCCCGACAATCTCCGTCCCACAGCATGTGAGCAGGCATGGACGCGAGCCCGGCAGTCGGAACAGCTTCAGAGGGATCGGGCAAATAGCCGGGCCCAGGCTTGGATCCAAGCGGCCCGTGAGTGCCCTGCCCGCTTGGACGAAGCCACGGTACACGCAGCCCAGGCTTTGACGGCCTCCCAGGGCGGACAGGCCAATCGCCAAACAGCTACATTGAGGCTGGTTCAGGCTGCACAGCAGTTGGATCCACTGGCCAAGGCACTGCCGGTCGAATTGGCCGATCAGGCCATCATAGGCGAAGACCGTTCAGGATTCGAACTTTCGGTGCTCGCAGCACGCAAGACGGATGCCGCGTGGATGCTCACCCTGGCCGATGCACACACTGCAGCCGCACAGATTCTGGTCGGTCGCGCCAAGCACGATCCCCGGCAGGGGGTCTATTCCACCACTGATCTGCTGGCGCACCCTGAAAAGTCCACCGACCCCGCCAATGGAATACAGACCCCTACCCCTGCCCTGATCGAGATGGATACGGCACGGACCCTACTTGCCGTGGGGAGAAAACTGAACGGCTCCTCAGGCGCCATACGAACCGATGCCAGTCAGAACGAGAAAAGCCACCGGCAGGCCACATCGGCCCTGGTCGACATGATTGTAGCCCACATGTCCATGGCCATGAACCTCGGCTACCCGGCCACTTCGTCAGCCCTGCTACAGGTGCCAAAGCACTGACGTCCAGGACGGACCAGCCACCAGCAGGTTCCACTAGTAGCGCTCGCACGTCTCCTCATCCGCATATGCGAGCAACCCTTGCCCATTCATGCCCAAAACCTGGTCAATCATGAAGTGCAATCATCAAGCACAGCACATTAACTATTGCTTACCGCAGATTTCACGAAACTTTACGAGTGGCGCCAAAGTTTTAGACGGTGCTATTATAGAACGTGTTCCACAGGAGTATTCCACAGGAACGCAGGGGGGTATGAACCCGTGCAATGTAGGAGGCGAGCCGGTGTGACCACCACATCGCCTTCTGCATTGGACGGTCTTTTTATTTGCTGAGTATCGCGACTCATGGTCATGCCAAACTAGGTAGTCAAAGATTGCATGCGGAAGACCAATCACATCTGACATCCATGAACCAAACGGGTGCCATTCTCTCGGTCACTCCGCAAAAAGTCGGTCTTCTATGGACCGCATATCAGCAGCAATTATGAAACCTGATACTCCAAGTGTGCCACTAAACTGTGAAAGGCAACAACAGGGTAAAACGTAAAAGGCCCCGACCATCGGGCCGGGGCCGATAAGGGCGGTTGAGGCGAGATTCGAACTCGCGGAGGGAGTTGCCCTCACACGCTTTCGAGGCGTGCTCCTTAGACCGCTCGGACACTCAACCATAGTCGTTGCCCGACACTGCCGAACAACAACTTTTCTATTATGCCACAGAGTCCCTATCTGGCAAGCGGCGTGGCGCAGCCAACGGCCACTGTGAACAACCAGGGGATCACAGTGTCCGGCGTGCCCGGATGGCCTGCGCCCGCTCAGCAAGCTGGTCATCAGGCGGGTAGGCCACATGCTCCAGGGTCAACCCTCGAGCATCTATAGGACCAGTGGAACCTTCACGCAGGGGGTGGGCCACCTTGTCGGCAAACCATTGCACGGAGCGTCGCCCCTGGCCCACCTGGATGCAGGCCGCAACCAGTGAGCGGACCATGTTATGAGCAAAAGCATCGGCCACAATCCGAAAGACGGTCAGCCCGGACTCCATAAAGGTCGGAAGGTATCCGACGGCATTCTGTCCCTGGGCAGCCTCGCACAGATTCACAGTGGGAACCAGGTCCCAGTGTGCTGCCAGGACCTTGCGGATGGTCGTGCCGCCAGGGTTTGGCCTGGCAAAGGATCCGAAGTCATGCAGACCGATACACTTCGCTGCGGCCTCGTTCATAGCTTGCAGATCCAGGCTCCCCTCCAGGTCAAGCACATAGCCCCGCATGCGCGGATCCCCTGGCTGACCCCCCTGGCTGACCCGATACAGGTAGGTACGTTCCAGGGCAGAGAAGCGGGCATCGAAACCTGCAGGGGCCAATCCGAGACCGAGCAGAACGATGTCGGAAGGCAACAGGTGCCGGAGGCGGCGTTCCAGGGCCAAAACACCATCGACCCCCATATGTCCCCTGCAGGATTCGAGCACAGCGTCGGGAACGTCCAAGTGTGCCACCTGGTGAGATGCGTGGACCCCAGTGTCTGTCCTTCCAGCCACGACCAGTCTGGGTTCCCAGTCGGCTTGGCGATAGGAAACCTCACCATTCGATCTGCGGGCTCCGGTAATCAGAGACAGAGCATGCTCGATGCAACCTTGGACCGTGCGTAGCCCGGGCTGCCGGGCCCAACCATGGAAGCCGCCACCGTCGTAGGCCAGGTCCATACGCAGCCTGACAAGGGACATCTTCCCTTCCTGATCCTCCATCACGACCTCCCTGGCAGCAATGACAAACGGGGCCGGAGAGCCATGCTCCCCGACCCCGTCATCGAATGCAATAACCGATTACTCGGCAGACTTCTCGGCATCCTCAGCCACGTCGGCATCTTCCTCAGCCTGGGCTTCGGCCTGATCCGCCTTGTCGGCGGTCTGTTCCAGATCCTCGGCGGCCTGGTCAGCCTGGGCCACGTCCTGATCGGACTCGTTGGCCTCGACAGCCTGGTCGACGGCATCCTTGGCAGCGCCTTCGGCTACAGCGGCATCGGTGGCTGCTGCCACCTCGGCATTGTCGTCCTTGGCGGCCACCTTGGCTGCGGACTCAGCCTCCTTGACCACGGCCTTCTTGGCCGACAGAGGTTCGGTGACCAGCTCGATCACGGCCTGTGGGGAGTTGTCTCCACGGCGGGGTGCGATCTTGGTGATGCGGGTGTAGCCACCCTCACGCTGCTGCATCTGCTCGGCAATCTGCGTGAACAGGATATGAACCACAGACTTGTCGCGGATGACGCGCATAACGCGGCGGCGGGCAGGCAGATCCCCACGCTTGGCGAAGGTGATCAGCCGCTCAGCCAGGGGACGCAGGCGCTTGGCCTTGGGCAGTGTGGTCGTGATACGGCCGTTGGCAAAGAGGCTGGTGGCCATGTTGGCCAGCATCAGCCGCTCGTGTGCCGGGCTGGAGGCCAGACGTGGGCCCTTGCTAGGTTTTGGCATTGGATTATCTCCTTACGGCCCGGGAGGACAGGTGGGCATACGCCCGAACATCCGACTTCCCGGAATTTCTGTCGGCAGACGACGGAACCCTTCCCCCTCGTCCGCTCATACGAAGGCTGCTATCCTTCACTCGTCGTCAGGCGAGAAGAAGGTGCCTCCCTCGAGATTATTGGTGTCGAAGCCCAGCGGGGAGGCCTTCAGCGACAGCCCCATGCCCTCAAGCTTCTCCTTGACCTCGTCGATGGACTTCATGCCGAAGTTGCGGATGTCCAGCAGATCCTGCTCGGTATGCGAGACCAGTTCGCCGATGGTGTGGATTCCTTCGCGCTTGAGGCAGTTGTAGGAACGCTGCGTCAGGTTCAGGTCCTCAATCGGCACGGACATCTGCGGATCGGCCTCTTCCACCACAGGCTCGGGTCCGACCTCCACGCCTTCGGCCTGGGTGTTGAGCTCACGGCAGAGGCCGAAGAGCTCGACCAGGGTCGACCCAGCTGATGCCACCGCGTCACGCGGCGAGATGGCAGGCTTGGTCTCCACATCCAGAATCAGCTTGTCGAAATCCGTGCGCTGCTCGACACGGGTGGCCTCGACCTTGTAGCTGACCTTGAGCACAGGAGAGTAAATGGAATCGACCGGGATGCGGCCAATCTCATCGTTGTCCTGCTTGTTGAGCTGGGCCTGGACGTATCCACGCCCACGCTCCACCGTAAACTCGATCTCCAGCTCGCCATCCTCGGCCAGGGTCGCAATATGCAGATCAGGATTGGCCACGGTGACGCCGGCCGGCGGGGTGATGTCCCCGGCGGTGGCCTCGCCCTTGCCGCTCTTGCGCAAATACATGACCACAGGCTCGTCGTACTCGCTGGTCAGCACGATGCCTTTGATGTTGAGCAGGATCTCAGTGACGTCCTCCTCCACACCAGGCAGCGTGGTGAACTCATGCAGGGCACCCGAAATGCGGACCGAGGTCACAGCCGCACCGGGTATGGAGCTCAGCAGGGTACGACGCAGGGAGTTGCCCAAGGTGTACCCGAATCCGGGCTCCAAGGGCTCGATGGTGAAACGGGAGCGCTGGGCATTGACGACTTCTTCAGTAAGAGTCGGACGCTGTGCAATAAGCACTGTTGCTATCCTTTCAGCTCCGACCGGTGGTGCACTCACCGATCTTCGCGGGTGGATTCATGGGTTTTCTAGTGCTCAGACGCGACGGCGCTTGGGAGGACGAACGCCATTGTGTGCCTGGGGGGTCACATCGGAGATGGAACCGACCTCCAGGCCTGCGGACTGCAGGGAGCGGATGGCGGTCTCACGGCCCGAACCCGGGCCCTTGACGAAGACATCCACCTTCTTGACCCCATGCTCCATGGCCTTGCGGGCTGCGGATTCGGCGGCCATGCCCGCAGCGTAAGGAGTGGACTTGCGGGAGCCCTTGAAGCCTACGTCGCCGCCTGAAGCCCAGGCCACTACAGCACCGGAGGGATCGGTGATGGAGATGATGGTGTTGTTGAATGTTGACTTGATATGCGCCTGCCCGACCGGAACCGACTTGCGATCCCGACGACGAGGCTTGCGCGCGGCCTGCTTTGCTGCTGCCATTGATCCTCGTTTCCTTGTCACGAATAACGAATAACTAATTGCTAGTACGAACCATCGGGGACCCTCATCCCCGCTTCGCATTCGGCCTTACTTGGTCGCCTTCTTCTTTCCGGCGACGGTGCGCTTGGGTCCCTTGCGGGTGCGGGCGTTGGTCTTGGTCCGCTGGCCGCGCACGGGCAGGCCCCGGCGGTGGCGCTGGCCCTGATAGCAGTTGATTTGGATCTTACGGCGAATATCAGCGTCGATCTCACGACGCAGATCACCCTCGATCTTGTAGTTTCCCTCGAGGTAATCACGCAGCGTAATGAGCTGCTCGTCCGTGAGATCCTTGACGCGGGTGTCCGGATTCACTCCGGTCGCGGCAAGTGTTTCCTTGGCGCGAGTACGCCCCACACCGAAGATATAGGTGAGGGCTATCTCTATGCGCTTCTCGTTGGGGATGTCGACTCCGGCAAGACGTGCCATTGCGATTCCTTTTTGTTCTACGCAGGTCGTGCACCGAGTCTTCCGGTCTCCCGGCCCGGGCCTGCGCACCCGGGGTTCAGCCTGCTGGCTGTGACTCAGCGCCTTTGGTGTTCGTTGCCGCTGGGAATCCGCTCAGCCCTGGCGCTGCTTGTGGCGTGGGTTTTTGCAGATCACCATGACGCGGCCGTGACGACGAATCACGCGGCAGTTCTCGCAGATTCTCTTCACACTAGGGCTGACCTTCATGGTTTTCCTTTGCTTGTGTACCTTGTTACTTATACCGGTACGTAATCCGTCCGCGGTTCAGATCATAGGGACTCATTTCGAGCACCACCCGATCCTGGGGCAGAATGCGGATGTAATTCTTGCGCATCTTGCCGGAAATGGTGGCCAGCACCAGGTGCTTGTTCTCGAGCTCGACGCGGAACATCGCATTCGGGAGGGCCTCGACCACACGCCCTTCCACCTCGATCACACCATCTTTTGCCATAAGCCTTCTATCCGATCCTCGGCCGGTTACACAGCGCGCCGAAAGACACGCCAAATGGCAAGTATAGCATTGATGGACCCAAAATTGGGCAATAGCGTGTTGACACGACAAAAGGGCCGTCTGAACGGCTGTCGCTCAATCAGTATAGCAGTCGTTCAGACGGTCCGATAAGGACCAGAATCCCTCAGTCCTCGATGGCGATGTTCTGCGTGTTGTCAGCCGGCTCAATGCTGGTCTTGGGCAGGGTCACCTCCAGGGTGCCGTTGGCATAGTGGGCATGAATGTCCTCCTGACGGACCTTGTCGCCCACATAGAAGCTGCGGGAGCAGGACCCGGTGTAGCGCTCACGCCGAATCCACCGTCCCTGGTCGTCCTTGTCGCCCTGGTCACCGTTCTTCTGGGCGGAGACAATCAGGTAGCCATCCTCCAGACGCAGGCCAATGTCCTTCTTGTCGAAGCCGGGCATATCGATGGAGAGCTGGTACTGCCCATCCTTCTCACGCACATCCGTGTTCATCAAGGGGCTGTTCAGCGCGTTCTTGGCGCCCTGACCCTGCCGACGCCCGTCACGCCAGTTGTTGAAGAAGGGATCGTCGAAGAAGTCACCGAAAATCGAGTTGTTCATCAATGCGGGAAACATAGCCATAATCACATCTCCTGATTCTGTAAGTCATAGTTTCTGCGGACCGGAACCCCAGGCGGACATCCTGACCTGTCCTCCCGGGCTCCTTGCCCTTCACTTTGTCCAAACCGCGGACCCCGGGTTCCATGCCCGATGTTCACCCAAGGAATAAAAGTTGAGTCATATAGACTCAACTTTGCTGGCTGCTTTGATTGCTCTTTCTCGTTCTCTCATTCTTCGGGCCTTGAATGACCATATGTCAGACATTACGGACCAAAATTCTTGTGACGTAACTTTGAGGCATTTACCATAGGATAAGATTCCGCCAGCCCCCGTAGGCTCTTGAGGGCGGACCCAATCGTATGTGGACCGGATGGACCGGCCATTCCTAGTCAAAGGAGCTCAGATGCTCACCAACGAATACATCAAGCGCGTGTACCAGCAGGTCGAGAAGCGCGACGGCGACCAGCCGGAATTCCTGCAGGCTGTGCGCGAAGTTTTCTCCAGCCTGGAGCCCGTGGTGGAGCGGCATCCCGAGTATGAGGCCAACGGCGTGCTGGAGCGCCTGGTCGAGCCCGAGCGTGCAGTCAAGTTCCGTGTGGCCTGGACCGACGACCAAGGCCATGTCCAGGTCAACCGCGGCTACCGGATCCAATTCAATTCGGCCATCGGCCCATACAAGGGCGGCCTGCGCTTCCACCCGACCGTGACCGAGTCCGTCATCAAGTTCCTGGGCTTCGAGCAGATTCTGAAGAATTCGCTGACCGGACTGCCCATGGGCGGTGCCAAGGGCGGATCCGACTTCGACCCCAAGGGCCGCTCGGATGCCGAGGTCATGCGCTTCTGCCAGGCCTTCATGACCGAGCTGCAGCGTCACATCGGACAGTTCACCGATGTGCCCGCCGGCGACATCAACGTAGGATCTCGCGAAATCGGCTACCTGTTCGGCCAGTACAAGAGAATTCGCGACGAGTACTCGGGTGTTCTGACCGGCAAGGACATGACCTTCGGCGGCTCGCTGGCCAGGACCGAGGCCACGGGGTACGGCCTGTGCTACTACACCCAGGAGGCCCTGCAGACGCTGCGCAAGGATTCCTTCCAGGGCAAGACCGTCGTCATCTCCGGTTCGGGCAACGTGGCCATCTTCGCCACCGAAAAGGCACAGCAGCTGGGCGCCAAGGTGGTAACGGCATCCGACTCCAACGGATACGTCTACGATCCCAACGGGATTGACCTCGACGTCGTCAAGGACATCAAGCTTGGTCACCGCGGCCGAATTCGCGAGTATGCGGACCGCGTGGACTCCGCTGAGTACCACGAGGGCTGCAAGGGCGTCTGGACTGTACCCTGCGACATCGCCCTGCCCTGCGCCACGCAGAACGAAATCGATGAGGAATCCGCAAAGACCCTGGTCGCCAATGGATGCACCGTGGTCTGCGAGGGTGCCAACATGCCCTCCACCCCCGAAGCCATCCAGGTCTATCAGGACAACAAAGTGCTCTATGGACCCGCCAAGGCCGCCAATGCCGGCGGCGTCGCAGTCTCCGGTCTGGAGATGAGCCAGAACTCGCTTCGGCTGCAGTGGACCTTCGATGAGGTGGATCAGCGGCTGAAGGACATTATGACTGGAATCTTCCAGAAGTCCTACCAGGCATCCAAGGAATACGGGCATGAGGGCGACCTGATGCTGGGCGCCAATGTGGCCGGCTTCACCAAGGTGGCCGATGCCATGGTGGCCCAAGGCATCCTCTGAGATAGGACTTAGCCCATCCGAGCAAAAGGGGCTGGCCCGCTGAAATTGTGGGTCGGCCCCTTATTGTGCTTTAGCGAACAGCAGGACTCAGGCGACCAGCTGGTCGATGACCTCGGGATCAATCCTCTGACGCGGGTTGAAGTCCTTGGAGCCCAGATACCGGTAGATGCTGGCCTGTAGGGCCCTGGCCTCAGGATATTCGGACAGATTCTGCAGGCCCATGGAGGAGAGCAGAAGCCGGCCCTTGCCGCAACGGCATTCCAGCAGCTGCGTCATGGGTCGCAGGTAGGCGTAGCTATCCATCTCGGTGATGATGGACTGGTAGCGCTCGGGCAGGACGATGGCCCGCTGGGTGGCCATGGGCCACCACTGCCAGTCAGTGTGCGAGTCGGTCGGAAAATCGGCAAAAACAGGGTGGTCGGCCTGAATGAACTGCCCCATGGTGCCGCTCTGGTCCTTGAACGTTCCCACCGACCAGAAGTCCGTGGAGAAGTGGGCCTGAACGGATCCGGGCAGGGACTGGGCCGTGGAGTCGGGACTCAGATAGACCGTGCCCCCCTGGTCCAGGACCCGACGCGCCTGCCGATCGAACCTCCTGGCTTCGTACAGACCGTCTGGCCGGTCAGGCTGGCTGTCCTGGTAGACCCAGACCGAATAGACGTTGGCCACGCCGTCGATCTCCAGACTCAGACGGCAGCGTTGGTTGCCTTCAACTCCGTCCAGAGGCAATTCGAAGGCCCCCAGATCGGTCAGCTTGCCCACCGGACAGGTGACCTTGCGGAAGACATGTTCCAGATCAACCCCCGGGCCCTGCAACCGCAGCCGCAGATCACCCCGAAGGGTGCGTCGGCCGTAGTTGGCCACCCTGACCGTCCCTGAAAGCTTCTCCCGGTTGGTATAGGCGTAACGGTCCATGACTGCCAGCGGCAACTGATCGGTGAAGAAGGACCGGAAACGTTCAGGACGGGCGAAGGGAAAGCGCTTGGGGTGCAGATGGGCATCCATCATGCCCACCAGAGCCGTGCCTTGTCCGGGAAAGTCCTGAAGACCCAGCAGCGAAAGCCCCGACATGGAAGGGGTTCGCAGGACGGACTCCACCTCCTCCCGGTAGCAGATCCGTGACAGTTCGCCTGTAGCGGCCACCCAGTCCAGCCAAGTGCTCTGGTCCAGGCCAGATTCGCGGACCCTGTCACGAATCATTGCGTAATTGTCAGGACGGGTGACCCCGGTGAACTCTTCAATCTCCCGGAAGTCAGGCAGCACCTCATACTGCCCTACCTCGAATCCATAGACCGGCACCTCGCACTCTTTGCGGACTTCCTGCATGGTGTCCTCGAAATTGTGGGCAGTGCCCGGATGAACCGCGTTGGTGGACCCACGCATGTTGGCAAAGCAGCAGCGCAGGTCGTGACCCTTATAAGACTCAGAGGTGTAGACCTCGTTGCAGTCGTCGCTGCCAAGCTGACCATAGTGCGGGTTGGAGGAATTGGCATAGAGCCGGGTATCGTCAATGCTCCGGGCATCCTGCACCAACTGAGCCATGCGCTGGTGACCGGTCGCATCCGCAGACAGCTCGTTGCCCAGGGTGAGCATGACAAAGGAGGGGTGGTTGGCCAGGAAGAGCAGTGTCTGCTCCAGTTCGGTGCGATAGTAGCGGTAACTGACATCCTCCTGGAAGGCATGTTGGTGGTCCCAATGGGAGAGCTCGGGCTGCATCATCATCCCCATCCGGTCCGCCGCGATGAAGGCTGCCTCGGGCGGGCAGTGCGAATGGAAGCGGACCACATTCACTCCGTATGAACGGTAGGCCTCCAGAATACGAATCCAGGAGCCCACGTCCATGGGCGGGAAGCCGGTCTGCGGGAACTCAGCACAATTGGCCTCGCCACGCAGGAAGAAGGCCCTGCCATTCAAAGCCAGTCTCCCCTGCTCATCGGCAGCGAAATCACGGATGCCGAAGTCCGTGCTGACCCGCGAGAGCACCCTGGATCCGTCCGGCATCAAAAGTTCAACCGTTATGCCGTGCAGACAGCCCTGGTATTCGTCCCAGCGATCCGCATGGGCGTCAAGCGGCAGATCGGACCAGGTCAGTGTTCGCCGCCCAGGTTCCAGATCTGCAGCGACCTCCAGAGGCTGGGCCAGCGCATCGGAAGAGAGCCTCAGGCGACCATGGAATCCCTGTCCCGAATCCACATCAGCCTCTACAGTCAGCGCATCGCCACGCGGGTAGGCACGGACCCTATCTATAAAGGTATCCTCCTCCACACGCAGGCCGATGTCCCCCAGAAGCCCGTTCCAGTTGGTCTGGGTGTGGTCAGTGGCGGTCGAGGAATCCAGGATGGCATCGTGGGGCATGCCCTGGTAGGCATTGTCGGAATCCACCTGCAGCAGATCATCGCCCGTCAGCAGTCCAGTCAGCTCGAAAACATGGGGGGTGTTCAAGGTCTGAGGACGGTAGGGCTCAACCTGGCGTTCGCCGACCCTGACCTCCAGGCGGCGAGCGCGCTCCACCTCGAAGAAGACCCTCCGCCCCGGCTGCGGGGTCCATCGAATCTGCCGGGACAATCTGACTGTCCCCTCGAAGGTGTGCCGCCTGGTCAGCCGGGAGCCGATGGGTCCGGGCTTGCCGCTGCCATAGTCTGCGGACAGCTCCTGATCATCATGTCCGAGTCCATTGGTATCCAGCGTGCCCGGCATCAGGACGGTTCCCTGCAGCTCAGACGGGGACTGAACCTGCCAGGCTCCAGCCAATGCAACCTTGGTCATGACTTCCTCCCGGCAAGAATTGTCCTGTGGTCCAATTCATCAGTGAACAACCCGGCCTGGATATGACCGGCATCCAGTTCCAGAACCTGCTTCAGGCACTCCCGAGCCTGGTCGATCTGCCCTGTGCCGATGCGTGCCAGGGCCATCAGGTAGAGGCAGTGGACCCGGTTCATGCGGGTATAGTCTGCATCGAAGGTCAAAAAGTCAGGCAGGGAGACTGCAAAGTAGTCCTTTTCCACATGGTCGTCCAAGTGTTGCTCGCCGAAGTCCAGCAACCGGTAGTAGCAGGCGTTGGCCGGACCCTGCTCTTCCAGGGCCTGGTGGGCCAACCCCTGGAAGAGGACCATCTCGGCGGGCTGATCGTTGTAGTAGAGCGACTCCCCCACCTGTCCGGAGCCTAGGCAGGCCAGACGGAACTCCTGATCCGCAGCTTCCTCGTCACCCGCGGCCCGTCTGACCAGCCCCAGGTAGTAGTGCAGATCGTTGTCCTTCTGGCCTTCCAGTTTGCCTTCGCCCAGGTTTTCAGGATATGTCATGGCACGCTCCAGCAGGTCCGCAGCACGGTCCCAATCCTGGGCCGCCATGGCATCCTTGGCCATCAGCTTCAGGGAGATTCGGTATTGGGCGGTGATTTTGCCCTCGCCGCCCTCCCAGGGATGGAATCGCCGGCCGCTCATCAGCTGATAGGCCCGTTCATAACTGCCAGTCTGGTTGAGCAGACTCAGGTATTCGATATAGAGATCGTCCCTGCGGGCCACAACCTCTGGATGCTTCTCGAATTCCTGCAGGCGGCGGGCAAAGCTCCAGCCCATCAGCCTGTGAAGTTGATCCCGCTCCAGAAAGACCCGTGCATCTTCAGGATCCAACCGGCAGGCGGTCTCGATTTCCTGATCGGCGGCCTGCCAATCGTGTCGCTTGTTACCGTAGGCGATGGCCAGGTTGCGGTGGACGGTGGCGAAGTCGGGGTCCAATTGCCGGGAATGCTCCCAAAGCTTGATAGCCCGGTCCGCCAGAGACTTGTCGTAGTAGAGGCAGCCCAGATAATAGGCTGCCTTGGGACCATCGACCAGGGTCATGGCTGTGCGCAGGGGGGCGATATCATCCAGGGAATTGGGGAAACAGTAGTCCGAAGGCGCGCCTTCAGCGGCCCGGAAGGCCTGAATGGCCTGATCCTTCCGCCCCAGCAGGTGCAGATACCAGCCTTGATAATACCCGACCATGGGCTGATGCTGATCGGCCTGGCCCAGCAACTGCAGCGCCTCCTCATAGGCGCCGAATGCAGCATAGTCTCGTGCCGTCCGCAGTAGGTTGAGGTAATCACCGCGCATCAGTCTGGACAGCTCGTCCGGATCACCGCCTGCCAAAACCCGCTCGTAGCCGGATACGAAGTCGAACCGATCCAGGGCCAGATTCTCGCGGACCACTTGGTTCGCCTGATCCCGCCTGCCCAGACGGCGCAGCAGATAGGCCTTGAGCCCGCGAGCCCTGATGTTGTCGGTGTTGCGCGTCAGAGCACGCTGAACGAAGTCCAATGCCTGCTCCAGCTGACCGCGACATGTCTCGATACAGGCCAGGCAGAAGAAGGCCCGTTCCTTTTGGGCATCGTCCCAGGTGGCCTTGTAGAAAGCGTCGTAGGCCTCGTCCATTCGTCCCTGATAGCTCAAGGCGAGACCCAGATTGTAGTGGGCCTCGGAATCATAGGGCTGGCTGTTGCGCCAGGTCAACCGCTTGATGGCCGTGCGGAAGTGCTGCTCGGCTCCGGCGAAGTCGCCGCGTCGAAGCAGAAGTCGGCCGTAGGCGTTGTTGATGCGCGCGTCGCCCGGGTCACGCTTGAGCCCCTCCAGGTAGTAGGGATCAGGCCGGTAGGTGGCATGGCGGTACTGTTCCAGGTGCAAACCGGTCAGCAGCAGTTCCTCATTGGTGGCGATACGCTCCGGCCGATCGGCGGCCTGCGCCGGCTCGGGAATCTTTCCATCGGCAGGTGGCTGTGGACGATAGCTGACCAGGAGCCGCCCTTGGGCGTCCTCCACTCGGGCTGTCAGTGCAGTTCCCGGATGATCGCCTGTCTCGAATTCGGCCCTGACCTGATTGTCGGGGCCAAGGGTGCCCTGCCACTGGTAAAGGATGGATCCGTCGTCTGCAGTGACCTGGACGCGCGCGTCCTTTTGAACCCGTGTGGCGTAGACGGTGATTCGCCCTTGCCCGGCCTTCAGCCCCTGGGCCTCGATCCCCTCATGCTCGCCGGCGGCTCCGAAGGTCTGCTCGGGGCCGACTTCCAGGTTGAGGGCCGCATCCACACTGGCGTTCTTGACCAGCCCCACCTGCTTGTAGGGCATGAAGTATTGGGTGAAGGTCTTGCCCTCGTAGGGCTTGAGCCAGGTGAAGTCAGGCTGGTTGTCAGTGAAAACACCGGTCATCAGCTCCACATAAGGACCGTCGGCATCGGTCAGATTGCGATCCCAGGCGTGGCCGAAGTCTCCGCAACCCCAGGTCCACTGCTTCTTGCCCGGCGAGATGTGATGGTCAGCCACATGCAGAATGCCCGCCTGCCGCGAGAAATCGTAACCGCCGACGAAGTCATAGTCCGAATGCGCGGCCATATAGGAGGTGGGCACCGGCACGTTCTTGTAGCGGCTGATATCCACTCCCTGGGAGTAGTCGTGCTTGTAGTAGGTTCCCGTCGCGATGGGAAAGCGGGAGACGTCGCGCTTGCCGTGGTCCATGACCGCAGTGACATCGGGTGGCATGACGGTCCTGGTGTGTTCGTTGACCGCCACGGCCGGGTTGGCCCACCAGAGGAAGGACTGGGGCAGGGGCGTGCCGTTGTAAAGCCGGGCCGAGATTTCGATGACGCTGACCCCGGGATGCAGGGCGATGGTGGTGGTGACCTGGGTGCCGTAGATGCGGTCGGTATCGTGGCAGACCACCGCCTTGCCACCGTCCGGCAGGTCCTTGAGGGTGCAGTCCACCGGAAGGAAGGTGCTGGGCCGATGGTGCTGCGGCCAGTTGAACTCGATGCCCCCGGAAATCCAAGGGCCGGTCAGGCCTACCAGGGCAGGTTTTATGACCCGATTGCGGTAGACGAAGTCATAGTCGTTGGTCTTGTCTCGGGCATACTGGATTCGTCCGCCCAACTCAGGCAGGACGGTCACCTCCAAGTATTCGTTCTCCAGAATGACCGCCTTGTAGTCCTGATCCTTGCATTCATCCGAGATGGTCTCGATGACCGGGTAAGGATAGACCCGTCCCGAAGAGCCCTGGTAGACTCGATTTTCAATAAATTGCGGATTCTTATCCGGTTTTCCGATTCCGTAGGTTGGAATCGTAAGCTCTGTGACTTTCACTGTGACGCCCATGGTCATCAGCCCCTTGTCTGCTCAGCAAAACTGTATATATTTGCTCTCAGTCTATAGTCGGAATCAGCCCTCAGAACTGCATAAATTGTTTGAAAATATTAAAAAATTGCTACTAGGCTGTCTTGGCTGATCAACACTTGTTCAGCTCGGATCAACTGCTGAAAACGGACGGTCGCATATACATGAAAGGGGGTCGGCCCATCAAGAACCGACCCCCTAGGCTGGCGTTCGCCTAAGGCCTGATCATGCCTTTCGGCATCTTCCTCCGACCCCTCGGCAATCCCATAGAACCCTACTCCAGTTCCAGGGCTCCGGTATAGAGCTGGTAGTACTCGCCATGCTTGGCTATCAGCTCATCGTGGTTGCCGCGCTCGATGATCCGCCCATGGTCCAGGACCATGATCACATCGGAGTTGCGAACCGTGGAGAGCCGATGAGCGATGACGAAGACCGTCCGGCCTCGCATGAGTGCGTCCATGCCCTGCTGGACCACCTCCTCGGTCCTGGTATCGATTGAGGAAGTGGCTTCGTCCAGAATCATGGCTGGAGGATCGGCCACAGCCGCCCTGGCAATTGAAATCAGCTGACGCTGACCCTGGGACAGTCCGCTTCCATCCCCCTCAAGAACAGTCTGGTAGCCCTGGGGAAGCATGCGGATGAAGCTGTCGGCGTTGGTCATCCTGGCGGCTTCGATGCACTCCTGGTCCGTGGCATCCAGACGTCCGTAGCGGATGTTGTCCAGGACGGTACCCGTAAAGAGGTTGACATCCTGAAGGACGATGCCCAGTGAGCGGCGGAGATCAGGCTTGCGGATGTTCTTCACATCGATCCCGTCATAGAGGATCTGGCCCTGCTGGATGTCGTAGAAGCGGTTGATCAGGTTGGTGATCGTGGTCTTGCCGGCACCGGTGGCACCGACCAGCGCAACCTTCTGCCCTGGCTTGGCGAACCAGGTGATGTCGTGCAGGACAGGCTTGCTCGGGTCGTATCCGAAGCTGACGTCGGTGAATCGCACATCCCCTTGAAGGAGGGTGTATCGCCCATCAGGAGAGGTGATGGCCTGATCCTTGGCCTTCAGGGCCACGTCACGGGCATCGCCGGGAAGCTTCATGGCGGCCTCCAGCGAGCGCCTGCCGTCGTCATCCGCCTCGCGCTTCCAGGCCCAATGCCCTGTTTCGTGGTCGACAGGGGTCATGGTCCGGCCGTCCGAGGCCAGTTCGACGCTGACCAATCTGACCGTACCCTGGTCAGCCTCGACGGGCTGGTCCATCAGGTCGAAGATCCGGGAGGCACCGGCCAAGGCCATCATGACCATGTTGAACTGCATGGAGACCTGGCCGATGGGGTTGATGAAGGAGCGGGAGAGGGTCAGAAGGGAGACGATGGTCCCCAGGGTCAGCGGCCCCGCCCCGGTCAGTCCTACATTGCCCATGCCCGCAATACCGGCCAGACCTCCGACGATGGCCAGGATGACATAGAGCAGGTAGCCCATGTTGCCCACGACCGGCATGGTGACATTGCCGTAGGTGTTGGCCTGGGCCGAAGCCTGGAAGAGCTCCTCATTCCTCTCCTCGAAGACCTTGGCGGTGGCATCCTCATGGTTGAAGACCTTGATGACCTTCTGCCCATTGACGGCCTCTTCAACGAAGGCGTTCACCTGGCCCAGATAACGCTGCTGGTGAACGAAGTAGCGACCGCTTCGGGTGACCAGAACCCGGACCACGACAATCAGGACCTCCGCGAAGACCAGGGTCAGGACGGTGAATGGAATGGAGAGCCAGAGCATGGAGATCAGGGCCGCCAGCGCGGACAGGACCGAGGAGACCATCTGCGGGAAGGACTGGGAGATGGCCTGACGGAGGGTATCCGTGTCGTTGGTGTAGCGGCTCATGGTGTCGCCATGCTCATGGGTGTCGAAGAAGCCGATGGGCAGCTCCTGCTGGTGGGCGAACATCTGGTCACGGATGGTCTTCAGGGTGCCCTGCTCCACCTTGACGATCAGCCAGTTCCAGAACCAGGAGCAGAAGGTCCCCACCGCATAGAGGCAGCCCATCAGGATCAGGGTCCTCATCAGCGGTCCCCAGTCAGGGTCGGAGGCCCCGACCAGCGGCAGGATGTAGTGGTCGATTAGTGGCTGCAGGAAGAAGGCCGATGCCGCCTGGGCCCCGGCGCTGATGATGATGCAGACCACGATCACCGCCAGCTGCCAGCGGTAGGCCAGCAGGTAGCGCAGGATGCGACGGGTCGTTCCCGGCGCGGCCTTGTCCAGGCGGGGCTTGCGGTCCTTGAATGATCCGTCACTCATGATCCTTGTCCTCCTCGCTCTGGTTCCTGGTCTGTGATTCGTAGATGAATCGGTACTCCTGACATGTTCGCAGGAGCTCCTGGTGGGTGCCCTTGTCGAGAATCCTGCCCTCCTCCAGGACCACGATCATATCGGCGTCCTCCACGGAGGCCAGACGCTGGGAGATGATGATCTTGGTGGTGTCGGGGATCTCCTGGCTGAAGGCCCGGCGGATCAGCTGGTCGGTCTTGGTGTCCACGGCGCTAGTCGAGTCATCCAGAATCAGGATGTCAGGCTTCTTCAGAAGGGCCCGCGCGATGCACAGACGCTGTCGTTGGCCGCCGGAGAGGTTGGTGCCGCCCTCGTCCAGGTAGGTCTGATAACCATCGGGAAACTCCCGCACGAAACCGTCGGCCTGGGCCAGGGTACAGGCGCGCACCAGCTCGTCGTCCGTGGCCTCAGGGTTGCCCCAGCGCAGGTTCTCGGCGATGGTCCCGGTGAAGAGGACATTCTTCTGGAGCACCATGGCCACCTGGTCGCGCAGGACCGTCAGATCGTACTGGCGCACGTCCACCCCGCCCACCTGGAGGGACCCATCGGTGACGTCATAGAGACGGGGAATGAGCTGGACCAGGCTGGATTTGGAGGAGCCGGTCCCGCCCACGATGCCCAGGGTGGAGCCCGAGGGAACGTCCAGATTGATATGGCTCAGAACCGGACGTTCGGACCGGTCCGAGTAGCGGAATGTCACATCCTGGAAGCTGATGGATCCATCGGCCACCCTCATGACCGGCTTGGCGGGATCGTGCACGGTGCTGACCTCGTCCAGCACCTGGCAGATACGCTCGGCGGAAGCCTGGGAGATGACGACCATGACCACGATCATGGAGACCATGTTCATGGCCATCATGATCTGGATGGCATAGGTGACCAGGGCGGTCAGATCGCCCGTGGTCAGCCCCAGGGCAGCGTTGTTCCCGGAGGCAACAATCTGGGAGGCGCCCATCCAGGATATGACCAGCAGAGAGGCATAGATGCAGAAGTTCAACAATGCCGGGTTCAGACTCATGATCCGCTCGGCCTTGCAGAAGGCACGATAGATGGCCAAGGAAATACTGTTGAACTTGCGCTCCTCGTAGTCCTCCCGGTTGTATGACTTGACCACTCTGATTCCCTGGAGGTTCTCATCCACCACATTGTTGAGGTGGTCGTAGGTGTGGAAGACGCGCTCGAAGATGGGGTGAACCAGCAGGGACAGCCCGATCAATCCGAAGCCCAGGATGGGGATGGCGATCAGGAAGACCAGGGATATGGGCCTGGAAATCTTATAAGAAAAGAGCCAGGCCACAATGACCATGATCGGCGCTCTGACACCGACCCTGATGACCATCTGATAGGCATTCTGCAGGTTGGTCACATCGGTGGTCAGCCTGGTGATGATGGATCCGGTGGAGAAGCGGTCGATATTGGTGAAGCTGAAGGACTGCACCTTGGCGAACAGATCGCTACGGACATTCTTGGCCAGGCCGGAAGAGGCGATGGCCGCATACCGCCCGGACATGAACCCAGAAAACAGGGAGACGGCCGAGCAGGCCAGCAGAATCAGCCCGAATTTGAAGATGGCCGGCATGGACCTCCCCGAGACCCCCTGATCGATCAGGGAGGCCATGATGGTCGGGATCACAATCTCTAGAACGCTCTCAAGAAAGACGAAGGCCGGAGCCAGAAAGCTGGCCTTCCGGTATTCGCGCAGGGAGCGCAGGATGGTGCGGATGGTATGCTTCGGACGCGCTGGTTCCTGTTTATCCGATCTGACTACGGATGCCGTAGACCCCTTCAAGTGAACCTCTTCTGTTTCTGTGCTGATTTCTCTATCTTTTACGGCCAATCACCGACATGCAATACCCTCGAAAGAGGGTCTGAATGCACCTAGGCTATCATCCTGTCCGTCAGGGTTGGGCGGACGCGCAGGGATTTCCGCCCTCCACAAAAAGAAGCTGTCACGCCCCTCGGGGTCATGCAGCTTCTATGCCTCGGTCAGTCGTATCAGCGAGTCTTGCCGGTGGATTCTAAGCTTGGCATTCCTACGATTGATTCAACTGGCGACAGGACTCTCGCCTGACAGGCTATGAATTATCGCTCGTCCAACTCTGTGATGATCTCCTTGGAGATCTGGTCGACCTCGCCCTGGCCATCCACTGCGACCAGAAGACCACGGGACTTATAGGTATTCAGCAGGGGGGCCGTCTCCTTGGCATAGATATCCAGGCGCTTGGCAATGGCCTCGGGTGTATCGTCTGCCCGCCCCTCTTCCTTGGCCCGCTTGGCGATGCGCTGCATGAGCACGTCATGGTCTGCATCCAGGGCCACCACAGCTGTCAGCGGAGTGCCAAGCTCCTGGAGCATCTTGTCCAGCGCCTCGACCTGGGAGGCCGAACGGGGGTAGCCGTCCAGAATCCAGCCCTGGGCGGCGTCGTCCATGCCAAGGCGGTCCTTGACGATCTTGTTGGTCAGCTCGTCTGGAACCAGTTCACCCTTGTCGGTGTAAGCCTTGGCCTGCTTGCCCAACTCGGTTCCGTTCTTCAGGTTGTAGCGGAAAATGTCGCCGGTGGAGATGGCAGGAATCCCGTAATGCTTGCTGAGCAAGGCCGCCTGTGTGCCCTTGCCAACACCTTGAGGTCCCATGATCAACAGTCGCTGTGCCATTCCCTATCCTTTGTTCGATCTTCTATTGTTCTTGGCTCTAAGGCCCAGACGATTTTAGCTGTCTGAGCCGTGTAGAACTCTCATTTACGTATGCTAGCGGCTATCTGGCCCAACGCAGGTTGCACTCACTAAACTCGTGCAAACCGTCTTCCGGATACAACAGGGTCCGACCCCATGCCACCAAGGGCCAGGGTCGGACCTTCAACTGTTTCGGTCAGCCATTACTCGCGGGTTTTCGGCAGAAGGGTCAGCCCTCCTTGTGTTCGCCCTCCAGCAGGAAGCCGGTGTACTGGAACTGTTCGGTCTGTGCCCTGGCCTGGCGCAGGGTGTCCAGGCCGACACCGGCGATAATCAGAATGGTGGTGCCGCCGAAGGGCAGCTTGGAGTTGATCTTCAGCAGCATGATCAGCACCGTCGGGATCAGGGCCACGAAGAGCAGATAGATGGCACCCACCGTGTTCAGCCGATTCATCACATATGACAGGTATCGACTGGTGGCCCGCCCGGCCCTGATGCCCGGGATGAAGCCGCCATACTCTTTCATGTTGTCGGCAGTCTCGTCCGGGTTGAAGGTGATGGACGTGTAGAAGAAGCAGAAGAAGACAATCATGACCGAGTAGAGCACGATGTACCAGACCGAGGTCGTGTTGGCCATGTTGGCATCAATCCACTTGACCCAGCTCTGATCGGAATTGCCGAACTGGGCAATCAGGGTAGGGATGGCCAAAATAGATGAAGCGAAGATGGGGGGAATCACGCCAGACATGTTGATCTTGAGCGGCAGATAGGTGGAAGATCCGCCGTACATCTTACGACCAATCATCCTGCGAGTGTACTGGACGGGAATACGACGCTGAGCCAGTTCCACGTAGTCGACCAGAATCAGGATAACCAACAAGACGGTCACGACAATGCCGAACTTGACCCAGTCGCCATCCTTGCCGTTGGTCCCCCAACCGATGTTCCAGAGCTGCGGCAGGAAGCCGGAGCAGATGGAGATGAAGATCAGGACGGACATGCCGTTACCGATGCCCTTGTCGGTGATCAGTTCGGCCATCCACATAATCAGACCGGTGCCGCCGGTCATGATCAGAACCATGACGGCCATATTCCACCAGGAGCTGTCAGGGATGACATGCTGTTGGCAGGCACCACCGAAGAGCGCGCCCTTGCTGGCCGTAACCAGAATGGTCGTGGACTGCAGCACGGCCAGACCCATGGTCAAATACCTGGTGTACTCGGTCAACTTGGCCTCGCCTGACTGGCCCTCCTTGTGCAGAGCCTCGAAACGAGGAATAACCACGCGCAGCAGCTGCACCACGATGGATGCAGTGATGTAAGGCATGATGCCCAATGCGAAGATGGACAGCTGCAGTAGAGCTCCGCCTGAGAACAGGTTCACCAGGCCGATGAAGTCCTCATTGCCAGCCGTGGTGATGCACTTCTGCACGGCGGGATAATCCACGCCTGGGGTAGGTATGAACGACCCGATGCGATAGATGATGATGATGCCAAGAACGAAGAAGATTTTCTTCCTCAACTCCTTGGTCCTGAAGGCCTGGATTAACGTCCTCACCTAAGTTCCCTCCCTACGCGCCCACGCGTTGGTCCCGGTGCATCGCACCTTCTTGCTCCGACCAGCTTAGCCGATGGCTCCGTCAAAACCGACGGCAACCAGGCCGGAAACGAGTTCCGGCCCCCGCCCGCTTGGAGCGGGGAGGGCCGGAATCATCTGCCTTACGGTCTGCCCCCTATGAGTATCAGTCCTCGGAGACGGACCCGCCTGCGGCTTCTATCTTGCTTCTGGCCGAGGCCGAGGCCTTGACGCCCTTGAGGGTGAAAGCAGCCTTGACATCGCCATCACCCAGGACCTTGACGGGGTGACCCTTGCGGACCGCTCCCTTATCGACCAGATCCTCGACGGTGACTTCGCCGCCCTTGGGGAAGAGTCCTTCCAGAGCACCCAGGTTGACCACCTGGTACTCCTTCTTGAAGGGGCTCCTGAACCCGCGCAACTTGGGCAGCCGCATGTACAGGGGCAGCTGGCCGCCTTCAAAGCCCGGACGGACCTGGTAACGGGCCTTGGTGCCTTTGGTGCCACGACCGGAGGTCTTGCCCTTGGACCCCTCGCCACGACCGACGCGGATACGGTCGCGCTTGGCGCCTGGAGCCGGACGCAGGTCATGCATCTGCAGGATGGTAGGCTCTTGCTTGTCGCTGGCCATAATCAGTCTGCCTCCTCTACGTTCACCAGGTGGCGGACCTTGACAGCCATCCCCCGGTAGACGGGGGTGTCCTCACGAAGGACTGACTGACCGATCTTGTGAAGGCCCAGAGACCTGACGTTCTCCTTCTGGCGATCGGTGGCATGAGCCACACCCTTGACCAGGGTGATCTTGATCTGCTTGGTCATCACTCACCTGCCTTTGACTGCTCGTCAGCCTTGGCCTTGGCCTCTTCGCGCTCCTTACGCTCGTCGGCGATGCCGGCGGCACGTGCGCGCAGGAGGGAATCGGGAGCGACCTCCTCCAGAGGCAGACCGCGGCGTGCCGCGATCTCCTCGGGCTCCTCCAGCTGCTTCAAGGCAGCTACAGTGGCCCGCACCATGTTGACGGCGGTGGCCGATCCCATGGATTTGCTCAGGATATCAGTGATGCCGGCGCACTCCAGGACGGCGCGGACCGGACCACCGGCGATAACGCCGGTCCCGGGGGCTGCAGGCCGCAGGAGAACCGTGCCGGCCGCATCGTGGCCGATCACCGGGTGGGTGACAGTGCCGCGGATACGTGGGACGGTGAACATGTGCTTCTTGGCATCCAGCTGACCCTTGGAGATGGCTGCAGGAACCTCACGGGACTTGCCGTAGCCAACGCCCACAGTGCCCTTGCCATCGCCCACGACTACCAGAGCCGCGAAGCTGAAGGTACGGCCTCCCTTGTGGACCTTGGAGACACGGTTGATGGTGACGACCCTGTCGAGCATGTCGTCACGCTCGTCGCGGTCGCGACGACCACGACGGCCATCCCTGCGGCCGTCACGAGAACCGCCACGACGACCACCGCGGCGATCATCGTTCCGGTCGTTCCGGTCCCTTCTGCCACCCTGGCTGGACTGAGTATTTGTGGAATCTTCAGTCACCTGGGTTGTTTCCTTTGTCGTTTCGTTGTCGCTCACAGTGCCAAACCTCCCTCACGGGCGCCTTCCGCAACCGCTGCGACCCTTCCGTGGTACTTGTTGCCACCACGGTCAAAGACCACGGTGGTGATGCCGGCCTTCTTGGCCTTGGCCGCAATCTGCTCGCCCACCTTGCGGGCGGCCTCGGTCTTGGTGCCTTTGAAGGAGCCGTAATCCGAAGCCATGGTCGACTCGCTGACCAGGGTGACACCCCTGGTGTCGTCGACAATCTGGGCGATCATGTTGCGGTTGGTTCGTGTGACCACCAGACGGGGGCGCTCTGCCGTGCCGGAAACGCGCTTGCGCAGACGGGCATGGCGGCGCAGACGGGCGATCTTCTTGCCTTTGCCTAGTATCGAGACCGTCATATCACTTACCAGCCTTTCCAGCCTTGCGCAGGATGTGCTCGTCGGCGTACTTGATGCCCTTGCCCTTGTAAGGCTCGGGCGAACGCAGGGCGCGGATGTTGGCGGCAGCCTGGCCGACGGCCTGCTTGTCGATACCGGAGACGACCACTTCGTTGGCGTTCGGCGTCTCGAAGGTGATGCCCTCCGGGGGGTCGACGGTGATGGTGTGCGAGTAGCCCAGCGAGAACTCCAGGGACTTGCCCTTGGCGACCACGCGGTAGCCAGTGCCGACGATCTGCAGGTGCTTGCTGTAGCCCTTGGAGACGCCTTCGACCATGGAAGCCACGATGGAGCGGCTCAGTCCGTGCTTGGCCTTGGTGGTGCGGTCCTCGTCGGCGGGGGTCATGATGATCTCATTACCCTCGACCTTGCCGGTGATGCCCTCGGGCAGCGTGTATCCGTCCGAGCCCTTGGGACCCTTGGCGGTGAATTCCTGGCCCTTGAAAGCCACCTCCACACCTGCCGGAACGGCGATGGGGAGCTTACCGATATGCGATGCCATGTTCAGCTCTCCTTTCTCACCATACGTAGGCGACGATCTCGCCGCCGATGCCCCTGTCGAGGCATTCCTTTTGGGTCATCAGTCCCGAGCTGGTCGAGATGATGGCGATTCCCAGCCCGCCCAGGGGCATGGGCAGGGAATCCGACTTGGCGTACCGGCGCAGACCGGGCTTGGAGACGCGCTTGATTCCCTGAATGGACTGGCGTCCATCGGGGCCGTACTTGAGCGTGATCTCCAGATCCTGCCCGACGCGCGCCTCCTTGGCGCGGTAATCGGCGATGAAACCTTCGCGCTTGAGGATCTGCGCGATGTTCGCCTTGAACTTGGAGTACGGCATGTCGACTGTTTCATGCTTGGCCGCACTCGCATTACGCAGACGTGTCAGCATGTCTGCGATGGGATCTGTCATTGTCATGTGGGCTTATGCCCTTCCTCGCCGTGGTTTCCGCCGCCGGGCAGCAAACTGCCGCGACCACGGACCTTCAGCGTCGATCTTTACCAACTGGACTTCGTCACACCCGGCAGCTCGCCGCGATGGGCCTTCTCGCGAAGGCAGATGCGGCACAGGCCGAACTTGCGATAGACGGAATGAGGACGACCGCAGACCTGGCAGCGCGTGTATCCACGCACCTTGAACTTCGGCTTGCGTGCCGCCTTGTTTCTCAGAGCGGTTTTTGCCATATCAGTTCTCCTTGAAGGGGAAGCCCAGCTGCTTGAGCAGCGCACGGGCCTCCTGATCGTTCTTGGTGGAGGTCACCACGGTGATATCCATACCACGCTGGTGATCGATCTGATCAGGATCGATCTCGTGGAACATGGACTGCTCCGTGAGACCGAAGTTGTAGTTGCCCTGGCCGTCGAACTGACGGTCACTGATGCCGCGGAAGTCGCGGATACGGGGCAGAGCCAGTGTCAGCAGTCGATCCAGGAACTCCCACATGCGCACGCCGCGCAGAGTGGCGAAGGCGCCAATGGCCTGTCCCTCACGCAGGTGGAACTGCGCCACGGACTTCTTGGCCTTGGTGATCTTGGGCTTCTGGCCGGTGATGGCCGTCAGGTCCTTGACCGCGCCCTCAATCAGCTTGGAGTCACGTGCCGCGGCACCCACACCCATGGAGACCACGATCTTCTCGATCCTGGGCACCTGCATGGGGTTGGAGAATTTGAACTCCTTCTCCAGCTCGGGCACAATGCTCTCGCGGTACTGCTGCAGCAAACGAGGGACTGCCGGTGCTTCAACGGTGGTATCGCTCATGACAGCTCCTTGCCTGACTTCTTGGCGAAGCGGGTGCGCACGACCTTGACCTTGCCGTCACGCGCCTCCTCCTTGATGTTCACGCCGATGCGAGTCGGCTTCTTGGTCTCCGGGTCGATGACCATCACGTTGGAGCGATGGATGGGCGCCTCGGTCGGGACGATGCCCGACTCCTGACCCTGCTGGGTGGCCCGCACATGCTTCTTGACGATCTGAATACCCTCGACGATCAAGCGGTCATTGGGCAGAATTCGCAGAACCTTGCCCTCCTTGCCGCGATCCTTGCCGCGGATGACCTTGACCTGGTCGCCTGTCTTGATTTTGGCTACCACTTCAGATCACCTCCGGTGCCAGGGACACGATCTTCATGAAGCGCTTGTCGCGCAGCTCACGACCGACCGGTCCGAAGATACGAGTACCGCGGGGCTCACGACCGGTGCCGAGGATGACCGCCGCGTTCTCGTCGAACTTGATGTAGGAGCCGTCGTGACGACGATGCTCCTTGACCGTACGGACGACGACCGCCTTGACGACCTCGCCCTTCTTGACCGACCCGCCGGGAATGGCATCCTTGACGGTGGCGACGATCACATCGCCAATGCCGGCATAGCGTCGCTTCGACCCGCCGAGCACGCGGATGGCCAGAATCTCCTTGGCACCCGTGTTGTCGGCGACCTGAAGCCGCGATTCCTGCTGAATCATTGATTCTCCTTAGCCGCGCTGGTTCTCCGCAGACACCCTGCGCCTGGGCGGGATGAAATGCGGAGCCTGGCCGAACTTGTTACTTGGCGCGCTCGACAATGGAGTCGAGACGCCAGCGCTTGGTCTTGCTCAGAGGACGGGTCTCCATGATACTCACGAAGTCGCCCACATGGGCCTCGTTCTTCTCATCATGGGCCTTGACCTTGCGGTTGCTGCGGACGACCTTGCCGTACAGGGGGTGGGTCGAACGCTGCTCCAGCTCGACGGTGATGGTCTTGTCCATCTTGTCGGACACGACGTAGCCGCTGCGAACCTTGCGGAAGTTGCGCTCCTGCTTGTCAGCCATGCTTACTTCTCCTCAGCTTTGCTCTCGGCCTTTGCTTCGGCGGGCTCCTGGCTGATGCCCAGCTCGCGCTCACGCAGGACGGTGTACATCCTGGCGATGTCGTGCTTGACGGCCTTGAGGCGGGAGGTGTTCTCCAGCTGACCGGTGGCCGACTGGAAGCGCAGGTTGAACAGCTCTTCCTTGGACTTCTTCAGGAAATCCTCGATCTCCGCATTGGTCTTTTCATTCAGATTCTTGATGGAATACTCGGCTGTTCCGACTGACATCAGATGTCACCGCCTTCACGTGCAATAATCCGGCACTTCATGGGAAGCTTGTCAGTAGCGCGGCGAAGGGCCTCACGGGCCACATCCTCGCTCACGCCGCCGATCTCGAAGAGCACCCGGCCGGGACGGACGTTGGCCACCCAGAACTCGGGCGCACCCTTGCCGGAACCCATTCGGGATCCCAGGGCGTGCTTGGTCAGGGGGCGATCCGGGAAGACCGTGATCCAGACTCGGCCACCACGCTTGATGTACCGGGTCATGGCGATACGGGCCGCCTCGATCTGCCTATTGGTCAGGTAAGCCGGAGCCAGGGCCTGGATGCCGTAATCGCCGAAAGCGATCTCGTTGCCACCCTTGGACATGCCCGAACGACCCGGACGATGCTGCTTGCGGTATTTAGTCCTCTTTGGGATAAGCACGGCTCACTCCTTTGCTTCGGTTGCGACGGGGGCCGAGGCGGTCTGCTCCTGAGCCGCCGCCGGCGGCGCGGCCACACCGCTGTTCTGCTTGGCTGCATCCTGCTCGCGGCGGGTGCGTCCCTCGGAGGGACGGACGCCACGACGGGGACGACGATCGCCGCGCCGACCGGGGCGGTTGTTCTGCTGAGCCTGCTGCTCCTCGAACTGACGCTCGGTCATATCGCCCTTGTAGATCCAGACCTTGACGCCGATGCGGCCGTAGGTGGTCCTGGCCTCGAAGAAGCCATAGTCGATCAGAGCGCGCAGAGTCTGCAGAGGCACACGGCCCTCGCGGTAGAACTCCGAACGGCTCATCTCGGCTCCGCCCAGACGGCCGGACAGCTTGATCCTGATGCCCTTGGCGCCTGCGCGCATGGCATCCTGCTGAGCCTTGCGCATGGCCCGACGGAAGGTGACGCGGTTAGTCAACTGCTCGGCGATGCCCTGAGCCACCAGCTGGGCATCGATGGAGGCGTTCTTGACTTCGAAGATGTTCAGTTGGACCTGCTTGCCGGTGATCTTCTCCAGCTTGGCGCGCACGCGCTCGGCCTCTGCTCCACGACGGCCGATGACGATACCCGGCCGGGCGGTGTGAATGTCGACGCGCACACGGTCACGGGTCCGCTCGATGACGATCTTGGAGACGCCTGCGCGCTCCAGATCCTTGTTCATCTCCTTGCGGATCTTGTCGTCCTCGAGGACGAAGTCGCTGTAACGCTCCCCCGCCTTGTTGGAGTCGGAGTACCACTTGCTGCGGTGCTCCTCGGTGATGCCGAGTCGGTACCCAAACGGGTTGATCTTCTGCCCCATTATCGGGCTCCTTCCTTGTCGGCCACCACGACGGTGATGTGGCTGGTCCGCTTGTTGATGCGGGCCGCACGACCCTGGGCGCGGGCGCGGAACCGCTTCAGGGTGGTTCCCTCGTCCACGTAGGTCTCCCGAACCATCAGCTCGTTCTCGCGGAAGGGCTGGTTGGCCTTGTCCGCCTTGACACGCGCGTTGGCGATGGCGCTCTCCAGGCACTTGCGGACCGGAACGGCCGCGTCCTGGGGGGCGAACTTCAGAATGGTTACGGCCTCGGTCGCCTGCTTGCCTCGGATGAGGTCGACGACGCGGCGAGCCTTGCGAGGCGTCACGCGAACGTGACGTGCAATTGCCTTAGCTTCCATGTGTCTCTACTCTCCCTCGCCTCAGCGGCGTGCTTTCTTGTCGTCCTTCACGTGACCCCTGAAGGTCCGGGTGGGGGCGAACTCGCCGAGCTTGTGACCGACCATGGCCTCGGTGACGAAGACCGGGACATGCTTACGGCCATCGTGCACAGCGAAAGTGTGCCCGATGAAGTCCGGGGTGATCATGGAACGACGGGACCAGGTCTTGATGACGTTCTTGGTGCCCTTCTCGTTCTGCTCGTCGACTTTCTTCTGCAAGTGGGCGTCGACGAATGGGCCCTTCTTGATGCTACGAGTCATCTTTCCGACACTCCCTTACTTGCGGTTCTTACCATTTGGACGACGACGCACGATCATCTTGTTGGAGGCCTTCTTGGGCCTGCGGGTGCGGACCTCGCCCTTGCCCCAGGGAGACACTGGCGGCTTTCCGCCTCGAGTGCGTCCGCCATGCGGGTGGTCGACCGGGTTCATGGATTCACCACGGGTGATGGGCCTGCGTCCCATCCAGCGGGCACGTCCTGCCTTGCCAAGCTGAACGTTGGCGTGGTCATTGTTGCCGACCTCGCCCACCGTTGCACGGCAACGGGAGTCGACGTTGCGAATCTCGCCGGAGGGCATACGCAGCTGGGCGTAAGCCCCGTCCTTGGCCACCAACTGGACGGCAGCACCGGCCGAGCGCGCGATCTTGGCGCCACCCAGGGGCCGCAGCTCAATGGCATGGACGATGGTGCCGGTGGGGATGTTGCGCAGGGGCAGGTTGTTGCCGGGCTTGATGTCGGCCTGGGGACCGGTCTCGATGACGTCACCCTGCTTGATGCCCTGCGGGGCGATGATGTAGCGCTTCTCGCCGTCTGCAAAGTGCAGAAGGGCGATGCGGGCCGAGCGGTTGGGATCGTATTCGATCTCAGCAACCTTGGCGGGCACGCCGTCCTTGTCCCAGCGACGGAAGTCGATGAGGCGGTACTGGCGCTTGTGTCCGCCGCCCCGATGGCGGCTGGTGACGCGACCATAGGAGTTGCGTCCGCCGGTCTTGCTCAGCTTGCGAACCAGCGACTTCTCGGGCTTGGAGCGCGTGATTTCGGCGAAGTCCGAAACCGAGGCGTTGCGACGGCCCGCGGTCGTCGGCTTGTATGTACGGATAGCCATAATCTAGTTCTTCCTTAACTTTTCTCGGCTAGCCTTCAGTTATTGGTACCGAAGACATCGATCGACTGGCCCTCGGCCACCTTGACGATGGCGCGCTTCTCGGCGGCGCGACGACCCCAGCCCGTACGGGTCCGGGTCCGCTTGCCCTGCCGATTGAGGGTGTTGACCGATGTGACCTTCACGTTGAAGATCTGCTCGATGGCCTGCTTGATGGCGACCTTGTTGGCATCAGGGTCCACCACGAATGTGTACTGGCCGCGGTCCGAGTTGGCATAGCTCTTCTCGGAGACGACCGGGCGCAGAATGATGTCGTGTGCTGGCTTGTGGATAGCTGCCATGAAAATCAGGCCTCCTTGACGGTCTCGGACTTGGCGCCGCCCTTGGCAGCCAGGAAGGCATCAAAGCCATCCTTGCTGAAGACGACATCCTCGGCCGTGACCACATCGTAGGTGTTGAGCTGATCGGCGAAGAGGACATGGACGGTGGGCAGGTTCCTGACGGAGAGCCACTCGTTGATGTTCTCACGGGACAGCACGACGGTGGTGAATCTGTTATCGACCAGGGGCAGCAGGGCTGCCTTGGCGGCCTTGGTGGACGGGGTCTCGCCAATGCCGAAGTCGACCACGTGCACGCGCCCGGCATTGACCCGGTCGGACAGAACGTAGCGCAATGCTGCGGCCTTCATCTTCTTGGGGGTGCGCTGAGAGTAGTCGCGCGGCTGCGGGCCGTGGACAATGGCGCCACCGGTCCACTGGGGAGCGCGGATGGAGCCCTGACGAGCACGTCCGGTACCCTTCTGCTTCCAAGGCTTACGGCCACCGCCTGAGACGGTGGACCGGGTCTTGACCGAGTGTGTGCCCTGGCGGGCTGCAGCCAGCTGGGCTACAACCACCTGGTGGATCAGCGGCACGTGTGAGCGGACATCCTCTTCGGCAATGCCGAAGATCTGCTCGGGTGCATCCACAGTCCCGGTGTTCTTGCCCTGGGCGTCGGTGATGTTCAGAGTCAACTTAGCCATGATTTCAGGCTCCCTTCACTGCCGAACGAACCAGGACGATGGCACCGCGGGGCCCGGGCAGGGCACCCTTGATGGCGATGACGCCCTTCTCGGCATCTGCGGAGACGATGGTCAGGTTCTGGACGGTCGAGGTGTCGTGACCCATGCGGCCGGCCATCCGCTTGCCCTTGAGGATGCGGCTGGGCGTTGCGCAAGCGCCCACTGAACCGGGACGGCGCTCGTTCTTGTGCGAACCGTGGGTGCGGCGGTAGGACTTGAAGCCCCAGCGCTTGATGGTGCCGGCAAAGCCCTTGCCCTTGGTGGTGCCGGTCACGTCGACCTCGCTGCCCTCGGGCAGCAGGTCCAGACCCAGCTCCTGGCCGGGCTGATAGCTGTCAGCATCGGCGGTGCGGACCTCGACCAGGTGGCGACGCGGGGTCACTCCGGCCTTGGCGAAGTGGCCAGCCAGCGGCTTGGTCACCTTGGTGGGGTCGATCTGCCCGTAGCCGATCTGGATGGCCTGGTAGCCGTCCTTCTCCTGGTTCTTGACCGCGGTCACCACGTTGGTGGACACGTCCACCAGGGTCACCGGGACGAAGAAGCCGTTCTCGTCCCAGACCTGGGACATGCCCAGCTTGCGGCCCAGGAGAGCCTTGCGGTTCCTCTGCTCTTCAGCCATGCGGTTTCCTCCTCCCCTACAGTTTGATCTCAATGTTGACGTCCGCCGGCAGATCGATGTGCATCAGCGAATCCACAGCCTTGGGCGTGGGATCCACGATGTCGATCAGGCGCTTGTGGGTGCGCATCTCGAAGTGCTCGCGGGAGTCCTTGTACTTATGAGGAGAACGGATGACGACATACACGTTCTTCTCAGTCGGCAGCGGAACGGGGCCAACCACAGTTGCGCCCGCGTTCGTCACCGTCTCGACGATCTTCTTCGCCGATTGGTCGATGACCTCATGGTCATAGGACTTTAGCCTGATGCGGATTTTCTGTCCCGCCATTGCCGTCCGCCCTTTCTAGCGATCTATGAACTGATTACCCAGTCTGTTTCGAGGGCACGGAACGACGGCCACAGGAGACATTCCTCCCGACAGGCCTCAGCCGGATCCATGCGCAGCCGTGGAGAATCCCGTGGGGATGGGATTCCTCGCTGCACCCGCTATTGTGATTGACAAAATGCGAGCCCAAAACAGGCAACTTTCTTATTAAAGCACGAGGGTTCCCCTAGAAGAATCCGGGCGTGTCGCGCCGTTTGCAGGGGAACCCTCGGATCAATTCTGGACCTGTCAGGCCGGCTGGGAGGCCTCTTGGACCACATCCTCGCCCTGGCGGGCAACCCTCATCCGGTGACCCTCCTCCTGGCTGACCCCGTAGTAGGCGGCCACGGCGATGTCCCTCATGTCCTCAATAAGCGGAATGCGGGGGTTGGCCGGTGTGCACTGGTCCTCGTAAGCGCGCATGCCGATCTGATCCAGGGACTGCCAATAGAGGTCCTCGTCCACGCCGGCCGCCTGGAAGGAGGCATCCATGCCCAGACGCTCGTCCCTGTATGATTCCACAGCACGTGCCAGGAGCTCCACACCCTCCTCGGGAGTAGCTGATTCGATGCCCAGCACATGGGCCATCTGCCTGTAGCGCTCCGGGGCCACATACTCGCTGTACTTGGGCCAGCTGGTCGGCTCGTCCGGAATCCGCCCATTGTAGCGAATCACATAGGGCAGAAGGATGGAGTTGGCCCGCCCATGGGCCACGTGGCAGAGTGCTCCGATGGTATGCGCCATGCCGTGGCACATGCCCAGGAAGGCCGAGCCAAAGGCCATACCCGCCATGGTCGCCGCATTATGCATCTTCTCCTGGGCACGCATCTTGGCCTCGCCGCCGGCGGTGCCTACGGAAGGCTCCAGGTTGTCCCAGATCAGCTTGGCCGCGTGCAAGGCCATGGCGTCGGTGTAGTCATTGGCATAGACGGAAACAAAAGCCTCCATGCAGTGGGTCAGGGCATCGAAGCCCGAGTCGCAGGCCAGCTGCTTGGGCTGGGTGCGGGCAAGAACCGGATCGACGATGGCCACGCTGGGGGTCAGGGCGTAGTCGGTGATGGGGTACTTGTATCCGGTCTTGTGATCGGTGATGACCGCGAATGGGGTGACCTCCGAACCCGTGCCCGAGGAGGTCGGGATGCAGACCAGCCTGGCCTTGGTGCCCAGGGGCGGAATCTTGAAGGCCCGCTTGCGGATGTCGAAGAACTTCTCCCGAACATCGGCAAAGGAGATTTCCGGGTGCTCATAGAGCAGCCACATGATCTTGGCTGCGTCCATGGGGCTCCCTCCGCCCACGGCGATGATGGTATCGGGGCCGAACTCATGACGCATCATGGCCGCACCGCGTTCCACCGTCTCGACGCTTGGCTCCGGCTCGACGTAGTCGATGATGCGGAAGGTGACCGGCTCGGGCCGGGACCGCAGCTGATCGATGATCTTGTCGACAATCCCCAGCTGCTCCATGACCTTGTCGCATACGATTACCGCCCGGTGGATGCCGAACATGTCGCGCAGGTAGCGGACGGAGTTGGGCTCGAAGTAGGTCTTGGGGGGCACCTTGAACCACTGCATGTTGTTGTTCCTCCGTGCGATCCGCTTGATGTTGATCAGATTGACCGCCTGGACGTTGCCTGACACCGAATTGCCGCCATAGGAGCCGCAGCCCAGGGTCAGGGAAGGGGCGATGGCATTGTAGATGTCACCGATGCCACCCAGAGAGCTGGGCTGGTTCCAGACAATCCGGCAGGCGTGCATGCGCTGTCCGTACTCGCGTACCAGCCTCTCATCGTCAGTGTGAATGGCTGCCGTATGCCCTGCACCATAACGCAGCATCTGCTCGCAGAGGGTGAACCCCTCCTCCTTGTTGCTGGCCTTGAGCACGGCCTGAACCGGAGCCAGCTTCTCCAAGGTCAGGGGTTCCATGGGCCCGACCTGGTCGCATTGGGCAGCCAGAATGGTCGCATCCCCGGGTATCTCGAAGCCGGCCTGACGTGCGATGAACTGGGGGGATTTGCCCGGGACCTCGGAGTTGAGCCTGGGAGAGGGCGCATCGGCACCGGCATGGGCCCGCACGCCGAACATGTACTCCTCCAGCTTGGCCTTCTCCTCAGGATTGACGAAGTAGGCCTTGCGCCGCTTCATCTCCTCAATCACCCGTTCATAGACATCCTGATGGGCGACGATGGCCTGCTCTGTAGCGCAGATCATGCCGTAGTCAAAATGCTTGGACAGAATCAGGTCGTTGACGGCCCGGGGCACGTTGACCCTTCGATCCACATAGGCCGGGGCATTGCCGGCTCCTACACCCAGGGCAGGCTTGCCCGAGGAGTAGGCGGCCTTGACCATACCGGTACCGCCGGTAGCCAGAATGGTGGCCACGCCAGGGTGTTGCATGAGGGCGCCGGTAGCCTCGACCGAGGGGTGCTCTATCCACTGGATACAATCCTGCGGAGCGCCCGCCTCGATGGCGGCGTCACGGACGATCCTTGCCGCCTCCACCGAGCAGCGCTGGGCGTAGGGGTGGAATCCGAAGACGATGGGGCAGCGGGTCTTCAGTGCCAGCAGCGATTTAAAGATGGCTGTCGAAGTGGGGTTGGTCACCGGGGTCACACCAGCCACGACTCCCACCGGCTCGGCCACCTCGATGATGCCGTCCACGTCGTTCTCACTGATGATGCCCACAGTGCGCTGTCTGGCCAGGTAGTTGGTCACATGCTCGCAGGCGAAGATGTTCTTGGTCGCCTTGTCTTCCACCAGGCCGCGTCCGGTCTCTTCCACGGCCATCTGTGCCAGGGACAGGTGCTTGTTCAGGGCCGCAATCGAGGCCTTGGCCACAATCCGATCCACCTGTTCCTGGTTGAGCTCCTCAAAGGCGCGTAAGGCCGACTGCGCGCGGACGACCAGGGCATCCACCTCCTTGCGGGCCAGCTCACTGCTGTCGGCCCGGGTGTCTTCCCTGCCGGTTGCCGGCTCCTTCACCTGATGCTCTTGCTTCTGCTTCTGCGTTCCAGCCAAGATATTGGCCCTCCTCATGTTCCGCGAATGCCGATAAGGGCCAGCAGAAGGTCTCAGCAGTCTCGAGACCGTGCCCGTCCATGAAAGGCATCCGTCATAACGTGACGAAAGTCACAATATAGACCCGAGGGGGCACCATTGAGCCCCAGGATGAGCGAACGTTCGCTTGAAGCGTGTCGTGTGGGAATTCGTGGTTTTTCTGGTCATTTTCCGCACCGCAACGTGCGCTTTGTCGTTCGCTTGGAACCGGGCCGTCCAGGTGTGAATCCAGGCATGAAAAATCCCCAAGGTCCTTGAGAACCTCGGGGATTGAAGAAACTAGGAACGTCAGCGCTTGGAGAACTGCGGGGCGCGACGGGCCTTGTGCAGACCAGCCTTCTTGCGCTCCACCACGCGGGCGTCACGGGTCAGGAATCCGGCCTTCTTCAGGGCAGGACGGTTGGCGTCCCGATCGATGGCGTTCAGGGCGCGTGCGACGCCCAGACGGACTGCGCCGGCCTGGCCGGTCACGCCGCCGCCCTCGACGCGCACAACCACGTCGAACTTGTTCTCGAGCTTGAGCAGCACGATGGGCGAGTTGACCTCACGCTGGTGCAGCTTGCTGGGGAAGTACTCCTCCAGGGTGTGTCCGTTGATGCTCCACTTGCCTGATCCCGGAATCAGACGGACGCGGGCGACGGCCTCCTTGCGACGACCGGTACCGTAGCCCGGCTCGATGGCGGAGGTGCCGGTGCCTGCACCGGCGTTGGTCTCGGAAGTGTAGGAAGCACTGGTCTCCTCGGCCTCAAGAACCGCGGAGCTGTTGTTGTTGTCAGCCATGGTGATTATCTCCTCTGGTCCTACTTGGCCTGCTGGGCGACCTGATGGATCTTGTACTCAATGGGCTTCTGTGAGGTGTGAGGATGCTCCTCGCCTGCGAAGACCCGCAGCCTGGTCAGCTGGACCTTGGCCAGCTTGTTCTTGGGCAGCATGCCCTTGACCGCCGTCATGATGATGCGCTCGGGGTTGTGCTCCATCAACTGCCCGTAGGAGTCGCGGCGCAGACCACCAGGACGGCCCGAGTGGGTGTAGAGCACCTTGTCGCTCTTGTTGCCTGTCAGCACCATCTTGGACGCGTTGATGACGATGACGTTGTTGCCGGAGTCCGCATAAGGCGCATAAGTGGGCTTGTTCTTGCCGCGCAGCAGATCGGCCACCTGTGATGCCAGACGTCCCAGCACCACACCGGAGGCGTCGACGATATACCAGTCATGTGTCAGATCGGCTGGTTTCGGGGTGAAAGTCTTCACGATTCAACCTTTTCCTTGCATTGTGTTTCGGGCTCTCCGCGCCACATGCTGCCATGCTGGCCGAAAGCCATGTATTCCGTGGGCTCCCTTAAAGTCCTAGACGGCGAGTGGGAAAAGCGCTTTGAGGACCCCTTAGGGAAACACAACAATCCATTATTGTAACGCCTGAGTGCCGTTCGTCAAAATTAGCGTCGGAACCGGTCTCAGCGGGAGGCTGCTGCCCGTGCCACCTGCCCGTCCGGGTCCTTGCGCAGGGCATCAAGGGTGGCCTGCCCGGTGTTGGGATTCAAAGCCACAGCCCGGCGCACCATGGCAGCCAGCACATGGGGGGCATCCTGCTCATCGCGAGTGCCCAGAGCCCCCAGGAAGTCCAGAGTGTCAGCATCGGTACGCTCGTCCTGGGCGCCCTCCAGGCGCATCTTCCAGGATGTCATGGGGTTGGTCAACGCAGCAGCCCTGACTCCGGCGTCCTTGTCCTTGGTGAGCAGACCGGCCAGCCAGTTCTTGTCATCCTTGTTGGCGGCAACCGCCCGACGGACCTCGGCGCTGGAATCCTGGGAGAGCTTGACCAGGATATTGGGGAAGGGCATGGACTGCGCCAGGTAGATCCGGTCCTCCACCGGCGTGTGCTCGTTGCCGGCCACGGCCTCCAGCAGTGCCGTGAAGCGGGAGAAGGCGGCCTGATCGGACCTGTCGGGCAGAGGGCTGCGGGCGAATTCGTGCAGCTCGGCCGTATCCGTAGAGTGCCTGAGCCTTTCATAGAAAACGGTCAGGGCCTCGTGGGGCTTGCCGGCTGACGGGGCTTCGGTTTCCGGTTGGTCCTGGGGATTGGTCATGCGGCCAGCTTAGGTCGCCTCCTTGATAACAGGCTCGGCCCGGGATCCCCTCTAGCATGGAGATAGCGCAGGAACCGAGGAGACGATAGGCATAGGAGGCAAGCCGATTTGCTCACCATACTGGATACGCCGCAGAAACCGGCCGCAGGCTCTCTGACCGATCGGAAGTCCGAGTTCATCGGCCAGGCCTGCCATATAGAGGACCAGGAGGCGGCCATGGCCTTCGTCCAGGAGGTCCGCCTGCAGCACCCCAAGGCCCGGCACGTCTGCCACTGCGCGATCTGGGGACCCGAGGGCCGCACCAGCGAGCGCATGAGCGATGACGGTGAGCCCTCCGGAACGGCCGGTAAACCCATACTTGAGGTCATGCGTCGGCAGGGGCTGACCGACTGCGTCCTGACCGTGACCCGATACTTCGGAGGGATCCTTCTTGGGTCGGGAGGATTGATCCGGGCCTATTCCTCGGCAGCCTCCCTGGCACTCAAGGCGGCGAAATCGGCACGCATACTCCTGACGCAGCGCTTCACGATCACTGTGGACTACCCGGAGTACGACCCTCTCCGCCGTCTGATCCGCAACTATGAAGGCAACGTGGAGACCGAGAACTTCACCGATAGGGTCCGATTGACCTACGACCTGGAGCCCACAGCGGTGCCGGCTTTTGATGGTCGGCTGGACGACCTTCTGCAGGGCCGGGCCCAACCCAATGCACTGGGTGAAGGCCGCAGGCTGATTCCCCTGTCGGAGGACAAGGCTTCATCTGCCTCCCGATAGCCAAGAAAAACCGTACAGCCGCTGCCTGGCTGTGGTCTACCCTGCCGGACAGGTTCATGCCAAGTACCACCGGTCTTCTGCCACGCAGACCAGGACCCTTCCAGGGCACGACATGAAAAAGAATATAGAAACCAAAGAAAACCCAGAAAAATAAAGGCCATTGGAAATCGACAAGACCGGCAATCGTCCAAAATCAACGATCACCGGTCATCAGGCGGAGACGAGGAGATTCGAACTCCTGGACCGCTTGCGCAGTCAACACCTTAGCAGGGTGCCCCTTTCGGCCACTCAGGCACGTCTCCATGCAGGCTCCCGAGCCGGGACCTTAGCCCCAAAGTTTCGAGAACAAAACAATAGAATACCATGATTGACCGACCTGACTCGCCGGGGCGACGGGAAGCGGCAAGGCGGAGCACAGAACCGTTTACTTTTATGGACAAAAACCACAAAAATGAATCTTTTACGAGAGTTTACGTTTGAGAATAATTTATCGCATGTTCCTCCGGGGCCTCCTTATATCATGGAGCCATGAGTACCGCACCAAGGCTTGCAGCCGCCAAGAAGGACTGGGGACATGACGAGACCGGCTGCACGGTGCTGCACATTGACATGGATGCCTTCTACGCCTCCTGCGAAGTCGCCCGACACCCACAATTGCAAGGCCGACCGGTCATCATAGGCACAGGACGGCGTTCGGTGGTCTCCGCCGCCAGCTACGAGGCCAGGTCCTTCGGCATCAACTCGGCGATGCCCCTGGCACGCGCCAGACGACTGTGCCCTCAAGGGGTCTTCCTCCCGGTTGACATGGCCTATTACCGGGGCATCTCACGACGGATATTTGATACGGTTTTCTCACGAATCACCGATCAGATCGAACAGGTCTCTGTGGACGAATGCTACATGGACGTGTCCGGGGCGCTCATGCGCTGGGGTATGCCCACGGCCATCGCCCGGTGGATCCGATCCAGCGTGGCAGGTCAGTTCCACGTGACCTGTTCAGTGGGAATCGCCACCAACAAGTTGGTGGCCAAGATGGCCTCAACCAATGCCAAGCCCGACGGCATGCTGCTGATCCCCAAGGCCCGGCAGGCCGAGTTCGTCCAGCTGATGCCCCTGCGCGGCATTCCCGGCATCGGCCCTGCCTTGGAGAAGCGGCTCAACGCCTGGGCCATCAAGGATGTAGCCGACCTGGCCACCATGAGCGAGCGCGATCTGACTCGGGCCACAGGCTCGAGCCTTACAGCCAGGAAGCTGGCACAGGCCTCCCATGGACTGGACGACGATCCGGTCCAGCCGCGGGCGCCAGAGAAGTCCCTGGGCGCGGAACGCACCTTTCTGCACGACACCACCAGCATGAAGCAGGTCTGCGACCTCCTGCGCGTCTGCAGCAACGAGGTGGCCACGGGACTGCGATCGCACGACCTGATCGCCCGGACCATCACTGTCAAACTGCGCTTCGATGATCTGCGCTATATGACCAAGGCCCACACCCTGGAAACACCGGTCAACTCAGCCAACCGCATCTATCCGCAAGCGGTCGGCCTGCTCAAGGCCATGCTGGGGCTGCCCGATGGTGTGCCCATGGACACACCCCTTCCCAGGCTGATCCGTCTGGCCGGTGTCAGCGCATCCGGTCTGAGCCGGGTGGAGGACACCCCCATCCAGCCGTCCCTGGACGACATCATCCACGAGAGCAAACGTCGCACGGGCAGCGAGGCCCAACGCCTGGATCAGGCAGAGGCCACCATGGACTCCATCAGAAGCCGCTACGGCAAGGGCTCAGTCAGCATGGGCCTCTAAGCGACGCTTCGCAGACGTCCCAGCGCCAGCTCCAGCTGCTCGTCGGCGATGGTTGACGAGAACCGCAGATAGTGGCCATCCCCATAGAACTCACCGGGACTGGCCAGAATACCCAGACGGGACAGGTCAGCCATATCGGCCCAACAGTCTCCTGAGCGGGCTTGTGTCCAGATATAGAGACCTCCCTGAGGCATGACGGCATCATATCCGCAAGAGCTGAGAGCTTCAGCCAGGGCATGCAGGCGACGGGCGTAGACCTCGCGCTGGGCCATCACAGCCTCGCCGTCCTCCAGAGCGGCCCTCATGGCCCGCTGCACCGGACCCGGCACAATCAGTCCCACCTGCTTGCGGTAGGCTGTCATGGCCTTCACCAGATGAGCATCGCCAGCCACGAAAGCCGCCCTATACCCAGCCATGTTGGACTGCTTGCTCATCGAGTACAGACAGAGTATCCCACTGGCATCGCCGCCACAGACTTGAGACTCCAGGATGCAGGGCGCGGCTTGGGTGGGCCCTGACCAATCCAGCATGGCATAGCACTCGTCGCTCATGACCGTCGCCCCTATCGAACGGGCCGCCCGCACGATCTTAGCAAGCCCAGCTTGGTCGATGATCCGCCCACTGGGGTTGCCTGGCGAATTGATCCATATTGCACGCACACCGGGCAGATTCACCCAAGAATCTATATCTGTCGGATCATCCACGGTCGTGACCTGTGCTCCGGCCAGCTGGGTTCCGATGGCATAGGTGGGATAGGATACCTTCGGCTGCACCACCCGGTCCCCTGGTCCCAGATGCAGAAGGGAGGCCATGAGCGCCACCGCCTCCTTGGACCCGACCGTGGGCACCAGGTCCGCGTCCACGGCATCCAGATCGACCCCCCGATAGCGAAGGAACCAGTCGACCGCAGCCTGCCTCAGGGGACCATCACCGGCAGTTTTTGGATAACCTCGTGCCTGGCCATCATCCGAAGCCGCCGCCAAGGCATCCCTGACAGACCTGGGTACAGGATCCACCGGCGAACCCACCGACAGGTCGACCAGACCGCTGGGGCACTGCTCAGCACGCCGCCGGTAAGAGTCAATCCTTGACCAGTCGTAGGGGGATTCGAAAGAGTGGAAGCCCATGGCCCGCCTTTCTCTTATAAATAAGCCGCGGTGGGATGGCTCCCATCCGCGGCTCGTCAGCCTTAATCGACTACTTGTTGGGTGGCAGGGCTGCCACACCCTCCGGATCGTGATCGTAGGGGCCGACCGCAGCAGCGCCGCCTGCATCCCCCACCTGGGCGAAGAAATCAGTCGCCGCGTCCTTGTACCAGGTCCACTCCTCGGGCAGGTCGTCCTCGTAGAAGATGGCCTCCACCGGGCAGACCGGCTCGCAGGCGCCGCAGTCCACGCACTCGTTGGGGTTGATGTAGAGCGAACGGACGCCCTCGTAGATGCAGTCCACCGGGCATTCGTCCACGCAGGCCTTGTCCTTGACGTCCACGCAAGGCTGAGCGATGACGTAGGTCATGGGTTACCTCCTGAGTATGCGAGTATTCACTCTACACTGCAGCGCCGACGCTCCAGGTCAGTCCAGACCGGCCTGGGTGGCCTCGGATATCTTCCCGCTGAGCTGATGCCGACCGAGCAGGGAGTGCCGGTAGGAATAGCAGAAGTAGATGGCCAGGCCTGCTGCCAACCAGACCACGAATCGAATCCAGGTCAGCACGGTCAGATTGAGCATGAGCCAGAGGCAGGCCAGGGCGATCAGAATGGGAACCCAGGGGTTGCCGGGCATCTTGAAGGACCGGGGCAGGTCCGGCCGGCGCTTGCGCATGATGGGCAGGGAGATGGCCACCAACAAAAAGGCCGAGAGCGTGCCGATGTTGACCATGTCGGACAGGACGTCTATGGGGAAGCAGGAGGCCACCACGGCCACCACGATGCCGCCCAGGATCTGGATGCGGGCAGGCGTGCCATGACGGCCGGTGCGGGACAGGGCGCGGGGAAGAAGCCCGTCGCGGCTCATGGCGAAGACAATGCGGGTCAGCCCCAGCAGGAGCACCATGACCACGGTGGTCAGCCCCACCACGATGCCGAAGGAGATGATCTTGGCAGCCCAGGGAGCGCCGACCATCTCGAAGCCGGTGGCCAGGGAGGGGTTCTTGGCCTTGGCCAGGTCCTTGTAGGAGACCATGCCGGTGGTGACGATGGCGACCAGGATGTACAGGGTGATGACGATCAGCATGCCCAGGCCGATTCCACGGGGAATGGTCTTGTGGGGCTCCTTGGCCTCCTCGGAGGTGGTGGCGACGATATCGAAGCCCACGAAGGCGAAGAAGACCAGGGCAGCGCCTGAGAGGATGCCGGGGACACCGTAGATGGTGGGCTGCATGCCTGAGACCCACTGCCAGAGCGGCTGGCCCATGATTCCCGGTACGCTGGCGCCCGGAACGGCCGAAGCCGGCTCGGAAGGCGGGATGAAGGGCCGGTAGTTGTCCAACTTGACGTAGAAGAAACCCACCACGATGACGAAGACCACGATGCCGATTTTGAGGACGGTCAAGGCGCCGTCGAACCGGGCCGAGAGCTTGGTGCCCAGGACCAGCAGGACCGTGAAGAGGGTGACGACCGCCAGCGGGGCCAGGTCCACGTCCAGGCCGCCCACGTGGAAGCTGGAGCTGAACGAGGTTCCCCCCATCAGATGGATGAAGTCATTCAGGTAGACGCCCCAGTACTTGGAGATGACCGAGGCGGCCATGAGCATCTCCAGAATCAGGTCCCAGCCGATAATCCAGGCCACCAGTTCGCCCATGGTGTTGTAGGTGAAAGTGTAGGCCGAGCCTGAAACCGGGATCATGGAAGCGAACTCCGCGTAACACATGACGGCCGCCGCGCAGACGATACCTGCGATGATGAAGGAGATGATGACGGCCGGGCCCGCATGGAAGGCCGCAGCCTGGGCACCCACCGAGAAAATGCCGGCGCCCACGGCCACTGCGACGGCCATGATGGCCAGGTCCCAGGTGGTCAGCGTCCGCTTGAGCGACCTGCCCTCCTCCCCGGTCTCCGCCAGGGTCTGTTCAACCGATTTCTTCCTGAATAATTCCATCCTGCTCCCAATCGTGACTTATTGTGCCGCAAGCTCCTCCGGCCCATCACTATAGGAGATGGGGATACACAAGTCCGGACTTTGCCCATTTCGGGATACTACCCGATGGGGAGCACGACCGGAACCGTCAAATCAAACAGGGATCGAATCCCCCTGATGCAGAGCGCCCAGGCCTTTGCGGCCCTGGCGCCGCATTCTCTCCGAGCCGTCAGAGCTGTCGCACGAAGCGACTTTCTGGCCATGGGCGTCAGCCAACCTGCACATCAGCTCTTAAAAAGGGCCAGGGCGTTCTCATAGGAGACCGCGCGGACCAGAGGGGCAAGATACTCCTCGTCATCAGGAATGACGCCTTGGCTCGCCCAGTCCCCCAGGAGCCCGCAGAGCACCCTGCGGAAGAGCTCGTGCCTGGGGAAGGACAGGAAGCTGCGGGAGTCCGTGGTCATTCCTACCGCATTGCCCAAGAGAGAGGTTTCTGCCAGAACCTCAAGCTGGCGGCGCATCCCGGTGATGGTGTCGTTGAACCACCAGGCGTTGCCCAGTTGAAGCTGGCCCCGATCATCGCCGCCGAAGCAGCCCAGGTCAGTGGCTATGGCCATGTAGTCGTCGGGATTGAGGGAATAGACGATGGTCCTGGGCAGGATGTTCGAGCTTTGCGCCTGGTCAAGAAGGGCCGCAAGGGGGGCGGCCACCGAACCGTCCGCCAGGGCATCGTAACCCGTGTCCGCTCCCAACCGCTGGAAGGCTGTCGAATTGTTGTTGCGACTGGCATGGAGGTGGAGCTGCATGGTCCAGCCCTTATCCTTGTAGATCCGCATGAGCTCAAGGAGGAGGCCTGCACGGTATTGGGCCTGCTCCTGCCTGCCAAGGCCCAGTCCGGCCCTGGCCTTGCTGAAGATGACATCCAGCTGTTCTGCAGTCGCCGGAGCGAACTCCACCACATCGACAGCATGGTCGGAGAGTCTGGAACCATGCTGATGGAAGTAATCCACACGATTGCGCAGAGCTTCGACCAGATCGCTGAAGTCATCGATCGGCTTGCCGCAGACCGACTCCATTGTGCCGATCCACCCGCCATACCCCTTGGCTGTCGGATTCAGGGCCGCATCCGGGCGGAAGGCGGGGACCATCCTAAAAGGCTCCCCCTCCTTGGCGAACCGATCGTGGTACTCCAGACTGTCCTCAGGGGAATCCGTGGTGCAGACCACCTTGAGGTTCATGCGACGCAGAAGCGCTCTTCGCGAGAAGTCCGGGGTGGCCAGCAGCTCGTTGGTCTGATCAAAGATGGACCTGGCGGTCTTGGTGGTCAGGGGTTCGCAGATGCCGAAGTACCTCCGCAGTTCCATGTGGGTCCATAGATAGACCGGGCTGCCCACAGCCTGTTCCATGGTCCGGGCGTAAGCCATGAATTTGTCCCAAGGGTCGCCGTCTCCGGTGATCAGCCGTTCCGGAACACCATTGGCCCTCTCCAGTCGCCACTTATAGTGGTCTCCATAATTGTGCCCATCTGTCAGCCAGGCATCGACGATATTATCGAAGTTGGGGTCCTCATAGATCTCCTTGGCGTGCAGATGGCAGTGATAATCCACCAGTGGAAGATTCTCAGCCACGTCATGGAACAACCCTCGAGACAACCGCGTCCCAAGAAGAAAATCGTCATCCAGGAAAGCCACTACAAACTCCTTAGTCGAAAACAGCAAGTCCGGCATCCGAATTTCCGCGATGCCCAAATCCTCCTGTACAGACCAACGGACAGGTAAGGCAGTCAGACAATCGGAACTCGCACATGCTCTTGATCAGCCTATGTGCACCCGAAAAGGCTCGGCATGATGTTGCCATGACTTGTCGGAAACCTTCCTGATCAGGAACCTGACGCAGCCTTGCCCGTGCTCTGCCTGATGACCAGACGGGCCGGAACCGTCGGGGCTACAGACAGGGAGGCTCCGGAAAGACGCTGCATAAGGAGATCGGCAGCCCCACGTCCAAGGGCCGAAAGGGACATATGAATGGTTGTCAGAGGCGGACTGCTCACCATGGACATGATGTCGTTGTCGAACCCGATGACCGAGACATCACGAGGGCACTGGCAACCAAGCCGTCGTAAGGCCACGATCAGACCGATCGCCATCAGATCGTTGTGGGCAATGACCGCTCCCGTAGGATTTGCCAGATATTTCTCTGCAAAGGAATAGCCCCCGTAAAAGGTGGGAGCGCAAGGCAGCGAGCGCTTGACGCTCATCCCCTTGGCGTCGCACTCATCGAGGATGTGCCGCCACCGTATGCCACTTGACCAGGAGGCCGCCGGCCCGTCCAAATAAGTAAGACTCCGGTAGCCCAATGAGTGCAGGTAGTCGACCGCCTGGCATGCCCCCTTGGACGAGTCGATGCTGATGCTGGAGACGCCCCGAACATCACGGTTGACGCTGACAAGAGGACGCAGCTGGGCGCACTTGCGGATCATGGCATCGGGCATCCTGGGGGAGACCAGAATGATCCCCGAGACCACGGGGGCGACCGCATCGACGATCCTGCGTTCCCGGGTAATGGACTCCCGGGTATCAAGAATCAGGGTTTCGAAAAGGAAACGCTCGCATTCGTCCTGGATATTGCGGATGACCCCGGTGAAAAACTGATTACCCAGGTCGGGCACAATGACCGCCACCAGTCCCCTGCCTTGGGAGTCTGACCTGCTGTCGACCATGTCGCTGTGATAGCCCAGCGAATCAGCGACCTTCTGAACCATCCGAGCGGTCGAAATGCTGACCCGATCCGGGCGTGAAAAGGTGCGCGAGACCGTTGAAGGCGAGACGCCGGCCTGGCGGGCCACATCATATATGGTGATGCGGCGGTTGCCCTTGGAGGAATCGCCGCCCGAATCTGCTTCGGTCTTCATCTAGCCGTATCAGCCTTCCCTCTGCAGCCCCATAGCGCATGGAGCATACGCCAACAAAGCCAAGTACCTCTTAGCGTCCAAGTATAAGTAATTCCACAATGTCCATAGCAGCCGACAGCAGTCTGGTGAGAAACAAACGGCAACTCCGAAGGCAGGCAAGCTCCCACCTGAGTAGGTTCGAAAACAAGTGGGGCAAGTGCGTACGCCTGGTCTCCGCGGAATGGCTCTTTTGATAAAGGAAGACACTGATGCTTCACCTGAGCGACGATATGCATAATCAGACTGCTGCCTGGCAGAAGGCCGGTGTCACCCTGCCAACCTACGACATCGAGGCCATGCGCCAAGCCACCAAGCGCTCGCCTACCTGGGTCCACTTCGGCGCAGGCAACCTCTTCAGGGCAGTTCACGCCCCCATTGCCCAAAAACTTCTGGATTCAGGCGCCACCGATCGAGGCATATCGGTGGTCGAATCCTTCGACCCGGCCATCATCGACCAGGCCTACACCCCCTTCGACGACCGCTATCTTCAGGTCATCCTGAAAGCGGACGGATCCATGAAAACCTCGTTGATCGCCTCAGTTGCGGGCACCTATCCGCTAGGCGAAGACCCGAAGCCCCTGCGTGATCTGAGGCTGGTCTTCCGCAATCCCAGCCTGCAGATGGTCACCACAACCATCACCGAGAAAGGCTACGCCCTGGTCGACTCCCAAGGCCGGCCGCTGCCATGGATCGCTCCGGAATTCGAGGGCGGACCCGACAAGGCCAAGAGCGCCATCGCAGTCATCACGGCCCTCCTGCTGGAGCGCTACCGGGCCGGTGCCCTTCCCCTGGCCCTGGTCAGCACCGACAACTTCTCACGAAACGGGGAGCGGTTCGGTCAGGTCGTCAGGCGGATGGCCGACGAGTGGATAGGAAGGGGCCTGGCCGAAAAAGGCTTCGGCGACTACCTCAAGGACAAGAACAAGATCACCTTCCCATTGACCATGATCGACAGAATCACGCCCAACCCAGACGCGGAAGTGGGTCGCCGATTCAAGGCTCTGGGCATCGCCGATGCGGAACCCTTCCGTACCAGGGTCGGAACCGTCATGGCCCCCTATGCCAACACCGAGGAGACCTGGTATTGGGTGGTTGAGGACGACTTCCCTGCAGGCCGCCCGCCTCTGGAGAAGGCAGGGGTCTACATGGCCGACCAGGATACGGTCAACGCCGCCGACCAGATGAAGGTCACCACCTGCCTGAACCCCCTGCACACGGCCCTGGCCGTCTTCGGGATGCTCCTAGGGTATCCGACCATGTCGAAAACCATCGCCGACCCGGACCTCAAGGCCTTGGTCACCCGCCTGGGGTATGTGGAAGGACTGCCTGTGGTCGAGGACCCGGGCATCTTCTCCCCCAAGGAGTTCCTCCGCCAAGTCATCGAGATCAGGGTTCCCAATCCCGGCCTGCCCGATACACCGGCACGCATCTGCGCCGACACCTCCCAGAAGATTCCGGTCAGATACGGAATCACCATCAGCAAGTACATCCGAGCCAAGGACCTTGACACAGCCGATCTGGAAGCCATCCCGCTGATCATCGCCGCCTGGCTGCGGCTGCTGATCGGTTCGGACGGCAATGGAACCGACGATGCCGGGCGGCCGGTCGAGCTGAGCCCGGACCCGCGCCTGGAGGAACTTCAAAGGATTCTGGTCGACATCCCACTCAATGGGTCAGCCAGGAAGGAGACTGTGGCGACGACGATCAAGTCCATCCTGGCCGATACCTCCATCTTCGGAACCGATCTGAACGCCACCCCGCTGGCCGACAAAATCGAGACCTTCCTGACCGCCATGTGCCAGGGCAATGGGGCTGTAGCGAGCACCCTTCACAAGGCTGCAAGCGCCTGGTGACATCGGTATCTACCGACTCGACAAGGCAGGCAACAACCGGGTCCGCCCGATTCGAATATCGAATATAAGGAGAGAGCATTATGCACATGGGATTCCGCTGGTACGGCCAGGGCAACGACACCATCAGCCTGGATGATATTCGTCAGATTCCGGGGGTGGAGACCATTGTCTGGTCCCTACATCATAAACAGGCCGGCGAGGTTTGGCAGCCGGATGAAATCGAAGAGGCCATGGCGACAATCACCGAGCTGTCTGCCAGGGATCGGGCGGCAGGCGTAACCAAGACCTTCAACGCCGATGTGGTTGAGTCTGTCAACGTCCACGAATCCATCAAGACCGGTTCGACGGTCCTCGGGATCAGCCGTGACCAGGCCATTGACGCCTACATGGAGACCGTAGCCAACCTGGGCAAGGCCGGGGTCAAAGTCGTCACCTACAATTTCATGCCGGTCTTCGACTGGCTGCGCACGGAGATGTTCCACCCCTGCCCAGACGGGTCCACCGCCCTCTACTACAACCAGCACCAGGTGGACCGGCTCAGCCCACAGGGCATCATCGACGAAACCCTGAAGGGGGCCGGGTCCCTGACTGTGCCCGGCTGGGAACCCGAACGGCTTGCCCATCTGCCTGAACTGATGGAGGCCTATCAGGGAATGGACCACGAGCAGATGTACGCCAACTACAAGTACTTCCTGGATGCCGTGATCCCCACCTGCGAGCGCTACGGGGTCAAGCTGGCCGTCCACCCCGACGACCCTGCCTTCGACCTGTTCGGTTGGCCGCGCGTGGTCTCCAGCAAGGAGGGGATCCAACGAGCGCTTGATCTGAATCCCAGCCCCTGCAACGGACTGTGCCTGTGTCTGGGATCCTTCTCATCCAGACGGGGCAACGACGCCGTGGATGCAGTCAATACCTTCATGGACAGGATCTACTTCAGCCACGTGCGCAACATCCGTTTCACCGACGAGCAGGGCTCATTCTACGAGGTAGGTCACCGCGCAAGCGAGGGCAACGTGGACACCGTCGGCATCATGAAGGCCTACGCCGAGGCCGATTACCAGGGCTACATCCGCCCCGACCACGGACGGCATTTATGGAGCGAGAACACGGAAGCCGGCAGACCACGGCCAGGCTACGGCCTCTATGACCGCGCCATGGGCATCCAGTATCTGCTTGGAGTCTGGGACGCTTACCGCTACAACCGTTGATGAAGCAAAATCAAGTATGGTCCCCTTGTCATGCTCTTTGGCAAGGGAGCCTTTATTTCTCATTGCCGCCAATTTCGTAGCTCATTGCCTGTCTCATTCCTCAAGACAAACCTAGCCTGAGGGCGAAGCAGAAGGAATCCCAAACAATAAGGAAGTGCCTGATGCCGGTCCGGGTCAATCGCAAACCCGACCTGGCATCAGACACTTATTCGATGTTCCCGCCGGGACCACGCCCTGTGGGAAGTTTCTTTCAACCTTGGAAAGCCGACATATTGTAAACGCGAGAATCAAATTGCCTTGAAGCAACTGGCCCTTCATTTGCTCTGTTGGCTCATGCCAATCGGTCAATCAGGGGCTGGACGCCTCGGTCGGCCAAATCGCCAAGGTTCTTCTGGACAGCCTCAGCCAGCCCTGCAATCCTGGTCAGGTCACGGCCCCAAATGGCAGCATCAGCAAGAATCCGATCGACAAAATCATCCTGACCGGCAGCCACGCGAAAGGCATCGACGACCTTGGGATCATCCCGAATCTTTACAGCATCACCGGCCTTGCCGCCATAAATCCACAAGAGGCAGGACAGCGCCAGGACGATCCGCTCCGGAAGCCCACATCCCTGCTCTACGTTGGCCGTAACCAGCGGGAGGAGGCGGGAGCCGAATTTGGAGACCGAGTTCAGCCCTATGGAATCCAAGGAATGCTGGATAAAGGGGTTGTCGAACCGCTCGCGAACCGCAGCAGCGAAGTTCTCCAGCTCCTCCTTGGGCAGGGTCTGGACGGGAATGATCTCTTCCTCCATCTCGCGGGTGATGAAAGAGCGCATGGTCTTATCGCCCATGACCTGTCCTACAGTCCTGAATCCGGCCAGCCGAGCCACCTGGGCCATGGTGGTATGAGGGCCGTTGAGCAGATAAACCTTGCGCTCACTGTAGGGCTGTACAGCATCGCAGGTCACCAGGTTGATTCCTGCCTTCCGCGCGGGAAGCAGCTCTTGAACCTTGCGCTGGGCGGTCTGGTCTCCGGCTACGACCCAGAGCAGAAAGGGTTCGGCCTTGACCATGTTCTGGTCCTCGTAGCCCAGCATCTCCCAAAGCTCCTGGGCATCTTCGCGCGGGTAGCCGGGGACTATCCGATCCACGAGCGTGGATACGAAAGTGTTCTCCCGATCGAGCCATTCGATGAAGTCCTTACCCCATCCGAACCGTTCAGCGACATTTATCAGAGCCCGATGCAAGGCCGGACCGTTGTCAGCGATGAGCTCACAGGGCATAATCAGGTAGCCTGGCATGGACCTGTCGAACCTCCGCTTGAGCAGATCAGCCAACTTCGCCGGATATCCCGCTGGTGGCTGATCCGTGACCTTATCCCCATCGTTGATGGCAATGCCTGCTTCGGTGGTATTGGAGATGATGATCTGCGTGTCGGGATCATCGGCAAGAGCCAGAAACCCCTCCCAGTCCTGGTAGGGGTTGACTGTCTTGCCGATGGAGTCAATCAACTCATGGCTGCGGACCGGCTGTCCATCCTTGAGACCTTCCAAAACGACTGTATAGAGCCCTTCCTGGTCCTCCAAGGCTTGGACTCTGCCATTTGCACGGGGCTGGACCACTGCTATGTTTCCCCCAAACACGCCCTTGTTGTTGAGCTGCTGCACTATCCACTCAACAAATCCTCTGAGGAAATTTCCCTCACCGAACTGTATGATCCTGATGGGCCGTCGAGCTGCCTTTGAACTGGTCAATCCCAGATGCATGGCCACTGCTTCCTGCAGTCTTTCCACAGTGCCTCCTCTCCGTCCTTTTGCCTGGCGCCCGCTGACCGCCATGTCCTGGGAAACCGCATAGCTTTCCTTCCATAACCAGGGCTGATGGATCCGACAGGCCTGTCTCAACCAGCGACAAAGCGGGTGAAAGTCCGATTCGATCATTGCAGTTTTCAAGCTATGCGATAGGGGAATGGCAGAGGAATATGTTGCCGGCTGTTGCTTGTCCTGGCATTGCTGATGGGCATCTGTCAAAAACAGACCCTCAGATCTTCGGATCGATCTGAGGGTCGGAAGAAGAGGATCCTGAAGATGGGGCTACCAGGCCAAGTCGATGCCCGGAGTAACGGGCTCGGGAATCAGGCGGATGCCGAAGGTGGAATCGACGCCTTTCTGTATGGCACGGGCCAGGGCCACCATGTCGTCTGAGCCGGCGCCTCCCCGGTTGGTCAAGGCCAGCGTGTGCACGTCGGACAGGGCGGCAGCCGACCCCTGCTCCAAGGCGAATCCCTTGTGGAAACCTGAATGATCAATCAGCCAAGCTGCAGAGGTCTTGACCAATGCCGAACCCTCGACAGGGTAACGAGGGGCATCCGCCGGCAGGGCATCAGCGACCTCACGAGTGATGATCGGATTGGTGAAGAAACTCCCGCAGCTGTGGCGGTCAAGCAACACCCGCTCGCCCCTGGGGCCGTGAAGGTCATCCTGGACCGACTCCAGAGCCACTTCCAGGTCGGAGGTTCGACGGCATGATTCCATCCAATCGGTCAGGTACCGGTAGGGATCCTCCAACATCCCCTTGCCTGCTCTGACGGTCAGAACCGCCTGTCGAATCCGCTCAAGGGGAAGCGTTGCTCCTGGCTCCACGCCCAGTGCCTTGGCCAGCTGGACCGAACCCACCCGAGCTTCTGATCCGTGTCGCAGGACCAAGGTAACCGAAAGCACCACGTAGCGCGGCGTTGGGAAGAACCGTGCGTCGGGCACAGCCGGCGCCTGGTACATGGTCTGCTTGAGCAGGGAGGTCCTGTATCCGAAATCCAAATCCGAGGCGTGCAAATAAGCGGTGACTTTGTCCTGGCGATCCCAGACCTCAACCGAGTCGACCAGGCGTCCGACCTCCTGGCCGTAGGCGCCGATGTTCTGGACTACCGAAGCCCCGACAGTACCTGGGATGCCGGATAGACCCTCCACCCCGATCAGGTGCATGCGCACGCAGTAGGAGACGAGGTCATCCCAGTTGGTCCCAGCCGTGGCATTGATGTGAACGACAGGAAGGCCACCCTCAGGCGGAGCCACCTCGTCAGGCACGCTGATGTCCTGGCGGGTATCACGCACAACCACGCCCGGGAAATCCTGGTCAGAGGCAAGCAGGTTGGACCCCCCACCGATCAGGCAGAGAGGCAGCCCCTTGGAATCCGCGCCCTCCACAGCCTCGATCATATCCACACGGCTTCGGGGCTGAACGAAGGCGGCCATGCTCCCGCCCACACCTATGGTGGTGATATCGGCAAATGTCGGAGTTGAGATGTTGGCGGTGACTGCTTCTGACATGTATTTCACTGTATCATCGCAGGTGACAGAGTTGATATAGACCCTTCTTGCCTACCAGCCATCTGATCTGCTGTCCTGATCTGCCTTCTCGACCCACTGGCTCGATACAGTGAATTACGGCAGGTACGCCATGTGCCCTTAGCCTGCACACGGCAGACAAAAGCAAAATATAGAGCCGCACATGGGTAGGTGCCCTTGATTTATCCGCGGTCAGCCGATGCTACCGACAAGGACGGCAGAGGCTGAATAACCTCTTATAAGGAACGCCTATAGAGGCGCTGTTGTCTCAGCATCCGAAAACGGGTTTGATAATCCCTGAAGCACGCCAGCGTCTAGGCCACATTCAGAGGAGCGGGCCGTCATGAGCAAAGGATTCGCAACAAAAGCCGTCCATGACGGCTATGACTGTCAAAACCTTGTCGGAGGCGCGGCCAGCGTCCCCATCTATCAGTCGGCCGCCTTTGACATGGTCACTGCCGACCGGGGGGATGCCCTGGCCGCCGGTGAAATTCAAGGATTCTCTTACTCACGCCTGGCAAACCCAACGGTCAAGGTCCTGGAGGACCGCCTGGCCAGCTTGGAGGGGGGCAAGGGGGCCGTAGCCATGGCCTCAGGGATGGCCGCCGTGTCATCAGCCCTCATGTGTGCAGCCGAAGGCGGTGGGAGGCTGATCTCCCCGGTCGACCTCTATGGGACCTCCGTGGATGCCATGAAGACCTTCTTCCCCAACTTCGGTATTGAGACGGATTTCGTGGACGACATCAACGACCTTGATGCAGTGGAATCCCTGATCCAGGACAACACCAGGGCCATCTTCGCCGAGTCCGTGGCCAATCCGTCCACAGCCATCGCCGACATCCCCGGTCTGGCCGACCTGGCCCACCGGCATGGGCTGGCCCTGATCATAGACAATACGGTGCCCACGCCATATCTGCTCAACCCAATCGACTTCGGTGCCGACATCGTCGTCCACTCGACCACCAAGGGAATCAGCGGCCACGGCAACGCCCTGGGCGGGGTCATCGTGGATGCAGGACGGTTCGACTGGGGCAACGGCCGCTTCCCGCAGATGAGCCAGCCCGAACTGATCATCAGCGACGAGCGGCACGGGTCCATGGTCAGCTTTCTGGATGCCTTCGGCAAGATGGCCTTCCTCCACAGGGTCCATACCAAGTACCTGCATACCTTCGGGGCGGTCATGAGCCCCTTCACCGCCTACCTACAGCTGACCGGCCTTGAGACCCTGGCACAGCGAGTCGCCGCCGAGGTGAAGACGGCGGAAGTCCTGGCCCGCCATCTGCTGACCATCCCCCAGGTAGAGCAGGTCAACTATTCGGGTATTCCCGAGGGCCGGCACCAGGGCGATGCGGACCAGCAGGACCGCCTGGCCTCGACCCTGCTGCCCAAGGGTGTCGGCACCATCCTCTCCTTCAAGGTCCAGGGAGGCTATGAGCAGGTCAAGCGCATCGTGGACTCGGTGCGTCTCATGAGCTACATGCCCAACATCGGCGACTGCCGCACCCTGATTGTGGACCCGGCCAGGATCACCCACAGGGAGGTTCCAGGCCCCTACCGCCTCAGCGCAGGCGTGGGCGACGATCTGATTCGAATCTCCGTGGGCCTGGAGAACCCGGGCGACCTGATCGCCGACCTGGATCATGCCTTTGCGGCCGCCTACCGGGACACTCTATGAAGACCGAGCCTCCTATATCGCAAAACCCATAATGCAGGGCAGGCATATAGACAGATTTGCATGAGGAAGCACCCTTGCATAAAAAAGAACCCGGCCAAATGGTCGGGTTCCGATGAAGCCAAAAGACGGGAAACTCAGCGGGTCTCCCGATGCAGAGTATGCTTGCCGCAACGGGGGCAGAACTTCTTGAGCTCCAGACGGTCAGGAGTGTTACGACGGTTCTTGGTCGTAATGTAATTACGCTCCTTGCACACGGTGCACGCCAGCGTAATGCCAGGACGGATATCTGCGGCTTTTGCCATGGTTCACCTCTATAGTCGTTGCACGACCGACGTATGTCGGCCACAGTAGCGAGGAAGAGACTCGAACTCTTGACCTTACGATTATGAGTCGTACGCTCTAGCCAGCTGAGCTACCCCGCCAGAGAGCCTCGGGTGAGAATCGGACTCACGACCTCTTCCTTACCAAGGAAGTGCTCTGCCACTGAGCTACCGAGGCGTGGCGGATAGAGGATTCGAACCTCTGAAGCATTACGCGGCTGATTTACAGTCAGCTCCCTTTGACCGCTTGGGAAATCCGCCATGCCGCACTAGAACCGGAGCTCCGTACGGCAACTTGCCTATAATGACATGTTTTTCCGTTTTCCGCAAGTCCCGCTCCAACGTCGTGTCTTCCGCGTCAGAGCGGGACCGGACAGGTCAGAAATCCCAGTCGTCGTCGTCCGTTTCCACGGCCTTCCCCATGACGTAGGAGGAGCCCGAGCCGGAGAAGAAGTCGTGGTTCTCGTCGGCGTTGGGGCTCAGCGAAGCGATGATGGCCGGATTCACATCGGTGGTGTCCGAGGGGAAGAGGGCCGGATAGCCCAGGTTCATCAGCGCCTTGTTGCCGTTGTAGCGCAGGAACTTGGTGACATCCTCCACCAGGCCCACCCCGGAGTACAGGCTCTCGGTGTATTCCACCTCGTTGTCGTACAGGTCTCCCAGGAGCTCATAGGTGTAATCGCTCATGGCCTGGCGCTCGGAGTCGGAAACCTTGGCCAGCCCCTTTTGGTACTTGTAACCGATGTAGTATCCGTGCACGGCCTCGTCCCGGATGATCAGACGGATCAGGTCGGCCGTGTTGGTCAGCTTGGCATGGCTGGAGAAGTACATGGGCAGGTAGAAGCCCGAGTAGAAGAGGAAGGACTCAAGCAGGGTGGAGGCCACCTTGCGCTTCAGGGGGTTGTCGCCCTCGTAGTAGTCCAGGACGATCTGTGCCTTGCGCTGGAGGAACTCGTTGTGTTCGCTCCACTCAAAGGCGGCGTCGATCTGAGGCGTGGAGGCCAGGGTGGAGAAGATGGAGGAGTAGGACTTGGCGTGGACCGACTCCATGAAGGCGATGTTGGTGTAGACCGCCTCCTCATGGGGGGTCAGCGCATCCGGGATCAGGCTGACGGCGCCCACGGTCCCCTGGATGGTGTCCAGAAGGGTCAGCCCGGTGAAGACCCGCATGGTCAGGGTGTGCTCCTCCTCGCTCATGGCCTGCCAAGAGGGCAGATCATTGCTGACAGGGACCTTCTCGGGCAGCCAAAAGTTGCCGGTCAGACGATCCCAGACCTCCAGGTCCTTCTCGTCCTCCAGACGGTTCCAGTTGATGGCAGAGACCCGGTCGATCAGCTTCAGCGGCTGCCGGGGAATGGAAATGGGTGGGACCATGGTTGATTGCTCCTTGTTGGATAGGTGTTCGACAGTGCGACGCGAATCATGACAGGACCGTCAGTCTACCGCATGGACGGACCGACCTGTGGATGTAGATACCAAAGGGTCGGTGCCGCCCTTGAAGACGGCACCGACCAGTGATTGCATACATCTTAAGGACAGGTGCCTTACAGCATGCAGCTGACGCAGCCCTCGACCTCGGTGCCCTCCAACGCCTGCTGGCGGATCCTGATGTAGTAGAGGGTCTTGATCCCCTTGCGCCAGGCGTAAATCTGAGCCTTATTCAGATCGCGGGTGGTAGCCGTGTCGGGGAAGAAGAGGGTCAGCGAGAGCCCCTGATCCACATGCTGGGTGGCCTCGGCGTAGGTGTCCACGATCTTCTTCCAGCCGATCTCGTAGGCATCCTCGAAGTAGTCCAGGTTGTCGTTGGTCATGTAGGGAGCCGGGTAGTAGACGCGCCCGATCTTGCCCTCCTTGCGGATCTCGATCTTGGATGCGATCGGGTGGATGGAGCTGGTGGAGTGGTTGATGTAGGAGATGGATCCGGTCGGCGGAACAGCCTGGAGGTTCTGGTTGTAGATACCGTCCTTGAGGATGGCCGCCTGAAGCTCCTTCCAGTCCTCAACCGTGGGAATGTGGACCTGGTACTGGTCGAAGAGGTCCTTGATCCGCTGGGTCCTGGGCTCCAGGGAACGGCTGCCCTCGGTGTACTTATCGAAGTAGTTCCCTTGGCCTGCCGGCTTGGCGTAATCGGACTTGGCGAAGGAGGCGAAGGCCTTCCCCCGCTCCACGGCCAGGGCATGGGAGGCCCTGTAGGCGTGGTAGGCCACGGTCATGAAGTACATGTCCGTGAAGTCCAGCCCCTCCTCGGACCCGTAGTGGATGCCCTCGCGGGCCAGGAAGCCATGGAGGTTCATCTGACCCAGACCGATGGCATGGCCCTCGTCGTTACCCCGCTTGATGGAGGGGACGGCCTCGATGTTGGTGTGGTCGGAGACGGAGGTCAGTGCCCGCACCGAGGTTTCGACCGTGTCGGCCAGGCCGCCGTCCATGGCCTTGGCGATGTTGAGGGACCCCAGGTTGCATGAGATGTCACGGCCGATATGCTCATAGTCCAGGTTCTCGGAGTAGGTGCTGGGCTCCTGGACCTGCAGAATCTCCGAGCAGAGGTTGGACATGGTGATCCGGCCGTCGATGGGGTTGGCCTTGTTGACCGTGTCCTCGAAGAGGATGTAGGGGTAGCCGGACTCGAACTGGATCTCGGCCAGGGTCATGAAGAAGTCGCGGGCGTCAATGTACTTCTTGTGGATCCGCTTGTCCTTGACCATCTCCTCGTAGTGCTCGGTGATGGAGATGTCGGCGAAGGGCTTGCCGTAGACCCGCTCCACGTCGTAGGGCGAGAAGAGGGCCATGGGCTCCTTGCGCTTGGCCAGCTCGAAGGTGATGTCGGGGATGACCACGCCCAGGGCCAGGGACTTGATGCGGATCTTCTCGTCCGCATTCTCCCGCTTGGTGTCCAGGAAGCGCATGATGTCGGGGTGGTGGGCCGACAGGTAGACGGCGCCGGCACCCTGGCGGGCACCCAGCTGGTTGGCGTAGGAGAAGGAATCCTCCAGGAGCTTCATGACCGGGACCACGCCGCTGGACTGGTTCTCGATGTGCTTGATGGGTGCACCCATCTCACGCAGGTTGCTGAGCAGCAGGGCCACGCCGCCGCCCCTCTTGGACAGCTGCAGGGCGGCGTTGACGCCACGGGAGATGGACTCCATGTTGTCCTCGATACGCACCAGGAAGCAGGAGACCGGCTCGCCGCGCTGGGCCTTGCCCAGATTCAGGAAGGTTGGGGTGGCGGGCTGGAAGCGTCCGGAGATGATCTCATCCGTGTACTTCATGGCGGCCTGCTCGTCCCCGTCGGCCAGCTCCAGGGCCACGGCCACGCAGCGCTGGGGGAAGTCCTCCAGGTAGCGCTTGCCGTCGAAGGTCTTCAGCGCGTAGGAAGTGTAGAACTTGAAGGCGCCCAGGAAGGTCTCGAACTCGAAGCCGCTCTCGGCCGCATGCTTGTAGATCCTGTCCAGAAACTCCGGGGTGTAGCTCTCGAAGACCTTCCGGTCATAGTACTCGTGGTCCAGAAGGTAGGCGATCCTCTCGGCCGTGGAGGGGAAGGTCATGGTGTTGGGACCCACGTGCCGGTCCATGTACTGGCGCTCGGCCTCATGGTCCTTGTCGAACTGGATCCTGCCGTCCTTGTCATACAGGTTCAGCATGGCGTTCAGGGCATGGTAGTCGTGAGCCGGATCGAAGGTCTCCTCATCCTCGGATGCGGTCCTGTCCAGGGCCAGGGACGTGTCCTCGTTTGCTCCCATCGGGTGTCCTTTCATGAATGTGGCAATGATGATACGTGTAAGAAAATTTGCTCAGGACTCGGGGTGGTTGCGGAAGAAATCCACGACCCCGCGGCGGACCTTCTCCTGGTCCTCCTTGGTGCCCATGAGCTCGAAATAGTAGAGGAAGGGCACATTGCACTTGCGGGAGATGATATCCCCCGCCATGCAGAAGGCCTCCCCGAAGTTGGTGTTGCCCGAGGCGATGACCCCGCGGATACCGGCCCGGTTGGCCGGATCATTCAGGAAGCGCTTGATCTGGGGCATGACCGCCTTCTTGGCTGATCCTCCCCCATAGGTGGGGACGATCAGGATGTAGGGCTGCCGAATGTTGAGCGGCGGGTCCTTGGGCCTCAGAGGGATGCGGAAGACGTCAATCCCCTCGTCATCCAAATGGCAGTTGGCGATGAACCGGGCGGTGTTGCGCGAGGCCGACGAGAAGTAGACCACGGCCCCCAGGCGCTGACCCTGGGCGGCGAACTCGGGAGCGCTGAGCTCCGAATCAGTTCCGGCGGTCTGCTGTTGCTCCATGCTTCCTCCTGATCAGGCCATCCAGAGCCTGTCTTGACGGTGATGTCCGCCCTGAGAACGGACCGATCAGAACCCGCCCAGCGCGAGCCTGAACTACTATATGTGCTATCGATATCGAAAACGGTGAGCATATATAGGGTTTTCTGTGCCCAATATCACACCGGTTCCAACTGGACTAGAAGTCCCAGTCGTCGTCGTCCGTGGACTCGGAGTGCCCCATAACGTAGGAGGAGCCCGAACCCGAGAAGAAATCATGGTTCTCGTTGGCCGAGGGCGACAGGGCCGCCAGGATCTCCGAACTGACATCGGTCTGGTCGGCTGCGAACCGGGCCGGGTAGCCCAGGTTCATCAGCGCCTTGTTGGCATTGTAGCGAACGAAGGCGAAGACATCCTCGACGAAGGGGAAGCCCTCATAGATCTGCCCGGAGTAAACCATCTCCAGATCATAGAGCTTGTCCAGCAGATCGTTGGTGAACTTCTCCAGCATGGCCTGGTCGGCCTGGGTCCTCTCCTCAAGACCCCGCTGATACTTGTAGCCCGAGTAGTAGCCGTGGATGGCCTTGTCGCGCAGGATCAGCCGAATCATGTCAGCCGTGTTCATCAGCTTGGCATGGCTGGAGAAATAGAGGGGCAGGTAGAAGCCCGCATAAAGCATGAGGGAGGAGAGCATGGTGGAGGCCACCTTGCGCTTCAGGGGATCCTCGCTGACATACTCGTGCAGGACTGTGTGGACGCGCTCCTGGAGGACGTCGTTGGCCACAGCCCAGCGGTAGGCCTTGTCGATCTCCTCGCTGGAGCAGAGGGTGGAGAAGACCGAGGAGTAGGAGCGGGCATGGACCGACTGCATGAAGGCGATGTTGGTGTAGATGGCCTGCTCCTGCTCGGTGCGGGCGTGATCGATCTGTACCAGCTCGCCGATGGTGGCCTGGGTGGTGTCCAGCATGGTCAGTCCGGTGAAGACGCGGACCGTGGTCTGGCGCTCGTGATCGGTCAGCGTGTTCCAGGATGGGATGTCGTTGGACAGCGGCACCTTCTCGGGCAACCAGAAGTTGGAGACCAGGCGGTTCCAGACCTCCAGATCCTTCTCGTCGGTGATCTTGTTCCAGTTGACCGGGCGAATCCTGGCCTCAGGGGTGACACGGTATTGGGGCGGGGTGATGGATTGGCGCATCATCTCGTCGTCGGCATAGACGCTGGCCTCTGACTTGGTGCTTTCTTGCGTGTTTTCCTGCTGGCTCATGACAAAACCGCCTTTCGTGAATCAGTCGACTGCTGCTGGAGCTGCACTCCCATACCGGCCAGAATGGCCCTGACCGCTTGAACATCCTCCGAGGTGCCCAGCAGCTCGAAGCGATAGAGCTCAGGGACACCGCACCGGCGGGCTATCAGCGGGCCGGCCGCACAATAGGCGCTGCCGAAGTTTCGGTTGCCCGAGGTGACGACCCCGCGAATCAGCCTGCGGTTGACCGGATTGTTCAGGAAGTGGATGACCTGCTTGGGCACGGCTCCCTTGGCTGACCCACCGCCATAGGTGGGCACCAGCAGAAGGTAGGGCGCATCCATAACGGGCATGGGCTGGCGTCGTTCATACAGGGGGATGCGGATGGGCTCCTTTACGTCCAGCCGCTGAACAAAGCGGTGGGTGTTGTTGGAGACGCTGGAGAAATACACCAGCCTGAAGGCGCCATCGGGAGGATCGTGCCGATCCACATCTGCTGAAGACATAGTGACTGCTGCTCCTTGGTAAACACTATATATTGGATAGACTTGGCCAGCCAACCACAATATATAGGTTTATCCAAGACGACACAAGTTCACAACGGCAAAACCGCCCCCGCTGTGACATTCCATACAAGCGCGAAGACGGCAAGCATTTACATTTACGTTCGCGCCATTGCGACCGTTAGTCAGAGATCTGGTCCTGCGGCAAACCCTGTCGGCGCAGGTCCGCGCAAACCTCCAGGACCCGGTCGTTGGCCTCCCGCTCCCCCACAGTGATGCGGATGCCCTCGCCAGGGAAGGTTCTGACAGACAGACCGGCGTCGCGGAAACGCTGATCAGCCTGTGCGGCGGCCTGGCCCAGAGGCAGCCAGTAGTAGTTGGCCCGAGGTTCGGGGATATTCCACCCCTGCTCCTTCAAACCAGCCAGGATTCTGGCCCGTTCCTGCCTGAGTGCCTGGACCCGTTCGGCTAGGCGATCCTGTGCGTCCAGGCTGGCCATCGCCGCCGTCTGGGCCACATCGGTGACGCCGAAAGGCAGGGCCACCTTGTTCATTCCGGCAATGATCGGCTCGGCAGCCACGGCGTATCCGATCCGTAGACCGGCCAGTCCGTAGGCCTTCGAGAAGGTCCGGGCCACTATCACATTGGGGTGCTCGCGCATGAGCGACAATCCGTCGGCTCGATCAGGGTCGTCGTTGAACTGTATGTAAGCCTCATCAAAGAGCACCGGCAGATCGGCGGGCAGGGCCTGCAACAGCTGTTCGGCCTGGCCGCGGTCGACGTTGGTCGCAGTTGGATTATTGGGATTGTTGACAATGACCAGTCTGGTGTGGTCGTTGACCGCGGCGATCATGGCATCGATGTCATGCCGCCCCTGCTTATCCAGGGGCACGGGCACTCCGGTGGCGCCAGCCATGGTGACGATGATGGGATAGGCCTCGAAACTGCGCCAGGGATAGACCACCTGGTCGCCATGACCGGCCACCAGGTCAACCAGCTGGGTGATGACCTCGGTGGATCCACACCCCAGCTGGATGCATGCGGGATCGACGCCGTGCATCTGGGCCAGCCGCTCTACCAGAAGGGTGCCACGCATGTCGGGATAGCGGTTCAAATGGCCCAGGGCTTGCTGGGAGACGGTCTGAAGCACGCCTGGCAAGGGCGGGTATGGGTTCTCGTTGCTGGAGATCTTGTAACTGGTCAACCCGGGAACAGATGGTGCCGGGCTGCCCTGGCGGTATCCGGGGAGGGAATCAATGCTGGCGCGATGACGATAGTACATGGACACCATGCTAGTGGCCGCCATATGTCCCTGCGGCGTTTGTTCCGCTGCACGGTACTGACGAGACGCAAATGGCCCCTGGTCCTTCTGCGGGACCAGGGGCCACTATCACCGCCTCGTTACTTGAGGATGGCCAGAACGTCGCGTGCGGACACAATCAGGTAGTCCTCGCCGCCGTAGTTGACCTCGGTGCCGCCGTACTTGGAGTACAGAACCTTGTCGCCAACCTTGACATCCATGGGGATGCGCTCGCCCTTGTCGTCACGACGGCCGGGTCCTGCCGCCAGCACCTCGCCCTGCTGGGGCTTCTCCTTGGCGGTATCGGGGATGACCAGCCCGGAAGCGGTCTTGGTCTCCGCCTCAGCCTGCTTGATGACGATCTTGTCTTCCAACGGTGTGAGTGAAATCGACACTGTGGACCTCCTACATCTTGTGAGAACAGCCAATGAACCCACGCCGGAACGTCGATGAGAGGCTGACGAACACTCACCACGCATTCCTTTGCGCTACAAGTCATAGTAGCGCGAAATTAGCACTCTGCCAACTTGAGTGCTAACGCTGGTGGTGAAAGAAGGGTCGTCGATTGGTCGCTCACGACTTGGCTGCCGGACGACGCCGGGCCAATATAGCCTCCACGCCGATGGACAGGGAGTCCTCGCTGCGATCAGGCGCCTCGACCTGGGCCTGCATCTCCCGCTTGTGAAAGTCGTCGGGCTGCCCTTCGGCCTTCTTCTTTTGGGGGGGACGGGCCACGGAGACCTGTCGGGTGGACTTGATCTCCAGGCTGCGGGGACCCTCGTCTTCGCTCTTCTTGCCGTCCTTGCCTGATCCCTCGCCACGGTCTGATCCCAGGGAGAAGGAGATCAGATCCTGGCCTGCAGCCATGCCGAAGGCATCCAAGGCCGGAGATGGGTTGATACGTTCGAGTTCGTTGGTGGCATCGTCCTGGGCCTTAGCCGAAGACGATGATTCTCCTGATGTGGAGGACTGAGCCGACGAAGCTGAGTGCTCTTTGCCGGCAGGCACAGAGACCGATCCAGACTTACCTGACCGGGTGGTAGCGGATTGCACGGATGCCGACTGCGGAGAGGCAACTGACTTGTCCACTGACGACTTGGGTGCTGCTGGCTTGGAGGCAGCCTTTTGGACCCTTGAAGATTTGGTAGTTGCTGGTTTCGAAGCCTCCGGTCGAGAAGCCGCTTGTTTGGCTGGGGTCCGTTCAGAGGCTTTCTTAGCGGCGGACGGCTTGTTCGACGTATGCCCGGTCTGTGCAGCAGTCTTTTCGCTCAACTTGGCGGACCCGGCTGAGCTCTTGGCCTTGCTGCTACTGACTGCAGACTTTGCGGGCTTGGACGAATTGTGCTGCCTGGCTTTGAGGGCTGCCTGCTGATCAGCCTTGGCCTGGGCCAGTGTTCGGCGAATCTCACCCTGGTCAAGCACATCCGTGGCAGTTTCCGCGCGACCCTCATTCTTGGCCTGCCCAGGTTTGCTGGGGGTCTTGCTCTTAGTCAGACTGGCCGCCTGCTGACGACGCTGCCGGGCACGCCGCTGGGCTAAATTGCGCTCCCAGGCTCGAGCCTGGGCTGAAGCATGCGCACCTGCGGCCAATACCACTATCACCAGCGCCAGGGGAATCAGAGTAAACCATGGGCTGTAGTCCATAAGGAAGGAGCAACCAGCCACCAGCAGGGTGACGACCAAGAGGGCAAGGACCAGGATGCGACGACGACGTATGGCCGCGCGGCGCAACTGTCTGATCTGCTTGATGCGCTGGGCCTGACTGCGCCGGTTGCCATCCTGCTGCCCTTGCTGCATGACCAACCCTTTCACCGTCCTCGACTGCCTGTCGCAGAACCTCATGCCGTCTTCCCGACCCACCATGTGCAGGGAGGTGGAAAGCCTGTCCTGGCGATGCTCCGAGGCCCGCTTCATGCCTTTGACGGTGCGAAACGGCAGCCAACCCAGCACCAGAATCACCGCAATCACCAAAACCACAATGCTGCTGAGTGATTCATAAACCATAGGTACTACGTTAGTTGACGGTATGCCCCAAGCGGCAAGTCAAACCCAGCGTGTCGACCATGTCCGCCCCAGAAGCTTATAGACGAGCCAGCAAATCGGGATCGAATTGGTCGCTGACCCAGGCAAAGGTCAGGTGATCCCGCCACTGTCCGTTTACATACATATAGCTGCGGCGCAGTCCCTCCGACTCCATCCCCAGCTTTTGGACCACACGTAGGGAGCGCTGGTTTTCAGGCAGAATCGCCACCTCCAGACGGTGCAGATGGGGCCCCCTCCTGTCTCTGAAGGCCCAATTCGCCAACATGGCCAAAGCCAGGGGTGCGAATCCGTGACCGATCCAATCCTGGTCCACCCAATAGCCCACAGTCGCCGTGCACATGGACCCATAGCGGATGGCGCCCAGGGAAATCTGCCCCACTATGCTCTGATGAAACTCCATCAGAAAGACCGCTGAGGTGCCCTCCTGCTGGGAATGCTCCAACTCCTGCATCCACTGGGCATAGGTCATGCCGGGTCCATGACGGGGATCCCCTGATTCCCATGGGGCCAGCCAATCACGATTCCTCCATCGGACCGCGTTCCAGGCTGCCTGGTCACCCTCGCGGATGGGCCTGAGCAGGAAATCCCCATGGCCTGGTGGTGGAGTCAGACGATCAGGCAGTTCCAGGGCATTGTTCGAACGGGCTCGGGAACCCTGCCAGACCTGGCGGAAGGTATGCAGAACCGACATGATTCCATGTTCTCACCGAACGGCATCCGAGGCAGGCATACGTCCATTAGGGAGAGCCCCTGCTGGTAGAACTGAGTGCATGAACAAGCAGGAACGCATCGATATGGACAAACAGGATCGGCGCGGCCGGCTGCTGGAAGCCCGAAGGCGCATCAATCGGGCCCAATGCCTGGACGCAGGCCGTAAGCTGGCCGACCTGTTGGCCGACCAAGTGCTTGCCAAGGTCGAGCGCTCCCAAGGCCGCCAGAGCCTGACCGTGGCTGCCTTTGCCTCCATTCGCGGGGAGATAGCCATGGACCCCAGCCTGGACCTCCTGCTGGGCCGGGGCTACCAGGTGCTTATCCCCATGCTTGGCACGGGCACCCAAGTAGGTTGGGGACGCCTCCAATCAGAGCGGGATCTGAATGACATGAAGCGGATTCCCGGCTGGCGGCCGGACGAACCCGATATGTCGGCCCTGCCAGCACAGGCCTTGAATCAAGCCGGTCTGATCCTGGTGCCCGCACTGGCCATCGACCATGCCGGCATTCGTCTGGGTCGGGGCGGGGGCTGGTATGACCGGGCTCTGTGCCTGCGAGCAGAACAGACTCCGGTGGTGGGCATCTGCTGGCCCGGCGAATTCGTGGAAAAACCTCTGCCGCATCTGGACCATGATCTTCCTGTGGATGCCGTCCTGACGCCCGAAGGTTTCACGCCCACAGCCGCAGGTCTGTCACGAGGGCCCAGAGCGGACCATAATGGTGATGAACAAGACTGACGAAAGGCCCGGTGCCGATTCTTCTGGTCGAAGCCACCACTAGGATATTGGGTGTTGAACCAATCGTCGCGCGAACCGACCATCAGCGGAGGGAAAGAACGGTGCCCACCTATCATTATCGTTGCAAGAACTGCGGATACGACTTTACCAAGGAGCAGTCTTTCAACGACGAGCCCATCACCATCTGCCCCAAGTGCGGGCAGCAGCAGGTCCGCAAGGTCTTCTCCGCAGTGCCCATCGAGTTCAAGGGCCATGGTTTCTACCGGACCGACGGAGCCTCATCTTCCTCCTCTTCAAGCTCCACAAGCAGCAAGTAGACCGAGAGGCACATTCGACCACATCGACCATGCGGACCCACATGCCTGCCAAAATCCTGACAGGCTGGGCGCATGGTCGATTTTTCCATATTCAGCAATAAGGACAAGCCTTCAGCTGCCGCCGGTTCCCTGACCCGCCGACGGCGGCTTTTTAAGCTGCGACGTGCGGGAGCCGCCCTTGCATTGGGGCTGGCAGTCTTCTGCACCCTGCAGATCCTGGTCCAGGCCCAGGGCCGCCTGTCCATACTGGTCGCCTCGCGGCCTATTGCACGCGGATCAGCCATCGAGCCTGGCATGGTTGAAACGCGAATCCTGCATGGCAGGGAACTGCTGCCCGGCCTGATCTCTTCGTTTGGACAGGTACGTGGGCGGCGGCTGATGATCAGCCTTCACACAGGGCAACCGCTGACCACGGCCATGATCAGCAACAGACCTGCACAGCCGCCCGGGACCACCCCGGTGACCGTCCGCCTCGCCGATGATCCAGGAGACCTGCAGGCTGGCGACAAAGTGAATTTGCTGGCCTGGGGAGACTGCCCAGCCGGTGCCGGCGCGCATTCTGCATATCAGAATCCTCTGCCACCCTCCTCAGCGCGAGACCGGCCTAGCGTTAACAGGGAACCTGAGTTTCCCCATGTCCAGCAAGTCAAGGGCCTGCAGACGCCGACTCCCGAGCAGACCCCAGGCGGTGGACACTGCATGATAGCCGAACAGGCACTGGCTCTGCAGCCGGCACAGACCATGGCCAGGGATCGATCCGATCTGGAAGGACGGGAAGGCAATCAAGTCCGCCAAAGGTCACAGGCCGCCTTCGCCCTGGACGCCAGTCAGGCTCTGCTTCTGTTATCGCTGGATCCATCCACCCCGGTCATTGCCATCCGACCCGACAAAACTTCTGCATCGACACCCTCCAATCATGTCGGAAAACCGAAACAATCCTGGGCCCGCGATAATGGAGAAAGAAGCAGGCATGGGCTTTCCATGCCTCATATCAGCTACGGAAGGATGCAGAATGGCCTCGATCAACCAGGTGGCGGCCAAAGATACCGCCGAAGCAGTCCACAAAATCTCGCAACTCAGCAACAAGGGCGTGCTGGGCGAATTCAAGCAGTTCATCTCGCGTGGGTCCATGGTCGATATGGCCGTGGGTGTGGTCATGGGTTCAGCAGTGACCAGCGTGGTCAACGCCATCGTCAACAATCTGATCAGCCCCCTGATTGCCATGATCTTCGACAAACCGGACCTGTCGGGACTCCTGACCATCACCTACCGGAACGCCACAATCTCCTTCGGCGCCATTCTGACAGCCCTGCTCAACTTCCTCTTGATCGCCATCGCCGTCTACTTCTGCATCATCATGCCCATCAACAAGCTACGGCAGTTGAGCCGGGCGGCCTCGGGCATCAAGGACCAGCCCAACGCTCCAAGCCCCCAGGACCAGAGCCTTCAGTTGCTGCGCCAGATTGCCGACGACATCCACCAATCAACGAACACAGACGGTCAACAGGTCGGAACCAGACTGCCCAAGAGCCAGAACTAGGCCCGACAGTCAGTCGCCGCGCTCATTGGGGAAGAGCCCCCAGTGAGGCGGCAGCTCGCCCAGAATCCGTCGGTCATCCCCGTCAAGCCGATCCTGTGTACAGATACGGTCCTGGGGATCCTCCTCGATGCCATCAACATCGAACCGCTCCTTGCCTGGACGAACCACCCGCCGATGCCGACGTCGGTGCGGAGCCGCAGGCTCATCGAACTGATTATCGCGATCCAGCTGATTATCCGCCATCAACGCGCCTGCTGGTAGATATCGGCAAGACGGGCAACGATCCTGTCGGCTTCTTTATCGGGGTTGACAAAGGCCGAAACACTCCAGACGGTCATGACCGACCAGCCAAGATACTGCAAGTCCTCAGTGGTGAACCGGTGACGCTCCCGGGTGGACTGGGTGTGCATGAACTCGGCATCGTCGGTCAACACGGCCAAAGCATAGGGCTTGTTCTTGAGCCCCACCACCAGCGGAATTCGGGGCGCCTGATCGTACCCGTAATCCAGGGCTACATCCAGCCCCCGGGTCCGCAAGCGCTGGGCAAGATCCCCGAAGAGCACATTAGTGGACTGCTCGGCTTGCTCGGGCCGTGTCGGTTCCGTATCAGGATGCTCAACCCAGTTCAACAGATCCTTGAGCAAACGCGGTCCGGGCTGGTGAATGCGGTCGGCCTCCAGATCATCAGCCGAGAATGCCGCGACGATGTCCAGATTCCGATCCGGCAGGACCAGAGCATCCAGCAACATGCCCTTGCCCCCTTCGCCTTCCAGATCGCCGAACTGCTGCAGAAGACGGCCGTGGGTGGTCTTCGCAAAACCCAGAGTAAGGATCACGTCCGTGGCCCTGGCTCCGCAGACCTCGTCAATGCCAACGATGCGTACATGCCGCAGGAACTTGGCGAAAGCCCTGTCCTTGGCCGCTGCCGACTTGAGTTCGGCGCCCAGCCTGGAGCGGTGGGTTGCCGACAGGGTGACCACAGTCAGCAGATAGCTGTTCGGCACCAGGGAGAAGGATCCGGCCTTGCGTCGGAGCATGTCGACAACGGCGGCCACCTCCTGTTGGCTGGACTCGACCAGCCCAGTGGCCATTACAGGGACGCCAGCACCATCCACCCTGGTCAGGGTTACCCTCCCAGGCTTTCGGCAATCGGGGACGGGCGCCGACAGATCCCCATAGCCATGATCCTTCAGGAAGGTGTCCAGCCGAATCGAGCGGCGCGAGGGCCGGGCTTTGACCGTGACCGGGACCAGATGGTCGACCAGCTGCAAGAGGCCATCCGAGGTGATGGTAGGCCGGTGGGCGATGACCGCCACCTGCCGGGCACGAGCCAGCACGGTCAGCACCTGGATGGAAGGCATATGGGCTCCGGCATCGATGATGACCGTGTCAGCCAGCTGTGTCGGATTCGTCCTGGTCGCCAACGTAGCCGGAGTCGCAATGATGATGGGCTTGGCCGCCGACAGGATGCCGGGGTGGGCCTGCTGGAAGACCGCAAGGGAGGCACCGGGACTGCCGGCCAGCATGGTGTGCAGCTGATTGGCCTCCTGGGTGCGGGAGAAGAGCAGCTCGGACAGGCGCTTCTCGCTCTCCTGGGCAACCATGGGCCCTACGCTGGCCACGTGCTGGGCATCTACCTGGCTGAAGCGGTCGGCTGCATTGGACAGGGCGGAACCGTCCTGGTTGGAGATGATCTGCGAGGAGCGCATGATGTCATCGAAGACCGTGGTCCACCAGGTCAGCTGCAATTCAGCCCGTACCGCCTTGCCCCCAACCTGGCGGTTGCGCAGGTCCTGGACCAGATCCTGCAGCCCCGCCTTGTTGAATTCGTCCTCCAGGGCGCAGCGCTCAGGCAAGGTATCCAGGGCTGTATGGTCGTCAAAGAGGGCCTTGAGCCGTTCCTCAACCTTGTTCAAGTCCATGGTCTCAAGATCGCCGCCAGCCGGAGTCGAGGCCAGAACGGTGTCCAGAGCCGTCATGTCGCGAATCAGGGATTCCTGAGTATCGATGATGACGTCCAGCTTGGGCGGCAGGACCGGCCAGCCGCCGTGGGGGACAAAAGTCCGCCATTGCTCTGCCTGCTTGGAGACCACCACCAACGACTCATGCAGATCCTCGACCTGGGCACCGGGCCTGAGCAGGCTCTTGGCCTCCTTGACCAGACGTCGGCGTTCCCAGAATCCCAGATTGGTGCCATTGGCCTTGCGGTCGGCCTTGGACTTGGTGGCCTCGATCATGGCGGGAATGTCACGCTCGAAGATGGAGGGTTGGAAGACATCCAGTACCCGGCGCAGATTTTTGAGGACCACCACCTGCCTACCCCAATCCTTGACGGTGGCCGGCACGGGGAATCCGCAGGTCTCCACGGTGGATTTGACCTGTTCGCGGGTGTCCGGCAGAAGCCGCTGCAGCAGGCGAACCACACGGGAGTATGCGTCCACAGCCTCGTTCTCGCTGACCAGGGTGGCGCCGAACCAAGGCGTGTCCTGAGGACCGATCACGAATTCGCCCAGCTCGGCAGCCCTTTCCAGCTTGTCTGCCCAGGCATCCAGCTCGGGCTGCAGGTTGTGGGCCGTGGCTGCGCCCAGACGGACACGGGTGGCAGGGTGCGTAGGCATATTGGCGATGTTGGCCAGATTCTGAATGGTCTGGTAGGCCGAAACCCCCCAGCTGGAATCCACTCCATGCAGATCACCCAGGTAGCGGGTCAGCCGGGAGCGGACACCCACAAGCTCGTCAGCCACCTGATCGAAGTGTTCGCTGGCCTTGCCGGGTTTGAACCCCACTGCATCGATCAGCCGCTGGTCCAGGACCCGGCCCAGCTGGTCGTCGGTCAGATCAAGAGCCATGTCCGCCATCCCGGCGGCATCCAGACGACGCTGGAAGCGCCGCTTTTCCTCCACCACACAGGGCACATAGAGTACGGTTCTTCCAGCAGTGACGCAGCGCGAGGCGATGGCCAGAGCATCGTCGGCGCTGTGGCGGCCGGTCTGTTCATCCACGAGCACGCTGTGTCCGGTCGCCACCAGCTGGGCGGCATAACGGACCCGGTTGTCCACATCTCCGGCTTCGAACTCACTGTGAGGGTCTGCATCGAAGGGGCTGTAGTCAGGCACAGGTCCGCCCTTGAGCCGCTCGGAGGCAGCCTGGTCGCCAGCCAGGGCATCCAGCAGATCGTTGCCGGTGGACCCGGTGGTCATCCGGTCCAGAATCCGAAGGCTCTCGCCCAGCAGCTGGGCCGATGGCTCGATAAAGCATCCCAGAACGATTTTCCGTTCGATGGTGAAGTCGCTGATATGCGGCGTGATCAGGGCCGTCATGTCCTTGAACAGGGATGAAGTTTCGGGGGTGCCGCCCTGATAGTGGGAAGCGGAAAACAGACGGTCAGGATCCAGGGTGATGCCCCGCTCACGCATGGCCGAGATCAAGGCAGGATTAAGATCCACCTTGCCTGTGAATCTGATGGAGGCCCTGGAGGCCCCCTGTGTGCTCTCGTCGATACGAACGGGATAGAGCAGCACGGGCATGTCGCGCCCCTGCCAGGCAGCCACTCCCACCACCATGGAAAGCTGGGCGAAACCGCTGGCACGCTCTTTGGCGGCCTGATCGTCCAGAACCCGCTCCATGCGCCGGTGGGCTGCTCGCAGCATCCCACGGTCTCGGAAGAGCGCATCCAAATGGACCTGGCCGCTGGCGAAAAGCTGGGCGATGCCTGAAGGATGCGCATGCGTCAGGTCCATCTGCGCCGCCAACTGCGACACATTCTCCAAGGGGGTCAGGCCCACCTGGTTCTGGTAATCCTGGCGCCATCCTCGAATTCGCTCCAGGGGAGTCAACGGGGCCTTGACCTCTTCTGCCGCGCGATCGGAGGAAGAACCAGCCGTTGATGCCTGGGCATCTTCAGCACGTTTGTCCTCTTCCAATCCCCCGGTGCTCATTACCGTCTCGCTCATCCGTTCACTCACTTCCGCACGGCATTCAGATATTCGTGATACCCGTCATTGTTGCGCAGGGCCGCGTCGATGTCCTGGTCGCCCTGAGCCTCCAACCAAGCGTACAGATCATCATAGAGAGACGGATTCATCGCCAGGAAAGGCAGCAGCTGCCGATGCTTGGCCATGGCGAACTGCAGGGCGAAGTCCCCGGTACGCTTGGCATCATCTGAGCTCATCCCGTCCACTACGATAGCCTCCTGGCTACGGTCGTAGTTCCCCTTGGAGACCCGTTCGAAGACGGATCCGGGCTCGAAGGCTGGCTGATAACGCTGGTCATCACCCTGCTCGTCCGCTTGCTGGGGACGCCGGGCCTGATCCGATTCCTTCTTGGACAGGCGGGCCAATTCTACAGCTCCCAGCGGGGTGAACCCCTGAGCCGAGTCCGCTTGGTCTCTCCGACCCTGCCGTGACTGGTCGTCCGCATAGCCGCTGCGGCCGGAAGTTGCACGATCGTCACGGACATCACGGGCATCGCGAGCATCCCGGTCGTAGCGATTCTGATCAGAAGCGGATTCAGCGGAACGGGAACGGCGAGCATCTGCGAAAAGGTCGCGGTCGACAGGCTGGCTATCCTCCTCCTGGGTGCCGACCAGCGGCAGGCCCTGCTCGGATTCTTGCTCCTGCCATGGCAGAGGCCGACGAGCTTCGCCACGGGCGCCCTGGGCCTGGAAATCATTTGCACGCCGGTCACCCTGGCGGTCTTCGAATGCCCTGTCATCCGGCTGATCGGCATAGACCCTGCGACGATCCGATTCCTGATCATCCGCTGAGTCTGCATCAGCCGCCCCCCTGTCAGCTTGGCCACGCTCGGCTGAATCAGAGTCGTCAGAATACCTGGCTTGCGAGCCCCGCGAATCTGCGGGCTGCGACGGATTGTCCTGCGAGTCGCGAGCGAATGGGACAGACCTGGGACGATCTTGTGGAGCGCTGTCGGCCTCTTGGGAGGAATCGGCTGTCTTGGCGGCACCCAGAGCCATATCGTGCAGGGCAGTGACCCTGTTGCGGACCCCATCGGCCTTGAAGATGCCAGTGGGCTCGCCGGCGCGCATGTCCAGAATGTCATCGACGGACATTTCAGCTGCATCAGGTTCAACCATGCCACGGGGCTGTGTGGAGTATGAGAAAAGGTCAGGCACCCGGGTCGCAGGGTCGGTCTTATCTTCTTCGGGATTGCTGATGCGCACGAAGTCGACAGGGACATCACCGAATTGGAACCGAGCCGAGCTGCTGGACAGGGGGAAGGCGGCATCCACAGGCAGCCTGACCAGTGATCCGTCGGACTGGATCAGATAGGACCCATTGGTGGAACCCATGTCGCGCAAGGTGGCCAGACCATCCTTGTCGACGGAGAAAATGGCATGTCGTTTGGACATGGATTTAGTCTTATCGGGCACCTCCAGACGACGCCGACCATCATCGGCCAGTGGACGCAGAGGCTTGCGGCCGATCTCGACGGTCTCGCCAGGCTTGAGCCGGGTCTCTTCCGCCCCATTGAACTTGACTATCCACACCTGCCCCGGTCGCCGATCGTCACTCACGTTTTCGACCTCCCAAATCTGCAGCCGCCTTCACTCGGTACTATCGCCTATTCTGTCATGAAACCCAGAGATAGGATTGATTGCGTGCCGAATTAACTGATAAAGGACACATGAAAGGCTGGCGGGCATGCCGGTGCAGTGAACCCTTCCTGCAGGCATGGCTTTGGCAGCGACGCGATCGACTCGATCGACAAGAAACGGCGGCCGCCCTTACTCTGGATCCAACCATCAGAGTCAAGCAACGACCGCCGTTGTCGGATCAGTCCTGGCCGTCCTCTCCCTCGTCGTGGTCATCAGCTGGGTGTGGAGTCATATGAACGACGAATTGGTCATCCTCGGGCACCGTGCTGCGGTTGAGGTGGTCGGAGCTCGACATGTGGCAGGAGACCGTCCCGAAGGCCGGTACGCTTATCGATCGCCACCTGGCGCCCCAGCCATTGACGGTCAGGGCCGCCTGGATGGGCGCTCCGGTCGGATTGTAGAGGATGACGCTGAGCTCACCGTCGTCGCGAACGAAGGCGACCGAGCCCAGACCGCCGGTCCGGCCGTCGCGGGTATGGCTGGTGGAGGCCACCCTGCGAGCGCCCACCGGTACGTCCTGCCCGAAATTGCGAAGCATGAAGTATTCCAGATTGCGTCTGACCCCGCCGGTTCGTGAGTCGACAGTGATGACCCCGCGCCGACCCATGGTTCGCGCCCAGCTGGGCAGACCTTGCTCATCCAGGGCCAGATTCCACAGGTCGATCATGCCCACGCCCTGACGGACCAGTCCGATGCCTATCTCCCCGAACATGACGTGGCTTGCCTCGTCCACCCGCTCGTCCAGCATGCAGCGGCGCTCACTCATGACCGAGCGCCATCCCGGGAACTGTCTGGTGGCGTTCACCACCCACTTGGGCAGGCCGGAGTATGTATGCATGGCCGTCCCGGCGAAGCTCAGGGCCTCCACAGGAGTCATATAGTCGCTGACCGGGCGACTGAAGAACCTCAGACCGTCATCACCGAAGAAGATCTCCACCTCGGGGAAGCTACGGTCCAGTGCCGGACGCAGGTAGTCCACGCCCCAGCGCACCAGCTCCTCAGGAGTCCAGATCGTCATGGGCCATGGCGGATTGTTGGAGGGCTCGTTCTGCATGGTCACTGCCGAGATGGGAATCCCCAACTTCTGGTAGGCCTCAATAAACCGGACAAAGTAGCGAGCATAGGCGGCATCGACCGTGTCACGTGAACGGTAGCCGTTGCCGCAGTATTGACCCAGCCGCAAACGCCCAGCCCCGTCCAGCCGACCGCTGTCCTTCATCCAGGCGGGTGCACTCCAGGGAGAGGCCAGGATCCGCACGCCCGGGTTGATGGCCATGATCTCCTGAAGGACGGGGACCATGTACTTCATGTCCCTGGTGGCCTCGGGCGAGCCTGGCTTCCCCTGCCCAATGGAGAAGTAGGCCATGCCCGGATCCGACATAACCCCTTCGGGCAAATCATCATAGGAGTAGTAGCGCTGGCTGGAGAAATCGCAGGACCCCATCGAGATCCTCAGGGCGGAAAGGCCCGCCTGAGCCGGGTCGAAGAGCTCGGTCAGAATCCGATGACGCTGGTCGGCATCCATGGCCGTCATGAACAGGTAGGCGCTGGAGTCCGTCAGAGCAGCACCGGCCCCCTCCCAATACTGGTAGCGCCTAGTTGGATCGATGACGATAGGGACGGCTGCGCCGGGTCCACTCGTCGTCTCTGGAATCGCTATCGGTTCTCGCCGCTGGGACAGATCCCCTGCCGTCGCGGTCCAAATCTCCTTCATGCTCGTGCATCTCCTCGTTCCAGGTTCTTTCCCCCGCATCGCCAATCCGGTCCTCACTCCTGCCCGGGAGCCTTGTCATCCACAGTGTGCTCAGGCAGCTGCAGGGCGAAGTCCTCATCATCGGGTACAGCCGAATCATTGATCCGCTCGCCCATCGTCGCGTGCATGGTCACGGTCCCCCAGGCGGGCACAGTCACACTCTGCCAGCGGTCCCCCCAGCCGTTGACGGTGACAGCCGCCTTGACAGGCTTGCCCGTGGGGTTGTAGATATGGGCGGCGATGGAACCATCCGGCGCCAGGAAGGCCACTGAGCCCAGCGAGCCGCTCCAACCGTCCGGGGTGTAGTTGCTGGAGTCGATCACTACCGAACCGGGCTCCACGTCCTGGCCGAAGCTGCGGAGCATGAAATACTCCAGGTTCCTGCGGACCTTGCCGCTGCCATGATCGATGGTGACCACCCCGCGTCTGCCGTCGGCGCCGATCTGGTTGGGCAGTCCCCGCTCGTCCAGAGCCATGTTCCACAGGGTGATAAAGGAAGATCCATGGCGGACCAGCCAGTTGCCAATGACACCGGACATGATGTGAGCGGCATCCTCGGGGGTCTGGTTCAGCATGCAGCGACGCTCGGTCATGCCGTAGATCCACTGTGGATAGACCCGGTTGGCATAGTCCAGATTCGGATAGTCGTTGTCATAGGTGTGCAGGGTCAGACCATCGATGGAGCGGGCCTGCTCGGCTGTGACATCCTTGTCGACCGGTCCGGTCAGGCAGTGCCCCGAGTCATCGTTGATGAAGATACGCACCTGGGGGTGCCGACGGTCCAGCGCAGGCCGCAGGAAGCGGTGGGCGAAGTCGGCTTGCTGGGCCAGTGTCCAGGTCATGGCCGGCCAGGGGGCGGCGTTGGAAGGTTCGTTCTGCACAGTGACCGCCCATATGGGGATGCCGATGGCTTCCATCTCGTCGATGTAGCGGGCGAAGTAACGGGCATAGACCCCCTCTATGGAATCCTCAAGCAGATCATAGCCGTTGCCGGTCCAATCACCGAAGCGCAGGTGACCGCCCATGCACAGGTGGCCGGTGTTCTTCATCCAGGCCGGGGCACTCCAGGGCGAGGCGATGATCTTCACAGCAGGATTGATGGACAGAATTTCCTGGACGACGGGGATGATGTACTTATAGTCCTTGGTGGCGTCCGGAGCACCCGGCTCGCCCTCGCCCAGGGAGAACCTGACCAGGTCCCTGTCATGCTCACCGTAGGGAATGTCATCGTAGGTGTAGTAGGGCTGGGAAGACGGCTCGCAGGAGCCCAGCGGGATGCGGATGACCGAAAAACCGCCCTTGTCAGGGTTGAACATGTCGTCCAAAAGGTCATGCCTTTGCTGCGTGGTTTGGCTGCCCCAGATCAACGAGGCCGCGGCATCGGTGATGGCGGCTCCGGCCCCGAGCCAGGGCTGATGGCGCTGGCAGGGATCAATGACGATGGGCTTGGCATCCTTGGGCTTCTCCCCCAGTGGAGGGGCTTGCAGGGGCCTGCGTCGATCGGTCAGATCTCCGGAGGTCACGGTCCAGAACTGGTTGGTGAAAGTGATGGTCATGATTGCTCTCTCGTTGTCGTATCTGGGCATCGGCGTCACGGTCGATAGGACAGAGCCTTAGCTTAGTTGCGGTTCTAATCATGAAAAAATTGTTGCAATCTATTGCAATCGTTCCGGCTATATGGTCATCCCTATGCCCCAGGGCGGCTGAAACTGCGTCCACAACAGCGGGACGAACATACGTATATCCCGTCGGCTCTGCACGGGGCAGCGCAACCATCCCTGTGCGCACGGTCGGACAAGATATAGAAAAAGCCCCGCGCTGTCGATGACAGCACAGGGCCTTCAAGCATGCAGTGGCTCAGACAGAGCCGGTGACTACTTGAGCTCGACGGTGGCGCCGGCCTCTTCCAGCTGGGCCTTGGCCTTGTCGGCGTCTTCCTTCTTGGCACCTTCCAGGACGGTCTTGGGGGCACCGTCAACCAGAGCCTTGGCATCGGCCAGACCCAGGTTGGTGATGGCCTTGACAGCCTTGATGACCTGAATCTTCTTGTCGCCGATGGCGGAGAGGACGACGTCGAACTCGGTCTTCTCCTCCTCAGCAGGAGCAGCAGCACCGGGAGCGGCGGCGGCCACGGCCACAGGGGCGGAGGCCTCGACGTCGAACTCGTCCTCGAACTTCTTGACGAAGTCGGACAGCTCGACCAGAGTCATTTCCTTGAACGCGTCGATGAGCTCGTCAGCGGAGAGCTTGGCCATAATGGCTTCCTTTCATTTGTGGCGACCGGCATTGACTGGTAGGCCGACCACCGAACATCTTTTCTTGTGTTTACCGTATGAATCCGGGCCAGTGGCCGTGGACTCAGGCGGCCTTTTCCTGCTTCTCGCGCAGGGCGTCGAACGTGCGCACGGCCTTGGTAGGCACAGCGACGAACAGGTTGGCGGCCTTGGACATGGTGCCCTTGAGCGCGCCGGCCATCCGGGAGAGCAGAACATCGCGGGATTCCAGATCCGCGATCTTCTTCATGGCATCCGCGTCAGCAACAGCTCCATCGATGAAGCCGCCCTTGACGATCAGTGCCGGGTTGTCCTTGGCGAAATCACGCAGCGTCTTGGCGGCATTGACGTAATCACCCTTGACGAAGGTGATGGCGCAGGGGCCGGCAAGCATCTCATCGAGACCCTCGATTCCAGCCTCTTTGGCCGCAATCCGGGCTAGCGTGTTCTTCGCCACGTTGTAGGAAGTATCGCGGCCTAGCTTGTTTCGCAGATCGGCGACCTGCGGAACACTGAGCCCGCGGTACTCGGTGAGGATGATGGCATCGGCGTCACGGAACTTGTCCGTCAGCCTGGCGACAGCCTCTTCCTTTTCGGGCCTTTTCATGGCGTTCCTTCCTAGACAGACCTCTGGAGGGAGCCGGACGACCAAGCATGGCAGGCAAAAAGAAAGCCCTGCCGACAGGCAGAGCGGAAAACAGGTCGCGAGGACCGATTTGAAACTCAACCTGTGCTGGCTCGATCAACCGAACTTAGGAGACCCAAGGGTCCCGACCAACGGTCTTTGGTATGCAAGGGGCAATACTACACAGATCAGCCACGACCGTCAAATCCGCAGACACGACAAGTTCAGCACCAGCCGGATCCGAGGACCGCAAGACCGCAGCAGATTTATGGTTCACAAACCTTAACGGCGCAACCAATCAGCTCACATGCCCACGGTCGCCAGGCCAGACACCCAGGAGCTCCTTACCGATCTGCGATCAGAGCCCGCGCACGATGCCCAGCACCAGCCTGGCGGCCGTGTCGGCGTATTCGGAGATGTCGAACTCCCGGAAAACCTCGTAGTCGGTATCGGCGTTGTCGCTCAAAGCGCGGATGACCAGAGCCGGAACCTTGTTGCGGGCCGCCACGTGGCAGACGGCTGCTCCCTCCATCTCGACCGCATCGGCCCCGGTCTGCTCCTTGACCTGGGCAATCTTCTCAGGGCTGTCCACAAAGTAGTTGCCCGTGGCAATAATGCCGACGATGTGCTTGATTCCCATGGCATCCAGAGTGCGGCCTGCCAGATCCAACAGGTGAGGGTCCGAATGGAACTCCTCGGTGCCGGGGGCCGACTGGGCCACCAACCGCATGTCCGTGTCCAGATAGCGCAGGGTGCCTCCAAGAACCACGTCGTTGATGTGCAGGTCCTTGTTCAGGTTGCCGGCAATGCCGGAGAAGATCACGGCCCTGGGATGGAAGGCATCAATCAGATACTGCGTGGTGGCGGCGATGTTGACCGTACCCATGCCGCCCACTGTGGCAGCCAGTCGAACCGGGCCCTGCGACCCCTCAAGGGTGCCACATATGACTTTCAGTCCAGCATCGCTGGCGTGTGGATCCTGATCCGCCTGCTTCAGGCCTTGGCCAATCAGGGCCACCTCCTCGTCCATGGCTCCTATGACGACAACCGGCCGTCGATCTTCACCCTCCAGGGAACCGTCTGTTTCGCTCATGCCTGACTCCTTATCCATGTTTCACCCGCGACTGCGGCCCGACCAGCCTACTGCAGGCCGTAAGTCAACGAGCCGCGCCGCGACGACGGTCCACTGCCTGTGCCAGCTCCTCCAGCAGGTCCTCAGTGTCAGGCCAGGAGATGCAACGGTCAGTGATCGAACACCCATAAACCAGTTGGTCCAGGGGGGCCGGCTTCTGATTGCCTCCACGTATGAAGCTTTCCATCATCAGCCCGGTAAAGCCTTCCTCGCCGTCGCCTATCCGTTGGGCCAACTCATGGACAACCTGGATCTGGCGCCGCTCATCCTTGCCGGAATTGCCATGGGAGGCATCGATAAGCAGTCCGTGGGCAGCCGCGCTGTCCTTGGGCATGCGCTGGCGCAGCACGGCGAGCGCCGCCCGCACCGAGTCCTGATCGTAGTTGGGACCGGATTTGGAGCCGCGAAGGACCAGGTGGCAGTCGGGATTGCCCATGGTCGCAACGGCTGCAGCCTGACCCTCGTGGTCTATGCCGAAGAAGGTGTGGCGTTGCGAGGCCGCGTAGCAGGAGTCGATGGCCACATCCACGCTGCCGTCCGTGGCGTTCTTGAAGCCGATGGGCATGGACATGCCGCTGGCCAGCTGTCGATGGACCTGGCTCTCCGTGTTCCGAGCACCTATAGCCCCCCAGCTGACCGCGTCAGAAATGTACTGTGGCGATGTAGGCTCAAGGAATTCCGTGGCCGCCGGAAGCCCGGTCTCCAGCACACCCAGAAGGATGCGCCGTGCCAGAACCAGTCCCTTCTGGATGTTGTGGCTGCCGTCCAGGTCGGGGTCGTTGATCAGCCCCTTCCAACCGACCGTGGTCCTGGGCTTCTCGAAGTAGACCCGCATGACAATCAGCAGCCGATCCTTCAACCTCTCATTGACGGCCGACAGACGACGGGCATAGTCCAGCGCGGCATCGGGGTCGTGAATGGAACAGGGACCCACAATGACCAACAGCCTGTCGTCCCGTCCATGCAGACAGTCCACAATCTCCTGCCGGGAGCGGATGACCAGGTCCTTGGCCCGGCCATCCAAGGGGTATCGGGTCAGCATCTGCGCGGGCGAAGGCAGGCGGTCAAGCTCAAAGACCCGCCTGTTGACAATCCGACCTATGCCTACCTCGTCTTCCCACCTGGGCACGTTCCCGGTCTGCAGGGGGTTGACGCCGGCCGCCAGCGCCTTGTGCACCAGTTCAACCTCGTAGGCCTTACTGGGTCGGGGCAGAGGCTCCTGTGGCTCATCCTTCATCCCACTCATGCCTTCATCCTTTCCCGACGGGCTTGCACGGCATCGGCCAGAATCTGCAGCAGTTCCTCGGTCCTGTCCCAGGCAATGCAGGCGTCGGTGACGGACCGACCGAAGACCAGCTGGTCCAGTGGGGCCGGCTTCTGGTGACCGCCCTCAAGAAAACTCTCCATCATGACACCCGACAGGCCCTGCTCGCCCTTGGCAAGACGGTCTGCCAGTTCCTCGACCACCCGGGCCTCGCGTACGGGGTCCTTGCCGCAGTTGCCATGGGCTGCGTCCACAATCAGACCCCGGCATGCACCAGGGCCCAACGGCGCCTGGTGCAGGACCTCCAGGGCGGACCGGACGGATTCCGCATCGTAATTGGGTCCATGACTGGAACCGCGCAGAATAATGTGGCAGTCAGGGTTGCCCATGGTCTCCGCAGCGATGACATGACCATCCAGGTTGATGGACAGGAAATGATGCTCGGATGCCGCAGCCAGACAGGAATCGACCGCAGCCTCTACACTGCCCTCGGTCGAGTTCTTGAAGCCCATGGGCATGGACATGCCGCTGGCCAGCTCCCTGTGGACCTGGCTCTCTGTATTCCGAGCACCTATGGCCCCCCAGCTGACCGCGTCGGAAAGATACTGTGGGGTGATGGGATCCAGCCATTCTGTGGCCGCCGGAATCCCCTGGCCCAGGACCTGCCAGAGCACCTGACGGGCCAGACGAATCCCCTTGCGAATGTTGAATGTTCCATCCAGGTCGGGGTCGTTGATCAGCCCCTTCCAACCGACCGTGGTCCTGGGCTTCTCGAAGTAGACCCGCATGACAATCAGCAGCCGATCCTTCAACCTCTCATTGACGGCCGACAGACGACGGGCGTACTCCAGAGCAGCCTCCGGGTCGTGAATGGAGCAGGGGCCGGTGATGACCAGCAGCCTGTCATCCCGCCCATGCAGAACATCGCGAATGGCCTGGCGGGAGTCCCGGACCAGCTCCATACGCTTCGAATCCAGGGGCCGCGAGCGCAGAAAAACCCTAGGTGCCGGGATGGGATCCAGCTGACGAATGTTGACATCCACTGTTTCGGGAAAGACGGCCGTATCGGCAAAATACTGCCGCTCCTCTTCCGGGATGATATCCGGTTCCTTGACGAATGCCACGGTCGCTCTCCTCTCTGTCGCGCTACGACGATCATGCCCGAATTACTTATGGCCGTCCACATCCGGGCCAATGTGGACAATCCGTTCCCGAGATCCTCTAGACCACGGGAACGAACAGTTAGATGGGTAAATATAGCTCAATGGCGCTGTTGCTCAGGCCAAGGCACCCATGGGGTCCCAGGCGGGCAGCATGATGGCCTCCTGGTCGAAGGCCTGGCGATACTGCTCGGACAGCATGGACTTGGGAACGGCCACCTCGTAGACATACTGGCTGAACCAGTCGTCGCTCATGGTGAAGTAGCCCTTGTTGGCGATGTCCCCGCCCCAGGAGTTCTCAACCCGCCAACGGTTGGTGGTCCGGCCGTCATCGGCCACATCCACGCCCACGAATGCCATGGCATGGTTCTGGGCCGAATCGCCGAAGCGCACCCGCTGCTCCTTGTCCATGTCGAAGTCCACACCGTAGACCCGACCGTACTCGAACAGGTCGGTTGCCCACTGACCGGCCTTGCGGTCCATCATGGGGTGGCAGTCGGCGCCGAACCAGACCGGCAGTCCCTGCTCGCTCATCAGGCGGCGGGCGCAGTCCTTCATGACCTCCACCGGGACGTTCAGGTACTCGGTGGGATCGCCGCCAGCCACGTTGCCCAGGTGCTCGATGCCGATCTTGCGGCCCTTGGGGTGCTCGGGGCGCGGATCGTCGACCAGGCAGACATAGTCCTCAAGCCCGGCATTCACGTAGCGCTTCCAGAACTCCTGCGGAGTGATCCGCCCATCCCGGTGGAAGACGCCGTCCTTGTCGGTCCACTCCCAGTCGAAGCTGGTGGGCGGGGTGCCCAGATGAATGGTCAGGATACGGTGACCGGCCTCCAGGGTCCGGTCGATGATCTCATCGATGCCGTCCGGGTTGGCCACCATGTGAGCCGTGGCCTGGTGAAGCAGACGACGCAGCTGATCGTTCATCTGGCTGGTGTTCTGGGAGGAGGCGGTCTCGGGATAGTACTGCTTGGGCACTGCGCCGTACTTCTTATAGATGTTCATGGCCATGATCCACTGGCCGCCATCGCCCATGACATCGCCCATCAGGAAGCGCATGAGCTGGGAGTCCACGGGCTCGCCGGCCCGCACCAGAGCCGCCACGTCACGCAGGAAGTAGTTGACGCGCTCAAGCTTGTCATAGTACATGGCGTAGTTCTGGGACAGCTCGAAGTCGCCCATGGGGTTGGCGGTGCTTTCACCATCAATGTTCAGAGCCTTGCGGGCCACGAATCGAGCCACATTCAGCGAGCTGAAGAGCCAGCAGCGGCCGGAGTGCGCCTGCGAGGTGACCGTGCCATTGTCAATGCTGACCGAGAATCGGTGCTGGAGCAGGCGGGAGCGATTATAGTTATGAGCCACTTCGTCAATACCTACCTGAGTGACGGCGTTCATGGCGACATGGTTGGCCTCGCGCTCATCGAAGGCGGTGCGCAGGCCCTCCAAACGGGTCTGATCCAGTGGTGTCAGTGCTGATGTCATACGGTCTGTCCTTGTTTCCTTTCATGCGGATGTATCTGCATCCCTGCATCCAGCATAGCGGGAATCGGTCATCGAGGGTTCGCCTGGAGGAGGATGTGGACAACTGTACCCATCAAGCCAGGGAGAAGCGCTGGGCTGCATTGATCACTGCCAGGACCACCAGGACGGCCAACCCAAGAGATATCCAGCCCTTATAGGTTCCGTGGCGTGAGCGGTTGGCGCGCAGGTAGTCTGCCAGCTGTCCCCGGATCAGCCAGAGGACGACCAGCCCCCCAACCAGGCCCAGAATGGTCATTCCTTGGTTAATCATCGCGCCGGTGCGGGCAGGCACCGTCTGGGTCAGCCACATCATGGCGTCAGCCAGGACCAGGTTGTTGAAGATATGCAGAGCCATGGACCAGAGGATGGAGTATTCCATGGCGATGAAGCCCAGGACCAGACCCAGCAGGAAGGTGAACAGACTCTGGGTGATGTCCCCGTGCAGACAGGCAAAGATAAAGGAGGAGGTGACGATGGCGAAGGTCCGTCCATAGGGTCTGAGCCTGCCCATGACCACGCCGCGCAGCAGGAACTCCTCTACGACGGGGACCAGGATGGCCGTGTCCAGGGGAGATAGGAACCCATGCTGGCCCACAGCGATCTGGGAGGTGGTGGAATGGTAGACCAGCCCAAGGACCTGGGATCCCTGGTTGACCACCCAGGTGAAGCCAGTCTCGATGCTGCTGGCCAGCATGATCGACAGAATGGCCCCGATCAGCAAGGCCGGACCGGGATTAGTCTGAGCCTTGTAGCGCACCGGGTTGGAGCCACGGCCGAGCAGGTCCTGACCGCGGGTGCCAAAGAGAAAGACCAGCATAACCAGATCACCCAGCAGATCAGCCAGCCCTGGCTGACGAGCAATGCCCAGGGCTGCGGCCACCGAGGGTAGATTCAGAACTCCCGCGATCAGGTTGGCCACCACCAGGTATACCAGAGCGTAGAGGGACTGCAGGTCCACACCACGACGCACCTGGGCACTCCATGAGCGTACAGGTCCTTCAGATGCGCTCGACTCTTCCTGCCTGCCCGCATCCGTCTCGATCGAATCTGTGGCAGACACATGTGATGATGCGTGCTGTGAATGCTGCATGACGCTCTCCCAACCCTTTGACCTCTGGCCTGCACCCTTTCACCATTGACTCTAAGCCAAGGCAGCGGTTCGGATCGAGATTGACGCCCATGCCGGTTCGGCATGAGGTCACGCAATTTCCAGGAAAACAGAAAGGCCGGGTTGCAGATCATGCCTGCAAGCCGGCCTTGGCGAATATGGACGTTCGCTGATCAGTCCCGATCGGTCGGGGTCACGTCATCGTTGATGGGCGGAATGACCGTAGTCTCCTGGTCCGTGACCGCCTTCTCCACCTGTCCATCCTTGGCCTGGGCCGGCGTATCATCGGCCTGGACGGATGCATCGGGCAGGACACTCGGCGCCGGGGAGGGCAGGACCTGGGTCGGCATATTGGCCGAGGACCGGACGGCCACAGCTGCGCTGGCATCATCTTTGGCATCCTTGACGGAATCAGCTGCCGCGTCATCAGCCGCCAAGTCATCGGCCGGTTGACTCTCTGCGACCGAATCGACCGAAGTCTGAGTGGCTTCTTCCTGGGTCTCGGTGACAGGCTGACCGACACCATCATCCTCGTTTTCGGCCTTCGAAGCAGGCACAGGTAGCGGGTCCGCGGCAGGTACAGCGTTGACCACGGGAACACTGGGAGCCTGGCCATCGTCCTGGTCATTGACCACAGCCTCATCGTGGAAGCCATCAAAGTTGCCAAAGGACTTGGAGAAGATGTTCCGCAGCTCGTCAACCCGGGAGGTGATAGTGGCTTCCCGATGCTGCAGCTTGGTGATGTGGTCCTTGAGCCCGTCCAGCTCAGCCTGGGCGGCCTTGCGATGGGCCTCGACCTCGGCCTGGGCGCGCTGCTTGGCCTCCTCCAGCAGCTGGCTGGCCTTGCGCTCGGACTCCTCACGTTTGAAGGAGGCGAACGAATCGGCATCCTTGCGGGTTGCCTTGGCCTGTTCTATCAGCTCCTGGGTCTCCTTCTCGGTCTTGACCCGCCGTTCCTCCAGGCTCTTGAGCAGCTCGCCCACCTTCTTGGTGGCATCCTCCTGCTGGGCTGCGATGTCGGAGCGGACCTGCTCGGCCTCGGCGTTGACCTTGGCCATGGTCTCGGCACTGGTGACCTTGGACTCGTCCACAATTTGCTGGGCCTCGGACTTGGCCTTGTCGGTAATCTCCGAGGCCTGCCTGCGGGCGTCGTTCAGGCTCTTGGAGACCTGCTCGCGCACGTCGGCCAGCTTCTTGTTGGCCTCGGCCAGGGCCTTCTGAATCTGATCGTTGGCATCCTTCTTGAGCTTGGCGATCTCCTCGTCGCTCTTGCGCCGCTTGTCGGCGATCTCCTTGGCAGCCTTGGCCTTCTGCTCGGACAGCTCCTTGTCCTGGGTGGCCTTGCTGGTGGCCAGCCGCTTTTCGTGCTCCTCGCGGGAGTTCTGCAGCTCCAGATCCAGGGCCTGGCGACGTTCGGCCACCGCCTTGTCGGCCGCGGACTTGCTCTGCTCGCTCTGCTGCTTGGCAGTGGTGGTGACGGTCCTGGCTTCGTCGTTGGCGGCCTCGACGATGGACTTGGCCTTGGCGTTGGCCTCGTCCACGATGTGTTTGGCTTCAAGCTGGGCCTCGTTGACCAGGGTCGTCGCCTTCTCCTGGGCGGATGTCTTGGTGGATGCCGCATCCTGCTTGGCACGGTTGAGCAGCTCGGTACTGGTCTGCTCGGCCGAGGCCAGCAGCTGCTGGGCGTTGGCTCCAAGGGAGGCGAAGGAGTTGCGCGGCTGTTCGACCTTGCGTGACTTGGCCTCCTGGAGTTCTGCCTCCAGCTTCAGAATGCGATCATCGTCAGCCTTGATCTGCTGACGCAACCGGGCCAGATTGCTCCGTGAGGCCGCCAGGGCCTGGTCGACCCGCTCCTTGTCATAGCCTCGCAGGACAACGGGAAACTGATCTTCGGCCATGGAAACACTCCTCTTCGCCACCAGGACATGCCGGCCCGTGACAAGGATGTCTTCGGTCCGGTGGATTTACCTCGACTCTACCCCATGGCAGGCCAAAATTCGCCGTCTGACCTGCCGCCGACACATTGGCCTTACATAAGCGTCTCAGGCAATAAGAATAGGACTGGAGGAGGGCCTGCGATAGTAGCGAATGGTCTCATTGACCACCTCGCGCACAGCCTGTATCTGCTGATCCAGGGGCAGGCCGCACTCCTGACCGCCGCTTTCATTGACCAGGGGAAGGCTGACGAACCCGGCCAGGACATCCTTGTGTCCTGCAGCCCATGCCAGCAGGTTGTAGAAGAGCGCGTTGCAGACATAGGTACCCGCGTCCGAGCTCAGCGTGGCGGGAATGCCACAGGTGCCGAAGTCGTGCAGGATGGCCCTCAGCGGCAGTCGGGTCCAGTAGGCGGCCGGGCCCCGGGGGTCGATGGGCTGGCGGCTGGTCTCGCGGTCGGCATCCGAGGGCTCCTGCTCCCCTGAGTTGTCACGGTCGTCTGCGTCATCCTCCTTGAGGTTGACGGCGCAACGCTCCATGGCGATACCGCGAGCCCGACGCTTGAGACCTGTCGCGATGATGATATCGGGGTGCACCCGCTCTATGGCCTCATGCAGTATGGGCCAGGCCTTGGCGAAGCTGACAGGCATGGTGACGGAGGAAATAACCAGGTCTACGCCCTCCAAGGGATCCTCCTCGGTGGGGCCGACTGGCCGCATGCCCTCCATGCCATGCTTGGCCAGAGCCTGTGAGACCTCATAGGAAGGGTTGACGTCAACACCCTGGTAATGGTCGTATCCGGCGACGATGACCTTGATCTGCTCCATGTGCCCCATGGTACACAGGGCTTCACCCGGCCAGGGAGCGCGCTATCCATTCAGCCATGGGCACGTCCGAGGGCAGAGTGATCTTCATGTTGGTCACGCTGCCGGCCACGATGGCCACCGGCTCCTCAGGCAGGTAGTCCACCACGACCCGGGTGTCATCAGTGGGATGGAAATCGGGGTCCGCGGCAGCCAGATCGTAGGCCTTGCGGAGCGTGCTGAAACGGAAGGCCTGCGGGGTCTGGGCCCGGAACATGTTGTCACGGTCGGGTACCTGGCGCACCACCTTGCGTTCGCCCAGGTCGCCGCCCATCAGCATGGTGTCGGTCGAGGCCACGGCCACGGTTGCGGCCTTGAAGGTATCCAAGGCATCGATGCAGCCATCGATGGACTCCTGGCTGACGAAGGGTCGCACCGCATCGTGGATGAGCAGTTTGGCATCCTGGGGGATTTCCGCATCAGCCAGGGTCTGCAGGGCCGCTTCGGTGCTGTCCACGCGCTCGATGCCGCCCTGGATGACCGTGCGGACCTTGTCATAGGTGTCATCGCCCACAATGGCCTCGACAGCCTCCCGCACCCGATCATTGACCACAACCAGGATGTCGGTGACCCGGGCATTGGACTGGAAGGCGTCAATTGACCAGGTGACGATGGGTTTGCCACCCACCTGCACCAGCTGCTTGGGGTTGCTCTCGTCAAATCGAACGCCCAGCCCGGCCGCGAGAATCACCGCCACAACTGGCTGAATCTGCTCCTCCGAGTCTGCGTTATCCTGACTGACATCGGACGGGGCTGCTGATGCTCTGCTCTCACTCATAGACTCAACGGTACTCATACGAGAACAGAGAAAGGTGCAGACCCGGCGCTATCTGCACCGAACATCTGCACCCGAGGCCCGCTCCGGCTGCTGGGAACAGGATTAATCAACCTACAGTGTCAGTCGTCGGCCAGAATAAGGGCCAGCATGCGCCCCTCCCCCGACTTGCTGGCCAGTGAGGCCCGGCGGTGGGAGTACCAGAGCGGATTTTCCAGCGTACATAACGGTCGGCGCAGATCCTCAAGACGCTTGGACAGGGAAGGACCCTCACCGTCCTGACTGCACAGCTCTTCCAGGTCCGGGTCCTGACGCAGGTAGCTGGTGGCGGCACCGACCCTGTGGGCGGAGTCTACGATATGGGTCACTCCTGCCGCCTTCAGTTCCATCATGGCTGCAGCGGCGATGTCGATGGCGATTCCGCCGAATCGGCATGGTCCGGATGCGCCGGGGAAACGCTTCTCGAAGCCATCGGCCAGTTCCGAGCCCACCTGATAGCAATCCGCACAGATTCGAGGCCCCAAGGTTGCCACGATCCTGGACGGGTCAGCTCCCTTGTCGGCCATGGCCTGGACTGTGGCCGGAATGACTCCGGCAACCAGACCACGACGGCCGCAGTGGGCCGCCCCCATCACGCCGACCTGAGGGTCGGCCAAAAGCACAGGAAGGCAGTCGGCGGCGAAGATGCCCAGGGCCAGGTCACGCCGGGTGGTCACCTGAGCATCGGCCTCGCAGCGTCCCTGGGGCTGACCCTGGTCAGCGTCCCAGACCCTGGCTGAATGAACCTGATCCACCAGGACCATGGGACGGTCCAGCTGGCGGCCCAGGGCCTGACGGTTGGCAACCACCGCCTGCGGGTCGTCGCCCCCCTTGCCGCCGAGATTCAGCTGGGCATAATCGCCCGAGGAGACCCCGCCCAGCCTGGTGGTATAGACCACTTTGATCCCAGGCGCTAAGGCTATGGGAATGGTGACTGGGATCGGCCGGCCCTGATCGTCCAGTGACGGCAGGGGACTGCTGTCCAGTAGGGTCCGTTCCCGATCCCAGGCTTGGCCCTGATCGCTCTGGGTGCCCTGCTCTCTTGGTTCAGGCTTGGGACTCATGCAGTCGCCGCCCGGTTCAGGCGGTCCATCTCGTCCTCGCTCAGTTCCATGTCAGCCGCCTGTAGGGAATCCAGAATGGTGGCCGCCCTGTGAGCCCCGGGAACCACAAAGACGTTGCTGTTCTGGGACAGTTCCCAGGCCAGGACCACGCGCTGGTGGGAGACACCGCGCTCCTGAGCCACCTGCCGGAAGGCATCATAACGGGTTTCGTCCTTGGGCGCTCGGAAGCCTCCCAGGGGGCTCCAGCAGACGAAGGCCAGACCCAGTTCGGCCGCATGGTCCAGCTCCTGGCGGGAGCTGGTGAAGGTGGGTGAGAACTGGTTCTGCACGGCTACGAGATCATCGCCCAGAATCTTGCGAGCCAGGTCCATCCGCTCAATATCTACGTTGGAGACACCCAGGGTCCGGGCCACGCCCTGCTTGGCCAGCTCAGCCATGGCCTCCAGTGACTCCTGGTAGGGCACCTGCGGGTCAGGACGGTGCATATAGAGCAGGTCAATGGTGTCCACGCCCAGGGCCTGAGCGGACTCCTTGGCGTGCCGGATCAGGCTCTCCGGCCGACCGTCCACAGCCCAAGTGGGTCGCCCGTCAGTGAAGTTGCGGTAGTGCCCAACCTTGGTGGCCACCAGCACGTCCTGACGAGGTCCCTTCCAGGATTCCAAAGCCTGGCGAACCAGTCGCTCGTTGGTCTGTTCGGGGCCGCCCGATTCGTAGTATGACCAGGCGGTATCCAGATGTCGACAACCGGCATCCAGGGCCTGATGGATGACGTCGATGGCCGTTGCCTGATCCGGCTTGCCCTCGATGGACAATCCCATGCAGCCCAGTCCGACCGCTGTCGTAGTAAAGGGCCCCAAGGCCCGCATCGACGATGTCATGCATGTACTCCCGTCTTGTAGATTGAGGCCGGCTTCGACACCGCCGGCCTCCCATCGAGCTTAACTGGCGGTCCGGTCTCAGCGGCCGCCGAAGGATCCGCCACCGGAACCACCGCCGCCACCGTCGAAGGAGCCACCGCCGTCGCCAAACCCGCCAATAACACTGCCAGAGCCGTTGCCGCTGGCCATGCCAATCAGGCCGCCAATCTGGTCGAGTCCCTGGGTCAATTGAGTACCCAAATCAATCACGCCACCTTGGCCGAGCGCTGAATTGACAGCCAATGCTTCAGGGTCACTCAGGGAGGCAGCCGCCGCAACATCCTGGCTGTAAGGCAGGAAGGTCCAGTAGAGCAGGCTGCCGCGCGCATTGTCATTCAGCCAGTCGGAGTCGGTCAGTTCAGGGCTGGCCTGTGCCAGCTGAGCGACGACCCGGTCGCTTATGCCGAAGGCCGTAGCGTAAACCAGGTAACGGTCCCAGAGCACCAGATCCTCCACACCACGGTGGCTAAAATCGCTGAAGTCAAGCAGATAGCGCCGAAGTCCCGACACCTGCCCGGCCATGGGCTGTCCATTCCTGCTCAGCACCCGCCAACAGTTATAGCGCAAGGAGAATGTCACCACAGCCACCAGAAGCATGGCCAAGGGCGCACGTACCAGTACGGTGCCCGGCAGGAATCCGGCCAACAGAATGAAAGCAGCCAAGAGCACAGCCAGGAAGGCAAAGATCCCTACATTATGACGATAGGCGCGCAGGTCGGCATTGTTGGTCTCATACTCGACAGCCTGGTAGAAAGCATCCAGGTAGGCCCTGCCATTATCGGATTCAGTCTTGGCGAAGAGCGCAATCATCTCATACAGGTCGAAGCGTTTATTCTCGGGGCCAATCAGAGTGGAGGCACCTTCCAGCATGCTCAGGCAGGCTTCCTCGCTTGAGGACAGGGCCAGGGATGCTCGATCCTTGCTGCAGACCGGATTGATGACCACCTCCATGGACTGCTGTTTGCCTTTGAGCAGCAAGCGCCTCACCTGGGTGGTCACGGATCCTTCGCCGAAACTCGCCCGGTCCTCATACTTGACGGGAACAAGAGCGATGGCCCGCTTGGAGGCCAGGGAAAGAATGGTTGCTGACAATTGCCTGCCAATAGGGGATTCTCGGGTCAGCATCACATCGTTGATAACGGCGGCCACGGCGGGTGACAGATCAGGAGGCTGACGGTAGTAGATGATATCGCCTTGGTACTGGGAGTCTCCATAATTGCGGAAGGACCGCCAAAGCATCACTGCAATCAGCCCGATAGCAGCCAAGAGTACCAAGACACCCGTCAAGAGTCCGATCCTCGCCCGCCTGGTCTGCTCAGCGTGCCAGTGCTCGTACTGCGGACGCTCTTGCCCAACAATACGGTCGCGTGCCGGTTGAGAATCGGTCCTGACCACCGAGGAAGTCCTCCCCGCATCGAAGAGCACCACCAAATCCAGATGCTGGCCCGGCTTGATGTGGTCTGCGGAGAATCGGATACGGCTGTCATCCACCACCTGGTAGGAACCCCTGCCAGCGAAGTGCAGCCAGGCCTTCGCGTCCTTGCCCTTCTCCGTTCCTGTCTGCTTGGGCAGCTTGACATTGGCGCTCACATGCTCAACGGGAATCTGGTTGGTGTCGCCCACGGGCTCCCATTGGAATTCGGCCACATCGGGATGGGCAGTGGTGACCCCGTGGAAGGTCATGTCGATGCGGAAGCGCCGACCTGAATCCTTGGTAGTCTGTGGAATGTTCCAGCCCAGCTCCACTTGGCATTGATTGCCCAGATCGCCGCAGGCGGACCCTTGGCCCGCATCGCCCGGCTTGTAGGATTTCAGCATCCAGTCCGAGACCATGCCCATATACCAGGTGCCGGCCCAGTTCTTGTCCCAGTCGTGAATGTACCTGACAGCATCAGGATACTTTAGCGGGTTGGTCTGCCTATATGTGGAGCCATTAGTCAGGTCAGTCACGCTTACGTCGCTTATGCCGGTCAGCCGGTCAGGCTTGATCTGATAGCGCTGGTAGAGCTCCCGCCAAGGGCGTTTCTTGCCGTGGTCGTCCTCGCGGGAATTCATGGTGACAGTCAGGGTCTGACTGATACGCAAATCCCCATTATCCAGGACCTGGACATCATAATCCACCGAATCGTATACCAGGTCGGGACGATTCCTGTTGGAGATATACAGGACAGCGAGGCAAGTCACCAAGGCTGCCACCAGAGCCAGCGCCAAGGCCCCGAGAAAGCGTGAGGCGCTCCAGGAGGGATGGCCCGAGGAGGGATGATTCGAGGCCGCCTTCCCGGAGGAGGCTGCTGGGGCGTTCACTGTCCGAAGTCCACAACTGGCGCCTGACGGCTGCCCTCGTCGGCCTGGAAGTACTGGGCCTGACGGAAGTGGAAGAGGGATGCGATGATGTTGGAGGGGACCGTCTCGATGCGGGTGTTGAACTTCTGGACCACGTCATTGTAGAACTGCCTGGCGTAGGCAATCTTATCCTCCAGGTCCTTGAGCTGACGCTGCAGATCCAGGAAGTTCTGGTTGGCCTTGAGCTCAGGGTAGGCCTCCGCACGAGCCATCAGGGTGACCAGGGATTGACCCAACCGCTGCTCGGCATCGGCACGGGCCTGCATCTGGTCTCCGCCAGCCGTCTGGGTCTGGGCCACGTCGGCGCGGGCCTTGGTCACCTCCTCCAGGACGGTGGACTCGTGTGAGGCGTAGCCCTTGACCGTCTGGACCAGGTTGGGCACCAGGTCGGCACGCTGCTTGAGCTGGACGTCGATCTGGGCCCAGCCATTGGCCACGCGGTTGCGCAGATTGACCAAGCCGTTGTAGGCCCCGATTCCCCAGATGACCAGCAACACGACCAGCAGGAGGATGATGATGAGCACGATCGTAGATACAGACATGCCTTCATTCTCTCACTAAAGTCAGAGGAGACAAAAAGGGACCCCGCCCAATTGAACGGGGTCCCGGCATCAGTGGGGGTCAGTCCTCACTGTCGAAGGGATCGAAGTCCCTGCGCACGCGGCGACGGGGGCGTTCGGAACGCTCCTCCCGGTCGGCCCGGTACTCATCGTAGTGCTCGTCGGCTGCATAGCGCGGGTTCTCCCTGCGACCACGGTAACCGCCACGTCCGGAAGAGCGACGCTCATGACGACCGCCACGATCACTGCGGTCATCACGCTCGGAACGGCTGCTACGGCCACGACGATCACCACGACCACGGCCGCCACGATCCTCGTCATCGTCACGGGAGACCCGACGCCGATCACGACGGGAGCCACTGTCCTCGTCCTCGAACCAGTCACCGCCATCCTCAAAGTCGCGGTCACGGCTCTGGCGACGGTGCCGGGGACGGTCCTCCTGGTCCTCGTCGTCGTAGTAGCGGTCATCACGCTCGGAACGGGAGCGACGCGGGGCCTCATACCGATCCTCGCGTTCGGAGGAACGGCTGCGGCGATCGCGACGATCACGGTCACCACGACCGCTGCGATCACGACGATCACCGCCACGGTCCCGACGGTCACCACGGCCTCCGCGATCGCGACCTCCTGCGGACTCCTGGTCCTCGAAGCCGGGGATGGCCAGGGAGATCTTGCCTCGGTCGTCCACACCCTGAACGATGACCTCGACGGTGTCGCCCTCCTTGAGAACGTCCTCCACGGAGTCGATGCGCTCGCCGTTGGCCAGGTTGCGGATCTGCGAGATGTGCAGAAGTCCATCGGTGCCGGGGGTCAGGTTGACGAAGGCGCCGAAGCTGGTGATCTTGACCACCTTGCCATTGAAGGTCTCCCCCGCCTCTGGCACGTGCGGGTTGGCGATCTGGTCAATGACCTCCTTGGCCTTGGCCGCGGCCTCGCCGCCCTCGGAGGCGATGTAGACCGTGCCGTCGTCCTCGATGGAGACATCGGCGCCGGTGTCCTCCTGGATCTGGTTGATCATCTTGCCCTTGGGGCCGATGACCTCGCCGATCTTGTCGACAGGGACCTTAGTGGTGATGATGCGCGGCGCATAGGGGCTCATCTCGGCGGGCCCGTCGATGCACTCGTTGATGACGTCCAGGATGGTGGCCCGGGCTTCCTTGGCCTGCTGCAGGGCGGCGGCCAGGATGTCGGCGGGAATGCCGTCCAGCTTGGTGTCCAGCTGCAGGGAGGTGATGAACTCGGAGGTGCCGGCCACCTTGAAGTCCATGTCGCCGAAGGCATCCTCGGCGCCCAGAATGTCGGTCAGGGTCTTGTAGGTGGGCCGACCGTCGACCTCGCCTGTGACCAGACCCATGGCAATGCCCGCCACAGGTGCCTTCAGGGGCACGCCGGCAGCAAGCAGGGACAGGGTGGAGGCGCAGACGGAGCCCATGGAGGTGGACCCGTTGGAACCGATGGCCTCGGAGACCTGACGGATGGCGTAGGGGAACTCCTCACGGCTGGGCAGAACCGGGATCAGAGCACGCTCGGCCAGGTTGCCATGGCCCACCTCGCGGCGCTTGGGCGAACCCACGCGGCCGGTCTCGCCGGTCGAATAGGGCGGCATCTCGTAGTTGTGCATGTAGCGCTTGGTGGTGGGGCCGGACAGGGCGTCGATGGTCTGCTCCATCTTCAACATGTTCAGGGTGGTGACGCCCAGCACCTGGGTCTCACCGCGCTGGAAGAGGGCTGAACCGTGCACGCGGGGCACCACGTCCACCTCGGCGGACAGGGTGCGGATGTCGCGCAGGCCACGGCCGTCGATGCGGTAGTCCTGGGTCAGGATGCGGCGGCGGACGATCTGACGCTGAAGCTCCTTGAAGGCGTTGCCCAGCTCCTTGTCCTTCTCGGCCTCGTCCATGTCGGTGAACTCGTCGGCCAGAGCCTCACGGACCTTCTCCTTGATCTCGTGGATGCACTCCTGGCGGGGCAGCTTCTCCGCGATGGAGAGGGCCTGGTCCAGGTCGGCATGAGCCACTTGGTCGATGCGCGCGTAGAGCTCGTCGGTGTACTCGGGGAAGAGCTGGAAGTCCTTGGTGGGCTTGGCGGCCTTGGCCTTGAGCTCGCTCTGGGCCTCGCACAGAACCTTGATGAAGGGCTTGGCGGCCTCAAGCCCCTGGGCGACCACCTCTTCGTCGGGCTTGATCTGGCCCTCGTCATAGATCAGGCTCCAGGCGTTCTTGCCGGCGCCTGCCTCGATCATGGCGATGGCGACATCCCCGCCCTCGACCACACGACCGGCCACGACCAGCTCGAAGACGGCACGCTCGCGCTCGCTCCAACGGGGGAAGGCCACCCACTGGCCATCGATCAGGGCCAGGCGCAGACCCGAGACCGGGCCCTCGAAGGGCAGACCGGAAATCAGGGTGGAGGCGGAGGCCGCGTTCAGGGCCAGCACGTCGTAGGCATCCTCAGGATTGACAGCCAGGATGGTCTCCACAACCTGGACCTCGTTGCGCAGGGTGTGCGGGAAGAGGGGACGCAGGGGGCGGTCAATCAACCGGCAGGCCAGGATGGCTTCGTTGGAGGGCCTACCCTCGCGACGGAAGAAGGAGCCGGGGATCTTGCCCGCGGCGTACATCTTCTCTTCCACATCGACGGTCAGCGGGAAGAAGTCGTAGTTCTCCTTGGGGCTGGATCCAGCGGTGGTGGTGGACAGCACCATGGAATCGTCATCAAGATAGGCGGCTACTGCCCCATCCGCCTGCTGGGCGAGACGACCCGTCTCGAAGCGCACCGTGCGCTTACCATATGATCCGTTATCGATCGTGGCTTCTACAGCCGTGATTTCGGGACCCTCCATAGGGTTCCTCCTTTTGTCTACTGCTTGTTTACTACCTGATGTCAGGATGCTCGGCATCAATTGACTGCCGGAAATCCTTCTACTTCGGTCTGGCCCTGCCGAACCCCGTGTCCGGCTATCTTCATTCCTTGCGGACCAGCTTTGCATTCTCAGTTCGGCACCATCTTCTGCAACCCCATCCCGGGATCGACGGTGCCTGGTTCAGTCATGCAAAAGCGCCCGAGCGCTAGGCCCGGGCGAAAGCATGCATATTAGTGGCGTAGTCCAAGACGCTCCACCAGGGAACGGTAGCGGTTGATGTCCACCTTCTTGAGGTAATCCAGCAACCGGCGACGATGGCCGACCATGAGCAGCAGGCCGCGACGCGAATGATGGTCGTGCTGATGCTGCTTGAGGTGCTCGGTCAGGTCGGAAATGCGCTTGCTCAGCAGAGCCACCTGGACCTCGGGGGAACCGGTGTCACCCTCGTGGGTCGCGTATTCCTTGACGATTGCCTGCTTCTGCTCACTCGTAAGAGCCACGGCTCCTCCTCTTGCATTCTTCCGTTACGCGGTGCACCAGCCCTATGCTGAAGCGCTCTCGATCCGCGGGCGAAACACGCCAAAAGTCAATTATACACATTTTGCGGACCAAATGAACAATGACGGAATCAACAAAATGAAGGAGAGCACGGCGAAAATTGGATTAGCGCCAATGAGGAATGAGTCATTGCACTCCGATGTAGCGAAGATGTCGCACTGTGTTGCACGAACCGACCGTGATTTACATGTAGTCCTGCTATAGGTTTTTAGAGAAGTTGAAGGAATGTAACTTCATTCATCCATCAAAGAGAGGCACCTAATGAAATAATCCGGGCAGAACTCCATCAAATCAGAAGATACCATTCTTCCCTTGGGATCCGTGGTGAAAACCGGAAGAGACCCGGGTACCCTGCTGGTTACATGCATGGAACAACGGGTTACTTTGACTATGGTGCCGTACAATTCCCGTATGGCATGACCGATCCGGCCAAGACCATTTTCTTCAACCGTCCAGACGTGACGGAAATAGTGTTCATGGGATATATCAACGCCGAGGAACAATCCTATGAACGAACATTTGATGAAGTCACCAAATCAACCGACTACCCCCATCTTCATCTCTGATTCAGTTACCGGTCACATAGGACATACTCGATAAAAGGGATAGAGGGGAGAAGACCAAAAACGACCTTGACGGATGCGTTAATGAAGCAACCGCCTAGGCTATGCAACTGAGCACGTTGAACCGCTCTCTCATGGTCGGCGATTTTTTTCTGGTGGTTTTGAATCATTGAGCGGCATTGCTGATTCCTTCGGCACATGCTGACAACAGGCAGCTACCCAAGATGCCATAGCTCATGGCCTGATCACTGCCTCTGGTGGTGTTATCGATGCTGCAGTAGGAGCCGCCGCTGGAGCAGTTGTAGGATTCAATCGCCCTAGACCAGGTACGATTGTAGGAGCTGGAATTGGTTTAGTCGTAGGTTACCTCGGTACAGTAGCCGGCAACACTTTTTACGACAATTCCGTCAATCGCAGGAACGGAGATAACATGTGGGGCCACATTAAGGACAATCTATGGTAGCTTTCCCGCTGTCTCCTGCATTGCCATGTGCGCGGCTCGGATTGAAACCAGGGATGATATTAGTGGGTGCGTACTGATGCTGTATCTATTGGTAGATGTCCTATTAGGCGCTCCGGCGATCCTGGTCTGGTTGTTTGTGTTGATGTCGTTCAATGCGTGGAGGTCGAGGCGGCTAATGGACCGCGTCCTGGCGCCCTACCTCCTGGCACGGGGCCTGTGCCTGCAGACCTTCCAGGGGCATGTGTGGAGGCGGCGCGGCAGGATCGGCCGGCCCCGGCCCGGGCAGGTCCTACCCCTGGGTTCACTGGTCGTACTGGCCGACGGGCCCGCCACCGTATCCGGGGCCTACAGAGGCACTGGATGGTTCGACAGGCTGGGAGAGGACGGGCTGGTGGTCCGCCTGGTCGGCCAGTACGTGCAGCCACCCGAACAGGCCACCGGGTCATCCGGTCCATGGTACGCAGGCAGGATCTGCTCCGTGGGCGGCGTTGCCTGCGGACCCGGCGTAGTTCCCGGGGGCGACGCTCCCCTGCCCGAGGTCGGCGTCGGCCACACCCCCGACCCCGACCTGGTCATCTTCACCCAGGACCAGGTCAGCCTCCTGGCCTGGAAGGGACCCGACAACCCAGTCACCAGGCTCCTGCGCGCCCGCCAGGTCCGCGCCCTCGCCCGCGACCACCGGCGGGAGGACCCGGTCCGCCGCCGGGCACGGTCGACGCCGAACTGGCACGCCTGCCGCCCCGCATGGTGGCGCTACGAAGCCATCGGCTTCCTGCCCGACCGGTTCACCCGCGTCTACTGGGACCGCGTCCGCAACCAGCCCGTTAAGGCCCCCATGCGTTACCGGACCCCGGAAGCCAGGGAATACAACAGAAGACACTACTCTGTCCCCTTATCCATCGTCGCGCTGATCGTCATCATCTTCATATCCGCCTTAAAAATAGCCCGCGCATGGCACCGCTACGAACCGTACCATCCACTCCAGGGCGGCGATGTCCTCCTGGGCATGCCCCGACGGACCACAGCGATCGTCAGCTGCGTCCTAGGCCTCGCCATCGGCGTCGGCGCATGGGTTTGGGCCACCCACCGGCAATTCCCCCAACACCAAATGACCCCGGCCAGCAGCCGCGAACTCCAAATCGCCCTCGACAACTACTGGATCGGCATGCGATACATCACAGGAACTACCATCCCCTACACCATGCATGTCCTCGGCTACAGCGTTTACATCCTGGTGCCGCTCATGTTCCTCACTGATTTCTTCACCCTTCCCGAATGGGTCCATACCCTCATGGGCTGGCCCTTGGTCGCTCTGTTTGTGACCTGCGGGAGCCTAATCATCATAGATACCTCCTACGCCGAGCGGATAGCCAAACGCCTGGATCGGGAATTAGCCGAGTAAAGCCCATATGCATCAACCCCCTCCCCCGCGGTCAATTGCGCTTTGGTCTTACGTTCGCACCTCTTGACAGCGTGCGGACAGGAATCAACCCAAAACCACAACTGACAGTTACCGACACCCATCGTGCAGCATATTCTGGTAAATTCAGCGATCCTATGATTCAAACCGCAGTGATGAGGCCTCCGAAGAGGACGATGGCGATGGCCGCCAGCTCGATGATGAAGAACATGGACAGGGCCGACCAGCTGTGGGTCAGCGTGTTCCAGGGGGAATCCTTGCGTACGCATACCAGGATGGCAACGAAAACGACCGCAAAGACCGCTACGCCCAGCCCGGCCGCGATGATGCCCAAGTTGGCCGCGTTCGCCAGGATGGCCTGATGCTGGTAAACGACGAAGGTGCTGTACCAGAAGTTCATCTTGAGCAGGCAGAGGCCGGCAATCAGCTGTTCGGCGGCCAGGCCCAGCACGAAGACCACCCGCCAGAACCAGGAGGACGACTCGATGATGGACATGCCGATGCCCATAAAGGTCAGCACGGTCACCGTCCATGCAATCAGGGCTATGCCGCGCGGGTCCAGGACCGAGGCATAGTGGAGCACGCCCTGGGTGTGGTTGATGGCCAGCGAGCGCCCGTATCCGTAAGGAATGACGATGGCCAGGAGGACCGCCAGTGCAAAGACGACCCAGCGGACCGGGCGAGCACGGCGCTGCTCAATCTCAGCCAGGGAGTACTCCGAATCCGGAATGGTTGCCTCAGGATGAGCCGAAACCTTGTTCACCGCAGTCGACTCATCCGGGTGCGATGGTACGGCTGTGGAACCAGTTGAATCGCTTCTGCCGGGTTCCGCGCCATCCGCATCGTCGAATTGCTCCATCGGCGACCACACCTCCAAGTCCGCTATTCGTGGACACATCGCCTACAAGCTTATACCGGTAGGCGCATCCGCACCCAGGAACACCCGGGCCGCGTCTTCTGCCCAACCAATCATGCGCATCTGAAAACCATGACAATCCGTGTTCAAACACCCCGCTAGTCATCTGCTAAGCGGCAATGGATGCCTTGAAGGCAGAAGCAACCTTCAATCAGGGCGCACCAATGCGATTGCTGGGGCTGAAGGAGAATCAAACACTCATGTTCGAACTATGAAGCGGTCATGGATTCTCCCCGACGCTCCTATAGCGATCCCTTTACTGATTGCAACAACATATACGAGCCCCGGAATGAGTCAGTCGAACTGCCTAATGCCGAGGACATCGTAAAAACTCACCTTGCTATTGCCACCGAAGCCAGCACCATAGTTCGTCCCATAGTATGTCCGATCCGACTGGATCATTTTCCTGTCCTCATCATCCAGCGAATCCCAGACCCGGCGTTCGGTCTCATCCATATCATCAGTGATGGGATACCATGACGCGTAACTGTTGATCCGGTCATCAGGAATATGGTCATGAGTGGTGCAGGCCTTATCCTTGGACGCCATTTTTCTCATGAAATCCTCATCCATAACCATTCATCTCCTCTCATATTTGTGTTCCTGAAGGGCATCATCCGATGGCCCGTGGGATCATTCCCGCAGATGCGGGGAACACCAGCAGTATTTGTATACTCCTAAACTGTTGCGGTCCACTTCTTTGTATCATCCTCGCGGATGTAGGGGAGCACGGCACTCTCGCGGCTAGGAACAAGTAAATGGTATAAAAACGACTAAGACTATGCCGAAGCAGCAACTCATAATCCTGTTTAGTAGGAGTATAATCCTTGGCAGTGTTCTGGCGAAAGTACTGATTTAATGCATGTTCCCGATAGAAAAAATGCTGTCTGGGTAATTTAAAGGGGAGCAATCGGTTTTCCAATTTAGGCTTCCACGAAAGGGGCAACGCAGTTACCACAGGTAGAGAACCATTCGTAGTGGTATTCCCAATCCACACTCGCATAACGGGAATGACAGCTCCGGCTTTCCGACATACGCCTAGGTCCCGACTTTCAATCCACGCTCCCATGAAAGGAGCGACGAGGGTACCTGCTTGATGATCAGTCTGCCTTCTAATTTCAATCCACGCTCCCGTGAAGGAAGCGACCTGCGGCCCTGGATCGCCGCCTTCATCAGCTCGGTATTTCAATCCACGCTCCCATGAAGGGAGCGACCAGTGTGATAATCCCTGATACTTGGGTCTCGCCAATTTCAATCCACGCTCCCGTGAAGGGAGCGACCAGGACGGCGACGACTATGTGATCCACAACTACATATTTCAATCCACGCTCCCGTGAAGGGAGCGACGTGATAGCCAGCTTTCGGGAATATCATCCCGCCTATTTCAATCCACGCTCCCGTGAAGGGAGCGACAGACAGGCAAGTGGAAAATAGAGGGAGACTACAGATTTCAATCCACGCTCCCGTGAAGGGAGCGACGACGAAAAAGGCTTCATACAGAGTCGTCATACTCATTTCAATCCACGCTCCCGTGAAGGGAGCGACGCACAATCGTGATTATATATTTTTGGGAAATCAATTTCAATCCACGCTCCCGTGAAAGGAGCGACATAATGGTCTATTCACGAGCGAGCAAGATTTTGATATTTCAATCCACGCTCCCGTGAAGGGAGCGACGGGGAGACCAAGCCCTTCACATTCGTGCCCAACGATTTCAATCCACGCTCCCGTGAAGGGAGCGACGCTGCGAAGATGGGAGCAGTGTCCGGCATCGTCCAATTTCAATCCACGCTCCCGTGAAGGGAGCGACGCGGACGCTCTTGGCGATCCCGTGGGACTGGGTATTTCAATCCACGCTCCCGTGAAGGGAGCGACCTTCCCGTACAGATTGTTGAGCATGAGCTTGGCATTTCAATCCACGCTCCCGTGAAGGGAGCGACAGCCACACGCATGTTGACGGTCACAACGTTTTGATTTCAATCCACGCTCCCGTGAAGGGAGCGACTCAGTTTCTTAGGCAGGCGGAAAATTGAGAAGTTATTTCAATCCACGCTCCCGTGAAGGGAGCGACCCCTAGCCTTGGGTCGCTATAGAGGACGGTCTCCAATTTCAATCCACGCTCCCGTGAAGGGAGCGACCTGCCGGTCGGGTACGATGCCAAAACAAACACCTGATTTCAATCCACGCTCCCGTGAAGGGAGCGACAAACGATTTTGACGACCTGCTGAACGCGGTGGAATTTCAATCCACGCTCCCGTGAAGGGAGCGACCGAACCGGGGAGACAAGTTTGTCCTCAAAACTGAATTTCAATCCACGCTCCCGTGAAGGGAGCGACCTTACACTCAGCACCCACAAATCTGATAACAACATTTCAATCCACGCTCCCGTGAAGGGAGCGACCGGCAATGACATGATGATAGGAGCAGAGACCATGATTTCAATCCACGCTCCCGTGAAGGGAGCGACAGAAGCCGAACTTTGCGGCCACGTCTGGCCAAAAATTTCAATCCACGCTCCCGTGAAGGGAGCGACCACCAGGTACCTCAACCTTCTGCTTGGGAGCAAATTTCAATCCACGCTCCCGTGAAGGGAGCGACCTTGTGGATACGCCGCCTGCAAACCGGCTGTCGGTATTTCAATCCACGCTCCCGTGAAGGGAGCGACCAGCGCTTCAGCGCACGCCTGGTGGGTGATGAGCATTTCAATCCACGCTCCCGTGAAGGGAGCGACACGGCTGGCTTATCCACGCTTGGGACGAATCACCGATTTCAATCCACGCTCCCGTGAAGGGAGCGACCTGAGCGGGCAGACCAGGTAGTTGACATCGCCGTAATTTCAATCCACGCTCCCGTGAAGGGAGCGACGTGGAATCCACCTGTGCCCTTGACGTTTTTGATATTTCAATCCACGCTCCCGTGAAGGGAGCGACAGCTCCCCTATAATATGATCGAGCTGCTCAACATATTTCAATCCACGCTCCCGTGAAGGGAGCGACACATGGATGACCGGATTGCAGGGAGATTCTTCTAATTTCAATCCACGCTCCCGTGAAGGGAGCGACCGGCTGAATACCCCAGAGCGCTCATTATTTTGGGATTTCAATCCACGCTCCCGTGAAGGGAGCGACATGCGCACACGGGCATCCGGATCAATCCGGCTGATATTTCAATCCACGCTCCCGTGAAGGGAGCGACCCATGCTGATTCCTGCGCTCGACAGCTCCTCCTGATTTCAATCCACGCTCCCGTGAAGGGAGCGACTCGCGGAACTCGGCCTCCAGGTCCGGCACGTCCACATTTCAATCCACGCTCCCGTGAAGGGAGCGACCTATTGGGCATGTAATCGGGATTGAGCATTAGTCATTTCAATCCACGCTCCCGTGAAGGGAGCGACGACGATTGACAACAGCGTAAAAATTGACTATCTGATTTCAATCCACGCTCCCGTGAAGGGAGCGACCATGACGTTCTTGAGTTCTGCCGGTAATGTGGAATTTCAATCCACGCTCCCGTGAAGGGAGCGACTCGTCATTCCATTCGTTGCTGTGCAGTTCCCGGATTTCAATCCACGCTCCCGTGAAGGGAGCGACGTGGCTGCTGATTCGGATAATCTCACCCAAGCTATTTCAATCCACGCTCCCGTGAAGGGAGCGACCAGCTCCCTTACGGCTTTCGCATACCGGCCCATCAATTTCAATCCACGCTCCCGTGAAGGGAGCGACGTGCCCCCCAAAAGCACGACTACGACGTAGTGATATTTCAATCCACGCTCCCGTGAAGGGAGCGACATAGCCGATTTTGTTGGAGTTCATCACATCAGCGATTTCAATCCACGCTCCCGTGAAGGGAGCGACACGTGCTTAACAGCCATGCACGCTCTAAGCTGTTGATTTCAATCCACGCTCCCGTGAAGGGAGCGACGCATTGTCTCAGCTTCTTCTAATCTTTCCAAGCCATTTCAATCCACGCTCCCGTGAAGGGAGCGACCCCCCTCAAAGGGACACCGGCCAACCCTCTTATATTTCAATCCACGCTCCCGTGAAGGGAGCGACACATCCGCTCCAACCCAACCCATGCCTTTCTAGATTTCAATCCACGCTCCCGTGAAGGGAGCGACCGGTCCACCCGCGTGGAACGGCCTCCGGCTTTGACATTTCAATCCACGCTCCCGTGAAGGGAGCGACCGTCGTGCTTTCCCGCATGCGTCGGGAAGGCCGGATTTCAATCCACGCTCCCGTGAAGGGAGCGACCCGCCTCGGTCGTCCCCGTCGACAGGAGGCCCGCATTTCAATCCACGCTCCCGTGAAGGGAGCGACGAAGTCCGGAGCCTCCTTGACCTTCCGACCGCCAATTTCAATCCACGCTCCCGTGAAGGGAGCGACCAAGTCCAATCAGATGGACTTGTACAATGCCATGATTTCAATCCACGCTCCCGTGAAGGGAGCGACCTGTGACTTCAGCCAATATATCAAATATATTAAATTTCAATCCACGCTCCCGTGAAGGGAGCGACCAGGCCTGGGCGCGGTAGGCATCGCCCAGTGGATATTTCAATCCACGCTCCCGTGAAGGGAGCGACCAGTATATGCCGGCATGGCGACGCATTCCAGCCCATTTCAATCCACGCTCCCGTGAAGGGAGCGACCTCGTCGCCGGGCTCAGGCGCTCTCCCATCCACAATTTCAATCCACGCTCCCGTGAAGGGAGCGACTATTAAGTAGGTATATATGATCGAGATACATAACATTTCAATCCACGCTCCCGTGAAGGGAGCGACCACAGTGGGCAAACTGGCAGACCATGTATCAAAGATTTCAATCCACGCTCCCGTGAAGGGAGCGACTCCAAACACCAGCTACTCGCATTATTTTCATCTGATTTCAATCCACGCTCCCGTGAAGGGAGCGACTCGCCCCGGTACCCTGCCGGCGGCTCCCAGTCCAGATTTCAATCCACGCTCCCGTGAAGGGAGCGACCAGCCTGGCACCCGCCAGAGCGGCCCTGAGCCGCATTTCAATCCACGCTCCCGTGAAGGGAGCGACCCCCCACTTCCACCTGTACACCGCCGCTTGTCAGATTTCAATCCACGCTCCCGTGAAGGGAGCGACGGGCAGGGTGAGGGAGCCGCATGGTATCCAAGTGATTTCAATCCACGCTCCCGTGAAGGGAGCGACTCGAGGTTCCGTTCGTCCATCAACGCCGACTACAAATTTCAATCCACGCTCCCGTGAAGGGAGCGACCATCAGGGCAGTGGGCGCGATTGCCCCATATTCACATTTCAATCCACGCTCCCGTGAAGGGAGCGACGCCCCCTCGGCCTTGCCGTGAATCAGGTCTGTAATTTCAATCCACGCTCCCGTGAAGGGAGCGACCTTGGCGTTCGCATCACTGGAAGCAGGATCCAGGGTATTTCAATCCACGCTCCCGTGAAGGGAGCGACGCGCAAGCTCGCCCAAATGAACCATGCCTACGACATTTCAATCCACGCTCCCGTGAAGGGAGCGACATGATACTGCGTATCCCAGGCCGAGCAGCGCAGATTTCAATCCACGCTCCCGTGAAGGGAGCGACCCCCGCATTCCATGGCGGAGATGACGGCATTGTAATTTCAATCCACGCTCCCGTGAAGGGAGCGACTTGTATAAGGTCGGTGATTTCGTTTGTATCCGGATTTCAATCCACGCTCCCGTGAAGGGAGCGACTTCGACACCCAAATCCACGGGATAGTTGACGTGCTATTTCAATCCACGCTCCCGTGAAAGGAGCGACATGTGCCACTCGACGATATTGTAGGTGGCGCCAAATTTCAATCCACGCTCCCGTGAAGGGAGCGACCGCCCGTAGCTGCGAAAGCCTGATCGTGGAAGCTCTTATTTCAATCCACGCTCCCGTGAAGGGAGCGACATGGGCATTTGGAACGGGATTGTTACCGGGTTCCAATTTCAATCCACGCTCCCGTGAAGGGAGCGACCCTCACCCGATCCAAAGACCGGTGACACGTCCCAATTTCAATCCACGCTCCCGTGAAGGGAGCGACCTGGCACAGCTCCCACGACGGCCACGACTTTTATTTCAATCCACGCTCCCGTGAAGGGAGCGACTCGGGTCTGCAAGTTCGTGCATACAAGGTGTGAGATTTCAATCCACGCTCCCGTGAAGGGAGCGACATAGGCACCACCCACAGTCGCTAAGCTGCCTAAAATTTCAATCCACGCTCCCGTGAAGGGAGCGACTTGAGCATTATATGTTATTGTAATCATAACAATATTTCAATCCACGCTCCCGTGAAGGGAGCGACCGCGGTATCATTCGCCATCGTCTACACACTGACCAAATTTCAATCCACGCTCCCGTGAAGGGAGCGACCGGAGACAAGTGACAATGACGGGATCCCCACTGAAATTTCAATCCACGCTCCCGTGAAGGGAGCGACCCATTATGGCGGCATGATGGCACGGCTTGTCCAGAAATTTCAATCCACGCTCCCGTGAAGGGAGCGACAAGAAGAAGGTCAAGAACTTCTTTGTATTTGATATTTCAATCCACGCTCCCGTGAAGGGAGCGACAGTAAGCCAGGATGAATCATGCAAGTAACGATAGATTTCAATCCACGCTCCCGTGAAGGGAGCGACCCCTCGAAAGGGTGAGACCTGAGCCTACGATGATATTTCAATCCACGCTCCCGTGAAGGGAGCGACCTAATATCTTTCATGGCCTTATTAAGACTGATTTATTTCAATCCACGCTCCCGTGAAGGGAGCGACCCAGTGACGCTCCCCAACACTACGCAATCGTGGAATTTCAATCCACGCTCCCGTGAAGGGAGCGACCTAATATCATGACTACAGAAACCGTACTCACCGAATTTCAATCCACGCTCCCGTGAAGGGAGCGACTTGGTTGCTCTTGCCTGATTCAGACCTACAAGATATTTCAATCCACGCTCCCGTGAAGGGAGCGACCGGCTGGTGGTTTGATGTCCACATAGGGATACATATTTCAATCCACGCTCCCGTGAAGGGAGCGACAGCCAAACAGTGCCCGCAATTGCGCACACTAACAGATTTCAATCCACGCTCCCGTGAAGGGAGCGACGGCTTTGCCCGCGTGGCTTTTGCGCGCTACGCCTGATTTCAATCCACGCTCCCGTGAAGGGAGCGACAAGCGTTCCGCGATGCCTGCCATGTGCGCGGTCTATTTCAATCCACGCTCCCGTGAAGGGAGCGACTAAATCTGACCCCGAAGACCAAGGACACGGTCATATTTCAATCCACGCTCCCGTGAAGGGAGCGACATGTCAGCCATCGCATTGAGATACCTATCCTCGGGATTTCAATCCACGCTCCCGTGAAGGGAGCGACTTGTCCTTGGCCTTATCATCATCCACAAGCATGACATTTCAATCCACGCTCCCGTGAAGGGAGCGACTACTCAATCGGCAGACTATTGCTCAAAATGTTGTATTTCAATCCACGCTCCCGTGAAGGGAGCGACCGACACCACTCGCCAGGTGGGCACAGGAGGCAAAAATTTCAATCCACGCTCCCGTGAAGGGAGCGACTGCCCCGGCCATCCGGTCGGGGCACAACCATATCAATTTCAATCCACGCTCCCGTGAAGGGAGCGACCCGGTGATCGGTACCATCGTGAGATTCATCGGGATTTCAATCCACGCTCCCGTGAAGGGAGCGACAGCACAATGATACATCTGATGACCAATATATGATCAGCTTTTAATGGTGGTCAGCTTTTAATGGCTGAAGACTCACAACAGTCCAACCCAGGTACCCATCTCATGTTTCTAGTCGAGCAATTGAGATGATTGCTCAAGTCGATAACATCACTATTCAGTTATCAAACAACCATTCATCCGTTTCACTAAAATTCTAGCTTTCTTCGCATCGATAGTTTTCCGCTTGTAACTTTGAAAAGAATTCTGATCACAAAAACATGCGAAATTTAGACCGACCATTGTCCTAAAGCAAAGATCTGCGGCGCGAAGGATCAGACGAATACATGATTGCTAGAGTTTCGCGTCAACTATGGTCCAAAACATCAGTCAGCATAATGCACTGTTTACAGAATTACACCAATCACTTAGCCAACGTCTAATTTCAGTTGCTGGAACAGCACGATACAATCAAAATCATATATCCAAGCTCATATTGACTCTATAGCATCATCACTTGATCAACAGGGATATGGCGTCTCACCCCATAGTAATGGATCCTTCGGGAATATCTGGCACCCAGGTCGTACATAATCAAGCTGTCTTCCTGAGGATTGATCAACGTCATCAGCCGCTGTTTTAGGAGCTCACGGTCGGCAGGAGTGACCACGCATTCAAACACACTATTTTGCACACGCTGCCCAAACTTCATGCACTCATGGCCGACCTGTCGCAACCGCTTCCGCCCAGCCGCCTCACAGGTGTCGACATCATAGGCAACAACCACCATCATTATTCTTCCACCCTACTTCCAGAACATTGGAGGATAGGCATCCATATCCCCACGTATGTATCTAGCCAGCAATAATGCCTGCACATAGGGCACCAACCCCCATGGCACTTTCTCCTTAAGAAAGGGGTGCATGATTTGCTCATTTTTGCGCTTCTGCCAGGCTGAAAGCACCTGCTTCCTCCCCTTGTCGTTAAGATAGGTTCCTCCATTCTCTCGAATCTCGAAATCTCCGGCCTTAACCACATGGGTGTTGACCAGGGACAAAGCCAGCCGATCCGCAAAGACAGGGCGCAATTCCTCAACAAGGTCCAGAGCCAGCGAAGATCTGCCTGGCCTATCTGTATGCAAGAAACCGACATAAGGATCAAGGCCGACACCTTGAAGTGCAGAACGACAATCTCCGGAAAGTAGCACGTAGATAAATGAGAGCAGGGCGTTCATCCTATCCATCGGTGGCCTCCGGCTGCGCTGCTCGAAGTAGAAATCATCCTTATTTGTGAGGATGAGATCATCAAAGGCATAAAAGTAGCACTTCGCGGCCTCCCCCTCCACACCACGAACCGAATCCGCCGTTAGGCAGCCGTCCAATTCCTGCAAGGCCGCCAAGAGACGGGCACTCTGCTTTTTGACACGAGGCACATTGATTCGTAAGGCGTGGTCTCGGGTAGCACGTTCCAGCACCTGTCGCGCATTGAATATCTTGCCCATGACGAATGAGGCTGCAATCGAACAGACCTCATTATCATCATCGGCCATGTGATACTGACGGCGTCGCAAAAGCACATTTCTGTTAGCTTCTCCAAGCACAGACCCGTAGTACTTGCCCTGAGGAGAATAGAAGGCAAATGAGACTCCAAACTCATTGCACTTACCCAGCAAGGCCGGCGAGGCACCCTTGTAACTGAAGCAAAGAATAGACTCCAGGGCACGTAGAGGAATCCGCCCCATGACGCGGTCCCCCTCATTCACCACGACGTTCTCCTGCTCCAGGGAAAGGTAGGCATCCTCTGTAGTGACAAACAAGGTGTTCAACATCTGTCTCAATGAATCATCGCTTCCCTCTGGTGTTTTTCCCTCAATAGACTCTCATTGCTCAAATTACCCCTACAGCTCTTTCAAGGTCTTTCGAATGTAGTCAGCAGCGGAAGACTTATGCACAAGCTCGGGCAGGCAGATATCCCTCAATGAGCATGCCCGACATCCCGTCTTTGGCTTCACCTTTGGAGTATGGCCTCGCCGATAAAGGTCCCGCATCTGCGCCAGATCATCGACTACCTGGGCGCGAAGATCATCGTTGAGTTCGACCACTTCACGGCGCTTGGTCCGCTGGTAGAACAATGCCCCCTGGCTGATACTGCAGGAGAGCATTTCTTCCAGACACATGGCTTCGCCGCACAATTGCAAACGGTCAGCATTATTGACCTTGCTGGAACCATGCTTGTACTCAATAGGATAGGGTGTCCACCGTCCTCTTCTGCCTGTCAATGCAACTCCATCCTGAGCTGCATGAAATTCGACGATGTCACAATCGCCGACCACTCCCAGCCTTCGGGAGAATACACGCAGGTCGCGCAATATCAAGGTGTCGCCACGTTTTTCTGAAGCATGGTAGTCGTGAGCACGCCGATGTTCGAAGTCTCCTGCATATGTTCTGGTGTTGTCACGCCATTGCTCCTCTATGTGGATCAATGCCCATTGGCGCTTACAGAATTCGAAATGCTGAATGCCAGACAGGGCCAGCCATTCATCCTCAGGATATTCGGCCGGCCCTGTGGCCATGGACAAGTCCATGGAATTATCACTCATTGCAGCAGACTCAGCCATCCACCATTTCAGTCAGTTCGACCGACTGCGGAATAGCTGAAGTATCGACCGTCACATCGTAATCCGAGAAGCTGCGCGGTGTCTCAACCTCAGGCTTATGAGCCACATGAATGCTATCGAACAGCTTGTAGGAGGGAGCATCACCAAGATCGTTGCTGTGCTTGAAGACGTAGAGTTTGCGAACGGCCATCTTGCCCCTAGCTGCGGAATGATCAAACTCGAACATATTGAGAATGGCCTGCCAAAGCATGGCCAGGTCCTCCTCGCTAAATCCGGTGGTCTTTTGTGCTAGCTTGGCATTCACATAGCCATCAGCACGGTATAAACCGTAAGGAACGATGGACTTGTTGCCCATCTCGTTGTTCTTGTTCTCTTGGTCTTTTTCCGTAGTAATGGCCACTCTGGTGATGGTGACAGACTGCGGGAAAATCGGATCGATGGACCTCGAGAATCCAAGTTGCACAGGGCCGCGCACCTGGCCACAGGCCAACCCGCCCTTGACGAAGGTGGTCATCACCGCGCCAAAGGTCCTGATATCGAAGAAATTGGAGCACATGTAATCGAGGATTAATCTATCCAGCTCGCCGTTTTCCTTCTTGGCCTTCTTTAAAGCCTTCCCGATACTGTCCACATCGGGATCCCCATTGACGCCAACCGCTTTTAGCGCCTCAGCATCGAGGCGGTTCAGCGGAACCTGCTGCTTGATATAGATACGCCAGGGCGCCTTATCCCCATTAATCAGCTGCACATAGTTACGTATCTTCCTCTTCAGGCAAACATCGGTAACAATACCAATCCCGGTCTCACTATCGGTTCGTGGCATATTGCCTGATTCCGGATCTCCGTTGGGGTTGCCATTCTCAACATCATAGAGAATTGAGAAATCATACCTATTTTGGATTGCCTTGGCAGTTTGCTCACTCATTTACAACTCCTTCTTCCTTGCTGATTTCCTTATTGTCGTCCTTGTTCTTGCCCTTGTACCGCTCCTGAGTCTCGAAATAATATCCGAGCTGGAAAGCACCCTGTTCGGGCAGCGATAACCTCGTCGGGAAACTCTCGCCGATTCTGGTCATCAGATCTGCTATACGCTTGGTATAGTAAATGCGCGTTCCCGTCGACAGTTTTCGCAGGTGCTTTTTCGCCAAATCGCCCAAGTGCGGGAAAACCACGGCTGGCATGGTCGATGCGTTAGTAAAGAAGCGGTCACCAATCGTGGTATTGATACCGGGATTCGCAGCATGTTGTATGTCCTCATATAGGGCGAACAGCCGTCCTAGGACATAGGGCACATTAGTGCTTTCTTTGTTGATGGACACTTGCAATACCTCCTTAGGGCATTGGTTGTTTGGGTGACGAAGAAAATACGCTTTGATGATTGCAGCCTTGGCGCGGGGCACGTCATGCTCAACGCCTATGCGGTTCTCAACAGCAGTCAGGAGCGACGTAGGATAGGGCGCACCTGTAAGAATGGCCTTAAAAAGGTCGGAAACTGTATGGGGGGAAGCTGGGATCCTCTTTTTCCCACCATTGGCGGGCGGTACAGTTTGCGCAAGCAGCATCCACACAGGTAGGTCACGACGCTTGTCAAATTTCGGGCGTTCGATATCCAGATCTTCATAATGCCGACGTACATGCTCCATGTAACTGCCATAGGTGTCCTTCAAGAAGAAGGACACCGAAAGTCTGGCGGCGTTGGGGGCAAGTCCAAGGATATAGAAATGCTCATCCGGATTAAGCCTGACACCATTGAAATCAACTGGGTTTCCTTTAGACAAGGCCGTGACAGTGGCTATCAGATCCTGTTGATCAACCCCTACGGCGCCTTCAATACACATGTTCATCTCGGCTGAGTACTCAGCCTGTCCTGATTCTGCCCAAGAGACAATCGTCAAGGAACCATCATTGATAGTTCTTGTGTACTGATCGTCCTTCAACACAGTATTTAAGGCTGTGGTGTAAGCGAAAGCTTCACGCTTGCTCATAGGAGCATTTTGGTCCTGCTTTTTGTTGTAGGAAAGATACGCTGGCGCATTGAAAGACACCAGTGCGGATCCGCTGGATTGTGCGTTGCGGACGCCTCTGATATTTGGATGAGTAAGAGCGGGAACGACGGCTTGGCCTGAAACAACACTTTGCATGGTTTCAGAACCAGCGGCCGGATTATCACCGTCCTCGTCACCCGAAGAGAACCATGAATCCCAGTATTTTTGCATGGTTGGATTTTCAGATAAAGGTAAGCCGCTGCGGCAGAGGACGAAATTACCGGTCAAGGCCTTCTTCCAGTCCCCTTCGCCCAATTTCTCCTCGACAACTGCCGCTTGAGGCGTCCGGGAAAAGAAAGCGAGCACTGCACGGGCTTCATCATCTTCGGCGTTTGCAAGCACCTGACGATGCAATTCAGCAGCAGCTGCAAAGCGCTTGGCCGCCTTGTCTGTTGCACCGTTGGCATCTGCACCTAGCAGGTAAGAGGAGTTGTCACAGAGGAAATTGGCCTGAATTTTCACCGTTCGTAATGCATGTGCCGGAACAGGCATCATACGTCTGAACTGCTTGTTCTTTGTCAATGTCCCAAACGGAATGACATGGGTTATGGCCCCGTCATCCGCTATGTCCAGTCCCCACGGAACATTTTCAACGCTGTATCCATACCGCGGTGCCTGATCAGCCTCCACCAGCCGGTCGTAAAGTCTGACTAGTTCGCCAATCATGAGCTCACCCTCGGATCAGTTGCATCCAGCACGCCGTTAATCAACTCAGCTCTGAAAAACATAGGTTGCGGGTCCGCAGGGTCTCGATAGTCCATGTCGTATAACATGTACCCCAGATCCCGATGACCATTTTCGAATCCCTTGGGCTGACCCTTATCGGCATCCCAAAGCCGAAAATCGACAGGGAACTCCCGTGTTCCGAAATAAGGGTGGTGATAGTACTGCCCGTTCTGAGCTCGTCTATTGAACATGCTGATGAACTTAGCCGGCGTATCCCCTGCAGCAGCTTTGCTGTTCATATCAAAGTGTGCCTCAATCACATAGTGAACATCCCGCAGAATGGTGGAGGCACGCTGCTGAATGTCTGAGGAAGCATAGATCGCGCTGTCTTTGGACGGATCATTGATCATCGACCGGATAGTATCGGCCGATATCACGCTGCTGACCTCATTGCGACGAACACTGGTGAATCTGATGGGATTCATAACCACGATCCTGTCAATCCGCCAGATCATGCCCGGATGCCAGAACACAGCCTCCAGAATCCCCCGTGCCGCCGATGGCGTCATCACGTCGTACGAGACCCTCTCTACTTTCATTTCCGGTCTGGTGAAGAGGGCGTACGGACCCCAGACCTCAAGTTGTACTGTCATTGGTCTCCTTTCCTGTTGCCGGTATTGCCAATTACGATTCAGCCATCAATACAGCAGACCGTTTTGAGGCAACTGATCTTCATCGACCTGCAGACCTGTAGCACTGTCGTACATGCCCATGTCCAGCAGAACAAATGCATCGTCATCCGACCTGGCACCGTGCTCAGCCAAAGCGGATATCTTCCCAGCCTCTTTGAGTCTGTCCAGCTGTCTAGGCCAGACATTGACCGCGTACCGGCCCAATCTGCGGAACAGCCCTCGCGTATAGCAACGAGGATCAGTCAGCTGGGCACACAGGGCGCTCGCTTCTTCATTGACCGGTATATAGACGGGAACAGTTGGCGTATCAATCAGCTTGAAAAGCTCAGCAATCTGAGCGAACGGCATACGGCATCCTGATATTCCACGCTCATGAGCCTTGAGAATCTGACGCTGATCGAGACTCTCGTCCCCTCGCATTCCAAAGAGCCTGGTGAAATATTCATGAATCGCTTTTGAAGATGCCAGATCAGCATTGCCTTCCCGTACCAACTCGAAAGCCAGCATATTCTGTTTCAAAAACGAAACCTGGCCCTCATCAGTCGAAAAAACATGAACCAATGAGGCATCCGCTTCACGTCGACCTTCTCTATTGCAACGGCCAGCTGTCTGAAGAATCGAATCAAGACCAGTCTGTTCCCTATACGCCTCAGGAAAATCGACGTCCACTCCGGCCTCTATCAGAGACGTGGATACGACCCTGCAAGATTCTCCCTGGGTGAGGCGATCCCGTATCTGCTTCAGCAACCGTTCCCTGTCATAGGCACATTGCAGTGTAGTCAAGCAGAAAGTACCGTCTTCAAAGCCATGCTTTCGCACCGCTCCGGAGATGTACTGCGCCTCCTTACGTGTGTTGACCACGCACAGAACCTGATTATGGCCTTCTACAGCTTCAGCCATCTCATCCATGTTCTTATGACCGTCATCGACGATTCGGTTGCGCCTGAATTCCGAGCGCTCCTTTTCGCTTAATGGTGCAATTTCAGGGATGGTCAGATTCGGGCATTGAAGAGCCTGAGCAAACAGTTCCTGCAAGGCCGGCTGTGTTGCTGTGCACAGCACCGCGGTGACGTGATAATTGGCAACCAGTTCAGCTATGGCCTGTACACATGGTTTCAGCTGAGGCAAGGGCAAGGTCTGGGCCTCATCGAAGATCACAACAGAGTTAGCTATGTTATGAATCTTCCTGAGTTTAGAGGCCTTGTTGGCGAACAGGCTTTCGAAAAACTGCACAGCAGTGGTTACGATAACCGGCATGTTCCAGTTCTCGGCCGCAAAACTGCGGTGCAAATCGTTTGCTGTAAGCTCGTCTTCCTCTTTTAATTGGAAAGCAGCATCTGCATAGTGTGGTAGAACCGCATCTGGCCCAAGGAGGGTTTCGAATTCCTTTACCGTCTGGTCGATGATTGACGTGTAGGGCACGACGTAAATAACCCTATCCATATGGTGCGTTTTGGCGTGTTCAAGCGCGAACGTAAGCGAGGAATCAGTCTTGCCGCCGCCTGTGGGAGCGGTCAGCGTGTATAGACCTGGTTTCCATTCAGGATCAGCTCCGTGAGTAAGGCAGTCACGCAATATGGCATTGCGCTTTTCATTCAACGACGTACTCGCCTTCGCCGACAGGAAGGACTCAGCCCTGCGCTCCATGATTTCAGCAAGCGCCTTGATTCTGATCGACTGATGCTCACGCAGCTGCCCAGCCAGCGCTTTGCTTATTTCGCGTAATTCCTGTGGAGGCGGCATAATAGAACTGGACAGACGATCAGGACCGAGATCCTGAAGCAGCTGCTCGAGAAATGGCGATTCATCGCGCTCTACTTTGCCATTGACAAAGAACTCAGCATCCAGCCGATCCGCATCCACTAGCGCTGATTCGTGCATACGGATACGCATCATGTCCGAGAAATGTGAGCCCAAAGAAGCAAGCGGCTTGACTTCGGGAAGAGTGATCTCATCCTTCCAATGCGATGCATCAGGGTTGGGACGCTTCATTCTGCCGACCAAGGTGCTTGAATTCTCGGTATCAATACGATTGCCAAAATCCGGCAACCCAGCATGATGCCCTGCAATGGCAAATGTGGCTTCTTGAAGATGGAGCTTATAGGCTACTTTCATCCCGTATGAAGAGTGATTGACACTACTGCTCATCATAGGCCTCCCTGATCATCCTCTGGAATTCCTCCGAATACTTGCCTATGTCGTGAAGAAGGCCTGTATCCAGACCCATATCAGCCTGATCTTGGTCATACAGATAACCAGCCAGCCTGCCGGCGAAGGCTGCATCAAGACATCCAGTCATCACCAGATGCTGCACGCAGACCTCGAAACCATGATCTTTCGAAGTGCGGGCCAGATACTCGTCTATCTCATCGCCTTCGGTCGTCATGCGATCATCTCTTCCTGACTTCGGTCACTGTTGAGCGGTTGCGTTGTATTGACCTGAATCCAAGGCGTCAATCGCCATACACAGACCGGCTTCCCGCATATAAACACAGAATCATCAACCATCGCCCCATCTCCTTCGTATAGGCGATTAACTCATGTACTAAAGTAAAAATATATCTATACTTCCAGAAAGTCAACTTCGGTTAAGTTGTAATTAAGAAAATTACGAAGTTTTATTAATCAAAAGCGAGAAAAAGGCCCTCGCTACAAAAAAACAAGAGGCTCATCGAACATAGCCGATGAGCCCTCTATACAGAAATAACAACATAACCGTTTCAATCCACGCCTCACGGCGACTATCCCTCCATACATATCAATGCCTGCAAACACCATAAATGATGGAAAATGGAACACAAACCGACTGCAAACATGAGCATGCGACTAGGTCCGCCCCGTTTGAACCGATCTGTATCACATTACGGATACGCTCTACTCTACTCTCCACAGCACAAGCACTTGATATGTTCATTGACCTTATCCGCTATCTACAAAGTACGGCGATGGATCTACATAGGAGACTCTCTACTTTGGATTTAGGAGCGCTGCAAAAGACGGAGGCTTGGAACATCCGCAATTCAGAGCTATCTGCTCGACAGGCTTAGAAGAATTGTTGAGTATGCTTCGAGTTGCATTGGTTAGCGCGTCCATAGCATAGGCATGAGGCGTATAACCGGTTGCCTTTTTGAATACCCTAATGAAGCTAAGCTCACCGAGACCAGTCATAGCGGCTAGCTGATGATTGGCAATATATGTCATCACCATTTGAATGTCATGGCCGCTCCTGTCAATGTCACCCTGCCCCACCGGCGCATCAACGAACCAGGTCAGAATGTCCGTCACATATTTCGCAAGCATTGTTTCGGATAAATAGGTGCCGAACCGAAATATGTTGTAAATGGTCTTTAGCGGATGCAATGCCTTTTCAACCTGCTCCAGGGCGAAGATCGGCCCCCGCTTGGCAATTATCTGCTGATAATAAAATCGGGCCGTCTGACCATCGAAGTGCATCCAAAGCTTCCCTGTCGGCCCCACAGACCGATAGCGATGGTATTGGTAACAATCCAAAAGCACAAACTGACCACCATGGGCAACGCCCCACATAGCATTGGTACGCGGTGTGAGCTCGCCTGATTTCAAATACGTGATTTGAAAACTGGGATAGGTGTCGCGCTAGGTGCAATGACCGTTGAGCCTATAGTAAGACCTTCTTGGCATTGAGACTGCGAGCAAGAGTCAGAAATGCTTGGTATTTACTTATTCATGAAGCCGAGGCCCTGCAGAAGAGTGCTAAGGAATCCGGGGATTACCCTATTCAGGATGGCAAAGCCGATGATAACGACCGCTATGAAGACGACGACCCCTATTAGCTCGTCACGCTGCTGCTGACGGCGTTCAGCCTCACGCGCCGCAGCCATCCTCTTGCGGTAAACCACCGGACACGTCGTCCCTGGACGATGACGATGTACAGGACACTCTGGATCATACTGACACATACCATTAGCATATGTCTCCTCGCCAGATCCATGCATTGGTACTAGCCCGTAAGCTCCATTTGCTTCGTCCTTGTCTGCCCACACCACACAACCTCAAGATCGGGCGCGATCCAGTCAAAAACATGTTTAGCAGAGTTATACGCTAGCCAACCAATTGCCCGGAAACGTTTACCTCCTTCAAAGACAAGGCTGAAGATGTAAACTCGGTCGCACTTACCGCAGCATTCCCTATGCCTGCCATCATCGATGAGCTCAGAAACACCAACAGCGACCCCATATATGCGAGCACAGAAGTCAAAGACAAAGATGCTAAAGACATACCTGCTGCACTCCCACGCGACAACAGAGCGATTCGGGATCACTCTGGTTGTTGGTTTTGAATTATCGTGGCGAACCTGCCAGCCATCTGTTCTGAAATCTTTGAACTCAGAGTAAGCGAAGAGGATTGGACCAATGACAACGATGTTCCCCTTGATGGAATCACGCCCACGGATGCAGGGGACGCATGAAGTCAAGTCCGGCGAGCCTGCTACAAATGTGATTATTCACACGTATGCGGGGAATGCGCGTAGTATGCACAAAAAAGTTTGCATCAGTAATGATTATCTTCGAGGATGCAGGCGTTCTGTCGCAGACCATACAAGGCCTGCACCATGAGGGAAGGGAATCAGTCATGGCATGGAAGGGGAATGCGCAGGGCGCATCGGCGAAGGCCAACCATTGGCATTTCATCGTCGCCCTCGTGGCCGTTCTGGTGGTTGCCGCGGGCCTGTTGCTAGGGGTGTGGGCTTGGTCTTCGCACGTCAAGGCGGAGTCGCTGGCCGACTGCCGGTCGCAAGCGGCTTCCGCGGCTCGGAGCCTGAAGGCCTACAAGGCGGACCGGGCTGCGGCGCAGCGACGGGCCCGGGCCATACCCCAGGGCGACGTGTCCGACGTCAAGGTCGTGGCCGCCGTGGACAAGGCCGCCAAGCCCTCCGTCCCCGCAGTGCCTTCGTGCAGCGTGGACGACTCGTGGAGTTCGTTGAGAGCCTTGGCACAGCAGGCCGCTCAAGTTGCCGCCAAGGCTGATGCCGCCGACCGCGGCGTCAAAGCGGCCTCGGAGAAGGTGGCCCATGACGAGGCCAGGACAGTCAAGGCGCATCTGGACAAGGCAATCGCTGACGGGGACTCGCTGCTCTCGGGCAGCGACGGCCAGGTGGCGGACAACGCTGTGCGCGACGCCCTGAAGACGGTGCTCGACCAGGCCAAGGCCGTGCAGGCCGACGCCAAGGCAGACACCAACGCGCGGCGAAAGGCCATCCAGGACCTCGCCAGCCAGATGCAGGCGGTCAATGACTCGAAGACCGCCAAGGCCAATGCCGACCGGGAGGCCGCCGATCAGCAGGCCCAGCAGGCGGCTGTTGCAGCGCCGGTGCCTTCCTCGGGCCACACACGGGGCGGCTCTGCCAGTACTTCGGCCCGTTCCAACGGCTCCAGATATGCACGAGGCGGATCCCGCAGCAGCCAGACCGCTCGTCGGGGAGGCGGATCAGGAGGCGGCTATACCGCTCCCGCGCCGTCGTCGGGAGGTAGCGGCTCCAGCTACGCTCCCGCCCCTGATCACTACACCCAGGAGCAGATCGACGGGGCCCATCACTACATGTGCGTGACGCATCCTGCGATCACCTCCGGGTGCTGAGCTCGCCGGGCTTGTGAAAGGGCCGTTTCCTCGGCTTCGGAGGGGCGGTCCCTTGCGTCTTACGCCCCTGCCATGCCGCACCTGAATTCCTTGCGGACCCACAACCGAACGCTGCGCCGGGATTATCTCCGCGTAAGCGGGGAACACACCTCAAGAAGAAGCTTTATGTAGTCTACACGGGAACCACAGTCAACCCTTAGAGCGACGCATGTAATACGTAGAACTGACTGCATTTGCAGCCTTGAACGTCGAATTCGACTTCGACACAGTAAAAGCATCACCCCACATGCCGAGGACTTCTATTTGGTTGTCGAACACGACAACCAGGAATTAACGCCACATGCGTCACATGTTCTTGTCTAATTTCAGACACACCTGCACAAAAGTACAACCGCCGAAGCCACCGGTCCATCATGGCTGAGAGCGATGTGCCAGCACAACTGCACTCGATCGACCTGACCACCGGTTAGAGGCAAGGAATCGTAAAGCCTGGCTTCCACGGAGGACTCTAGATTGACGCTCGGCCGACCCCGGCCGTCGTCCAAGATTTCCACCCCGCTCCAGGGGAAATCGTCCAAATCATAGGGCGACGGCTCAGACCCCAGCGCCTGCGACCAGGCCTTGAGCACCGACTCCTTACCGGCCCAGCGCACCGCCAAATGCGCCGCTGTGTCGTCATGCTTGAGCAGGGCCCGCTGCTCGGCCTGCCGCCGCTCCCGTGGCGAGAACAAGCTCGTCATACGCGTGCCCGGCATGGCCAGCTGCCGGCCGAACTCCTTCAGGTCGACCAGGTCATGTCCCAACCCCAGCACTTGTCCAAACCCGGCATCTTCCATAGGCCCGAGTATGCCCCTCATCGGCCCCTGCAGCAAATCATCCGGTCAGAAGCTTGAAGACTACAGAACCTATGGTCCTAATGAACAATCACTGCAATCGTGCACAAATAGCCCGAGGAAGGAATAAACCATAAGGAACAAGAGGTTAGCAAGAAGGGAAGGTATGGATAGGAATAGATAGAGTGAGAGTCTGCCGCATCTCATAGCGCGCAGTCGGCAACCTACTCGGAAGTCAGCGGGATGGGCCAACCGCACACAAATCATTGAGGAACATTCAGAGCAGCAACTCAGAGACTCTTCGCAGGACCTGAGGCCACAGGAATCCAATCCATGCGACGATGAGTACACATTGTCCTTAGCTTGTCACGTACCTGCGAACGGAGGTACAGAAACCAGTGGCAAAAGAATCATGAGCGGCTGGACATTGATCAGGAGTTCAAATCACTCGGTCATGCTCTTATGCCTATGCGTGAATCTCCGCCGGAGTGGTTCACACCTGTTTGTTTGTTCGGGAAGCACTGCGACCTTTTCCAGCTCGGAGTGGAGTTGCCTGAGTCCTTCGCTCTCGATGCGCAGCCCAGAGAACGTCATCATAGACAATGCAGGGCTACGCTTGTCATACCGAGAATAAAAGCAAGAGGGTGGTATTTGAAGGGAGGTAATAATGTCAGCTTTATGGTGGCGCAGAGTGGCGTCGTACCTGCTTCGCATAGTATTGCCTGCGTCGTTGCTATCGCAATTGGTGGGGACCATTGCATTTGGAAGATCTTCGCCAGGCGGATCTGCTCAACCTTGAATCGATTGCGCTTCTGTGGCTGTTGCCTGCGTTATTTCCGCATGGTCCACGCGCAATGGGCAATCCTGGGCGCACCGTCTCCTCAAGCTTCAGGTATGCGATCAGGATTCCAACCTGCCTATATCCGGTCTGAAAATGGGCGTACGGGAGATAGCGCATTTTGCTGATTTCGCATCGCTCTTCATTGGTTTTCTTTGGCCTTTATGGGATGGCAGAGGGCAGACCTTCGCCGACAAGATCATGGGAACAACAGTGACCAGAAAACAATAGGCATGCCTGCAATGCCGCGACGACGCCCTGTACCCATCGTGCAGGCATGCGAAGAAGATACGGCTTCCAGCAGCAAGCAAGCTGCAGGCATTAGTGCGCACGGTGCAGCAAACTATAGCTGGTTTTCATCCGTATCCTGCTGGCCGCTATGTATCTGCTTGGCAATGGCGAACGCCGACCGTACAGCCACGTATATCACCAGCAGCGCTATAGCGATGATCCAGTTAGTCATGGGAATGGAACCCTTAGGGCCACCCATGAAATGCAAGGAGACAAACCCAAGAATTATCAACGCCAGGCATGGCAGAACAACAAAGGTTGCTCTCCCAGCGGTCACTCCTTTGGGAAATAGACGAGTCACACACTCTACCAGGCAGATAATTGACAGCGCAAAACCGACGGATGCCACAATACTCACTATCATCACCCCGCCAATCCTTTGAACAATGCCCAACAACCATCAACACCGAGGGCTGCCGGCAGTGTCTTTCCTAAAGTGTTCTCGAAATTCTTTCAATCCTTAAGGAAGCGGCAACTTTCTTGCCAAGCTTCATACCTCGTAATGCACCAAGCATACTTGACTGGATATAACAACTCAATTAGCTTTCCATTCTTGGGGGCCCGTTTTACCAACTGTCCAACCTGGTCATAGGGCCCAACAATGGTTCCAGTGGAAATACCAGTAGCCTCTGCCGTCCTGGACGAATACGATACCTATGTAGCGTCTGACAGGCCCTGTCGTTGTAGTCATCCGAGCACCTCCGTGTGTACCCTATCGTGTACCCATTTAGCCCGTAAAGTGCCGAATACTGGCGAAAATCTCGCTCAGTCAGGCCCGATCCTGATTGCTCCAAGAGGCTGGAAAACTCGCCAAGAATGGCGGAATATCAGCGATTATCGTGGAGCGGGCGACGGGAATCGAACCCGCGTAATCAGTTTGGAAGACTGAGGCTCTACCATTGAGCTACGCCCGCAAAGCCGTTGGCTCGGTACAGAGCATAGCACATGGGCCGGCCGGAACATGCAGTACATCGAACATCGCCCGGTTGAACTTGGCAATAAACGTACGTATACATCACTGGAGAGAACCCCCTCGGTGGCATGGAAACCGGCGCTGACTACCCCTCCCCTGCGAATAACCATGAAGATCCGTACAGAAATTCTGATCCCTTGGCGGCTGGACTAGTCTCAGGCGGTTCATCCACCTTGAACAAGAGATCGCGCCGTCGCCAGTATCGCTTCTCTGCGTATCCATGGATCAATCCCGTGGATCCAAGGAACACCTTGTGCGTACCAGCGACTGCCTGAGTACTACGGGATCATCCATGCTCACGCGGTGACCACTCCTTATCGAATGATATGCATGGAAAGAATAAACGTTCTGCACGAAACTTGGCTGACAGATTTCCGCAAGATTATTCATCTTTACAGAGCAATGAGAATCACACGGACAACATGCTGCCATCCGATGTTAGAGGACGAAAATCAGAGGTAATTGACATTTGCGTTGACAAATTCGCCACGCACAGCAGCCTTATTTTTCGAGAATGGGAATTCCACTATGCCCGAGCATCGATCACAAAAGTTGAAATCATGCTAGCGATAACAGTATGAGCATCAATTCTTCTGATAGCATTTACAGCAACATCAGTAGATATCTATTACGCGGTTCTCAAAAACGAGAACGGCGGGAAACAAGTAGTTGATCACAGTTGAGAAGGGAACTATAGCCAAACATAATTGACGAGAAGTTAGCCAGGTTCTTCTGCTTTGACTAACGAAGAGATGAAATGTGTTTGCAGATAAGGTCAGATGCTAGCTTGCTGATGCGGAGCTACCACCATAACCTATGCCACGACTTGTTCTGCTTTAGCGTCGACGATTTGACCCTACCTATTTTGACAGTCTTGCATCTTGCAGCTCCTTCTTAAGAAAGGGAATGAAATGATATCGGTGATTAAACATTGTCTGTCAGCATGTTCGGATGACCTCAAAAACAATTGGGGCAAGCCGGATTACATGAAGCGACTCGCTGGGGCTACGATATTCGGATTGTGCGGTGTCGCTTTCGGTGTCGCGATGTTCCTTGTATTCCCTTAGACATGAACGATACCTTGCTGCAATATGACTATGCCTGCGAGCGCAGTGAACACCGATGAGTGCGGTTCCTAAGCGGAAACGCTCGGTCAGTACGAGTTACCCTTATTCACTGGCTGCCGCTTCCTATGAGGGGCGCCTATCCGTGTGGCGTCAATAATTAGTGAGAGCTGGGCGACAACATCGTGCACACGCGGGGTATGCCTGCCTTTGTTTCGAATAATAAAACGGTACTCCTTACAAATCACTTCATGCAGCATAGGTGCCTTCCATTCCCAGGGCCTTGCTCCAGACAGAAGGACTCATGTCCAGAAAACAAATCCGAATAGACTACTAGAAACAGACAATCCCCTCAATGCAGTCAATCGCTTTACCGCCGCAATTCCTTTTCCCCTGCAAGCGGTGTATCCGCTGAGATGATCCTTGAGCAGAAGCAGAGAACCTGACTGAAACAAAACGGCGATGACACTTGGGATGTCATCCCCAACCCCCGCATACAACCAATTATGGCGACAGTGGCCATCCGCTAAACGTTCAATTCGATCGACCGATCCGGCGGCATCAACAACCAGCGACTCCCCCTGACTGTAGGCGTCCTGCCCACAGCTGAAGGGGAAAATATCGGCGTGGCTATGATAATCGGGCTTCTTGCCATGAGTATTATGGCAGCAAACCTCAGCAGCAGGAATTCCATTACAGCGATCACTAGCACTAACACTTCGCACGAGTAAGAGGCCGGACACTCCCCCAAGACGAGTTCGGCCATTTGGGTGGCCCAGCAATAATCCCAAGTAAAATCTGGGTCACCCATCTACTTTTTATACCTTTTTGTGAAAAGGCTCCAATCGCAGCCTGGCAATAGCACACCGCCGGTTGAGCAACATGCGGGCAATATTCGGACAAAATCCCTTATGCGCAGCCATTACAACAGCTCCAATGACCAATAAGTCCCTACGACCAGATAACTCGCATACCTGCAAGGGAGCCCTTGTACATAAGGCATGAATACAAGGGACAGCCACACCCAATGGCGAGACAATAAGGGAGGCAAGCCGTCTGGCCCACCTCCCCGATCATCGCAATGACTGTTCCCTCACCGGACTCCCGCCTATTGCTTCAGACGGAAGTCCAGCTGGTTCACGCCGCTCTCATCCCCGGTCGTAGTATCCGTCGGCACCCAGGCGGGCCTGGGGATCCAGAAGCATAGCCTTCTCAATCTCGTGGCCCACATACCCGTGGCCGTCCTCATGGAAGCGGCGGTTGTCGATGGGCTCATAGAGCGGGGCCCGACCCATGCGGCCCTCCTCCAAATGGCGCTGACCAGCGGCCAGACGGTCGTTGGCCCGGCGACGCCACTCGTCCAGAGCCTCCTGGCCAGAGGTCTGGAGCACGGCTGCCTCAAAGGCTCCGGGGCTGACGATGACCCCGATGCCGGAGACATGGCCGAAGCCCAGGGAGGTAACCAGCCCAGCCTTGACCTTGCCCACCTTCAGAGGCTGCTCCAGCCAGACCAGATGGTCGTCACGCCTCAGGACCGGATCCACGCAGTCCAGGGAGGCATTGGCCGGGATGAACCCGGACCGGAAGAGCTGGGTGAGTCCGTTGATCTGGAAGATGCAGGCACCACCCTTGGCATGGCCGGTCAGGCTCTTCTGGGAGATGACGTAGAGCGGGTTGCCGTCCGTCCGCCCGATAGCGTGGGCCAGGGTGTTGTGCAACTCGGACTCGTTGGGATCGTTGGCATTGGTGGAGGTGTCATGCTTGGAGACCACGGCGATGTCGTCGGGGCTCACGCCCAGCTTGGCCAGCGAGCGCACCAGATCCGAGTCCTTGCCGCCCATGCCGGCGGCCAAAGCTCCCAACCCGGGTGCGGGGATGGAGGTGTGGGCGCCGTCCGCGAAGGAGTGGATGTACCCGACCACGCCAGCCACAGGCAGACCCATGCGCAGGGCGATGTCACCGCGGGTCAGCAGGATGGTCCCGCCGCCCTGGGACTCCAGGAAGCCGCCACGCCGACGATCGTTGGCCCGAGAGAAGAACCTCGGCTGGATGCCCTTGGCGTACATCTCGGCGGAGTCGGCGGTGGCGTTCATGTTGCCGAAGCCGATGACCGACTCCACGCCGATGTCGTCGATGGCGCCCGTGACTACGAAGTCCGCCTTGCCCAGGGCGATCTTGTCCGCACCCTCCTCAAGGGAGACCGCAGCCGTGGCGCAGGCCGAGACCGGCTGGACCATGTTGCCGTATCCGCCGATGTAGGACTGCATGACGTGCGCGGCCACCACGTTGGGCAGGGCCTCCTGGAGGATGTCCGTGGGGATTTCCTTGCCCAGGAAGCGATCCAAGTAGAGCTTGCGCATGGAGGCCATACCGCCGAAGCCGGTCCCCTGGGTGGAGGCCACCTTGGAGGGGTGCACGGCCTGAAGGATCTCCACCGGGGTGAATCCGGCCGACAGGTAGGCATCCACGGTGGTCACGATGTTCCAGAGGGCGATCTGATCTACGTCCCCGACCATGGAGGCGGGAATGCCCCACTTGACCGGGTCGAAGCCCTTGGGGAACTGGCCGCCCACGGTCCTGGACATGGTGGCCCGGCGCGGCACGCGGATGCGGGAACCAGGCAGGCGGGTGACGGTCCACTCGCCGGACTCCTCGTCGCGGGCGATGCTGGTGTGGTCAGGATCCTGGGCCACGTACTCCTCGGCCATGTCCTTGGTGGGCACCGAGAAGGCCACGTCGTGATCCAGGAAGACGTCCACCTCCTCCTCGTTGGTGCCCTGGCGGTAGTCAGAACCCATGCCGTCGTCGAAGGGACGGATGCCGGAGCGAGCCACTACTTGGTCGTGGTAGCGCTCGGCGATGTCCTGCTCGGGCACCAGCTCGCCATCCGTGTCGTACCAGCCCGGCTTGGGGCTGTCTTGCCACTCGACCAGACCCATGTTCCAGGCCAGTTCGAGGACGGCGGCGGCGCTCAGGTCGACCTGGCCATCCGAGTGGATGCCCATCTCGGCCTCGAAGCGGGTGCGGCCGGAGCCCCAGGGACCCATCTCACCAATGGAGACAATGACGATCTGATCCTCGGGTCGAGCGGTCACGCCCTGCCAATCCTGCATATCCACCGGGGCCTGGGCGGGCACCCGGGGTGTGGGCAGGGCTTTGATGACCCGGTCCGGATCCTTGTCGGCATCTGCGGGCGCATCACCGGGCTTTCCGGCTGGAGCCGGTGTCGACGCATCGTCATCCTGGGCAGCCTCAGCTTTCAGGGCCTTCAGGTCCAGCGGACTGGAGCCCAGGCCACCGGTCAGGTCGGCCTTAAGCGGGGCCTTGAGAGCCTGCTGGCGGGCCTGCACAGTGCAGAGCTCCAACAGGGAATCAGCCATCTGCTCAGTGGAGTAGGTGCGGATGCCGTGACGCTCCACCACCTGGACCAGCGGGTCGTTGCCGCCCATGAGTCCGGTGCCCCGGACCCAGCCGATCAGCGGGTGGGCGAAGGTGACCCGACCGGACCAGTCCTGCTCGGGGCGGGACCGGTTGACGATGGCATCCAGGGCGGCCTTGACCTCCCCGTAGGCTCCGTCGCCGCCGAACATGCCGCGGTTGGGAGAGCCAGGCAGGACCACATGCAGACGGTGGTCGACGTCGGTGTCCGCCCCGATGGCGGCGAACCCGGCGATCTGGCGTTCCAGGCTCCAGAGCATGAGCCGGGCCTGGGACTCGAAGAGCCGGCCCGAGTCGGCCATGGTCCCGTGCATGGCGGGGGCTGCGAAGGGCAGCAGCAGGGTGGGCTCGTAGGCGGGCTTGAGCACGGTGGTCGTAGCCCCCGTGGTCTTGCGCTGCTCGTTGCCGACCCAGTCGACCAGGGCATCCACATCCCGGTAGCTGGACAGGTTGGCGGGCACGATCCAGAGACGGGCACCGCCCACGGCATGGCGACGGTAGAGGTCGCGGGCCCAGATGACGGTCTGCGGCTTCAGGGAATGGCAGACGGCGATGACCGTCGCCCCGCCCTCCAGGAGGCCGGCAGTCAAAGATCCCGCGATGGACTTGGGGGCCACGCCGGTGACCACGGCCACGTCCTTGGCGAACCGTGCGGCGGTCTGGTCCGAATCGGCTGGGGTCATGGCCTGGTCGGCGATGCCGCTGAAGACCCGGGCCAGATCCTGCTCGCCGCGTTTACGCGCCTGCTCGGCGTACCAGACGGCCTGATCGTGCACCTCGCGTCCGGCTCCTACGAAGCTCAGGCGGCTGCGGTCGTCGTCATGCTCGTGGTAGATGTGAGCCAGATCCTCACGGGCGCTGGCCCAGCGGTCGTCGAAGAGGACGGCGCGCGAGGCCTCGAACCGTGGCGCCACCTGCTCGGGCCAGTCGCTGCCCAGCTCGGCATCGACGGCAGCCACAACGGCAGCGTCCTCATTCTCGCCAGGCTGGACGGCCGGGGGTTCAAGCCCTAGCTTGTCCAGGAGGAAGCGGGCGGTGGAGGCCAGCACGCCCTCAGAGCCGGTCACCTGGGCCGCGAAGGCATCCAGGGCGGCGGAGTCAACCACGGCACCGCCAGCAGCACCGCCTGCAGAAGGCATGGAGACCGTGACGCCGTGACGCTGGGCCACCTGCTGAACAGCCTGATCAATCAGCGCATTGGCCGCAGGCACGGTGGAGACGGCTTCGGTGGGCAGGAGCGCCAGGTCGCCGCCACGCGAGGAGGCACCCTCACGGGTGTCCAGGACCAGGCTGGCCACGGTGGCCGAAACCCAGCCCGCACCCAGCTGCCAGACGTCGGAGACCCGTTGCTCAACCTGCTGCAGTTTGAGGCCGGATGGGCCGAAGAGGTCGCGGATACGCTCACGCACGATGTCAGAGAGTACCGGGCCGAAGGGCCGATAGTTGGGGGCCACCTTGTTCACCAGGGCACTCAGGTCGGTCATGCTGGCCTCGGCGGCACCGTCCACGCTGGCCACACCCAGCTCGGAGCTGATGTCCATCAGCAGCTGGTTGCGCCTGGAGGAGACGCCGTTGGTCAGGGTGTCGGTGGTGTCGGTCTGTCCAATCTGTTCGGGGCGGATCTTGGTGGAGTAGGCCAGCAGAACGGCGATGGCATCCGAGGCCTTGAAGGGCAGGTCGGCCACATCGGCACCTGATGGGCCACCGGCGGTCGGGGCGGGAGCGGGAGCAGGGGCCGAGTCCTCGGCTGCTGCAGGGACAGGGACCGGAGCCGGAGCCGATGCAGGTGCAGCCGCAGCTACCTCAGCAGGTTCAGGGCTGGATTCCTGTACCGGAGCTGCGGGCTCCTCCTCCACCGGGGCCATGGGATCAGTGTCGGTCAAATAGACCCGGCTCTCGTCCCTGCCCAGGTTGTAGACGCTCACATGACGCTCGCGAAAGTCGGGCAGCTTCAGGGTCTTGGTGCCCAGGTTGGCCAGGGTGGGCGAATGGCCCAGCCCTACCTCGATCAGCTGTTCCACGCCCAGGCCACCCTGCTCGGGGGCATCGAACATGATCGCCTGGGTCTCGATCCAACGCACAGGAGAGGCGAACTGCCAGGAGAGCAGCTCGGTCAGCAGCAGACGGCCCAGCTTCTGGTCGTCGGCCGCATACTGATCCCAGACCTGGGGATCATCCAGCGCCTGCTTAATGCGTTCGGAGGGGACCACCTCCAGGATGGAGGCCGCGAACTCCTTGGTCATCTGGAATGGCCGTGCAACCAGGTTGGGTATGTAGCGACCCTCCAGGCGGGAGTAGTCGATGTGCTCGGGCAGCAGGGCGTCCAGGGTGTCACGGAACTCGGGCACTCCCTTGCGCAGCAGAGTGGAGTGGAAGGGTACGTCGATGCCGGGCACGTACATGAAGGCCGGTTTGCCGCCTGCCTCCTTGGCCCGGCGGTTGGCGTCGGCACGCAGATACTCCAGACCGGCGATGGTTCCAGCTATGGCGTACTGCTGGCCAGCCAGGTTGTAGTTGACGATCTCCAGGAATTCGCCGCACTCCTTGGATACGGACTCCACATACTGCTTGACCCCGGAGTCGCCCACGCCGAACTGGTTGGGACGCAGGGCGCCCATCCGGTAGTTGCTGCGCCCCTGCTCGTCGCGTTCGATCAGGGAGTGCATGGTGGAACCGCGGTGGAAGACCAGCTCCAGAACCGTCTCCAGGGACATGACCCCGGCGAAGGAGCTCAGGGCGTTGTACTCGCCCAGGGAGTGGCCGGCGAAGTAGGCGGGCCAGATGTCCATGCCGGACTCACGCAGGCGGGCGGTCTGGGCAAAGGCCACGGTGGCCAGGGCCACCTGGGTGAACTGGGTCAGATTCAGCAGACCCTCCGGATGGTGGTAGGTGACCCCCTTGGCCGTCAGGGTGTGCGGGTTATCACGTACCACGGCCAGGATGGAGAACCCCAGCTTGCTGCGGGTCAGGGCATCGGCCCTTTCCCAGGTCTCACGGGCGGCCGGAGACTTGGCCCGCTCGTCCAGGACCATGCCCTGCTGCTGAATCCCCTGACCGGGGTAGACGTAGGCGGTCCTCGGGGCACGTGCAATGGCCGTGCCACGGGAGACCAGCTGGCCGTCGATCCTGCAGGTGACCTCCAGGACCAGTCCGCCATGGCGGACCTTGCCCACACGCTCCAGGCTGATCTCCACCTTGTCGCCCAGCTGGACCATGCCATACATGTTGTAGGTCCATCCGGCGATCTCGTAGTGGACGCCCTGCTCGTCAGTGGCTTGGGCCGCGTACTGGGCGGTGGCCGACAGCCACATGCCGTGCACCAGCGGCGCAGACAGGCCGGAGACGGCCGCTCCTCGCTTGGAGGTATGGATGGGATTGAAGTCCCCGGAGGTACGTGCGAAGGCGGTCATGTCCTTGGGGGCGGTGACGGTGACGCGGCGCAGCAGCCTGCGTGGTGTGTCCACCGTGTCGGCGCGGATGCCACCGTACTCGGGAGCCTCCTGGGGCAGCTGGTCGCTGTAGGCGCGGCCACGGATGGCGAAACGCTCGACCTCGCGGGCCAGCACGGTCCCGTTCTGGGCGGCGTGGACCACATGGATGGTCACCACCCGGCCGGAGGAAGATTCCTGGTAGGGCTCGGCCCAGCTGGTCAGCTCGATCCGCTGGCCGGTGTGTTCCAGCAGGCGCTTCTCGCTGACCTCCAGCTCGATCAGGTGGTCCAGATGGACCGCATTGAGCAGTCCCTCGATGATGGGGAAGCCATTCACATAGACGGATCCCAGGGCTGCGTAGATGGCCGGCCAGGCCGGACCCACCAGGGCGTCCGGGGCGAAGCCGGAGGGAATCAGCGCATCGGGTAGGGCGCCTCCGGTGGCCGCCTCATGGTCGAAGCCCAGGTTGGCTGCCAGGGTGTAACCGCTGTGGGCCAGGCCGAAGGGATGCTCAGGGTCATCATCGTCCTTCTCTATGACAGGCATGGCCTCCAGCTTGTCGCCGGTGACGGAGGTGTTGCCGATGCCGGCTGTATCGGCCAGCAGGGCATAGACGTCCTTGGGCAGGCGGCTGCGGTCGACCACCGGGAAGAGGCCGACCTGGTTGCTCTTGAGGGTCAGCGGCACGACGATGTCGCGCACCGCATGCCGGTCCAGGCCGCCGTCGGGGTCGTCGTCCCAGTAGGTGTCCAGGTGGATGTCCAGGTCGTAGTGCTCGCCCTGGTCGTCCTGGCCGGTGGCGGTGATGGCGTAGTTTGGGTCGTCCATGGCCGTCCCGTATGCCGGATTGGCCATCAAGTGGCCCACCCAGGAGATGTTGGGGCTGCGGCGGATGAACTCCTGCGCGTCAGCGGCGCCTGCCAGCTGGCTGTAGGCCTTGGCTGGACCGCTGTTCAGGCCGCGCACCCGGTCTATGGCCGCCTGCTCGAATCGTCCCAGAATGGAAGCCACCGGCTCGTCCACCGTGGTGATGCCCGCCACGGAGATGGGTCCGGGGATGGCCCTGACCGAGTCGGCGCCGTAGCGGGGGTCCTCGGACTGCCAGAGCTGATCCTGGCCCCACCAGCGCAGCAGATCGTTGTCGATGACCGGCACGAAGGGCATGGGCTTGGGATACTCGCGCACCAGAACAGGGAACCAGGCCACATCGGTGGGCACCACCTTGAGTTCGGCAGCCTGGGGATAGGCCTCATGCAGCCGGCGAAGCGCCTGCTCCGGCTCGGCAACATCCTGCCTGGAGGCGAAGATGGAGTCGAACTCGCCGCTCTGACGCTCGCAGACACGGGCCTCGATGCGCCGTAGCAGGTGCAGGAAGCGGTCGATGTAGGTGTCGTCGGCCCAGGGGTAGGCCAGGTCGGCGAAGCGCTGGGCCCAGTCCTGGTAGGTCATGGTCTCCAGATCGCCGAAGTAGGGCTTGGCGGTCTTGTTCAGGGCCTCGATGATCTCCCCGCGGCGGGTCTCCAACTCCTCGGGATGCTTCATGACCCGGACCAGCAGACGGCCGCACTCGGCGGAGGAGTTCTCCATCTCGTAGATGTCGGCGTGCAGATGGCTCAGGCCGGAGCCCACGCCCCCCACGGACTTGCCGCTGGGCACCCACTTCTCTCCCATGGGGGCGAAGGGGTCCGGATCGGGGGTGGAGGTGTCGATGCCGGGAGTGGCCACCAGAGCCCGCTTGATCTCGGGATTGGTGTGGGCCTCCTTGGCGGTCATGGCAGCCGTGCCGATCATGACGCCGTCCACGGGCATGTCCGGCAGGTGGTAGGCGCGGGACCACTGGCCGCTGATGTAGTCGGCAGCACGCTCAGGGGTACCGATACCGCCGCCGGCCACCAGAACGATGTTGGGGCAGGCGCGAACCTCGGCGTAGGTGGTCGAAAGCAGGTCGTCCAGGGACTCCCAGGAGTGGTGGCCACCTGCAGCCCCGCCCTCGACCTCCATGAGAATATGGGTGGGGGCGACCTTGCGGGCGATGGCCACGACCTGGCGAATCTGGTCCACCGTGCCGGGCTTGAAGGCCACGTAGGGGAAGCCCTCCTCGTTGAGCTGACGGATCAGGGTCACGGCCTCGTCCAGCTCGGGGATGCCGGCAGAGATGACCACCCCGTCGATGGGGGTGCCGGAGGCGCGCTTCTTGGGCACGATGTGCTGGCTGCCGAACTGCAGATTCCACAGGTAGCGGTCCATGAACATGGCGTTGAACTCGACCGTGCGGCCCTCCTGCAGCTGGTCCTCCAGCTGGGACACATGGCGGTCGAAGACCTCGGCGGTCACCTGGCCGCCGCCGGCCAGCTCGGCCCAGTAGCCGGCGTTGGCGGCCGCAGCCACGATCTCGGGCTCCACGGTGGTCGGGGTCATGCCGGCCAGCATGACCGGGGGCTTGCCGGTCAACCTGCTGAAGGCCGTCTCCACCCGGGGACCGGCCGGTGTCTCAAGCAGGCGGGGAGCCAGCTTGGACCAGTCCTGGGTACGGACCGGATCCTCCTCCATGGTGGACAGCTGCGCGCGCCGGGCCTGGTTGGAGGCCTCGACCACGCCCACGCCGGTGCCCTGGACCAGGTTGTCCACCAGCTTGCCCAGGGTCTCGCCCGGGCCCAGATCCACCAGCCAGAGGGAGGCGGCATCCTGCTGGTCCATGACCTCGGCGATCCGGCCGGCCCAGTCGGCATGGTTGAGCAGGACCTCCTGAGCCAGAACCCGGGCACGCCCGGTGTCCAGACCGCAGCGGGAGGCCCAGTCCACACTCAGATCCACGGCCTCCTTCATGAGCGGCGAGTGGAAGGGCAGGGTCACATCCAGGTACTCCAGAACCGGCGAGAAGGCGGTTCCGCCACGGACCTTGTCCTCGCGCAGTTGGCGCTGATGCTCGCTCTCCTTGCCCGCCTCGATGGCGAAGGCTGCCAGATCCTCCGGATAGCCGGACAGGACCAGATTGCGATCCGAGTTGGTCACGGCCACGCTGATGGGGCCGCGAGCGCCAGGCACCCGGTCGATCAGGACCTCCACCTGATGGCGGGTGGCGCCGCGCACCGAAAGCATAGGGGTGGCCTCACCCTGGCGGTGGATGCCCAGACGACGGGCCTGACGGGTGCCAGCCGTGCCGATCAGCATGGCGGTGGCCAGGATCTGGTCGATGGCACCCTGGGCGGCCTTGAGGGACCCTGCAGCCTGAATCTCCTGGACCATGTGGACGCCGATGATGCCCTGGGAATGCCCCAGCAGGGCCACCGGACGGGCCTGGGCTGCGTCGTAGCCCAGCTGGTCCATGTCCATGAGGGCGCCCAGCTGCACCAGGGCGATGCCGGGCACACTGACCGCCGCGTCGGCGGCCGGCCCCAGTCTGACCGGGTCAGGCCTGTAGCCGAACAGATCCAGCTGACGGCCGTTGGTGGCCAGCAGGTCGGGCTTGACCGCCCTGAGCAGGTCGGTGGCCGCCGCCATCCGCTCCCTCAGAGCCTTGTCGATATCGGGATCGCCCTGCAGATCGTCCAGGGCCACGGTCCAGGGGTTGGACTGGCCGGCGAACATGAGTGCGTGCGGCTGCTCGGCGAGACGGTTGATGAAGAATGTACTGGTCATGATGTCCTATTCATAGAGAGTTGGGGATTGCTGATAATGACGAGGGGAAGCTCATAGAGGCTGGTTGCCGTGGTGCTTGTCGTTGACCCTGACGCGTTGCTTGTCTGCCAGGAGGTCCATGGCCTGGATCAGGACCGGTCTGGTCTGCTCCGGGTCGATCATGGCGTCCAGCTCGCCCATCTCCAGGGAGAGATTGGCGTTGACGGTGCTGGTTTCATACTCCTGGGCCAGCCGGTCGCGCAGCTCATCCACGTCCCGGCCGGCCTCCTTGGCCTCCTGCAGGTCGCGCCGGTGGATGATGTTGACCGCGCCCTGGGCCCCCAGCACTGCTATCTGCGAGGAGGGCCAGGCGTAGTTGAGGTCCGCGCCGATGGCCTTGGAGCCCATGACGATGTAGGAGCCACCGAAGGCCTTGCGCAGCACAATGGTGACCATGGGCACCTGGGCGTTGGCGTAGGCGTAGATGACCTTGGCCCCCCGGCGGATGATGCCGGCGTGCTCCTGGTCCGAGCCCGGCTTGTAGCCGGGGGTGTCCACCAGGGTGATGACCGGCAGGTTGAAAGCATCGCAGAGGCGGACGAAGCGGGCCAGCTTCTCGGAGGATTCCACATCCAGGCTGCCCGCGTCCACCATGGGCTGGTTGGCCACGATCCCCACCGGACGGCCCTCCAGGCAGGCGAAGCCCACCACGATGGACCGGGCGTAGAGCTCCTGGACCTGGACCAGTTCGCCGTAGTCGACGATGGCATGGATGACATCCAGCACGTCGTAGGGCTGCCGGTCGTTCTCGGGGATGACCGTGGCCAGGCGCTTGGCGGCCTGACGCTCGGCATGGCCGGAGATGAAGGCATAGCGGGGAGGCTCCTGTCCGCTGTTGGCAGGCAGGTAGGCCAGCACGGTCCTGGCGTAGTCGATGGCGTCGGCCTCATCCTCCCCCAGGTAGTGGGCCACGCCGGAACGGGTGTTGTGCACGTAGCCGCCGCCCAGCTGGTCCATGCTGATGGTCTCGCCGGTGGCCGCCTTGACCACGTCGGGACCGGTGACGAACATGTCCGAGTTCTCCTTGGTCATGATGATCAGGTCGGTCAGGGCCGGGCAGTAGACGGCACCGCCGGCGCAAGGGCCCAGGATCAGGGAGATCTGTGGAACGAAGCCGCTGGCCTGGCAGGTCTTGCGGAAGATGCGGCCGTACTGGGTCAGGGCGGCCACACCCTCCTGGATGCGGGCGCCGCCCGAGTCGATCATGGCCACGATGGGGACCTTGATCCGCAGGGCCATATCCATGAGCCGGCAGATCTTCTCGCCCTCGGCCCGGCCCAAGGTCCCGCCGCGAACGGAGAAGTCCTGGGCGTAGACGCCCACCTTGCGCCCGTAGACCAGACCGAAGCCGGTGATGACCGCGGAGCCGGCCCGGTCCCCGGCGATGTCGCCGCCGGCGAAGCGGCCCACCTCCTCGAAGGTGTCCTTGTCGAAGAGCAGATCCAGACGCTCCCGGGCGGTCTGCTTGCCCTTGGCGTGCTGACGGTCACGGGCGTGCTCCTCGGCCTGCTTGGCCAGGGCGGCGGCCCGGTGGATGCCCTGGCGTACCGGCTGGGAGCCCAAGGTGGATTCGGTGACGCTCATGCCTGCTCCTCCCCGCCCAGATCCAGGGTGACCAGGGTCTGGCCCGGATCAACCCCCTGGGCCACGGACACGTCAATGGTCTTCACACGGCCCTTGGCCGGGGCATAGACGTAGTTCTCCATCTTCATGGACTCCAGAACCACCAGCAGGTCGCCCTTGTCCACCTCCTGGTCGGGGGCCACGTTGATGCGGGTGACCACCGCCTGCATGGTGGCCACGATGACTCCGGACCGGGCTGCATCCTGCCGGGGTGCGCCGGGCTCCTGATCGCGCAGCCCGCGCCCGCGCAGGGGCTGCCGGGGCCTGGAAATGCCGCCGTGGCCGCCGACGCCGCTCATGCCGCCCAGCAGCGACTGAGGCAGGGACAGCTTGACCCGCTTGTCGTCGATCTCCACGTTGTAGGTCTCCATGGGATCGCTGTCCCGGTCCTGTTCCTGGGCGGAGGCGCCGGAGACCGAAGCGGGCTGACCACTGCCGTTGGAGGCAGGCTCCACATTCAGATAGACCCGTTCCAGCCACTTGGTGGACACGTCGAAGGAGTGACCGCCCTCGGCGGTGAACTCGGGGTTGGTGAAAATCTTCTGGAAGAGGCCGGCAGGAGTGGGGACCCCGCTGATGCTCATCTCGCGCAGAGCCCGACGGACCCTGGCCACGGCCGACGGACGGTCCTGGGCGGTCACGATCAGCTTGCCCATCATGGAGTCGTCCCTGGGCGAGACCGTGTCGCCCACCTCGACGCCCGAATCCACGCGGATGCCGGGGCCGGAGGGCCATTGAATCGACTCGATGGTCCCTGAGCTGGGTGTCAGGTTGGTGGCCGGGTCCTCGCTGGTAATGCGCAGCTCGAAGCTGTGGCCTCGGGGCGGAGGCGCCACGTTCAGGGAGCCGCCGTCGGCTATCCGCAGCTGCTCGCGGACCAGGTCCAGTCCGCACACCTGCTCGCTGACCGTATGCTCCACCTGCAGCCGGGGGTTGACCTCCATGAAGTAGACGTCATCCCTGGGGGTGACCAGGAACTCACAGGTGCCCAGGCCCACGTAGCCCACCGTGTCGAACAGGCGACGTGAGAATCCCTCCAGCTGGGCGATCACGTCGTCGGACAGGAAGGGGGCCGGGGCCTCCTCCACCAGCTTCTGGTTGCGGCGCTGGACCGAGCAGTCCCTGGTGGAGTAGACGGTGAACTGGCCGTGGCTGTCCCTGCCGGACTGGGTCTCCACGTGCCGGGCCCGGTCCACGAACTTCTCTATGAAGTAGTCACCCAGGTCGCCGCCCTGAAGGGCATCATGGTTCATGTAGAAGGTACGCAGCTCATCGCTGTCGTTGATCAGGGTGATCCCCCGGCCGCCGCCGCCGTCAGCCTTCTTCATCATGACCGGATAACCGTGCTCGTCGGCGAAGTCCAGCAGGGGACGCATGTCGGTGACGGGCTCGCTCAGGCCCGGCACCACAGGCACCCGGGCCCGCTCGGCCACCTTGCAGGCGGTGATCTTGTCGCCCAGCTCGTCCAGGACCTCCGGACCAGGCCCCACCCAGGTGATGCCCGCCTCAATCACCTTTCGCGCGAAGGAGGAGAACTCGGACAGGAAGCCATAGCCCGGGTGGAGGGCGTCAGCGCCGGCCCGGCGGGCGATGGAGACGATCAGATCCTCGTTAAGATAGGTCTCCATGTTGGTGTCCCCAGGCAGTAGGTAGGCCTCGTCCGCCATCTGGGCATAGGGGGCATCCCGATCCTGGTCGGCGTAGACGGCCACGGTGGCGATGCCCATCTCCTGGGCGGTGCGCACAACCCGTAGGGCTATCTCGCCGCGGTTGGCGATCAGCAGTTTTTTCATTCCCCTCTCCTCACTGGTTGCTCAAGGGTGATTCGGACTGACGGAAAGCATGAACAGGGTGAGGGTTTAGACCCCCACAGCAGCTACTTCAGGCAGGACGCCCACGTCTGCCGTGGAAACGTCAACTTGGCTGCCGTCGGGCAACCGCACGCGCAGAGAGGCGTCCGGATTGATCTCCAGGGCACGGCCCTCCACGGGCTCACCGGCCACGGGAACGACTCTGACCCGCCTGCCCAGCGTCCAGCTGAGCGCGGCAATCCGCGAGCGCAGCCCCTGCGGCCCGTTCAAGGCGCTATCCAGCGACCCGTCAACGCCGAGGGGGGCCATCTCCCCACTCAGGTGCCAGCTGATGGCATCGACCAGGTCGTCGCGCAGGGTCTGGTAATCGGGCAGATCCCGGTAATGGAGCTGCAAGGAGGTGGACTCAGCAATGGGCAGCGCCTGCCGGGGCAGGAAGAGGTTGATGCCGATGCCGACAGCCAAGGCCGACCAGTCCTGTTCCACCCGGACCAGCTCGCAGAGGATGCCCCCCAGCTTGGCTCCGCGGCAGAACAAGTCGTTGGGCCACTTGAGGGTCAGGACCCCGTCAGGGTCGCCGCCGTCAGCCAGTCGGCAGCCGTGGTACTCAAGCACGTCCTGCAGGCCTTCCAGAGCAGCCAGTCCCGCCACCATGGGCATCCATCCGCCAAAGGGTCCAGTCAGCAGGCTGGTGGGCAGCGGCAGGGCCCATGTGGCCAGCAGGGAGCGTCGGGGCTGATTGACCCAGGTTCGGGCGAGACGACCGCGGCACCGGGACTGCGCATCGGCAACCGCTACGCTCAGCGGCATGGTGCTCCCCCCGGCGCCCGGCCATCGCCGAATACCTTTACTTGCGACTCTTCCCTCGTATCGTGTAGTCGTAGAAACACCCTGACGGGCATTTTTTCGAGGCGTATCTTCGGCTTTTCCCCTTGTGCCAGAGGCCAGTCCCTTCACGGCCTCCGTGCTCGTTGTCGCTTCACCGCCCCCAAACAGCCGCTCGACCCGGTCGCGCGCATCCGAATACGTCGAGGCTTCCAGAGCATGAGCCACGAGCGTATTGGTCGAATCGACGGTGTCGAGCACCACGATCGAGGAGAGTACGCCACTGTCCAGCGATGCCGATGGCTGCCACTTGATATTCTGATGAGGCACGCGTTCCACTATACGGCACAAGGGGTCAGCCCCGGTAGCGAACCACCCACAAAAGCGAAGGCCGGTTTTTGTATCTTTTCACAGGGGACCCCTGGACAGCTCTGAGCGCATCCTCGGATGGGCACTGGATAAAATGGGGAAGCCGTACACCAGGCATGACCCGCGAAAGGGGTTCTTTTGAGCGCAGACAGCGGAAGGGCGCAAGCGAGAGAGGCGGGCGAACAACCTGTGCAAACATCGGCCTTGCAGACCAGGAGGCCTGGTTCCCGTGCTTCCCGGACCGTCGGCCTGGTCCTGGCCCTGCTGGCCTGCCTCTGGATCGCCTGCTGCACCGGTCTGGGCCCCATCTACCGTCAGCAGGGTTCGCTGACACAGGTGGGCCTGCCCCAGGTGCTGATCATGCTGGGAACCCTGGCTGTCTGCCTGGCCCTGGTCCTGGCCTTTCGCCGGATTCTGCTGGGCTCCGAACCCCTCAGGATGCCGCAGCGGCTGACCGCCCTGGCACAGCGCCCACGGATGCGTGCCTACGCGACCTTCATCACCCGGCAGACCAACGGCTGGCGACCCATCATGCGCCTGCTCCTGCTGGGCTGGGCCTGGGCCTTTCTCACCCTGCTGGCCGCCTACGGGGCCGATCTGTACGCGCAGGCCCAGGAATGCGCCAACTTCCTGGCCCAGCTGCAGGGCGATCAGCCCCCCTACGGCGGCAATGCCTTCACCCAGATGGACGTCTACCCCATCGGCCATTACCTGTGGCCGGGGCACCCCACCTTCCTGACCGACCAGCACAACATGGTGCTGACCCTGGTCTACGGGATGACCATCATGGCCTCCAACCATCTGACCGGATCCTATGATGCAGGCATCGTGCTCCTGGCAGGGCTGCAGGTGATCTTCGCGGCCTTCTGTTGCGCCGTCACTGCCGACCGCTTCCTGCGTGGCAGCGGAACCGGGCAGGTCGGTGCCCTGGCCCGTACCCTGGTCGTGCTCTTCTTCCTCTTCTCCCCCTTCGTGGTCTTCAGCACCTTCAGCCTGACCAAGTCCCCCCTCTTCGCCTTCGCCTTCATCTGGTGGTTCGGCATCTGGCACCAGCTGGAATCGGGGGACAAGAACTCGCCGCTCTACGCCAGCCAAGCGGCCCGGTTGCGGCCCGGCCTCGCCTTGAGCACCCTGATCATGCTGATCAGCGCCAAGTACGCCCTCTACATCGTCCTGGCCCAGCTGGTCCTGGCCCTGATCATCCACCGTCGCCAGTGGGCCACCATCCTGATAGGACTCCTGCTGCCCCTGCTCCTGTTCACTGGAGTGACCGGGGCTCTAACGGCCACGGGAACAGTCATCCAGGGTGACCCTGTGGAGAGCCGCAGCATCCAGCTGCAGCAGATCGCCCGGGTGGCCAAGCTCAACCCCCAGGGGATTCCGGCCCAGGCAAGGGCCGACCTTGAGCCCATCATGGACCTGGACAATGCCGCCATCCAGTACACCCCCTGGGAGGCCGACCGGGTCAAGTCCTCGGGCAACCAGCCCAAACTGATCGTCTATCGCTGGAGGACCGTCACACCCGAGCAGCTGTCCCGGCTGAATCGGGCCTGGCTCCAGGTGGGAATGCGCAACCCGGTGATCTACCTGGATGCCTTCATGGCCGAGTCCTACGGCTACTTCGACCCCGGCGACCCTGCCTACGTGGCCATGTCCTACTACCTCAACAACGGCTACGTGCAGAACTCGGGCTCCTGGCTGGCGGCCTGGTGCCACGACTGGCGCAACGGAGTGACCGGATTCGTCAGAACCTGGGCCGACACCCCCCTGCTGGGCCTGGTGGCACGGGCCAACTTCTGGGTGGTGGCCGCCCTGCTGCTGATAGTCGCACGCCTGGCAGCCGGTCACTGGCGCGGGGCCCTCTGCTGGTTCCCCCTCCTGCTGATCATGGGGGTCATGATCACCGCACCAGCCAACAACTTCGAACGGCACATGCTTCCGGTGGACATGGTGGTGCCCTTCCTGATCCTGGACATGGTCCGGCAGAGCCGCCGCGCCCGCGCCGAAAACCTGATGGACCGGCCGTCATGATCGGCAAGTCGAAGCGGCCCAGGCCGCAGGACGACGACCCTGCTGAGGCGCAGCAAGCTCACTGTGCACCTGCCGCTTCCGATACCGCCATGGAGCAGATTCTCCGGAAGACACTGGATCATTTGGATGAGACGCTGCCTTGGGCCAGGTCCCTGCCCGCTGATGGTCGCAGAACCTTGGAAGGGGCCATTCGAACAGCTCTGGATGACCTGCTCTCCCGACTTGACGCCCAAGGCACAGAAGGCGGTGAAGTCCCCTCCCCCGTACCAGCCGAGCTCTCCCGGAGTCTGGGCCCACACCGGGCCATGGAGTTGACCCAGGTCATTCTGAACATGCTTGAGGAGGCTGGCCGGACCATGGGGACCGAAGGGGAACGGTCCACGCTGGTCTACACCCGTCATGCCGCCACCGCAGCAGCCGCTCTCTACGCCGACCTGGCCGAGGCAAGAAACGGACGCAAGGCCGCAACGGAGTCGAGGATCATCCGGCATTTGATTGAGCAAACGGCGGATACACGGACCGTTGACGATCTGGCACGGCTGGGCTGGCCGACCGAATTCGACTGCTTTGCCGTCGTCGGCGAGGCCCAAGGCAACGATGAGGGGCAGGGCATGGAGAACGCCCGTCATCCCATCCACACCACGGTGGCCCGTCAAGGCGGCAGGGCACTGGTGGGCGAGAACGAGGGGCTCATGGTGGTTCTGATCGACCCAAACCGCTCGGGCACCCCGGTCGACTTCTGCGCATCCATCCTGCACTTCTTTGCTGAGGAGTCAGCTGTCTGCCTGGGATCTCTCCACCATGGGATCTCCGGTGCGGGCGCCTCAATACGAGCCGCCCTGAGCACGCACGCAGCAGCCCCGGCCGTGGCCGATCCCATCACCGCCGCCCTGCCCAGGCCACTGCACGCCGACGACCTGCTGCCCGAACGAGCCCTGAACGGGGACAGGGACGCTGCCGACCAGCTCTACCAGGAGGTCTATCTGAGCCTGGCCGGCCAGGATCCGGACGGGCCCCTGCCGACCACCCTGCTCACCTTCCTGCGCTCGGGCAACTCGCTGGAGGTCACCGCCAAGAAGCTGGGCATCCATCCCAACACCGTGCGCTACCGGCTCAGGCGTTGCGTGGAGGTAACCGGCTGGGATGCCATGGACCCGCGAGAATCCTTCGTCCTCCAGGCAGCCCTGATCATCGGCAGAATCCGAAGGTCGCATCCGGGTACCGACTGACTGAGGCCTGTCCAACTGCTGCCTGGCCAAGATATGAAAAGGGCGGGGACCCGAAGGTCTCCCACCCTGGAAGTATACAGCCGAACCGGCTCAGAGCACCGCGATGTCCAGGGGGACGCCCGGACCCATGGTGGTGGTGACGGTGGCCTTGGTGATGTAGCGGCCCTTGACCGTGGCCGGCTTCAGGCGCTTGATCTCCTCGTCGACCGCGTGGAAGTTCTCCTCCAGAGCCTGCTGCTCGAAGGAGACCTTGCCAACCGGGAAGCTCAGGTTGCCGTTCTTGTCCACACGGAACTCGATACGTCCGGCCTTGATCTCGGTGACCGCCTTGGCCACATCCATGGTCACGGTGCCGGTCTTGGGGTTGGGCATGAGGCCACGGGGACCCAGCACGCGGCCCAGGCGGCCGACCTTGCCCATCATGTCGGGGGTAGCCACCACGGCATCGAAGTCCAGATAGCCGCCGGCGACCCTGGTCACCAGCTCGTCGTCGCCCACCTCGTCGGCTCCGGCCTCGGCGGCTGCAGTCGCCTGGGGACCACGGGCGAAGACCAGGACGCGCACGGTCTTGCCGGTGCCGTTGGGCAGGCTGACGGTGCCGCGGACCAGCTGGTCGGCCTTGCGGGGATCCACGTTCAGGCGGTAGACGGCCTCCACGGTCTCGTCAAACCCGCGCTTGGGCATGCTCTTGAGCAGGGCGATACCCTCCTCAGGGGTGTACAGGTTGGTGCGATCGACCTTCTCGGCCGCCTCGCGGTACTTCTTGGAACGCTTGGTCATCTGCTTCTCCTATCAGCAGTCGCGGTGCGGGCAAGCGTATGCCCTACCGCTCACAACAAAAATTTCAGTCGGTGACGGTGATGCCCATGGAACGGGCGGTGCCTTCGATGATCTTCATCCCGGCCTCGACGTCGCGGGCCGACAGATCCTCCATCTTGGTCTGGGCGATCTCGCGGACCTGGGCCTTGGTGACGGATCCCACCTTGGTGGTCAGCGGGTTGCCGGCACCCTTGGAGACACCGGCCGCCTTGCGCAGCAGATCGGCTGCCGGCGGAGTCTTGGTAATGAAGGTGAATGAACGATCCTCGTAGACGGTGATGATGCAGGGGATGACCTGGCCCATCTTGTCCTTGGTGGCATCGTTGTACTGCTTGCAGAAGTCCATGATGTTCACGCCGTGGGAACCCAGTGCCGGGCCCAGCGGGGGCGCGGGGTTGGCCTTGCCGGCCTCTATCTGCACCTTGATCAGCGCGGTGACTTTCTTCTTTGCAGCCATATGCTGGTTCTTCTTTCTACGAAGCGGTGATGTCGGAGACCATAGGTCCCCTCCCGCAACCTGTTCTTTCCAAATGCGCTCCACAAGGAAGCACAAGCTCGGCAATTATCGCATCGACCGGGGACCGGCCGACGAGAATCAGACGATCTTTTCGACCTGGTCGAAGCCCAGTTCCACAGGGGTGTCCCTGCCGAAGATGGAGACCAGAACGGTCAGCTTCTGCGTGGTGGGCTCCACATCGGAGACCACGGCGGCCATGGTGGCGAAAGGCCCTTCGGTAACGGTGACCTGGTCGCCGACGGCGTAGGAGACCTCCACTGTGCGCTTCTTGGCAGCCTCGGGCTTGTCCCCAGCGGCCTTCAGCGCCTCGGAGGCAATCATGGGGGCCATCATCTGGACGACCTCCTTGCGGGTCAGTGGAGCCGGCTCCTTGCTGGGGCCGACAAATCCGGTGACGCCCTCGGTGTCGCGGATGATGCGGCGGGCGTTCTCGTCGGGCCACATACGAATCAGCACATAGCCGGGCACACGCACGCGGGTGACGACCTTCTTGCCCTTGTCGGTGTGCTTCTCGACCTCCTCCATGGGAATCTCCACCTGGAAGACCTTGTCCTCCAAACCGAAGGATGCCACACGGGACTCCACGTTGGCCTTGACGCGCTTCTCGTAGCCGGAGTAGGTGTGCAGAACGTACCACTTGCCCTCAAGGGTGCGCAGCTTCTTGGAGAACTCGTCCACGGCACGCTGACCGGGATCCTCCTGGTCGGTCTGATCGTCGTCAGAGGAGCCGTCGGAATCGGAAGATTCGACCTGGGTGTCCTCGGCCTGGGCGAATTCGGCGGGTGTGCTGTCCTGCTCAGCCTGCTCAGAAGGGGATCCGAGAGACTGATCCTGGACCTGGGTATCCTCCTGTGTGGGGGCATCATCGGACGCCGATGGGACCGACTCGGCGGCCTGATCGGGGTCCAATCCCTCTCTGGTCAGATCATCACTCATGGATCACTCCACCTTCTACCTTGTCACGGCTCAGCCAAATATCAGGAAGGCCAGTTTGCCCAGCCCGAAGTCCATCACGGTCACGAAGACCATCAGCAGCAACACAAAGATGAAGACGGCCACGGACCAGCCCACCAGTTCCTTGCCCGTAGGGGTCACGACCTTGCGGATCTCATCGATGACCTGCTTGATGAAGAGCCCGATACGCATGAAGAAGTTCGGCTTGGCTTCCTCAGCCCCATCCTTCTGTGCCATGGTCATCCGTCCTTCGTTTGTTCTGCATCATCTGCTGCAAGCCTTGGCAGGGAAGGCGGGACTCGAACCCACAACCTACGGTTTTGGAGACCGTTGCGCTACCAATTGCGCCACTTCCCTATCGGAACTTCCCCCAGCCTACTCGACAGGGAGGAAAAACCGCCAAATCGCAAGTCTAGCCTAAAGGGTGGATTGCGTCCAACCGTGTTGCCCCGAGAGCATTTTGCCCGGAAGCCGGGTCAGGCGCTGACCCAGTCCCCAAGACGCCGCATGCCCTCGGCCAGATCGTCGTCGGCCAGCGCGTAGGAGAAGCGCAAGCAGCCGGGCGCGCCGAAGGCCTCACCAGGCACGGCCGCCACCTGGATCTGCTCCAGGATGACCTCGGCCAACTCACCCGAGGTGGCACAGACCGTGCCTTGCGGACCCACTGGCCGATTCAGCAGACCGGTCACGTCGGCAAAGGCGTAGAAGGCACCCAGGGGTTCAGGGCAGGTCACCCCATCCATGTCATTCAGCGCATCCACAATGGCCCGTCGACGCAGGGCAAAGGCCGACCGCATGGCCTCAACGTCCTCCAGACCGCCGGTCAGGGCAGCCAGGGCCGCCTGTTGGGAGACGTTGGCCACGTTGGAGGTCATATGCCCCTGAAGCTTGGCAGCCGCCTGGGCAACCGGCAGGGGTGCAGCCAGCCAGCCCACCCGCCAGCCGGTCATGGCATAGGTCTTGGCCACACCGTTGACCACAATCAGCTGATCGCGCACCTGGGGCACCAGAGCGCCAGGATAGGGGGTGCGCGCCCCCTGGTAGGTCAGGTGCTCATAGATTTCGTCACTGATCACCCAGATCTGGTGCTCCATGGCCCAACGGTCCACGGCAGCCACCAGGTCGTCGTCCCAGACCGCCCCGGTGGGATTGGCAGGCAGATTGAGGATGATGGCACGGGTATGCTCGGTTCGGGCCGCCTCCAGCTGCTCCAGGCTGGGGATATAGCCCTGGTCGGCTCCACTGAGCACCGGGACCGGCCGACCACCAGCCAGCAGAACCATCTGGGGATAGCTGGTCCAGTAGGGCGCGGGAATGATGACCTCATCGCCGGGGTTCAAGAGGATCTGGAAGGTCTCGTAGACCGCCTGCTTGCCGCCGTTGGTGACCACCACCTGATCCGGGTCGATTTGATAGCCCGAGTCGCGCAGGGTCTTGTCGGCGATGGCCTGCTTCAATTGGGGCAGACCCGCCGTAGGCGTATAGCGGTGGTTGCGCGGATCCAGACAGGCGCGGGCCGCAGCCTGAACGATGTGGTCAGGCGTGGGGAAGTTGGGTTCGCCGGCACCGAAGCTGATCACATTCATGCCTTGGGCCTTCATGGCCTTGGCTTTTGAATCCACGGCCAGAGTGGCACTGGGGGCCACCGCATCTATGCGTCTGCTCAGGGTCTGCCATTGCGCCATAGTCATACTGTCATGCTACCGCCCGCTACCCCCAGGGATGTGCTCAGACCAGGACCAGAGAGTCCCGATGCACCAGCGGGTGGGCATAGTGGGCGCCCAGTCGGCTGCGGAGCTCCTTGGTGTTTAGGCCCAGCATGTCCTGGGCCTCCTCGGAGTCGTAGCCGGACAGGCCCTTGGCCACCTGGTGGCCAGACTCATCGTGGATCCAGACAGGATCGCCGGCCGAAAACTCACCCTGAACCGATCTGGCGCCAGCCGCCAGCAGGCTGGCCCGGCCGCCGCGCAGGGCTTTGACAGCCCCCTGATCCACCAGATAGCCACCCCGGGGACGGGAGGCGAACTTGATCCAGAGCCGATGCGAGGAACCACGCGGACGGATGGGGGCGAAGAGGGTGCCCACCCGGTCGCCGGCCAGGGCAGGACCTGCAAGGTCGGCACGGGTCAGAACCACGGGCATTCCGGAGGACGCAGCAATCCGGGCCGCCTCCAGCTTGGTGGACATGCCTCCGGTCCCCAGCCCGGAGACGGATCCCTGGGCATCCACCTGGTCCATGATGGCCGCCACATCGGGCACGAAGCCGATCTTGCGCGCCCCTGGCCTGGATGGGGGCTCGGTGTAGAGGGCATCCACATCAGTCAGCAGGACCAGGGCATCGGCGCTGACGATGTTGGCGATCAGGGCCGAAAGGTGGTCGTTGTCACCGAAACGGATCTCGTTGCTGGCCAGGGCATCGTTCTCGTTGACGATGGGGATGACCCCCAGATCCATCAGACGGCAGAGGGTGCGCCGGGCGTTGCGGTACTGGACGGCATGGGTGGTGTCACGGGCTGTGATCAGAATCTGGCCAACACGCAGGCCATAGCGGGCGAAGGCAGTCTCATACTGGGCCATGAGCAGCCCCTGGCCCACCGAGGCCGTAGCCTGCTGGGTGGCCACATCATCAGGGCGTTGGTCAAACCCCAGGGTGCCGAAGCCGGCAGCAATGGCTCCGGAGGTGACCAGGACCAGGCGAGCACCATTGACGGCCGCAGAGGCCAGGGCGCCCACCAGCGAACGCAGGCGGCCAAGGTCCAGGTGCCCATGGGGATCGGTCAGGGAGCTGGATCCTACCTTGACCACCATGGTGCGGGCCTGGGCCACCCGGGAACGGACCGCGGCCTGGTCGGATTCCTCCCCGCCGGTCATTGCCCGGCCTCTTCCGAACTGGCGGTATCCGCATCCCCGCGCCCCAGCAGGCCCTGCCTGTCGTGGGGATCGTCATCCACGGAGGGGTCGGCCCAGTGCCCCTGGCGCCGCTCCTGCTCCATGACCTGACGCACCGCCTGCCGGGCATCCATCATCTGGTGGTACTGGCGGCGGCGTTCGCTGTTGGTGCGGCGGCGGTTGAGCCCCTGGCTCTCCTCCAGCCGCAGGTCGCGGCCCCGGGCCACCTGGGGGGTGCCATCCAGCATTTCGGCACCGGCCGCCACGCTCGGGTCCCAGTCGAAAGCCACCGCATCGTCGCCAGGACCGATGCGAACCTCGTCCCCAGGTCTGGCTCCGGCCTTGCGCAGGGCATCCTCCACACCCATTCGGGCCAGGCAGTCGGCCAGATAGCCCACGGCCTCCTCGTTGTCGAAGTTGGTTTGGCGAACCCAGCGCTCGGGCTTGGCACCGCAGACCCTGAACCAGGTCTGTCCGGACCGGGTCTGATGCCGCTCAAGAGTGAAGTCCCCGGACTGGTCGGCACTCCTGCGCCGCCGCTCCAGGGGGCGGATGACCACACGCTCCTCCTGCCTGGCCTCCTGCTGCTCCCGCAGCTGCCTGCGCAGCCGATCCACCAGACCAGCCAGGTAGTAGCCCAGTTCCTTGAGGCCCTGATGCGAGGCTGTGGAGACTATGAAGACCCTGAGGCCCAGGGCTTCGAAGTCGGGACGGACGAATTCGGCCAGTTCGCGTGCCTCCGGCAGGTCGGCCTTGTTGAGGATGATCACCCTGGGCCGCTCCGCCATGGGGATGACCCCCAGCGGAAGCTCCAGGCGGTCGGCATAGCGGGACAGCTCCTCTTCCAGGGCCCGATAGTCGCTCATGGGATCCCGATCAGGCTCCAGAGTGGCGCAATCGATGACGTGGGCGATGATCTCGGTGCGCTCGATGTGCCGCAGAAACTCCAGCCCTAGGCCCTTGCCCTGGGAGGCTCCCGGGATCAGCCCTGGCACGTCGGCCATAGTGAAGCGGCTCTCCCCTGCCTGGACCACGCCCAGGTTGGGCACCAGGGTGGTGAATGGATAGTCGGCGATCTTGGGCCGGGCCGCGCTCATGGCTGCCACCAGGCTGGACTTGCCTGCGCTGGGGAAACCCACCAGGGCCACGTCGGCGATGGATTTGAGCTCCAGCACCAGGTCACGCTCCTGCCCGGGGTCCCCCAGCAGTGCGAAGCCGGGGGCACGCCTGGCCTTGGTGGCCAGGGAGCGGTTGCCCAGGCCTCCCACGCCGCCCTGGGCCGCCACGAACCGGTCCCCTGCATGAGCCAGATCGGCCAGGCGCTCACCCGGCTGCTTGCGCTCGCCCTGGCCGCCCTTGGCGGTGAAGACCACAGTGCCCACAGGGACCGGCAAAATCAGATCCTGGCCACGGCTGCCGTCCTTGTCGCCGCCCAGACCCATGGTGCCCGATTCGGCCTGGCGGTGGGGCAGGAAGCGGTAATCCAGCAGACTGGTGGCGTTGGCATCGGCCTGAAGAATGACCGAACCGCCCTGGCCGCCATCGCCACCATCGGGCCCGGCCAGGGGCTTGTACTTCTCGCGGCGGATAGAGGAAGCCCCATTGCCGCCATCGCCACCCTTGACATGGACGGTGACCTGATCCACAAATGCGCTCATAGGGGCCCATGGTACTCAATCCGGCCTGACATGCGGCCCCTGAGAGCTGAATGCCCGGCATCTCCATACATATGCAAAAAGGCCACCCCATGACAGGGATGGCCTTTGACTGATGCCGATAAGGCAATCAGGCGGTAAGCACGTCAACGACCTTGCGGTCACGCCGGTTGGCGAACCGAACCGTTCCGTCCGTCAGGGCGAAGAGGGTGTGGTCCTTGCCCAGGCCGACGTTCTGGCCGGGGTGGAACTTGGTGCCACGCTGGCGAACGATGATGTTACCGGCCACTACGGCCTCGCCGCCGAACTTCTTGACGCCCAGGTACTGTGCATTCGAATCGCGCCCGTTGCGTGAGCTGGACGCGCCCTTCTTATGTGCCATGTCTGGTTCCTTTCCTACCTCGACCTAGGCCCTCAGGCGATGGCCGTGATCTTGACCACGGTCTGCTTCTGGCGGTGGCCCTTGCGACGCGCCACGCCGGTCTTGTTCTTGAACTTCTGAATGTTGATCTTGGGACCCTTGGCCTCGTCATCCACGACCTCGCCCTTGACGGAGATCTTGGCCAGATCCTTGGCGGCCATGGTCACCTTGGATCCATCGACGACCAGCGCGACCGGAAACTCGACCGACTCGCCCTTCCTGGCAGCCAGACGGTTGACCGTGATCTGGTCACCGACCTCGACCTTCTCCTGATGGCCTCCGGCCTTCACAATCGCGTACATAGCCCTACCTTGCCTGTTGTCCAAAGCTGTCTGCGCCCGGCAACCGAATCCCGCCATGCGATTGACGGACCCGTCCAGACACCAGCTAACCAGTATAGAAGCAAACACACCGCGTCGTCAAATGTGCCTGCCCCGCCGACAAAACGAGGTTAAGTTTATGACTCCTTGGCGACATCCGCCGTCCCAGCCTGGGCATCGTCCTCGTCCGATGCCGCCTGGGCCGCCGCAGCGATCCTGGCCAGCTTGGCCTTGACTGCAGGTGTCGAGCCGGTGGACAAGGTCTCCTTGGCAGAGGAGCCATGCCCATGCTTGTTGGTCTTGACGAAGGGGTCACCGCCCTTGACCGCGTATGGATCGGCATAGGAGGCGGAGATGGTCGGCTTGTCGTGAAGGATGAAGCCTCGGCCATGGCAGGTGGGGCACTCCTCGGAGAAGGCCTCGACCAGACCCTGGCCCACCCGTTTGCGGGTCATCTGCACCAGACCCAGGGAGGTGACCTCGGCCACCTGATGCTTGGTGCGGTCCCGGGCCAGGCACTCCACCAAGCGGCGCAGGACCAGGTCGCGGTTGGCGGGCATGACCATGTCCACATAGTCGATCATGATCATGCCGCCGATGTCGCGCAGACGCAGCTGCCTGGCGATCTCCTCGGAGGCTTCCAGGTTGCAGCGGGTCACCGTCTCCTCCAGGGACTTGCCCTTGCCTATGAAGCGGCCCGTGTTCACATCGATGGTGGTCATGGCCTCGGTGCGGTCGATGACCAGGGAGCCGCCGGAGGGCAGGTAGACCTGACGCTCCATTCCCTTGCGCAGCTGGCTGTCGATGCTCCAGCGGTCGAAGACATCCTTGCCCTGGTGCTCGGCCGGATCCCAGTGCTCAAGCTTCTCCTCCAGGTCGGGCGCCATGGTCTCCAGGTAGTTGCGGACCCTCTCGTAGACCCCCTCGCCCTGGACCACCAGCTTGGCGAAGTCGTCGTTGAAGATGTCACGGACCACGCGGATGGCCACGTCCGGCTCGCCCTGCAGAAGCTTGGGGCGTTTGCCGTGCAGAAACTCCTTGCGCTTGTCCTCGATCTTGCTCCACTGACGCTGCAGGTTCTTCAGGTCCTTGGTCAGAGCCTCCTCGCTGGCCCCCTCGGCCGCGGTTCGGATGATGACACCCATGTCCTTGGGAGCCACCCTGGAGACGATGCTCTTGAGGCGGGAACGCTCGCGGTCGGGCAGCTTTCGGCTGACGCCGGTCATGCCGCCCGAGGGTACCAGGACCAGGAAGCGGCCGGCCAGAGTGACCTGCGAAGTCAGCCGGGCGCCCTTGTGACCGATGGGATCCTTGGTGACCTGGACCAGCACGGGATCGCCGGACTTGAAGGCCAGCTCGATCCGGCGGGGCTGACCTTCCAGACGGGTGGAGTCCCAGTTGACCTCGCCGGCGTAGAGCACGCCGTTGCGGGCCTGGCCGATGTCCACGAAGGCAGCCTCCATGCTGGGCAGGACGTTCTGGACCCGGCCCAGGTAGATGTTGCCGACAGTGGAGACCTCCTGGATGTCGGAGACGTAGTGCTCGACCAGGATGTCGTCCTCGATGACCGAGATCTGGGTGTGGTGCTCCTTCTCGCGCACCACCATCAGACGGTTGACGTTTTCGCGGCGGGCCAGGAAGTCCTGCTCGACCAGCTGGGACTGGCGGGAGCGCTCGCGACGGTTGTCCCGCCGACGCTGCTTCTTGGCCTCCAGGCGGGTGGAACCCTCCACGTCGGTGATCTCATCGATATATTGCTGCTTGCGCGAACGGCGGGTGCCGGACTCCTCGGACTCGCCCTCAGCGGACTTGGAGCCCCTGCGACGGCGACGGCGACGGGTCAGCGGGGCCTCGTCCTCGTCATCCTTGTCCTTGTCTTTCTCCTGCTCGTGCCCGCGACGGCGGCGACGAGTGGAAACGGACTTCTCAGTGTCCTCGTCATCACTCTTGGAACGGCGACGGCGACGGGTGCGTGTACTGGACTCATTCTGATCCTCGTCCTGCTGCTCCTGGTCCTCGTCGACCACGAAGGTGATGCCCTCGTGATCCAGATCCTCCTCGATGCGCTCCACCTCGTCAGCGGCCCTGCGCTCCTCGGCGTTGAGCCTGCGGGAACGGCGTGAACCGCCCTCCGAAGTGCTCCTGGATCTGCTGCGGCGGGAGGTATTGGGCGATTGCTCGGCATCCTCCTCTTCGTCATCCCGTTCTTCGCTCTCATCCTGCTCAGGCCGGGAGGTGGGTATGACGGGCTCCTGGAAGAGCAGGGATGTCATGGGTCGGGGACGGGAGGCGCGCGGACGCTCATCCTGCTCCTCGGCCTTCCGGCCTGCCCTCTGGCTACGACTCGAGGTCAGAGCCTCCACAGCCTCAAGGGCACGTTCCTGACGGTCTTGATCAGGTTCGCCCTCCTGGGCATGCTCCTCAGTGTGTCGACGGGCAGTAGTTCGGGTGCGACGACGAGTGGTCGCCCTGGCCGGCTTGGACTCGCTCTCATCCTCCTGGGCGCTCTGATCGGCCGCCTGATCCTCCTTGGGCTTGCGGGTGCGACGGCGATGGGTGGCGGAGGGCTTGGACTCGTCGTCCTCCTCCTTGGCCTTGCGGGAGGCCTTGCGCTTCTCGGCCTCGACCTTCACAGGTACGTCGGCACCGGCGGCGCCGGCCACCCTGACCACACGTCGTCCAGTGCGGCGGCGGGTGCCGGAACCGGCGGTCTCCTCGACCTGCCGGCCCTGCCCATCACTGATGGCGGGCCTATTCTCCTGGGTATCCTCATTATTCGTTTTTTCGGGCACAATGCTCCTTGCGGCACGCCGCCTCGCGCCGCTCTCACGGTTCCGATCCGTCCTCACGCTGCACTCTCACTGCAACCGCGCACCTACGTACGCCCGTTCGAAACGCCTTGGCAAAAAGTCTTCCTGACGCAGGCGGACACCGACGCCCGTACGGATCACTGGGTCTCCGTCCGGGGGGATCAACGCCTACGCTGCAAGTGGTCAGGCAGAACCACCGTCATCTAGTATGGCACAGTTCAGCGGCCATCAGGTCCATTGAGCCACTCGACCAGTATCGCCTCCAGCCTGACCAGGTCATCCAGGGGCACCTGTTCGTCGGCCTTGTGGGCCAGCAGGGGGTTCCCCGCGCCCAGATTGACGGCTGGTAGGCCGAGGGCTGAAAACCGCGCTACATCGGTCCATCCCAGCTTGGCGCGAGGCTGCTGACCCGTGGTCCGGGCAACCAGGTCCGCCAGCGAACGCGCCCATGGCGAATCCAGACCCGGACGGGCCGCGGGAGATTCATCGCACATGCGCACCGAGAATCCCTGGAAGACCCCGCCGCGGGCCATATGCTCGCCATTGCCCAGCTCGGCGCCTGTCCCCTGGCCCATCATCAGCTCCTTGGCCTGGGCCAGGCTCTTGTCGGGGGCGAACCGGTAGTTGACATGCACCCGGCAGCGGTCGGGAATGACGTTGGTGCCCAGACCGCCTTCGATCATGGTGGCGTTGAGCCCCTCCCGGTAGTCCAGGCCGTCCACCCGAACCGTGGCCGGACGGTACTGCTCCAGCCGGTCCAGAATGGGCGCGGCCGCGTGGATGGCATTGCTGCCCATCCAGGAACGGGCGGAGTGGGCCGCCGTACCGTGGGTGATCAGGTCGAATCGCATGGTTCCGTTACAGCCAGCCTCGATGGCGCAGTCGGTGGGCTCGCCGATGATGGCGAAATCCCCCTGCACCCAGTCTGGGTGGGCGGCCACCACCCGACCCAGCCCGTTCAGGTCGGCCTGGACCTCCTCATGGTCGTAGAAGACGAAGGTCAGGTCATAGACCGGCTCCTGCAGGGTGAGCGCCAGATGGAGGAAGACGGCATCCGAGGCCTTCATGTCGGCGGTACCCCGGCCGTAGAGCACCCGGGATCCGGGGTGGGCGGCGGCCGGATCAGTGCGGATATGCGGATCGCCGGGCTCCAGCCAGCGCGGGGGCAGGTTCCCATCCACGGGCACGGTGTCCAAATGCCCGGCAAGGACGATGCGGTGGGGACGGCCCAGCTGGGTGGAGGCCACGACCGTGTCGCCCAACCGTCGGACCAAGAGGCCAGAGCGTGAGGACAGGGCCCTCTGGACGGCATCGGCCAGGGCGGTTTCCTGACCACTGACCGAAGGCAGGGCGGTCATGGCCTCCAGTATGCTTGCCAGGGCCTGGGCTGGTTCTGCCCCCCGGGCGCCGGCGAGAAGATCAATATCCGTCTGTGTGTTCTTGGCCATAGTGCCATGCTAGCGGGCCGAAGGAGCGCGGATGGACCTGCAGCCGCAAGCATGGGCTCCGGGTGGCACAATGGGGACGACGGAAGCGGTGGCCCTCCGCCCGGGAGGCCGTCGTCCACCATGCGAGACGAGGAGGATGCCGGAGTGCCTGGACTGCTCAGTGCCATGGAAGGGTTCTTCATCATCGGCGTGGTCATCGCCGTGGGCTATGTGGCCGCCCGCTTCCATGTAGGCGGTCCCACGGCCCAGCTGGTGCTCAACAAATACTCCTTCTTTGTGTCAACGCCCTGCCTGATGTTCGCCATCCTCTCCAAACAGAAGCTGTCGGTCATCTTCCACCCCAGCATCATCGTGGCCTTCCTGTCGGCGGCGGCCGTAGGTCTGCTCTTCGTGGCCCTGAACGCGACCAGCTTCCACCTGCCGGCCGCCGAAGCCACCATCGGCGCTCTCGACTCCCTCTATTTGAACTCCAACAACATCGGGCTGCCTGTAGCCACCTATATTCTGGGCAATCCCACACTGGTGGCACCCATCCTGGTCATGCAACAGGCCCTGTTCACCCCCATCGGATTGACCGTTCTGGACGCGACCACCTCCGGCAAGCTCTCGGTCAGGACCATCCTCAAACAACCCTTGAAGCAGCCCATCCTCATCGGCTCCATAGGCGGCATAGCGATTTCGGCCATCAGCGCCCAGGTCGGTCATTTCGTCATCCCCGACTTCGTCTACAAGCCCATCGACATGATCGGGCAGTCGGCCGTGCCCATGATCCTCATGGCCTTCGGCATGTCCCTGCGGGGTTCGCGACCCATGGGCCAGGGCACCGACCGTCGTGCCACCCTGTGCGCGGTGATCCTGAAGAATCTGGTCATGCCCATGATCGCCTACCTGCTGGCCCGGTTCATGATGGGCTTCAGCGGGGCTGAGTTGTACGGGTGCGTGGTTCTGGCGGCCCTGCCCACCGGCCAGAACGTCTACAATTATGCGGCCCGCTACGAGGTGGGAACTACCTTCGCCAGGCATGGCATCCTGCTGAGCACGATCAGCTCGCCCGTGATCATCGCCCTGGTCGCCCTGCTCCTGAGCTGATACGCCTGAACACTCCTGCTCAGCCTTCGGCCGCCAGGGCCTCCAAGCGTTGCCGGAAGTGCGGCCAATCCTGTCCGAAGGCCTTGAGCAGGGGCAGGTCCACGACCTTGTCCAGGTCCACCCATTCCAGGGCAATGCTCTCGTCGTCATTCATGCGGGGATCGACCTGGTGGCCGGGACGCTCGAAGGCCAGGATGGTCGTGTAACCCCAGGGACCGTGGTCCTCCAGGTAGGAACCCACCACCTGAATGTCCTCCGGGTGGATGTTGGCCTCCTCATAGCTCTCGCGCAGGCCGCCCTCAAGAGGATTCTCCCCGTCGGAGATGGCGCCGCCCGGCACGCCCCAGGTGCCGCCCTCGGCGCTCCAGCGGGCCCGGTGCTGCAGAAGCACGCTGACGGGTGCGCCCGTGCGGGCATCACGCCTGGCCAGCAAGACGCCGGCAGCCCCGTTGAGCCCCCAGTGCCGCCTGCCACAGGCACAGTCCACCCACCCGTCGCCAGGCTGGTGGACGTTCTCCGCAGGGGCGACCAGCCCCTCAGAGCCATGCGTCGATCCGTCTGCCTGCTGCCGCTCGGGCAGGACCCGCTGGGCCCACAGGTCAGGCCAGGAGACGTCCAGCTCCTGGGCCAGGGCGCGCAGGGTGGGCATGCTCAATCCCATCACTCCGCTGGGATCACCCTGGATGCCCTGGATGAAAGCGCTGCCCAATCCCTCCAGGGTGAAGGAGCCGGCCACCTCCAGGGGTTCGCCGGTGGCCACATAGGCCTGCATGGAGGCCCGGTCATAGTCTCCGAAGGTCACCTGGGCGCTGCTGACCGCCCGGACCCGTCGGCCGGTGGCCAGATCGATCAGACAGTGGCCGGTGACCAGGGTGCCTGTTCGGCCGCGCATGGCCATCAGCCGCTCCAGAGCACGCTCCGGCTTATGGGGCTTGCCCATGACGGCGCCGTCCACACTGAACAGCGAGTCGCACCCCAGCAGGAGGGGCCCGCGCCCGGCTCCGAGCATCCCGCCCCAGGTCCCGATGACCTGGCTCATGGGATCCCTGGAGGATGCATCCGAATCGTCCTGGCTCAGAGGCCTAAAAGTGACCAGGTCGCCCCGCGAGCGCCTTTCGGCATCCTTGACGGCATCCATGGTCGTTTGGACAGCCGAAGCCTTGGCCTCAGCCAGGACGCTGACCCGTTCGCGCACATCCAGGTCTTCCAGGTGACAGCCCAGTTCACGGGCCCGTTCCGCCAGGACGGCCGGCTCATCCACCTTTGAGGGTCGGATGATGGGGTCGATGCCCGCCTGGACCAGAAGCCGACGCCTTGAGGGGGAGGACGATGCCAGGATAAGCGGAATATGCCTGTCTTCAGTGTTCACGATTGCCTTCCTGGTCCCGTTCCACCTGGACCCCCTTGCCATCCACGTCCAAGGACAGGATCCGCCAGCGGCCGGAATCCAGATAGTCCTTGGCAAGGATCCGCAGCTCGTTTTCAGCATCCCCGTAGTGCAGGACGATAATGCAGGGCCCGGCTCCGGAGACTGCCGCCGCATAGCCCTGACGGCGAAGGAGCTGCAGGAGCTTGGTTGAGGAGGGCATGAGCCCGGCCCGGTATGGCTGATGGAGCCGGTCCTGGGTGGCTACGAAGAGCAGGGCGTTGACCCTGGCAGCCTGCTCGGCGGACTCGGTCCCCGGATCATCCAGGGACCCGGGGTTCAGAGCGCCGGGAATCAGGGCCGCCCTTGACAGGTTGTGAACGGCATCCGCGTAAGGCACCCGGTTGGGCAGGGCCTGGCGGGCCTTCTGCGTGGACAGGCGAGCGCCAGGGACGAAGACCGTGGCTTTGATGGCCGGATACACCTTGTAGCGCAGGGTGTGGTAACCGCCCTCCAAGGGTGCGCCCCCGGCTATGGGCAGGGAACCCACACCCTCGCCGGTGGCCAGATCGTAGGAGACGGTCAGACCCCCGTAGACGGCAGGCGCCACGTTGTCGGGATGCCCCTCGATCTGGGCGGCCAGTGCGAAGACGGCATCACGGCGCAGGGGGCCGGTGTGGGCAAAAGCCGCAGCCGCCGCAATCCCGGCCACGATGGCCTCGGCGCTGGATCCCAACCCCCTGGCCTGGGGGATGCGGTTGACCGCGCGCATGATGAACCCGAACCTTGGCAGCCCAAAGACCTGGCAGGCCCGCCGGAAGGCGGAGACGACCAGATGGGTCTCGTCTCGGGGCAGTGTCCGCTCCCCCTCGCCCTTGATGACCACATAGGCGGTGGTATCGCCCGGGTCCACGGAACGGGTGAAGACGATTTCGTCATGGTAATCCAGTGCCAGACCGACCGCATCGAAACCCGATCCCAGGTTGGCGCTGGTGGCCGGCACACGCACCCGCACAGTGGATGGACCCTCTGCAGCAGCGGTCATCATTGGGCCTGCCGATCGAAGACACGCAGGATGGAGGCCTGCCCGGTGACCGAGTCGAAGGTGGAAATCCGCTCGACCACCTGCCGCAGGGTCACCTCGTCGCACAGGTGGGTGACCACGCGCAGCTGCTGGATCTCGCCGCTGTAGCCCGGGTCATGCAGGGTGGGCTTGATGTCCTGGTTGACTCCGTTGATGGAGATGCCCGCCTCGGAAAAGACCTGGGCGATGGCCGCCAACACGCCAGGCTTGTCGTGGATCAGGAAACGGACGGCAAAGGCGGCCCGGGATGCATCCAGCGGGGCCATGGGGATGTTGGCATACATGGGGATCCCCGGACCCATGCCATGCCGGACGATGTGGCGGGCCTCGGTGACCACGTCCCCCACAACGGCTGATGCTGTGGGCGCTCCGCCGGCACCCCGGCCGTAGAACATGAGATCGTCTGCGGCCTTGGCGGTGACAAAAACCGCGTTGAAACTGCCATGGACCGAGGCCAGGGGGTGGTTGTCGGGGATCAGTGCCGGATAGACCCGGGCGGAGATGCCCTGTTCGCCGCGTTCGGCCACGGCCAGAAGCTTGATGACCCTGTGCTCGGTCTGTGCGGCCGCAATATCGTCAGCGGTGATGGCACGGATGCCCTCCACGGGGACATCGTCCAGGCGCACATCGGTATGGAAGGCCAGCGTGGCCATGATGGCGGCCTTGGCGGCTGCATCCAGCCCGTCCACGTCGGCAGTGGGGTCCGCCTCAGCGAAGCCCTTGGCCTGGGCGTCGCGCAGGGCCTGGTCGAATTGAAGACCCTTGGTGGTCATCTCATCCAGAATGTAGTTGGTGGTTCCGTTGACAATGCCCACCAGGCTGGTGATGCCGTCACCCACCAGGGATTCGCGCAGGGGCCGCACGATGGGGATGGCCCCGCCCACGGCCGCCTCGAAGTAGATGTCGACGCCCCGCTCTTCGGCAGCCCGGTAGAGCTCGGGACCGTGCTGGGCCAGCAGGGCCTTGTTGGCGGTGACCACGCTGGCGCCGGACTCGATGGCCTTGAGCAGCAGGGTGCGGGCCGGCTCGATGCCGCCGATCAGTTCGATGACGATGTCCGCCCGGGTGACCAGACCGGCTGAGTCTGTGGTCAGCAGGGACGGATCGATCCAATCAGCCTTGACCTTGTCGGGGTGGAGGACGGCGATGCCCACCAGCTGCAGGGGACGACCCACTCGGCTGGCCAGATCCTGGCTCTGCTCCACCAGGAGGCGAGCGGTCTGGGAACCCACGGTCCCTGCCCCCAGAAGTGCTATACGGATAGGCCTGACGGCCTCCTGCTGCTGCGTATTCGTGGGCATATGGATCCTCCATCCGCCCCAACGGGGCCTGTCACCGGGTGTTGCTCTATCTTAGAAAGCCAATCCGACACCCGTATCCACCCCGGCGGCCGTTTCCATCCGGAACGGGACTCATCCCTGGTCCAAGGCCAGCAGGTCATCCATGGTCTGCCGCCGCAGCATCAGATGGGCACCGGACTGGTCCAGACCTACCACGGCGGGGATCAGGGCCTGGTTGTAATTGCTGGCCATGGTCCGCCCGTAGGCGCCGGTCACCGGCACCAGGAGCAGGTCACCCCGGCGGATGTCCGCTGGCAGGGCCGCATCCTGCACCAGGATATCCCCCGATTCACAGTGCTTGCCCACCACACGGGCCTGGATCCGGTCCCCGCTGCCATGTCTGTTGGCCAGAACAGCGGTGTATTCGGCCCCGTAGAGGGCCGGACGGATGTTGTCGCTCATGCCGCCGTCAACCGAAACATAGGTACGCACGCTTCCGTCGGACAGGGGGACGGGCTTGACGGTGCCCACCCGGTACAGGCTCATGCCACAGGGGGCCACGATCCAGCGGCCGGGCTCGAAGGCGATGACCGGCATGGGCATGCCCAAGCGGCGGTTGATGGCGACCATGTCAGCCCCCAGACTGGTCAGGGTCTGGTCCAGGTCCATCCGATCCTCATCCGGGGTGTAGGGCACGGAGAAACCGCCGCCCAGATCCACCTCAGGCATCAGGTATCCGTCGGTGGCCCAGAAGGTGTGCCGCAGCAGCATCATGCGCCGGGCGGCCTCGATGAAGGCCGAAGAGTCATGGATCTGGGAGCCGATATGGGTGTGGATGCCCACCAGCTCCAGTTCCTTCTCGTGGGAGCGAATTTCCTTAAGCAGGGCGATGGCCGGGCCGTCGGCCAGGACGGACATGGCTTTGATCAGGGCGGAATCAGCCGGTTCAAGGGGCCCGTTGGCAGCGGAATACAGGGCCGAAGAGGAGGGTGAGAGTACGGAATCGACAGGAGTCGAGGAACCGTTCCCCTTCATATCCGCCGAAATCACTGCTCCAGCCTGTTCGGTAGAACCGGGCTCAGGCCCAAGGTCCAGCAGGCCCACATCGGTGCCCTGGGGCAGCAGGGGAATGCCGAACTTCTGATCCTCGTGGGCAGTGGAGATGTACTCGTGGCCGCCGGCGTGCACCCCCACGGTCACCCGGAGCATGACCTTGGCGCGACGTCCCTGCGCCCTTGCGGCAGCAGCGATTCGGGCAGGCTCGTCAGGCGCATCGATGACGATGGCCCTGTAGCCCTCCTTCACAGCCAGGTCGATCTCCTGGTCGGACTTGTTGTTGCCGTGCAGGACCAGGCGGCGGCCAGGGGCGCCGGCGGCCTGGGCAATCAGCATCTCGCCCAGGGAGCAGGTGTCGATATCCAGCCCCTGGCGCAGCATGATCCGCACGGTCTCCTTGCTGAGGAAGGCCTTGCCGGCGTAGCTGACCCTGGTGGTCGCACCACCCAGATCCCGCAGGGCCGCCTGACGGAAGGCCGAGGCCCGTTCCGCCATCATCGCGGTATCCATCAGATACATGGGGGTGCCGTAACGCTTGGCCAGGTCCTCCATGGAGCACCCGTGCATGGTCAGCATGCCCTCGCTGTCCCGCTGCAGAGCTCCGGGCCAGAACCCGTCGGGCCCCAGCCCGCACATCCCTGTTTCCATCGACGACCTCCCGGTGACCTTGAGGGTTTACATACGGTCCGGGGCCTGGACGCCCAACAGACCCAGACCGTTGGCGATGACCTGCTGCACGGCGTCATTGAGCCGAAGGCGCGCTGCCGCACGGGCCGGCTGTGGATTCCTGTCCTCGTCCTGGTCCAAATCCGCCCGGCCAGTGGGCTCCATGGGCACCACGCGCTCCAGGTTGTACCAGCGGTGATATACCCCAGCCAGCTGCTCCAGGTAGTGGGCCACCCGGTGGGGAGCCTTCTGGTCGCCGGCAGTCTGAACAACATTGGGGTAAAGAGCCAGGACGCCCAGAACATCGTTGTCGGCGGCAGTGTCCAGCAGGGACAGGTCGGCCCCGGACCGGTCGATGCCCGCCTGTGCTGCGTTCCTATCCACATTCTTGGAACGGGCGTGTGCGTACTGCACGTAGTAGACGGGGTTGTCATTGGTATGCGAGGCCAGCAGGTCCAGGTCGATGTCCACGCTCTGGTTGTAGTCGGTGCGGGCCAGGGAATACCGTGCGGCATCCACCCCCACGGCATCCACCAGATCGTCGATGGTGACCACGTTGCCTGCCCGCTTGCTCATGCGCACGGCCTGGCCGTCCTTGATGACGTTGACCATCTGGCCAATCAGAATCTGCATGTTCACGCCTGGGGTGTCTCCGAAGGCCGCGCAGATGGCCATCATCCTGCCGATGTAGCCATGGTGGTCGGCGCCCAGCATGTAGATGGCCTCATCGCAGGGATCCTTGGCCCTGCGCCGCTTGTTCAGGTAGTAGGCGATGTCGGCCGCCACATAGGCTGCGTGGCCGTCGGACTTGATGATCACCCGGTCCTTGTCGTCACCGTAAGTGGTGGAGCGGAACCAGGTAGCCCCGTCCTTCTCAAAGATGTCGCCCTTGGCCCGCAACTCATCAATGGCCCGGTCCACCTGGCCGGACTCATACAGACTGTTCTCATGGAACCAGACATCGAAGTTGACCCGGAAGTCACGCATGGACTGCTGGATCTCGGCGAACATCATGGGCACGGCCCGGGTGCGGAAGGCCTCGCGCTGGGGGCTGTCACCCTCGGCGCCGTCCTCGTCGCGCACCCTGGGCATGGCCAGGATGTCCTGCCCTTCGTCGGCAGCCTCCTTGACCACCCGCGATGCAATCTCATCAATGTAGGAGCCCTTGTAGCCGTCAGCGGGCACGGGCTCGCCGTGGGCCGCCGCCACCAGCGAACGGGAGAAGCGGTCAATCTGTGTGCCGTGATCGTTGAAGTAGTACTCCCTGACCACCTTGGCGCCGTTGGCCTCCAGGACGCGAGCCATGGAGTCGCCCACAGCCGCCCACCGTGTGCCGCCGATGTGGATGGGACCCGTAGGGTTGGCCGAGACAAATTCCAGATTAAGCGTGCGCCCGCTCAGGTGATCGTTGCTTCCAAAGGCGGGTCCCGCCTCCAGGACCGCATCGACCACAGCAGCCGCTGAGGCCGAGTCCAAAGTTATGTTGATGAAGCCGGGCCCTGCCACGTCCACCTGGGCGATCCCGTCGGCCTCTCGCAGGGCATCGACCAGGGCCTGCCCCAGTTCTGCAGGCCTCATGCCAGCCTTCTTGGCCAGCTGCATGGCGATGTTGGTGGACCAGTCCCCGTGGGAACGGTCCTTGGGACGCATGACCGCCAGATGGTCGGCGTCAGGAACCATGCCGGGCTCCAGGCTTCCCAGGCGGCCTGACTGGGCCATCCGGACGGCGGTCGAAGAGATGATACGGGCAAGTGCTTCAGGACTCATGCCCTCAAGTCTAGCGACGGCGGGGACCAGCAGCCGGCCTGTATCAGGCCAGAGCCACGACCTCGATCTCGACCAGGGCCCCCCTGGGGATGTCCGCACCGCCGAAAGCCACACGGGCCGGCCGCACCGAGCCGATGAAAACCTGGGAGTAGGCCTGGTCCACCTGGGTGAAATCCTCCACCTGCCGCATAAGGATGGTGGCCTTGACCACTTTCTCCATGCCGCTGCCAGCTGCATCCAGGATGTTCTTGACGTTCTTCAGAGCCTGGGTGGCCTGGTCAGCCGCAGTGCCTTCCACAAGCTCGCCGGTGTTCGGGTCGATGCCCAACTGCCCGGAGACAAAGACAAAGCCCCCGGCCTTCACAGCCTGACTGTAGGCTCCCAAGGCCTGGGGCGCGTATGGCGTGCCGATCTCTTCCGGTCCATCTTCCATGAGTCCGTCCTTTCTTCAGGTCCGCCGCACCCATACCGGGCCGAAGCCCCGGGCGGACACCGTCCACTATAGGAGTGCCCGCCCGGCGCAAGTGGCAACAGTCTCAGCCCTTGCGGGCCTCCTGACCCATCCAGTAGGCCAGGGAGCGCAGATCGCCGGCCTCGTAGGTCTTGACGAATTTCTCGACCTGGTCCGGATCCGAGCAGGTCTCCGGGAACCGCATGTAGCGGGTATCCAGAGGGCTGGCTCCTGTCAGCTTGATGTCAATGACCGAAGACCTGTCGGCCTTGCGGGCCTCGGAGAAGGCATGACGGGCATCGTCCACCGTGCGCACAGTGAAGCCCAGGGCGCCCATGCCCTCGCCGACCTTGGCCCAGTCGGTGTCGGGCAGATCCACCCCGCTCAGGGGCTGATGGCTGTCGTCGCGCTGCTCGGCCTCGATGTAGCCCAAGGACTGGTTGGAGAAGACCACGTTGATGACCGGGGCATGGTACTTGAGCTGGGCCAGCACCTCCTCGCCGAGCATGGCGAATCCGCCGTCGCCGCTCAGGGAATAGACGGTCGATTCCGGATGCTCCAGCTTGGCAGCCAAGGCGGCCGGCACAGCGTAGCCCATGGTGGCGTGCTTGCCGGAGACGGTCCAGCGGTTGGTAGGCTTCAGATGCAGCAGACGCAGGAAGTCGATGTCCACATTGCCCACGTCGGGGATGACAATGTCATTGTCCTCAAGCTGCTGATCGATGACGTGGAAGACAGGCTCAGGCCTCAGGGGCGTGCGGGTGTCTTCGTTGAAGGAGGCCAGCCACTGGTCCCAGTTCTCCTTGCTGCGCAGGCAGGCCCTGTAGAAGACGGACTCCTCCTGATCCTGACCAGCGGCGGTTATCGCCTTGAGGGCCTCGCGGGCATCGGCCTGGATGGCCAGAACCACGTTGGCCTGGAAGCGCTTGCCCAGCTTGACCGGGTTCAGATCGATCTGGATGACCTTGGTGTTGGGAGTGACGAACATGGACCCGAAGGGGTTGTCCGAGCCAACCCAGACCGTCAGATCGGAAGTGTAGATGGCCTCCGTGGCGGTCTTGGTGGCCACACGGCCGGCCGACTGCAGGTAGGCAGGATAGGTGTCCTCCACAATCCCCTTGGCCGGGAAGGTGGAGACCATGGGCATCTTGAAACGCTCTGACATGGCGACCAGCTCATCACGAGCACCGGCAGCGCCCTGGCCGAAGTAGAGCAGCGGAGCCTTGGCGGACTGAATGATCTCCACCGCCTTGCTGACCTGGTCAGCCGCAGGCTTCAGAGGCTCAGGCTTGCGGAAGTTAGGTGCAGATGCCACCGGGCGGTCGTCGATCTCGGCCCAGGCCAGATCCTTGGGAATGATGACCACGGAAACCCCGTGGTTGGCATAGGCGCGGCGGATGGCCTCGTCCACCAGGGCCGGCAGTCCTTGGGCGTTGGTCGCGGCCCGGGCGAATACGGCCACATCGGTAAAGATAGGCACCTCGTCCATGGCCTGGAAGAAGTCCATGTTCATAAAGGCCTGGGGCACTTCGCCCACCAGGGCCAGCACCGGCACGCCGTCCTCACGGGCATCATAGAGGCCATTGAGCAGATGGACCGCGCCAGGACCAGACGAGCCGAAGCAGACACCAATCCGGCCGGTCAGCTTGGCCTCGCCGGCAGCAGCCAGGGCTCCGGCCTCCTCGTGACGGACCTGGATGAAGTCGATGCGCTCGCGCTCGTTGTGGATGGCGTTCATCATGGAGTCGAAGGAGCCGCCGGGCAGGCCATAGATGCGCGGCACCCCCCACTGCTCCAGGACGTGAAGAACAGCATCCCCTGCATTGATTCGATTGGCCATGTGAACTCCTTTGCTTCGCCGCGGAAAGGAGGCTCCGCCACAACGCGGAAGCGTCGGTCCTCCCCGACGTTCGGTCTTACCCTTTCACTATGGCACCTGAGAACGAAGACACAAGCGGGCCAAGGGTCATGTTCCTCAAAAGCTTAGTGATTCACCACACATATCGTGACGCATAGGGTGCGCTTGCTTCATCCAGTTATTCAGTAAGTGCCATGATCATGATCCCGGGCATGATGACAGACAGGAGTCGTATAAAGAAAACCCCTGCGCTTTTCCTGGCTGCAGGGATTTCATCTTGGTGGGCTCGAAGGGATTCGAACCCTCGACCTTCTGTTCCGGAGACAGACGCTCTATCCGCTGAGCTACGAACCCGACAGCCACTTTCCAGTGGACAACAGAGACCATACTAGGACACTTTGCGCATTTTCGCACCCATGCGCGTTCTGACGTGTCGGTCAGACGCCAGCCACTCTCGGCGTGTTGCCGCAAGATTCCGGGCGTTTCGCAGGTATCGTGATGGCAAGGCCTCGTGCCACCGCCCCGGTTGCGCCATTGCATCCTCATGCGGTGGCGCGAAGCCGCCAACATTCCCGGATGATCTTCTCTCGGGATAGTCTCCACTGTAGTTCCTTCACCCGGCCATCACAAGCGGCCTTCACATACCTGGACAACTCCAATGGGCCGTGAACAGCAAATGGTGGCCGCAACCGGCCTACCGTACCATGGGAAGCATGGCCATGAATGAGGACGAGGACGATTTCGAGTTCGAGCGCAGATTCTTCTGCCGGGACCTCCCCCGGGAGCTGCTCGGAGAGAGTCGGCCGACCCTGATTGTGCAGAGCTACTACGTGCATGAAGACAACTTCGCCCTGCGGGTTCGCCTTCAGGGACAGGTGGATCCGGTGGTGCCCATGACGGCCCGGACCGATGCCCTCCATACCCTGCTTGAGGATGGCGACCACTTCGACGCTGCCTCAATGACAGCCAAGGGGCCCTCCGTCGGCGGCACACGCTACGAGGCTGAACGGACCATCGACCCAGGCATCGCCCTGGAGCTGATCCTGCGCGGCGGCATTCCCATAGTCAAGAACCGGTATGGGGTCTGGCTGGACGAGGACTGGTGGAACCTGGATGTCTTCGGGGACGGCAACGCTCCCCTGGTGGTGGCCGAGGTGGAGCGGACCGGGCCGGTGACCGACCTGACCATCCCCGACTTCTGCGCCACTGAAATAACCGACGACCCACGGTTCTCCAACGACGGGCTGGCCAACCACCCCTTTGGCGACTGGGCGACCGACTTCGACCGGGAGCTGAAAGCCAGCGGACCGCGCTTCCTGACCAACTTCGATGGGAACCGTGAGGCCTGACCCAGGAACGGTTCAGTACATCAATGTGGATAGACGGCGACGGGCCTTGGCCAGCCGGGGATCAGTCGGTTCAGGAATGACGAAGTACTCCAGCAGACGGCGGCGGATGGGATCGGTCTGATCCCGGTGCCCGGCCAGAAAATCCAGCAGGCGATCGAAGGCATCCTGAATCTGGCCGCCGATCATGTCCACATCGGCCACATCCAACTGGGCCTGCAGGTCGTCAGGGGCATCGGCGGCCGCCTGACGGACCTTGCGGACATCGGCCTTTGCTGAACGGGCCATCAGCAGGCACTTAGCCTGTTCACGCTTGGCCAGATCGTCGGTCGAGTCGGCCTGGACCAGCTTGCCATAGGCCTCGGCTGCAGCTGCATAGTCGCCCTCCTGGGCCAGCCGATGGGCCTCTTGATGGGCAGGCGGGATGGCATCAGCCGCTGACTGGCTGGCCTGCTCATCTTGCCCCTGGTCGTTGGTCTCCTGGTAGGGAGCACTGCCGGTGATACCGGCCTTCTGTGCCATCTGAATCACCTGGGGAATGAGCTGATCGGTGATCTGGTTCATCTCCTCATCGGTGGGCAGCCCCTGCAGAATAGGCATGGGCCTGCCGGCCAGCAGGGCGAAGAGGGCCGGGGCGCCCTGCACCTGGAAGGTCTGGGCGATCTGCGGATTGGAAGCGATATCGATTCGGGAGAGCTGGATGTGTCCCTCCTGGGCGTTGACGGCCTGGGCCAGACGGGTGGCCAGAGGGAAGAGGCGGTCGTCGGTGGGCACCCAGAGCAGGATCAGAATGGGGAAGGTGGTCGAGGTCTGGACCATGGCCTGGAAACTGGCCTCGGTGGTATCGATCACGTAGCCACCGGCTGCGGGCGCACCTCCCTGCTGACCTGGCTCGGCATCGACCTGATGCTTGAGCGCGCCCAGGTCGACCGCTCCTGCCAGCGAGACACCCGGCTGCCCCTGCCCGTTCTTGTTCGCCATGTCAGTCCTCCTTAACCCCGCGGACGCCGACTGCAGCTTCGGCCCGCCCTCGATTGCATACTCCTGGAAGCCAATCTAGTCCAAGGCCCGGGCGTTCACCCAGCGCAATCCCGCTCCTCAGACCGCCTCCACCTTGATGGGCTCACGTTCGGCACCCACGGCCCTGATGGGCTCATGCGAGTCCGCAGAAGGCACATAGAGGGCGATCACGTTGACATAGGTGACCTTCATGGTGCTGGTGGGCTTGCCCTGCCCAAAGAGGGCCGTCTCCGCATCCGAAGCAGGCGAGGATTCACGTCCCTCACCTGCCTGCCTGGTCCAGACCGAATCGATCCGGGCCACGACCAGGTCGCCTCCATCGGAGGAGTGCATGACCCGCAGCTGCCCCTGTGCCGGGGTAAAGGTCTGCAACTGACTGCCCTTGTTGGCCTCGATCCCCTGCTGGACCACCTGAGTCAGCGTGCCCAGCGAGTTGCGGAAGTCATCCTGGGCGAACTCCTTGGCATACTTGCTGCCCTGGGGGTTCTGCAGGAGGTCGGCGTAGCGGCGCACGGCCTCCACCGGCGTAGCCTTGAGCCCCTGATCGTCGCCCTGCCCCATCCTGGCGCCTATGGTGGCCACCGGGAACTTGGGCAACTGTGCTCCCTGGAAGAGCCGGGCCACACCCCATAGCTTGTAGTTGTCATGGGCGGACTCCTGGTCGAGAACCAAGAGGCGCTTGGACTGCTGATCCTGAGTGGTGGTGGTAATCGAGAAGACCGAGCGCGGCCAGCCTGGATCGCCGGGGATGACCGTCTGGGCGATGGTGGTAGGGATGGTCGTCTTGGGATCCAGCTGCCCGGTGGCCCGGGCTATGGTCAATTCGCTGGTGCGGATCTCCAGCTGGGGACCGCTGACGCGCTGGTCCAGCCCGGCAGGGTCCTTGGCCTCGTTGGCCTGGTCCAGAACAGCCCCGATGCTCTTGCGGATACGAGCTTCCTGGGCCGGGGTCAGGTTGGGCGCGGGAGCAGTGGTTGCAGTGCTTTGAGGCTCTGTCCGGCGGGCCTGGGGAACCTGCCCCTCACAGGCGGACAGACCTGGCAAAAGAGCCAAGGACAGGGCCAGCGCAGCTGCAACCGCCACCTTGTTCATCGATTTGTTCATACTCATTGGCGCCCCTCCTCCCCCTCGTGGGCAAGCCTGGCTAGGTAGGAGGCCATCTCCTGGCTGCTGATGACCCTGGTGGACGACATATCATCGGCTCTCCTGTCGTCACCCTCCTGTTGGTCAGCGACCAGGTTCCGATTGCGTGGATCAATCACCACAGGCGGCCTGGGCGGGGGTCCCGGATCCCCCTGCCGCGCCTGGCCGCGGGCGTGACGCAGGCGTCGGCCGGAAGCCGGGCTACGCCGATTCCCGAGACCAGGCAGAATGGCGTTGCCCAAAGCCTGGGCCACGCTGACTTCGGGAGTCTCTTCAGCCTCCTGTTCAGGCTCGGTCTGCTTACGGCGCTTGACCGGATCCATGGCGAAGACCGTAGCCGAAAGAACGGCCAGCAGGGCCAGAAGCCCGCCGGCAAAGTAGAAAGGCATGGCGAAGTTGGGCAGTTTGTCACGCTGCCAGAGCATCTCCAGCCCCAGGGAATGAGCGCCTTGGGGAACCGCCACCAGCAGGACGGCCTGCGGATCGTCGGTCTTCAGGGACATTGACACGCTGCTGTCGGAGCAGGTGACCTGTTGCCACATATCCGAATCCTGAAAGGCCACGCCCTGATCACTTTTGGCGGACTTGCCAGGACTGGTGTCCCTGCCGACAGACAGGGTCTGCCAATTGTCCAGGCCGCGCACCCGGGCCACATCTTGCCCGGCCGTCCATCCAGCTGCATCCTTGGCCGTGGTCAGGGCCATACAGACGGCGGGCTTCTGTGAATTCTGATCTGCTGACGCGGCAGTCCCAGTCGATGCCGCATCCACGCGCATGGTCACTTTGCTGTCCACCAGGGGAAGCACACCTGGATCGGTCACCACATAGGCCGCCTTGGTGCGCGCATGCGCATCCACATGAGCCGAAGGCTTCCAAACCGTGGCGTTGAGAATACCCAGCACAATGGCCGTTACAGCCAGCAGTCCGAAGATGGGGGTGACGATGCCGCGCATGATCATGCTGTGACGCGAGGGCTTACCAGGCCGCGTCATCTCATCTTTTTCCTCGGGTACTTGCTCCATATTATCCACATTCTACCGTCGGCCCCCTATGAGATGGTTTCCAGCACCGGGAAATCACCTATAAGCCCTAAACTGGTCTTCTATGACTATCAACGCAAGGAAATCAGGCATCAAGCGCCTGCTTGGCGCCATGACCGCTCTGACCCTATGTCTTGGACTGTCAGCCTGCAGCGGGAAATCCGACAGGGGCGGGCACTCGGGTGACACCATGCAAGGCGTATCGGCCAGTGGCAAACTCGGCAGCAAGCCCGACATCAGCTTCAAGACCCCCTTCAAGGTCGAGAACCAGACCCATCAGGTCATCCAGGAGGGCAACGGCGCAGTCATCCGCGACGGGGACCGCGTATGCACAAGGAGCCTGGCCCTGGACGCCAAGACCGGCAAGGTGATCAACTCCACCTGGGACAAGAGCAGCCCGGAGTGCTCCATCGTCATCAGCAAGAAATCCATCCCGGCCTACTACGACACCTTCAAGGGCCTCAAGGTCAACTCCACCGTGGCCGTGGGCATCGATGAGTCAGGCTCCGGCAGCAGCCAGGCGAGCGACTCCTATATCATGGCCCTGACCTTCGTCTCCAGGTCCAAGAACCTGACCCGCGCACAGGGTAAGAAGGTGACCGACCTGCCCAGCGACCTGCCCAAGATCAGCTTGGACGACAAGGGCAAGCCCTCCCTGGATCTCAACGGATACAAACCAAAGGGAGGATTAGTCGTCCAGCCCCTGATCAAGGGCGAGGGGGCCAAGGTCGGCGAGCATCAGAGCGTCAGTGCCAACTACACCGGCTGGCTGGCCTCCGACGGCAAGCAGTTCGACTCCTCCTGGGACAGGGGTGAGGCCAGCGACTTCAGCCTGGACCAGGTGGTCAAGGGCTGGCAACAGGGTCTGGCTGGACAGACGGTAGGCTCTCAGGTTCTTTTGGTCATTCCGCCCGACCTGGGCTATAGCAGCCAACAACAGCAGAAGATCCCGGCCAATTCGACCCTGATCTTCGTGGTCGACATCCTGGCCGCCTACTGACCAGCCGATCCACCAACTCAGACGGATCAGACAAGCAGGGGCCCGTACCCATCCAGTCGCATTCGGATGGGTTCGGGCCCCTGTCATAAACCAGATGGTCGGGTCAGTCCTTGCCACCCTCGACCACGATCTCATCGGGGTTGGCTGCGCTGCCGTAGACCGGTTCCAGGGTCTTGCGGTAGTCCTCATGGAAGAACTGCTCCTGGCCCAGCTTGACCAGCTCCTTGTTGATGTAGTCCAGCAGGGGCTTGTTCCCCTTGCGCACGGCCGGGGCGATGACCGCCTCATCCCCAAGCTTGGTGATGCCCACCGAGAAGCCCTTGTTGGCCTTGGCCCAGGCCAGCACCTCGGTGTTGTCGGTGCTCATGGCGTCGCCACGGTGGTCCAGCAGGGCGTTGTAGGCATCGGCATACTGGTCGTACTTCTGCAGCTTGACTTCCGGATAGTGCTGCTCGAAGTAGGGCTCGGCCGTGGTCCCCTTGGCGATGATCAGGGTTTTGCCGTTGAGTTCCTTCACATCCTTGATCGGCGCCGAATCCGGGGAAACCACGCCCAGGAAGACCTTCATATAAGGCTTGGCGAAGTCCACCTTGCGAGCGCGATCATCAGTGACAGTGAAGTTGGCCAGGACCACGTCCACCTTGTTGCTGGACAGCACGTCCACCCGGGCGGCCGGGTCCACCGAGGTGTATTCGGGCTTCACTCCCAGGTCCTTGGCCAGGCGCTCGGCCAGGACCACGTCGTAGCCTTGGTTCTTGCCATCCTTGTCCACGTAGCCGAAGGGGGCCTTGTCAGTGAAGACCGCCACCTTGAGCTTCCCGGACTTGGTGATCTGCTCCGGGGTGCGTGCAGACCCGGATGACGCCGAGGAGCCGGAGTTGCTCCCCGAGCCGCTTCCAGCGTCACTGGGGGTGGCCGCCGAAGGGCCGCAGGCCGCCATGGAAGCCATCATCGCGATCGTCGCCCCCGTGGCCAGCGCCGCCCGTATCAATCGGTTCATTACCCTTGCGGTCATGATCCCTCTTTTCCTATTCTTTCTCTTTCCTTCGGCCGCCCCTGGGGACGGTTCCGGCGAATGCCGCCGGACGAATATGCGGAGTACTCATCGGGACTCCTGATCCTGATCCCGCCTGCGCTCATAAGTGAAGGTGGACAGGAAGCGTTGCGCCCGGTCAGTGGCCGGGTGGGTGAAGAAGGCCTCCGGGTCGTCGGACTGCTCGACCAGGGCGCCTCCATCCAACAGGACGATGTGATCGGCGATGCCCCTGGCGAAGGCCATCTCGTGGGTAACGATCATCATGGTCAGCCCCTGGTCGGCCAGCTCCAGAATGACCTGGAGGACTTCGCGCACCATCTCCGGATCAAGAGCTGCGGTCACCTCGTCAAAGAGCATGATCTCGGGATGGAGGATGAGCGCCCGGCAGATGGCGACCCTTTGCCGCTGGCCGCCCGAAAGCTGGCTGGGCCAGGCATCCCGGCGGTCGGCCAGACCAACCCGGTCCAGCAGCTCCAGAGCCTCCTGACGCGCCTGCTCCCGCTTGCGCTTCTGAACCAGGACGGGCGCCAGGGTCACGTTGTCCAGGACGGTCCTGTTGGGGAAGAGGTCATAGCTCTGGAAGACCATGCCGATCCGGGTGCGCAGGTCAGAGCTGCGGCTACCCGACATCAGGCCTCCAGGACCTCCGCTGTGCTTGCCCAGGGGGTGACCGGTCTCCACCACCTGACCGTCCAGAAGGATGCGGCCGCCCTGTATGGGCTCCAGTCCGGCTATGGTCCGCAGCAGGGTGGACTTGCCTGAGCCCGAGGGACCCAGGACCACAAAGACCTTGCCCTTGGGCACCTGGAAGGAGATGTCGTTGAGCACAGGGCTCTGAGCCTGCGGATACTGTTTGACCAGATGCTCGACGGTCAGCACCGCCCGCTCCTCCTGTTCCTCCTGTGGCTGGTTCGCCGTTGTTTGCCCCTCAGTCATGGGCCCACCTCTTTTCCAGATGCCGGGCCACCAGGGACAGGGGCCAGCAGATGAAGAAATACATGAAGAAGATCACCCCGTAGACCCACAAGGTCGCCTGGGGATAGGCGAAACGGTTGGCATCGATGATCTGCTGACCGACCTTGATGACCTCGATGACGCCCAGCAGGGCGGCCAGGGAGGTGGTCTTGACGATCCTGGTGGCCAGGTTGACACTGGCCGGCAGCAGTCGGCGCAGGGCCTGCGGAAGGATGATCCTGGAGAAGGTCTGCCAGGACCCCAGCCCCAGAACATAGGCCGACTCCACCTGGGTGCGGGGAATGGACTCCAGGGCACCGCGGACCAGGTCGCCCAGCTCGGCCCCACCCCATAGCACAAAGACCAGCAGGCAGGCGCCGGTGGCGTCCAGATTCAGGTTCCAAGCCCTGGACAGCCCATAGAAGGCGATGAAGAGCAAGGCCAGTTGGGGCATGATGCGGATGAAGTCCAGATAGATCCTCATCAGGAAGCGAATCAGGGGGTTGCGCAGAGTCATCAGCCATCCGACCACCAAGCCCAAGGGCAGGGAGAGCAGGACCGAGACGCCGGCTATCCAGACGGTCACCCAGAGCCCCTGGAAGAGCCTGGGCATGACCCCTGGCTGGAAGAGCACCTCAACGCCGTGCATAGTCGAACCTCCGCTCAAGAACGGTTCCGATGACGGAGATGGGCAGCAGGATGACCAGATAGGTGACGATGAGCAGAGTCAGGGACTCGTAGGTGTCATAGGAGGTGCCCATCAGGTCCTTGGTGACATACATGACGTCGGCCAGAGCGATGGCCGAGACCACCGAGGACTCCTTGATCAGGAAGATGATGTTGGCCACCACGCCCGGTATGGTGCTGCTCAGGGCCTGTGGCAACACGATTCTGGACAGGGTCTGGGCTCGCGTGAATCCCAGGACGCGGGCTGACTCGATCTGCACCCGGGGCACCGCCTCCAGTCCGCCACGCATGGCCTCGGCCATGTAGGAGCCGCCCAGGAAGGCAAGCCCGACGATGGCGCAGGTCTGGGCGCTCCAATTGACCCCAAGTTTGGGCAACCCGAAATAAAGGAAATAGAGCTGAACCAGGAGCGGGGTGTTTCTTGACAGCTCAATGTATACCCTGGCCATCTGCGAGAGCAGGGGGATCCTGAAGACCTCCAGCCCGGCGCAAACCAGCCCGATCAGCATGGAAAACACCACACCGAAGAAGGAGATGAAGACCGTCACATAGGCCGCGTTGACGAAGAAGTGCAGATTCTGCGCCATAAAGGTCCAATTCATGCCCCCACCTCCCAACTTGCTTGAGTGCTATTCATCGTCTCCTCTTCACCGCTTCTCGCCCGCTTCCCGCCGCCTGCGGCATATAGTGGACCATCCTAGGGAACGCGAGCCGGTTTCCTCTGCTTTTGGGTATACGAATACCGGATACCGCGTTATCATCCACTCTCACAGCAACCTGTACGGCGATTCGTATTCACGCCACAACCAAAGAGCACCAATAAGATAGCCACTGGTCGGTAAAGGCTAACCGACACCTGCAGATCGTGCCTCCCGAACTATCGGATACACTCCAAAACCACAGATGGTCTCTCTACCATTGCAACACTTATCAAGTAGGCAGTGCCCAATCGAACAAGTCCAACTGATCAAGCACTTGCAGAACAAACATCAGCCAATTACTTACCTACCAAGCATCTACTAACCAAGTAGGCGCACAACGCGATTTGCACTAACCCGACTGCTGGCCAAGCTATGAAAAAAGCCCGGTCCACATATTCGTGAACCGGGCTCCGAGTGCTTTGATCAGGCGAAGACCTTGGCGCTCTGCGCTACCTTCCTGATCAGATCGGGGCGATACCCGCTCCACGTCTCCTGGTCAGTGACTACGATGGGGGTCTGCTTGAATCCCTGGGCGATGAACTGGTCGATCAAGGTCTGATCCTCAGTCAAATCCACCTGCTCGAAATCCAGCCCCTGCTTGGTCAACTGACGCTTGGTGGCATCACACTGGGGACAGTGCGCCTTGGTGTAGACCGTGATGGACATAATCGCCTCTCCCTTAAATGTAGCCGTGATATTCCAAGCCCTATTAGCCCTCTGCTCGGAACCTGTTGATTGCACTCTACACAATCCCAGACACAAGCACAATACCACCTGTAGTGGCGTGTCAGACCATAAACCCCAATATCTAGTAGCTTTTTGGGTCTTATAGAACCAAATGAGAACCTATGTGAGCTGCCTGACATATTGACTATACAAGACGATATAAGACTGAAAACCGTCTCAGAAGAGGGTCAGTTCATCGCTGTCAGTGCCCTTCATGGCCTCGTAGTCCAGGATCAGGCACTCGAATCCCCTGTCCTCGGCAAGGACCCTGGCCTGGGGTGTAATGGTCTGGGCCGCGAAGATTCCGCGGACAGGGGCCAGCAGAGGGTCGCGGTTGAGCAGGCGGCAGTAGCGGGTCAGCTGTTCCACCCCGTCGATGCCCCCATGCCGCTTGATCTCGATGGCCACATGCCGTCCCTGGCCATCCACGGCCATGATGTCCACCGGGCCGATGGGCGTGGGATACTCCCGACGGACCAGGGTGGCTCCCGGGCCGATGCGGTCAATCTGTTTAGCCAGGTAGCGCTGCAGATGCGCTTCCACACCGTCCTTGACCAAGCCTGGATCCGTCCCCAGGTCGTAGCTGTCGTCGGCATAGACCTGGTAGAGCCTGATGGTGAGTACATCGCTGGATTTGACCGCCGAAACACGCAGAACCTTACGGACAGGCCGAGCCTGGTCCTGATCCTGCTCCTGGGCGATCAACGCGTCGGGCGCGGCGGCTTCGACTACCTCATCCGGCCCGGTTCCAGCCACGGAATCAGTCTTGACACCCGCGCCGTCTTTGCCCGCCTCCTCGGGTTCGATCTCCCTGATGGTACAGGGGGCGCACATCCAGTTCAGGGGCTTGTAGGAGCCCAGCTCCGAAAAGATCAGACAGCTCATGTCGGCCTTGATCAGCAGAACGCGCCTGGCCGGCGGCAGGCTGGCATTGAGACGCCCGGAGTATTCGGCGGAGCAGTCGGCAACAATGATTCGCACAGATGCCAATATATCAGTCGCTGTTCCGGGCGAGAAAGAAAAAGCCCGGCCGATGCAAGTGCACCAGCCGGGCGGAAGAGGATGGGAGTCAGGACTGCTGTCCCTGATCAGCATCCTCCAGGTAGTGGTCCACGGCCACAGTCAGCTTGTTGCTGTCGAAGGAGGCGAATCCGCTATCCACATGGAAGGACTGACGACCGCCATCCGTGGCCTGAACCCGGATATTGCCCTCCTGCAGCAGGGCCAGCACCGGTTCGTGGTCGGGCATGATGCCCATGGACCCCTGGGTGCCGGGCACGGTGACCGACCGTGCCTGACCCGACCAGATGGGCCTGTCCGCCGAGACGATGTTGACCTGCATGGAGGTCTTGCCAGTGTCCGTCATGACTACCGGTATTCCTTCTGCATATCGTGCCACTTGTGCTCAAGGTCGTCGATTCCGCCGATGCCGGAGAATGCCTGCTCGGGCACGTCATCGTAGGCACCGTCGCAGATGCGGGTGAAGGCCTCGATGGTCTCGTCCGCAGGCACGTAGGAGCCCTTGCGACCGGTGAACTTCTCAGCCACGTAGAAGTTCTGGCCCAGGAACTGCTCGATCTTGCGGGCGCGGTTGACGGTGGTCTTGTCCTCTTCGCCCAGCTCGTCGATGCCGATCAGGGCGATGATGTCCTGGAGCTCCTTGTTCCTCTGCAGGATGGCCTTGACCCGGTTGGCGCAGTCATAGTGGGCCTGCCCCACATAGCGCGGGTCCAGAATCCTGGAGGTGGATGCCAGCGGATCCACAGCCGGGTAGATGCCCTGGGAGGCGATGTCGCGGCTGAGCTCGGTGGTTGCGTCCAGGTGGGCGAAGGTGGTCGCAGGCGCCGGGTCGGTGTAATCATCGGCCGGCACGTAGATGGCCTGCAGGGAGGTGATCGAATGGCCACGAGTCGAGGTGATCCTCTCCTGCAGGGCACCCATCTCGTCGGCCAGGTTGGGCTGGTAGCCCACGGCCGATGGCATGCGGCCCAGCAGGGTGGAGACCTCGGAGCCGGCCTGGGTGAACCGGAAGATGTTGTCGATGAAGAGCAGCACATCCTGGTTCTCCACGTCGCGGAAGTACTCCGACATGGTCAGGGCAGTCAGGGGCACGCGCAGACGGGTCCCCGGGGGCTCGTCCATCTGGCCGAAGACCAATGCGGTCTTCTCCAGCACGCCGGCCTCATCCATCTCGCCGATCAGGTCGTTGCCCTCACGAGTGCGTTCGCCCACACCAGCGAAGACCGAGACACCGCCGTGGTTCTGCGCCACGCGCTGGATCATCTCCTGGATGAGCACGGTCTTACCCACGCCTGCGCCGCCGAACAGGCCGATCTTGCCGCCCTCCACGTAAGGGGTCAGCAGATCGATGACCTTGATGCCGGTCTCGAACATCTGGGTCTTGGACTCCAGCTGATCGAAGGCAGGCGGGTTGCGATGGATGGGCCACCGTTCGGTGACCTTGATCTGCTCACCCTCCTTCTTGTTGAGGATATTGCCGGCCACGTCGAAAACGTGTCCCTTGGTCACGTCGCCCACAGGCACCATGATGGGCCCGCCCGTATCGGTGACGGTAGCGCCGCGGACCAGGCCGTCGGTGGGCTTCAGGGCCACGGTGCGGACCGTGGAATCGCCCAGATGCTGCTCCACCTCCAGCATGATAGTGGTCAGCGACTCACCCTCGGTGTCCGAGGACTTGCTCAGATTCACGGTCAGGGCATTGTAGATGTCCGGCAGATGGCCTGCCGGGAACTCCACATCGATGACCGAACCCTGGACTCGGGTGACGCGCCCCTTGGAGGCCGAATCCGGCTTGCGGCTCGCTGTGGTCGGCTGTTCTTGCTGTGCAACCATTGGCGTTCCTACTCTTCCTCTTTGTTGAGCGCATCGGCGCTGCCGACGATCTCGGTAAGTTCCTGCGTGATGGCCGCCTGACGCGTGGCATTGAGCCTGCGGGTCAGGTCGTCGATCAGCCCCTTGGCGTTATCAGTGGCGGTGTGCATGGCATTCTGCCTGCTGGCGGTCTCCGAGGCGGCCGAAGTGAGCAGACATTCATGGATGCGCGACTGAATGTACTTGGGCAGAACGGCATCCAGCACCTCCTGCGGGCTGGGCTCGAAGTCGTAGAGGGCCGCATATCGGTCACCCTGGCGTCCATGTTCGTCGTCCGGCACCGGGGCATCGATGGCCTCCTCAGGCTGCTCCTGGTCAGGCCTGATCAGTTCCAGTGGCAGCATGCGCAGCACCCGAACCTTCTGCACCACCATGTTGATGAATTCAGTGAAGACGATGTAGAGCTCGGAGACGCCGCCCTTGGCCGCTGGAGTCATGTAGGTCTCCAGCAGCGCTTGTGAGATTTCCCTGGCCACATCCACACCGGGCCGATCGCTGTTGCCCTCCCAGGTCTTGACGATGCTGCGGTTGCGGTAGCGGTAGTAAGAGACGCCGCGACGACCGTAGACGAAGAGCTGGGGCTGTCGGCCCTGCTGGTCCAGGCGGGCCAGCAGAGATTCCGTCTCGCGGATGACCGAGGAGGTATAGGCCCCTGCCATGCCACGGTCGGCCGTCAGCGCCAGCACAGCCACGCGCGGGTTCTTCTCGTCCTTCCTGACAATGGGATGGCGGATGTCGTCCGTGTGGGCCACCAGGGCCTGGACTGCATCGAAGATCGCATCGGAGTAAGGCTTCGCTTCCATGGCCACGGTCCTGGCCTTGGCGATATGCGAGGAGGCTATCATCTCCTGGGCATTGAAGATCTTCTCCAATGCCGATGTGGAGGCGATCCTTGACTTGAATGCGAGTTGTGAGGCCATGGTCTACCGCTTCCCGGCCTTGCTGCCGCTCTTGCCTTCGGCCACAAGCTTCTCCTGCTGGACGGCCACCGGCTGCTCTTGATCCTGATCGGCCTTGTGACCATCCAGGGTCTCACCCTTGTGGGTCACGAAGGTCTTGGCGAACTCGTCCACGGCCTTATCCAGGGCCTTCTCGGTATCGTCGGTGAAGTCCTCCGTGTCGCGGATGGTCTTGAGGATGTCCGTGTTGTGGTCCAGGTAGTCTAGGAGCCCGGACTCAAAGGGCAGCACGTCCTCCAGGTCCAAGTCGTCCAGCTTGCCGTGGGTGCCCACCCAGACGGAGACAACCTGCTTCTCCATGGAGTATGGGGTGAACTGAGGCTGCTTGAGCAGCTCGGTCAGCCTGGCACCGCGGGTCAGCTGGGCCTTGGAGGCCGCATCCAGATCCGAGGCGAACATGGCGAAGGACTGCAGAGAGCGGTACTGGGCCAGGGAGATCTTCAGGGTCGAGGAGACCTTCTTCAGAGCCTTGGTCTGTGCGGCGCCGCCCACTCGGGAGACGGAGATGCCCACATCCACGGCGGGACGCTGGTTGGCATTGAACAGGTCGGACTGCAGGAAGATCTGGCCGTCGGTGATGGAGATCACGTTGGTCGGAATGTAGGCCGAGACGTCGTTGGCCTTGGTCTCGATGATGGGCAGACCGGTCATGGATCCGCCGCCCAGGTCATCTGAGAGCTTCGCGCAGCGCTCCAGCAGACGCGAATGCAGGTAGAAGACGTCGCCAGGATAAGCCTCGCGCCCCGGCGGACGACGCAGCAGCAGGGAGATGGACCGGTAGGCCTCGGCCTGCTTGCTCAGGTCGTCAAAGACAATCAGGACGTGCTTGCCGCCATACATCCAGTGCTGGCCGATGGCCGAACCGGTGTAGGGGGCTATGTATTTGAAGCCTGCAGAGTCGGAAGCCGGGGAGGCCACGATGGTGGTGTACTCCATGGCGCCGGCCTCTTCCAGGGAGGAACGGACCGAGGCGATGGTGGTGCCCTTCTGGCCGATGGCCACGTAGATGCACCGTACCTGCTTCTTGGGATCTCCGGACTCCCAGTTGCGCTTCTGGTTGATGATGGTGTCGATGGCGATGGCCGTCTTGCCGGTCTGCCGGTCGCCGATGATCAGCTGGCGCTGACCGCGGCCGATGGGTGTCATGGCGTCGATGGCCTTGATGCCGGTGGCCAGGGGCTCATCGACGGGATGCCGGTGCATGACGTCGGGGGCCTGGGCCTCCAGGATTCTGCGGCCCTCGCTCTTGATTTCGCCCAGGCCGTCGATCGGCTCGCCCAGAGGGTTGACCGTACGACCCAGATAGCCGTCGCCGACGGGCACTGAAAGCACCTCACCGGTCCTGTGGACTTCCTGGCCCTCTTCGACACCTGCGAAGTCGCCCAGGATGACCACGCCGATCTCTCGGGCGTCCAGGTTGAATGCCAGACCCAGCGTGCCGTCCTCAAAGGTCAGCAGCTCGTTGGCCATGCAACCAGGCAGTCCCTCCACATGCGCAATGCCGTCACCGGCCGTACGGACGTAGCCCACCTCCTGGGTGGGGGTGTCCGTCGGCTTGTAGGACTCGACGAACTGGTCGAGCGCCTTGCGCACCACGGCGGGATCAATGGTCATTTCTGCCATGATCACTCCTTATTTCTGTTCTTGTTCAAGTCTGTTGGTCCCCTGCTTATCCCGCCACGGCCATTCGCCGCTTCAGGTGCTTGAGCTGGGTGGCCACCGTGCCGTCGGTGGAGACCGAGCCGTACTGGACCTTCATGCCACCTATGACCGAGGGATCAACCACCGAGTTGATGTGGACCGGCTTGCCTAGCTTGCGCCCGTAGACCTCCTGCAGGCGGCTGACCTGCTCGTCCTTCATGGAGACCGCCGTGGTGACGGTGACCATAACCTGGTCCATGTGCTCGGAGAAACGATCCACCAACCAAACGATGGTGTCGGGGAAGCGTCGTCCGCGCAGATCTATGGTGGCGTTCAAGGCCATCTGCTCGGTGACCGGATGCATATGCTGCCCGTCAAGGAGCGCCTTGAGCAGGTCGGCCCGGGGCTTGGGATCACTGTACTCATCCGAGAGTCGGAAGAGCACCAGAGGCATCCCGAGCAGGGCCGAATGAATCTCAGCCAGCTCGCCGGCCACCTGGTTGGTGATGCCCAGAGCATCGGTGTAATAGGCGGTGGCATCCACCGACATGTCCTCGGCCGCGTTGGCGATGTGCACCACGCGGCTCCACTGATGATCGGTCAAATCATGGAGGATATCCACGGTCAGTGGGTCGGCCTTATCAGCCAGGATGGTGTCAATCACACGCCACTTGTCCTCAGCCGGACGGGAGGGATCGGTCAGCGCACGCTCCAGGGGCCTGTTGGCATCGAGCAGGGTCACGAAGGTATAGAGCTCCATGGCCACGCGGAGGGCATCCTTCCCCTTGCTCTTGAGCAAAGGGGCATACTTGGCCCTGGTCTCCTTGTCGGAGCTCAGCGAAGTCTCTCCTCGCATGTCACCTCCCCTTTCGTGGAATCAACGTACCCATCGTCCGCCAATCAGTCATCATGCCTGCCGCTTGTCCGAGGACTGGCCGCCCTGGTCCGCAATGATCGAGTCGATCATGGAGGACTGCACGGCATCATCCTGAAGCTGCGATCCCAGAATTTTGCCTGCAAGAGCCGTAGCCAGCGTGCCCACCTCGCCCTTGAGCGAGACCAGCGCCTGCTGCTGCTGGGACTTGAGGGATCGCTGGGCGTTCTCGGTGATCTGGTTGGCCTCGGTCTCGGCCCGGGTCCTGGCATCCGCCACGATCCTGGAGGCCTCGGCGCGGGCGTCATCCCGGATCTGGGAAGCCTCAACACGAGCCTTGCCAAGCTGATCCTGATACTGCTTACGGGCCTGATCCGCCTCTTCACGAGCCTTGGCGGCCTTCTGGATGTTGCCCTCGATCTTGGACGAGCGCTCATCGAAGATGGCCTGGAACTTGGGCATGAAGAACTTGTAGAAGAAGACGGCCAGAATGACCAGGATGACCAGCGACCAGAAGATATCGTAAATCGGAGGAATAAACAGCTTGATTCCTTTGCCTGCCGCTAGAGCGTACATTGGCTCCTCCTTTCCTTTATCGAAGCCGGATCATGCAGGAATCGCACGGCTCAGGCGATGAAGAGCGCCACGAAGCCCAGCAGGGCCAGCACCTCGATCAGAGCCAGGCCGATGAACATGGTGGTGCGGAGCTGTCCGCTGATCTCAGGCTGGCGAGCCATGCTCTCGACGGTCTTGCCGACGGCGATGCCCAGACCCAGCGCGGGGCCGAGAGCTGCAATACCGTATCCCAGGATGCTCAGATTGCCGGAGACCTCAGCAAGTGTGATGATGTCCATTTATTTTCCTTTCCTCCACCGTTGCCGGTTCTTGGATTGTGGTTCGGCCCCGACCCCCGTCTACTGGTCGGAACCAACGAATATGTAGGCTGCGACCGCTTAAAACGCCGACCGCGGCTTGTTCTTTTCGCTCAACCTTCTTCAGGGTAACTCATGGAGATGTAAACCGTGGTCAGGATGGCGAATATGTAGGCCTGAAGGGCCGCCACGAAGATTTCAAAGGCCGTCAGGGCGAAGCCCAGAACGAACCAGCCCACACCAGCCAGGGCCAACACCTTATTGCTGGCCTCAACAATGTAGAACTGGGTAAAGGCTAGGGTAACCGCCACCAGCAGATGGCCGGCGATCATGTTGGCGAAGAGTCGGATGGTCAGAGAGGCCGGCTTGACGATGACCATCTCCAGAAGCTGGATGGGCGTCAGAATAATATAGAGAGGCCATGGCACACCCGCTGGGAAGAGTTCCGACTTGAAGTAGCCCCAGACGCCCTGCTCCCGGAATCCCGTTACCATGTACTGGCAGAAAGTCCAGATGGCGAAGACCAGAGGCATGGTGATAGTGGCCGTGGCCGCTATGTTCATGCCCGGCACGATGCCACAGAGGTTGAAGACCAGGATGGTCAAGAAGATGGTCGTGATCATGGGCACGTAGCGCTTGCCACGAATTTCGCCCAAGGTGTCGTAAACGACCGAGTCACGGATGAACTCGATGACCCACTCAATGGCCCCCTGCCAGCGGGAAGGGATCAGCTTGGCCCTTGCGGCAGTGATTCCCAGCACCAGGAGAATAATGACCATGGCCACGAACCTGATCAGGATGATCCGGTTCATGGCAAAGGGCGTTCCCTGGAAAAGAATCTCAGGAGGCAGGAAATCTTCGATGGAAGGCAGCTCACTCGGCTTGGCCATGGCCAGACTGAAAGCTTCACTTCCCATTGCCTCTAGCATCTATCGCCTCCTGAACGACACAGTGAACACTATAGCGCGCATGCGACTCATGGCTGCACCGTATGGGTAGTGTAGCCCACACCAAGAGCCACGGTAATCATAGATTCATCCAGTGTGTCACAAATAGTGGCCGCAGGTCCAATCCGCACCGCGACGTGGACAAGCCCGATGATGAACTTAATGCGATCGTCATTAACTTTTAACAGCGCCCGGAATTAACAGCGCCCGGAATAAGCCCGTACCCGTCGGCTGCCAGAGGGCGGTATCCGTCGGCGCGTGGGCTGCCAGGGGCGTGTCTGATGGATCGGTCGGTGCCTAGCCGGCCCGCAGCCCGCAGAGTCGGCACCTGGTCCAGGTCATAGGGAGTGGTCTCGTAGACCCAGTTCAGCCAGTTGCGCCAGAGCAGGTTGGCGTGGGCCCGCCATGAGAAGACCGGCTCCAATGTTGGATCGTCGTGAGGATAGTAGTTGACCGGGAAAGGCACCTGGTCCAGGCCCTTGGCCATGTCACGCTGGTATTCGTGGGCCAGAGTGTCACGGTCGTACTCCCAGTGACCCAGCACGAAAATCTCTGAGAAATCCTGGGTGCTGATAAGCCCGGGACCGGACTGGGGACCCCAGGTGAGCACCTGCAGATCCGGACAGGCCCGCACCTGGTCCTCGTCCACCCCGGCCCAGCGGGAGTGGGGCTGCAGGGCGATCTCGTCGAAGCCATTGGTGATGAAGCAGTACTCGTCCTGCAGATACTGAGGAAAGACCCCGAAGACCTTGCGATCCAGGTCGCGCTTGGCGATGCCGTGGCGGTAGTAGAGCCCGGCCATGGCTCCCCAGCATAGATACATAGTGGAGAAGACGTGGGTAGAGGCCCAGTCCAGAATGTGGGTCAGTTCATCCCAGTAGTCGACTTGCTCGAAGTCCATCTGCTCCACTGGAGCGCCCGTCACGACAAGACCGTCATAACAGTTGTCCTGGAAGGAATCCAGATTCTCGTAGAACTTGACCAGGTGATCCATGCTGGTATGCACGGCCTGATGGGTGGAAGTCTTCATGAAGTCGATCTCCACCTGAAGCGGCGATTTGGAGATCAGCCGCAGCAGCTGGGTCTCGGTCTCCACTTTGGTAGGCATCAGGTTGAGGATGACCAGCCTGAGCGGACGCATCTCCTGGCGCTCCGCCTCGTGGCTTTCCAGGGCGAAGATGCGCTCCGAATCCAGGATGGATCTGGCCGGCAATCCGGTGGGGATGGTGATAGGCATGACTCTATTATGGCCCAGCGCAGGCCTTCCCACACACGGACTTGACAAGTGCGCTGGAATCCGTAATATAGATAACTGCTGTGTTGAACAGCCGACGCGGGGTGGAGCAGTTCGGTAGCTCGCTGGGCTCATAACCCAGAGGTCTCAGGTTCAAATCCTGACCCCGCTACCAGTAAGGCTCGGAATCGTTCGGATTCCGAGCCTTTGTTTAATCTGGCATTTCCCATTGAAACACAAAAGACCCTGACCGGGTCGCCAGACACAACTAAATGGACAGTTTGCCTGACGCTAAACAGTGCTAAACAGTTTTAGTGTTTAAGGATTCAATGATATCCGACCATTTAATGCTATTCCTTATCGCCTTGCAGGCCTGTCGAAAGTTCCCTGCCTGCTTTGCATCTTTAAAAGCTGTGGCAACAGTTGATGGGTCAATGTCAACTGCCTCGGCAATCCAAAGTAGAGATGCAGCATTTTGTAAATTATTATAGCAGCTTTTGGCACTGTCAGTTGTATGCTTGGCGAACCACGGCACCATAAGCTCTTGCTGTGTTTTCCCATCTGTTTTCCCTGATTTGTGTACCTCGCTGTCATACTTTTTGGAATAGCAATAGTACGGTTCCTTAGTGCTCAATAGATTCGAAAAATCAATGCAATCCATATCTTCTTGATATGCCATATGGGCCCCCTTCATCAAAGGATATTTTGATTCGATTACAATCATATCATTGGCGGAAACCTTGAACAACCGATTGAAATTCGACAAAGAGTAATCAGTAGAGGCGTCGCTAAACTTGAAAGATCGGGATTTAAAAACCATCGTGTTATCACTTCAATGGAATCAGACAACAATCAATCGGCCAAACCCATTGAAGTGAATCAGTGAACCCTTAACTCACATTGCTTATTATGCCGCCAGATATCGATTTCATACCAAAGCACGATTGCCGGCGAGGCAAACAGCCATGTCATGGGACCGCTCACGCATGTTGCATCTGACAACTGCTAGCAAGCACATGTACCACAGTTGTCGGCGATATACTCATTTAAGCAAGATATAAGCCTGCAGGCGTGTGCAGCCGACTGAAACGTAGTCACATACTAATACAAAGGGCATTGCAATGTCGCAGAAATATCAGTGAACTTATCTGAATCAAAAACCGACGGGCTTGACACTTGATATTGGAATCCTGAAGTTCTATACGGACGAGACTGCAATCCCAAGGATTAGGGAGTTCTTGTTTCCTAGCCTATCTTCGATTGTTGTGTCTGCAATCGTCAATGAGTTTACCTTCCCAGGCAAGAAGCGAGAATCATGAGAAATCGGCCGATTCGATAACGCAGCTTGACTAATCCCATTTTCGCAGGTGCCACAAAAAATCCATAGATGGAAGACTTGATTATCGTCCATCGTATGTTACGCCAAAGCTCTATCAGCGCGAATGCTTGCAGAAGATAAGGATTAGCAACCACTGGACTGTCAGCTGGATTCGTGTTTGTTGTTCTATTTCTGGCTGAGTGCGGTAGAATGTCGGCATTTTCAGCGGTGTCATCCTCGGGCAGGATACACATGGGGACAATACTCTGGGCTTTGTTCTTCATAGCTCGGGTAATTATCTGGTCAATACGGGCAGCCTCAACTTCGCTCGCACGCTGCATGGCACCTATAAGCTCGTCCTCTAAGCTCGTCCTCGAAGTAGTAGTGAATGCAGTTGTTGGCCTGGCTTACCAAGCCATCTAAGGAGGTAGACCTGCTGTGGTTTTCTCTACAACGGTATTTGCAGCCCCGTTACTCCATACCATTCAAGCTTTGCCTGGATTCGTCACAAATGGACAACTGCATTAACGCGTGCCTGGTGTCAGTGGCAAATTCACAACAACAGTCACAGCTTTGACCACCATATCCGACCATCGGCCTGATCATGCAGATTGTCGAACCTCTATACCCATCAGCCGGAAAACTTCGAATTCAAATACGAGAACCACATGAACTCAAACCGGTAAACCGGTATCCGAACCCAAAAGCCACTCGCTCAGAGTCGTAACCACTACAGCTATCTCATAAGTAGACTTCCACCGACTCGAACTTGCTAGCATGATTGCATCAGCACCAAGGAAGGCCAAGGAGGCTCATCATGCAATACACACAACTGGGTAAAACGGGCATCGATATATCGAAAATCTGCGTGGGGTGCATGAGCTTCGGCAAGCCAGGCACCATGCACGACTGGACGCTGGATGAGGCAGGGACTGACACGGTCGTTGCGCACGCACTGGATCTGGGCATCACCTTTTTCGATACGGCCAACGGCTACTCCGCCGGGACCAGCGAGGAATATCTGGGAAAGGCGATTAGAAAGCATACAAGCCGCGACCGTGTGGTCATCGCCTCCAAGGTCTATTTCAATGAGGGGCGACTTTCATCCAAGGCCATCCACCGGGAAATTGATGGGACGCTAAAGCGACTGGGCACCGACTACCTGGACCTCTACATTATCCACAGGTTCGACTATGAAACCCCCATTGAGGAGACCATGGAGGCGCTGAACGATCTGGTCCAGGCTGGCAAGGTGCGAGCGCTGGGCGCCTCAGCTATGTACGCCAGCCAGTTTCAGGACATGCAGAAGGTCGCCCAAGACAACGGCTGGACCCCTTTCAGCGCCATGGAAAACCACTACAACCTGCTCTACAGGGAGGACGAGAAGGACCTGATACCCTTCTGCAGAAAGACGAACGTCTCACTCATGCCCTACAGCCCTCTGGCCGCCGGCCACCTGACACGGCCCACTTGGACCGCTGACACACTGCGCAGCGCCACCGACAAGGTCTCTCGCGGCAAGTATGACCGGGCCGAAGACAACGACCTGGCCATCATTGACCGCGTACAAAAAGTGGCGCAGCAGCACGATGTTCCTATGGCCCAGGTAGCCATAGCCTGGCAGTGGGCCAAAGGTGTTGCTTCACCGATCATCGGAGCCACCAAAGCCCGGCACCTTGACGATGCGGCGGCCGCACTGGATTTGAAACTCACACCCGAGGAAATCGCCTCCATGGAGGAGCCCTACCTGCCACATGAGACTGTGGGAGCCATCGACAGCAATCCTCCCCAGGGCGTGGTGCTGCTGGATGCAGAGGAGAATTGACTCTGCCAACATCCCTCCGCGTCAGGACTTTCTACGGCAAACGTTTCAAGGTCGGCTTCTCCAGCTGTGCGGAGGTCTTACGCACTGCAGAACCAACAGCAGTGGCGCCAAACATGGTGCGGACATCTCGCTAAAAGTCCGATCGCGCAGGAAACGCGATGAGCCGGAATCTCCATCCAATGCGCTTTTGTGAGGTGCAAGGCCATGGCATGTCCTTTCTTCATCAAGTGGGATACGAGACGCCGAAAGGATCATGATCGCTGACGCTGGAAACCAGACCAGACGGCCTGTGGCTGGATTCTGAGCGGCAGCTCCGACACTAGTTAAGGTAAGGAGAAAGTTTATTAAATGAAAAAGTTTCTTACAGTTAAAGAGCGGGAGGCTCGCTCGTATCAGTAAGGTCGCAATTGTATGACCCGCTGAAATCTGCCGACGGACTGGCTTTACAACGGCATTCTGGTAGAGGCTCGCTGAACAAGCGTGCCCTTGACATATTCGATGCCCTGGTGACCTCGGCCGTCCATCATCTCAGCCAGACAGCTGGCCGCCCTTGTGCCGATGGCCTTCAGATTCAGGTCAACGCTGGTCAGCGGGGGACGCGAGTTGCCGACAATGACCTGCCGATTGTCAACCCCAACCACCGAAACCCTATCCGGCACGGAGACTTGGCAATCATGCAGGATATCCAGACATCCCCGAGCTATCTCGTCGTCGCCGCAAGCCACCCCATCGAAGTCGATGCCCTCATCCAGCAAGCCAACCATGGTGCGACGTCCGGTCTCTTCGTTCCAGCCTCCATACCGAACCGTACGCACGGGCGCCAACCCACGGCTATCCAGTTCGGCCATCTCGCCCTTGAGCCGTCTGACCGAGGACTGGAAGGCCGGATCGCCAGCGATCAGCACGATTTTTTTGGATCCACCCTCGACCAAATGCCGTACCATCAGCCGCCCGATATCCTCGTTGTCAGTGACGACCGAGCAGTCATGGGGATCCAGGGATGCCTGGTTGGCATAGACAACCGGCACCGGACAGCTGGTCAGCGCAGGCCGCGGATCGGTACGCCATCCGACCATCAGTAGACCTTTGACGCCGTAGGCCAGCAGATTATCTATATGATGCTGTTCAAGAGCCGGATCCCTGCCAGCGTTGCAGAGAAAAACAGGAATGGACTCGACTCCGAAGTAGCTTTCCGCGCCGATCAGGATGGGCATGGAGAACTGGCCGTCCAGGTCCGAAGTGACCAGGCCCACCGACTTGGGCAGGCTTGGGGGCTGGGACTGCTTCTGACGCTCATTGAGCGAAAAGGAAAGCTCCGCGGCAGCCTTGAACACCTTGGCCCTTGTCGGGCCGCTGACCTGTGCGCTGTTGCGCAGCGCCTTGGAGGCCGTTGACACAGCAACCCCTGCCTTGGCAGCAACGTCGGCCAGCGTCACTTTCTTGCTCATCGGATCGCCTCCCGGCTCTGCTGTACTGTGAGCGTCTCCAACTATGGTAATGGAGGGAGACGGCCATCGAACCCTGCCAGTCATATTCTTTTTTTTGCTCATTGAAAATTTTCCTAATCAGGTGTTAGCCTATGGGTGTCCGAACATAGGCGGTAGAGCATCCGCCTGATCAGCAGACAGTGGGAGCGCCATGGTTACCTTGTTTCATCCCCAGCCCGGAACCATCCCAGTGACTGCCGGGTCGGGCGCAGTTCTGGCCGATTCAGGGGTCCGGCCCAATTGGCTGCTGGATCATGGCGAGGATTCGGCCGTGCAAATTGCGGCAAGCAATCTGATGAGGGATTTTGCGACCGTCACAGGTCGAACCCAGAGACCGACCAATCTGATAGACGAGAGTAGCCCGACCGTTTGCCTGGGCACCCTAGGCCATTCAAGTTGGATCGATTCGGCTGTCTGCTCCGACCAGCTCGATCTGACCCCGCTCAAGGACCCCCAAGGAGAGTATCGCTGGGAAGGCTTCACCTTGCAGGTCATCGACGGCACCCTCTATATCGCCGGGACTGACCGGCGCGGAACCATATACGGAATCTACGCTCTCAGCCGGGCCATCGGCATCTCACCCCTGCACTGGTGGGGAAACGCACCAGCCCGTCACCATGAACGGATATGCCTGCCCGACGACCTGCGCGTCTTCGACTGGCCCTCAGTCAAATACCGGGGCTTCTTCATCAACGACGAGGAGGAGCTGGACGATTGGGCCCGCCTGCACACCCCGGACGGAACCATCGGACCGGCGACCTACGAAAAAGTCTTCGATCTGATCCTGCGACTGGGTGGTAACTATCTGTGGCCGGCCATGCACGTCAACGCCTTCAACTCTGATCCGCGCAACGGGAGGCTTGCCCAGAGCATGGGGTTGGTAATCGGGAGCAGCCACTGCGACATGCTCCTGCGGAGCAACCAGCATGAGTGGGACCCCTGGGTAGCCTCACAGGGCAGGCATGTGGACTATGACTATTCGCTGCCCGGACGCAACCGGGATATGATTCGGCGCTACTGGTCACAAAGCGTGGACATGAACCGGAACTACGAGGTCACCTGGACCCTGGGCATGCGAGGCATTCACGACACGGGCCTGACAACGCGTGCCATCGACGAGGATCCGAACCTGGACCAGAAGGGCCGCCTGCAAGCTCGGGTCGATCTGCTCGGTCGGATCATTCATGACCAGAGGGACATCCTGCGTCAGCACCTGGGCCGACCTCCACAGGAGGTCCCCCAGCTCTTCATTCCTTACAAGGAAGTACTGCCCCTCTACGACGCAGGCCTGGACCTGCCCGAAGACGTGACCATCATGTGGGTCAACGACAACTATGGGTATATGCGCCGCTTCCCCAATCAGGACGAACGGGCACGCAGCGGGGGCAATGGGGTCTACTACCACAGCTCCTACTGGGCGCCGCCGAGGACCAGCTACCGGTGTACTTCATCCACTCCCCTGGCTCTGATGAACGACCAGCTGGGCAAGTGCTGGGATCGGGGCATCCGCCGGGTATGGGTGGATAATCTGGGAGCTATCAAGCGCCTGGAGCTGGAGGGGTCCTACTTCCTCCACCTGGCCTGGAATGCGGACGAGGATCACCACAGTCTGTCGGCCCGGGACTTCGTGGCCGCCTGGTTCAATCAGACCTTCGACGACAATCGCGGATCTGAGGCTGCCGACCTGTGCATGAGCTACTACCGGATCAACAATCAGACCAAAATCGAACACCTGCACGAGGACTCCTTCACCCAGACAGGCTACGACGACGAGGCAGGCGGCCGCCTGGCAGCCTTACGGGAACTGGCTGAACGCTCGCACAATCTTGGCAGGAGCATGAAACCAGAGTTTCGCGAATCCTACCGATCGTTGGTGGATCTGAAGATTGCCATGGCCTACTACGTGAACGCCCAGTTCTACCATGCGGACCGAAGCCGTCTTGAGGCCGCCCGAGGCGCCATGCCGGCCGCCGACAGACAAACGAGAATCTCCCATCTCTTCCAGGGGATGATCCGGGCCCTGCTCCATTGGTACAACAAGGAGCTTGCCCAAGGCTACTGGGACGGCATCCTCACTCCAAACAGGTTCCCTCCTCCTACGCTACCTCAATACCCGGCTTGCAGACCAGTCAAGGTACAACCGGACCAGGGACTGATCCTGACACCACAGGGAGCAGAGGAGAGCGTTAAGGTCCCCGGCAATAACGATCACGCCAGGCTGGTCTTTGACCCCTATGGCATCGATGATCAGTGGTTTGATCTGGACCTTACGGGCAGCCCTGCGCAGGAAGTGTGCGTCAGCGCCGATCAGGACTGGATTCGCCTGCCAGAGGGGCGGCGGATCGTCAGGGACGAGTGGCGAATCCATGTACAGGTCGAGAACGCTTCAACCCATGCGGGTCGTCAAGGCACGCTGACCATCATCACTCGTCCCTGCAACCCGGAGGCAACAGAAAAAGCCTGGTCTACCCCGATCAGGGTCGATGTTCTGGTAGGCGAAGACCCTCGTCTCGAACGAGGATTCACCGGCTACGTTGAGGCGGATGGCCACATTAGTATGGACCCCTCACGCGGACGCGTCAGCCCCGACCTCACTGAGGCCACTACTTGGCTGGCGACCCAAGACCTGGGCCGTTTCGGTCCGGACCTGATGCAGACCAAGGGCTGGAGCGACCCGGAATCGGAAAGCGGGGCCTGTCTGAGCCTGGACTTCTGGCTGAAGACCCCCGGCCGTCATCGTCTGGAGATTCACCGGCTGCCCACCCTGAACTCACGTGGCCGAATTCGCCTGCATGTCAGCCTTGATGGCAACCGGGGCGAAATCCTGGAATCGCCCACCACTGACGAATTCCGTGGCAACTGGCAGGAAACCATCGTATACAACGCGGAACAACTGACCATGATCCTGCCCTATTTGGAGGCAGGAGCCCACCGGTTGCAGCTGATCGCCGTGGACGACTCCTTCGGCATCGATAAAGTCGTAATCAACACCGGTCTGGAACGACCCAGCCGGCTAGGACCGGCTTTCAGTACCTGGATGGCAAATAGCCGGCCCTCCGAACAGACTGATAACAGTAGTTCTCACGCAACTCTCATAGACAGGGCTCAGACCAGCAATCAGATTGCAGACCTTCAGCCAACGCCCACGGCCGAGACTTTGGACCGCCCTCTGTGGAACCTGGCCATCAAGGATTACAAAATCGATCCGGACTGCACTCCGGACGAACCTGTACCCTACTTCGATCAGGACTACTGGCTGCACGGCGGTTTGTATACGCGGCCGAAGCTGATCTGGTCAGACGAACGCCAGAACAGTGACATCAACAAGACGCCAGAACGCTTCTACCTTGAGGCCGCCGACTGCCTGAGACAGGATGAAAACGCCTGGCTGTCACAGGATGGGCCACACAATGGCAAACCTCGGAGGGGCTGTTGGGTCCCCACCGATGCCCCCACTCACAGGGGCCGGGGCCTGGCCATGCGGGCCGAGCCAAGGCAACGGCTCTGGCCCGATCCCGGTCAGGCTCCCGGCATGAACATGGCTTTCCAAATTAGCAAGCCAGGCAATTACCGGATCTGGCTCCTGACCCAGTTCGCCTCCGACCTGGAGGACTCCTGCCATCTGATTCTGGACGGCGACCCGCTGGCCCGGACCGACCTCTTCCCCCGAGGAGGAAGACTGATGACCTTTGCCACCGAACATGTCTGGGGATGGTCAGAGATGACCGCCGTCCAGCTGACCGACGGTCGGCACGTTCTGACCTTGGAGCCGGAACGGGCCGGCATGCGCATCGCCCGTGTCTACCTGGCCTGCGATGGATCACGGCCACCTTTGGATGAGCAGTGGCCCCGTTAGAAAGACCACAGACCAGGGGGACACGAATTGGGCTGGACGCCTGAGATCAGCGGTCAATGCCGACTCCCATGACCCTTAGACACCCGCCTGACCAAGCCGGAGAGAAGCGAGCCGGTCCCGACCGCCGCTGCAACGATGGCCAGCGGAAGAGCCACTGCTGCCCCGGTTTTGGGCAGTGCTTCCCCAAGGGCGTTCCAATCGTCGCTATTGGAACGGACGGCCCGATCCGAGCACAGCAGATGACCTTCGACCATCACGCCCCGAGAATCAGGCTGCAGAGAAGCCTTGCCGGTATCTTCCCGTTCAGGAAGGGACGCCTCATCTTCTACCGGACAGGGCACCAGCGGACTGCCGATCACCCTGGCCCTGTCGGCGTGCCGACCTGATATGCCCGTCACCGTAGCATGCACGTCCACCGACTGGCCAGGACGGAGCATAAGGGTTGACCAATTATCCGGATAGTGGATCCCGGTCACACGCCCCTGACCCACGATTGTCTGATCCTCCAAATGCAGTTGCCGTGCGGGGAAGATTGCTCCGGTCCCATCGCTGGGATCACGAGGAGAATCATTGGTGATCCGGAAGACAATGGGAACATCGTCATGAGTCCGGAGGGCCTGTTCCGGCTGGTCCCGATCACCCTTGGGCATACCACCAGCCTGATCAAACTTCTCTATGTGCAGAGCCGGTGTCATATCGGGCGTTCTGGTCCAGACCGTGTTGGAGACCAGCGTCTTGTCCTGATAGAACTCAGTGAATCGGTTCTCATGATGTTCCACGTTCTTCAGACGCCTGCACTGCAGATAGGCCCTCCAACCGACCGGGCGGTCGCCTGAAGCGCTGACCAAGGCCAGATACCGCGGTGTAGCCTCCACTTTGACAAGACCTGCAGGGTCTGCGGTCATCGTAAACAAAGGACCGCCATGGACATCTGCGGACATGCCCGAACCAGCCATGATCCGTCCATGATGAATCAGGATGCGTCCGTTCTCGTAGAGATCCTGGGTTGCGTAGACGGCCCAATGGCCAGTGAACCGATCCACCGCTGGGTCCAGCCGATCCTCGATCCGCCAGGTTTTCACCTGCGGATAGGCACGTCCGGCCGGCAGCAGACTGGAGTCCAGACGGTAGAGGAAGAGCCGGTCACGGTAGATACTGCCACCATGAGCGCTTCCTCCACCCACGGCAACCACCACATCCTTGGCGGGATTGAGCGGCTTGACCGGATTGGTGACCACGTTGGTCGCTTTGTGCAGGTCGTTGATGATCTGGGTCGCCTGGTTACGAACCACGTGACCGGCTTCCGCACGGATGACCGTGTAGGGCAAGGCAAGATCGTAGGTGCGTCCCAGCAGCCCTTGGTCAATAGACGGTTCTAGGAGTGGATTATGGCCTCGGGCAGCGGCATAGGCAGCCAGATCGGCAGGCTGGGGATCCCCTTTGAGGGTCACGCCTGTGGCCGGAACATAGGTATCCACGGTTTTGGCGAAGACCAGGACTGTACCGTTTTTTACCTGAATGTTGAAAGCCTTGGTGTAATCGCGGCCATCGGAACCCAGAACCTCGATGCCCTTGGGATCGATATCCAGGTGACGAGCGTCGTAGCCATCCGTCATGCCCAACCGCCAGACCGGATAGGCGGTGTCTTTTCGGCGGGCGTCCAGACTGATCCGATAGACACCACGGTCGCCCACAAAAAGCACCTTGCCATCGATGCTGATGCCTGGATCATGCGTGCTGACATCGCTCTTTGAAGGATGGAAGTCAGCCGGCGGATTGCTCACCTGGTTGGATGGAGTCAGCGAGTTGTTCAGCGTCAGCACCCATTGATTGCCCACACGGTGATCCGTTGGGGCCTTGGGATCAACCCTGCCCTCGAAGCGCAGGCGAATTCTGGGGTTGCCCCCGGCCCGCCACTGGCTGATACGGGCGGAATCGGTAATGGTCACCCGCAGGATATGATCCTTGTCCTTCCACTGTGTGGCATATCCGGTCTTGGCGATGACATCGCCGCTCTGCAGGTCAGTCACCTCAAGAGTCTGTTTGTCGGGCAAAAACCAGCGGTCATAGACATCCGTCAGGATGATTGATTTGACTGGATAGGCCAGATTGTCAGGCAGGCTGGGCTGGGTATCCAACTGATACTCCAGCCGCTGACCAGGAAAGACCACCTTGCCGTCAACACTGGCCTGCTCCCCGCCCTGACCGGCCTCCGAGATGACATCCTTGCGCACCGGAGGCAGATACCCGCAGATGCCTGGCTTGTTGGTCTGTACACTCTGCCTGTTGACAGTTTGGGAGCCTGAGTTGGTCAGGGCCTCGCCCTGGTTTCCATGGCCGTCGGGCGCCTTGCAGAAGGTCAGCTCCTGGTCGGGTGTTCTGCCCAGATCCTTGCGAACCTGGGCCGCGCCACCGCCATTGGCAAATCGAACCGTGAAGGGAACCAGCATGGTGACCTGCATAGGGTCCCCCATCCCCTTGAGACCGCTCAACCATCCGCTCTTGGCCTGGGCCCGCGCGCGAGTGCCTGTCACGCTGATCTCAAAACGATCGGTCACATCCCTGCCTTTGGCCACGATGTCTTCGACGCTGCTGCGGCGGTAGTGCCCGTCTGCATCCGCCTTGGCCTTAGACACAAAAATGCGGATAGCCCCAACCCCATCCTGATCAACCAGATAGTCGGCAGCACTCCAGTCGTCAGTCAGGGCAAAAACCTTAGGGGCTTCAATCAAATGGGCTTCGACAGTGGCGTTGACCACCGATCCCACCCGGTCGCCGTCCAAAAAGGCATGTCCATCAGCACCAGTCCCGTTACTCCATTGGGGGTCTATTACGCTCTTCCACGCCCCCGTGGCAGTGTCTCGTAGAATCCAGGATTTGTCCGGCCTGGGCTTCCAGGTGGGCGTACGACGCTCGGGAGTCGACTGGTCAACCTGCCGGGCAGCGCCCTTCCAGTGGATTCCTCCCTGGTCCAGGATCACCCCGGTCTCCGGCCGGTCGACAGTCACATCCAGCTGCCATGCCCAGCGGTGTTCCTCCGGTAGGGTCCCGCCCTTCCAGGTGGCTGTGGCCCGGTCACCAGGCGGCCTGGCCCCTTCGGCGGTGTTGAAAACGAATTGGTCGGTCAGGTCTTCGCCGCTGGTCTGGTCTCTGACATGCTGACCACTGACACGGTACTGCTTGCCCTGAGGGTTGAAGACATCGGTAAATGTCAGTTCGCGACCGCCACGACCGGTTCCAGTAACGATATGGGTGCGATTGGTCATTCCATCCGCGCTGGTGCCCCGATCCACTTGCTTATCGGGCGGACCCGGCGGCAGATCGGCCGGCTTGGGCTCGTAGTCGTTGAGCATGATCACCACCAGGGAGATGCCCTTTTCGTCACCTGCATACTCTTCAGCGAATTTGTCTAGATTGTCGTTGGACTGATCCCAGAAGGAGTCGCTGGTCCGATAGGTCACCCCACGGTTGCTGAAGGTGCTGTTGGCCACCTGGCTACGCCAGTTATCCATCCAAAGCTTGTGAATAGCCACGGAGATCCCGTCAAAGATACGTTGGGATCCACGGTAGCCGGCAACCACGCCCACGCCGGTCACCCGGCAGTGGCCCTGTCCGGACTGGTCGGCATGGGCCTCGTTAAAGCGCGCCTGGCAATTGCCGTTGGCCTCATCCAGAGCCTGTCGCTTGACCCGGGCCGTAGTGGCATTGCCTCCATCCACCACGCCCATCTGGGAGAACGCCCTGTCTACGCTGCCTATCTCATAGCCACCAAAAGCCCCCTGGTCATCATCCTTGTAGGCCCAACCCTGCCAGAGCCGGACCTTTTGGCCGCCGGGGGGCACTGGTCTGCCACCGGCATGACCTGATCCTCCGCCAGCCATGGCCGGGGCCGCCGGACCGGCAAGGGTCGCCAGGGCAGCCAGAGCCGCCAAGAGGCCGATCCATCTATGCTTGTTCATACTCGTCCTCACTCTTCGCCCGCCCCATGCCTTGAGTATGAGCGGCCGCTGGGCATATAGGTGCGTGAGCGGGAGACTGTGGTCGAATGTGCCGCGGGACGGTTATGCTGTGTATGAGACATACCTATGCCGTCCAGACCGAAAAGGAGACAGGACAATGGCAGAGACATTCGACGTATTGGTCGAGATCCCCCGGGGCTCCCGCAACAAGTACGAGATGGACCACGACAGCGGCCATATCAGGCTGGACCGCACCCTCTTCACCTCCATGGGCTACCCCGATGACTACGGGTACATCGACGGCACCCTGGGCGAGGACGGGGATCCCTTGGATGCCCTGGTCATGATTCCCGACTCGGTCTTCCCGGGCTGCATCGTTGAATGCCGCGCCGTAGGCCTCTACCACATGGTCGACGAGGCCGGCGGGGATGACAAGGTCCTCTGCGTGCCCGCCGACGTCCGCTTCGATGGCATCAAGGACATCGACGATGTCTCCGATTTCCACAAGCAGGAGATCAAGCACTTCTTCGAGCAGTACAAGGCTCTGGAACCGGGCAAGGAGGTCATGCCCGGCGATTACTGGACCAACGCCGAGGCCGCCGAGACCCAGATCAAGGCTGCACGCGAGCGCCTGGCCGCCCAGCACTGACCACTCAAGGCTGGTCAGCAGTCATAACCACCCCGGCAAGGGCCCAACAGAGAGCCCGAACCGGGGTTTTGCATGCCTAAATCCTCCCAAATTGCGTCTGCCCGTCTACGATTACGAATTGCGGGTGCGCGCGCAAGGGCAGGAGCGGCTATGACTTTCTATACGTACCAATACCTCAAGGGCGGGCAGACCAATTGGACCATGATCAGGATCATCGTGGTCGTCGTTCTGGCCCTGGCCTTCCTCTTCTTCCTGTTTATGTACTCCCGCCATCGCTGGAACCATAAGTACAAGGATCTGTCCATCATCCTGGCCACCCTGCTCCTCTTGGCTGCGGCCATCCAGTACAGCGACTACACCAATCTGCGCACGGCCAGCCTGCAGAGCGGACAGCTGACCACGGTCATCGACAAGTCCGCCGCCAAGCTCAAGGTCAACCCTGAACAGATCAGCATCAACGACACCTCGCGCAACAACGACATGATCATCAAGACTCCCAAGGGCTACTACACCCTGGTATTCAACAGCTCCGGCTCCGAGTTCCTGCTGCAACGCGCCGACCTGTACCACCCAGACATCACCGTGATCGGAGAGTGACCCATGGATATCAATTTCTACGTCAATGTGGCCCTGAAGCTGATCGTCGGGCTGCTCTTCATCACCCTGCTCATCAACGTGACCGGCAAGGGGAACCTGGCGCCCACCTCGCCCATGGATCAGCTGCAGAACTACGTCCTGGGCGGCATCATCGGCGGCGTCATCTACAGCGACAGCATCTCAATGGCCCAGTACATTGTCATCCTGCTGATATGGGCGGCGCTGATTCTCATCACCCGGTACGCCAAGACCCACATCCACGCAGTGGGCAAGTACATCGACGGCGAACCGGTCACCATCATCAAGAACGGCAAACTGCTGGTCCAGAACTGCCTCAAGGTCAACCTGACGGCCAAGGAGGTGGACTTCAAGCTGCGCACCAAGGGCATCAATGACATCCGCGACGTCAAGCGGGGCATCGTTGAGCAGAACGGCGGCCTGACCATCATCTCCGAGGGCGACAAGGACGTGCGCTACCCGGTGGTCATGGACGGGCGGGTCAATCCCGACGTTCTTGACACCATGGGACGGGACGAGGACTGGCTCGACGAGCAGCTGGCCAAGCAGGGCATACACAAGGTCAGTGATGTGTACATGGCCCGATACCAGAACGGTGAGTTCTACGCCGTCACCTACCAGGACCAATAGCTCCATCCACACATCGGGAGACAGCCTGACGGCGACCATGGCCCATTGGGCAGGGCCGCCCGGCCTCATCTTATGCTTGATTGTTCCAGCGCTGACAGGTAAAATCTATGTCCATATTGTTTTGGCGTAGCATGTGAACGGCATTCAACGAATTCAAAGCCGACTCCAATCGGCAGTTCCGCGCTCGACGCTCCCGAGGCGTAGGCGGGTTTGAGGAGACCTGGTCGAGGCCCATCCCAGCGGGGATGAACCCTTTCGAGGAATGCCGTGTTCTTGAGATTGTTGTTTATCGCTTTAGGTGTATCTTCTGACGCTTTTGCCGTCTCCATCAGCAAGGGACTGTCCGTGGACCGGCTGCGGGCCCGCCATCATTGGCTGGTCGGACTTTGGTTCGGCGGATTCCAGACTCTGCTGCCCCTGCTGGGCTACTTCACCGCCTCCATGCTGCAGGACTCCTTGGCCGCCGTGGATCACTGGATTATCTTCGGCATCCTTTCGGTCATCGGGGTCAACATGATCCGCGAGGGCGTCTATGGCGAGGAAGAAGGAGCAAAGGGCGAGGAGGGCTTCTCCTGGCGGCAGATGCTCCCTGCAGCCATCGCCACCAGCATCGACTCATTCGGCGTGGGCGCAGGCCTGGCCCTGCTGGGCATCAACATCTGGCTGTCCGCACTGGTCATCGGGCTGGTGACGGCTGCAGCCTCCATTCTGGGACTGCGCATCGGATACGCGGTCGGGTCCCGCTGGCGCAAGCCTGCCAGAATCGCCGGCGGCATCATTCTGATCGTCATGGGCATCCAGATCCTTTTGGATCACCTGATGAATGCCTGACTCAGAACGTCGTCTGCAAGACCATAGCGGCCAGAACCACGATGGATCCGGCCAGAAGAACCGACATCAGCGCCAGACCAACGGCTCCACGCCGGTCAGCTGCCTCCTGGGCCCAACGGTAACCCGAAGTCATGAGCCCGACCAGCAGCAGCAAGGCCACAAGCACCACCAGAATCGGCATCAGGTCAGGATGCAAGCCTCTGACCAGCTCCGGCAGAAAGACCCACCCTGAGGCGGCCACAGCGGTCACCCCGCCCATGGCGGTTGCAGAAATGCCGCGGATAACCATCCGCCGATCCCGACGCAGCATCTGACGAACAAACATAAATACAGCCAGAAGTGCCAGCAGGAATGCCGCAGCCGACAGCCAGGCCCAGAGAGCACCAGGCCCTTGCACGACCAGGGACGGCACCAGAGCGACCAAGGCCAGCAGACCAGACACGGCTCGGTCAGGACCGGATCGGATGCCTCGGCCCACCAGGGGCCAAGAGACCAGCATGGCTGAGGCCAGCACCAGAACCAGAACGGCCTGCACCCATCGAGCGACCCGGGGCTCGGCCAGCAAGCCCACCGCCACGCCCGGCAGAATCAGGGCCGACAGGGCCAACAACTGGGTCAGGGCGGGCGCGCGTCCATCCCGGGTTTCTTTTACGGTCTGCGCCATGGGTCCTCCTGCCTGTCCCCGTCGGGGAGCCATACGTCACATCCTAGGGCAAGGCCATCCTGTGAACTCGGAGCCCCTGTGACGGGCCGATTGTACAATGATGACGACTGTTCAACGAATCCACCCCCGCTATGGACGAACGGACAGGGAAGAAGGTACCCCCGTGACGGATCTGACCTTGATGACCTGCGCCGAGGACCCGGCATCGGTTCTGCCAGCCTTGGCCCTGCTCTCCCATCGAGTGCGCGTCCTGCCCCTGGATGCCGCCTCCCTGGTAAGAATGCCCGAGGACACCGTGCTGCTGATCGATGCCAGCGACGACCTGGCCGAAGCCAAGACCCTCTGCAGCCTGACCCGGGCCTCGGGTCTGTCCACGCCTATCATCCTGATTCTGAGCGAGGGCGGCTTCACCGTGGTCAATGCCGGCTGGGGCGTGGCCGACGTCATCATTCAGTCCGCATCACCTGCCGAGGTCGAAGCCCGGCTGCGTCTGGTCTGCCAGCGTGTGACACCGACACGCAAGCCTGATGTCCAGCCGGAAGAGGTGGAAGACCAAGTCCCCACCGGTCAGGTCCGCTCGGGCGATCTGGTTGTGGACACCGAGAGCTACACGGCCCGAATCCACGGCCGTCCCATCAACCTGGCCTACAAGGAGTTCGAGCTGCTCAAATACCTGGTTCAGCATCCCGGCAGGGTCTTCACCAGGGCGCAGCTCCTCCAAGAGGTCTGGGGCTATGACTATTACGGCGGCACGAGAACGGTGGATGTGCACGTGCGGCGGCTCAGGGCCAAGCTGGGCAGCGAGTACGAGCACCTGATCGGCACGGTCCGCAACGTGGGCTACCGGTTCGACCCGCCCTCCTCGACAAGGACGACCTCAGTGCCCAAACCGGAGCCGGAGGCCGGGACCAATCCAGACCCAGCCGAGCAACACGAGCAACAGGACAGCCAGTCAGAACAACCCCAGGATTCCAACAAGAAGAAAACCGATCATAGTGACTGATGCATCATCAAACCGAAAGCGCCCCCAGGGCAGGGAAAGCAAGGCCCGACGCCTGGCCCGCATGCACGAGGAGTACCGCATCCTCTGCCAGGTCTTTCCCGAGGCGGTCTGCGCCCTGCACTTCCGCAACCCCTTCGAACTGCTGGTGGCCACGGTCCTGAGCGCCCAGACCACTGATAAGCGGGTCAACTCGGTGACCCCCGAACTCTTCGAGCGCTACCCCGACCCCGAATCAATGGCCCAAGCGCAGCCTGCCGAACTGGAGTCCATCATCCACCCGGTGGGCTTCTACCATGCCAAGGCCCGACACCTCCTGGGGCTGTCCCTGATGCTGACCGAGGACTACGGGGGCAAGGTCCCCCAGACCATGGAGGAACTGACCAGCCTGCCCGGCGTGGGGCGCAAGACCGCCAACGTGGTCCTGGGCAATGCCTTCAACATCCCCGGATTCCCGGTGGACACCCACGTCACCCGGGTCACCGGCCGTCTGCGCTGGCGGACCGACTGGCGCAGCGCCCACCCCGATCCGGTGAAGATCGAGCATGAGATCTGCGACTGCTTCCCGCCCGAGGACTGGACCAATCTGTCGCACAGGCTGATTCTGCACGGCCGGGCCACCTGCCACGCCCGCAAGCCCGACTGCCTCCACTGCCCCTTGGCTGAAACATGTCCCAGCGCCGAACTCCTGGCCGGACCAGCCTCTCGGTAGAATCAAAACCATGGCACGCGGCAGACACAAACAAATCAGATCCGGAATCATCTTTTTCCTGGTACTGGCGGTCCTGACCGCGGGCACCTACATGGCCTGGCCGCTGGTTACGGGCCAAGGGGGCTGGCGGGTGCCCTGGGCCCAGGAGGGTTCAGGCCGAATCGTGCGCATCCGGGCCCGCCAGGCCCCCGTCTCCCTGGACATCCGCACCGAACCAGGACGCGCCACCGACCAGGCCCTGATGGGCAACGTCTACCAGACCCTGACCAGGCCCGACGCCAAAGGTCGGCCGACGCCCGGCCTGGCCCAGAACTGGGAGGTCTCCGCAAACGGCCTGCTCTATACCTTTCATCTGCGCAATGACGCCCGCTTCGCCGACGGCCGCCGCCTGACCTCGGAGGATGCCCTCTGGTCCCTGCACCAGATCATCGACCATCAGTACCAGGGCCATCGGGATCTGGACGGACTGGCCAGGGTCACCAACCCCGATGATGCCACACTGGTGATCGGCCTGAAGAGCCCGAACGCCAGACTGCTGACCGCCCTGAGCGGTCGGGCGGGCATAGTCTACGACCGCCAGGCCCGGGTCAACTATTCCACTCGATCAGCCGGTTCAGGCCCCTACCAGGTGGATGACTGGCAACCTGGCACAAGCCTGACCCTGACTGCCAACAAATCCTACCGAGGCCCGGACAAGCCCGCCATCGGCAAGGTGATCTTCACCTATACCGGCAGTCCGCAAGAGACCGTCAAGGATCTGGACCAGGGACGCCTGGACGCCGTAGTGGACTTGGACCCTGCCACCGCCGCACAGGCCCACAAGGCGCCGACCGCCACGCCCAGCACAGACAATGTGGTCCTGGCCTTCAACAACATAGCAACCAGCCCGCTGTCCGACCAGCATATGCGCGAGGCCGTCCGCTACGCCCTGGATCGAGAAGCCATTGCCAAACTGGAGGGAGGCGGAGCCAAGGCGCTGGGCGGACCACTCAACCAGCTGAGCCCCGGCTACGATCCTGATCTGCAGGCCTTCCCCTTCGACCGGGCCCAGGCGATTCATCGGTCCTCCTACTACCGCCCCTCCTTCTTTAAGAACGGTCTGCGTCTGGTCTATCCCCGCGAATTCGGCAGCCAGGTGGGCGAGCTGATGCGCACACAGCTCAAGGCAGCAGGCATCCCCACCCAGGTCTCCATGGTGGATCAGCCCACCTTCCGCGACCAGGTGCTCAACCGCCGCGACTACGACATGGCCCTGATGGTCATGGACAATGATGAAATCGACCGCTTCGCCGACCCCGACTCAACCATGCTCTTCGACAATGTCGATGTTCAGAATTCCTGGAAGCAGGTGACGGACTGCACCGACCAGAACACCTATGCCGAACGACTGAAGGCCTTTGCCCGACAGGTCAGCGACCTCTCCCCCAGCGACTGGCTGTATCAGCGCACGCCCCTGGTCCTCACCGCCCCCCGCCTGAAGGGCATGCCCAGCTCTCTGTTGGACCGCTACCTGCCCCTGTGGAACCTGCGCATCCAAGGGTGAAAAGGCCGGCACCCCTTGTCACTGTTCGTCCATAAAATGCTGGTATGTCTGCTGAACACCAAGGAATCGTCAATGCCCATCTGACCCCCCTGCCCGACAGGGTGGGCGTGGATGGCCTGGAGGAAAAGTGGTGCCGCGACTGGGATGAGTCCGGCGTCTACCGCTTCCGCAACACCCGCGAGCGCTCCGGTGTCTACTCCATCGACACCCCGCCGCCCACGGTTTCGGGGCATTTGCACGTCGGACACGTCTTCTCGTACACCCATACCGACGTGATCGCCCGGTTCAAGCGGATGCAGGGCTACGACGTCTTCTACCCCATGGGCTGGGACGACAACGGCCTGCCCACCGAGCGGCGGGTCCAGAACTATTACGGTGTCCGCGTGGACACCTCGCTCAAGTACGATCCGGACTTCAAACCCCCCTTCCATGGGACTAAGGGCAAGAAGATCAGCGCCAAGGACCAGGTGCCCGTCTCCCGTCAGAACTTCATCGAACTGTGCGAGGAACTGACCGCCGAGGACGAGAAGCTCTTCGAGCAGCTCTGGCGGTCGCTGGGCCTGTCGGTGGACTGGTCGCAGACCTACCACACCATCGGCGAGCATCCCCGCCGTGTAGCACAGAAGGCTTTCCTGCGGAACCTGGCCAGGGGCGAGGCCTACCAGAAGGAGGCCCCCGGGCTCTGGGACGTGACCTTCCAGACCGCCGTGGCCCAGGCCGAGCTGGAGTCGCGCGAGTACGACGGCTTCTACCACAGGGTGGCCTTCCGGTTTGCGGACGGCACGCCGATATACATCGAGACCACCAGGCCTGAGCTGCTGGCGGCCTGTGGAGCCCTGATCGCCCACCCGGATGACAAGCGCTACCAGAAGTATTTCGGGCAGAAGGTCTACTCCCCCCTGTTCAAGGTGGAGGTGCCCATCCTGGCCCATCCCGCCGCCGAGATGGACAAGGGCGCCGGCATCGCCATGTGCTGCACCTTCGGCGACGTGACCGACGTGCAGTGGTGGCGGGATCTGAATCTGCCAACCAGGTCCATCATCCAGCGCAATGGACGAATCGTCATGGACGTGCCGGACTGGATCACCGATGAGGGCGGACGGCGCATTTTCGAGCAGACCGAGGGCAAGACCACCTTCTCAGCCCGCAAGATCATCGTGGATGCCCTGCGCGAGTCCGGCGACCTGGACGGCGAGCCCAAGCCCACCAAGCGCATGACCAACTTCTACGAGAAGGGCGACAAGCCCCTGGAGATCGTCACCTCCCGCCAGTGGTACCTGCGCAACGGCGGCACCGACCAGAAACTGAACCAGGAGCTGCTGGAGCGCGGCAAGGAGCTCAACTTCCACCCGGACTTCATGCGGGTGCGCTACAACAACTGGGTCGAGGGCCTGAACGGCGACTGGCTGATCTCCCGGCAGCGCTTCTTCGGAGTCCCCTTCCCCCTCTGGTATCCGGTCAAGGAGAACGGCGAGACCGACTACGCCCATCCCATCACCCCGGCCGAGGACAGGCTCCCCATCGATCCCAGCACTGATGTGCCCGAGGGCTTCGAGGAATCCCAGCGCGACCAGCCTGGCGGCTTCACGGCCGAGAAGGACATCATGGACACCTGGGCCACCAGCTCCCTGACCCCCCAGATCGTGACCCACTGGGCCGAGCCGGGCGAACAGGATCAGGCCCTCTTCAAGGCCACCTTCCCCATGGACCTGCGCCCCCAGGGCCAGGACATCATCCGCACCTGGCTCTTCAGCTCCATGGACCGCGCCCACCTGGAGAACGGCTGCCTGCCCTGGAGCGACACCACCCTGTCGGGGTGGATCCTGGATCCGGACCACAAGAAGATGAGCAAGTCCAAGGGCAATGTGGTGGTGCCGGACGAACCCATCAAGAAGTATGGCGCCGATGCCGTGCGCTACTGGGCATCCTGCGCCCGGCTGGGCCTGGATGCCACCTACGATGAGGGGCAGATGAAGATCGGCCGCCGCCTGGCCGTCAAGCTCCTCAACGCCGTCAAGTTCGCCCTGGCCATCGGTCGGGAGGATGAGAACCATAAGGTCACCCGGTCAGCGGAGGCCACCTGGAACCCCGCTGACGTCACGGTCCCGTTGGATCGCGCGGTTCTGGCCGGCCTTGCCCAGGTGATCGACCAAGCCACCAAGGCCCTCGAAGCCTATGAGCACTCCAAGGCCCTGGAGGTGACCGAATCCTTCTTCTGGGACTTCTGCGACAACTACATTGAGCTGGCCAAGAACCGGGCCTATGGGACCGCGGATGCCACCGGCAGGACCCCTGACGAGGCCCAGGTGCTGAGCGCCCGCACAACCCTGGGGCTGGTCCTGGATGCTCTGGATCGTCTCCTGGCACCCTTCCTGCCCTTCGCCACCGAAGAGGCCTGGCAGTGGATGCACCAGGGGGACGGATCGGTCCACCGCGCCTCCTGGCCACGTCCGGAATCCTACCGGGCAGCTGCCCAGGGCCAGGATCCGGCTCTTTTGGCCTGGGCAGGTACGGCCTTGGCCTCCCTGCGGCGGATCAAGTCCGAGGCCAAGGTCTCCATGAAGACCCCCATCCTCTCAGCCTCCTTGAGCGTGGCGCCGGAGGGCCTGGAAGCCGTCAAGGCCGCCCTGGACGACATAGCCGAAGCGGGCAGGGTCACCGGAGATTTGGATCTGGTCGAGGAGACCGCTCAGTCCGAGGCGACGGGAGCCGGCGAGGATGAGGCGGGCATCCGTGTGACCACCAGCCAGCTGGGCGAGCCCCCCGCCAAGAAGCCTCGCAAGTAGGCTTCACAATTCCCAATGCAACCGGGGCGGTTCAGCCATAGGCACCACCCCGGTTTTTTGTCGGCGTCACTGGTGACAACGGCAATCCGCAATGCCAATCGAACCACCGTCGCTCATACAAAAAGTGCGGCTTCCACAATCAACGGCATGCCTCTTGCAACGAATTTGTCCTGCAAGGGCCTGATCACGACACTATGAACTGCTCGAAGATTGCAATGCTACAGTAGAAGTTATAGAGGGACTTTATTTTAGTGTGCACCGACGCAGATTTTGGGGCTACGACCTGGGGAATCGGCACGCTTGGGGAGGAAGAATCGAATGGGGAATGCTCATGGCATCCGCAGACTGATGACACTGACAGCCATGGTTGGGTTGGCACTGATCGGCGCATCAACAGGAGCATACGCAACCACAGGCGATACGGCACCTTCGCCTACCACGGAAACGCCCTCTCCCAGCCCGTACAGCAGCGTGAGTCCATTGCTCAGGACGGGCGGCGAGGCAGAGGCCGGGGCCGCTGCTCCGACCGCCACACCATCACCGCTGGCCAGCAACAATCCCTCGCCTTTCAAGTCCATCCTACCGTTCAACGAGAAAAAGACGGACAAACCCATCAGGAACAGCTCACCGAGAGCCAAGTCGCCACAGACCAGGGATTCATCCTCATATACCCTTACCTTCGAGCCTGACGGGGGCTCGCTGACGTCCGGCTCACCGGCCTTGAGCCAGACAGTAACCTCAGGCCATCTGGCATCACCTCCCACCGTCGCCAAATCAGGTTACCTGTTTGACGGATGGTTCCTGAAGGGCTCCGACGTGGCCTATGACTTCGGCAAGCCGGTCACCAGCACGCAGTCGCTGACGGCCCATTGGTCATCGGTCAACGACGCCCAGTGGACGACGGCCGACGTCAGCGGCGACGACACCGGGGGCTCTGCAATCACACTTACACCCCCCAAGCCCAGAGGGGTCAGATTCGCACAGGTCAGCGCCGGTCATGACCACACCCTGGCCGTAGGCTCGGATGGCCACGTTTATGCCTGGGGCGACAACAGCAAGGGCGAGCTTGGCGACGGCACCACAACCAACAAAAACACGCCAGTGCGGATTACCGAAAACGAGGCCATCAAGGGAAAGACCTTCATATCCGTCAGCGCGGGAACCACATTCTCCATGGCCCTAGCCTCGGACGGCACCGTCTACACCTGGGGCGACAACAGTCGCGGCGAACTCGGCAACGGGTCCACCACGAATTCTTCAGTACCGGTAAAGGCGAATCTTAATGCCACCATCACCGCCATCAGCGCCGGATACTGGCATGCCATGGCCCTGTCCTCCAGCGGGACGATCTACACATGGGGAGACAACGAATACGGCCAGCTCGGCAACGGGCACACGGGCGTCAACGTCAACTCTTCACCAGCAGCGGTCTCTTCATCCGGCGTCACCTTCACCACCATCAGTGCCGGATACGATTTTCAAACGGCGCTGGACAGCCAAGGACATGCCTACGCCTGGGGACGCAACCAGGGCGGCCAGCTCAGCATCGGCACCATGGACGGCACCAGCAGTGGTTCCAACGTCTACACTCCATCGCGCATTTACGGCGACTCGACCGGCAACCCAGACAGCACAGTCTACACCGACATCGATGCAGGGTACCTGCACGTCCTTGCACTGAGCAATACAGGCAAGGTGTACTACTGGGGTTATCCCCTGACCAAGGGCAATGACGCCAATACCGACAGCGTTCACTCCTTCTACCCCAGTCTGTTAAGCTGGCCCACGGAAGCGGCGACGCCTGTTTCAGTCAGCGCCGGGGACTACTCCTCTGCGGTGGTCGACTCTGCGGGCAGCCTGTACATGTTCGGCAGCAATTCCAGCGGCCAGCTGGGCGATGGAACCACAAATCCTAAATCAATCATGACCAAGGTGAGCCTGACAGGCGTCACAGTCGCCGCATTCGATGTCTGCCGGCACAGTCTGGCCATCGGCTCGGACGGGCTCCCCTACAGCTGGGGGGAAGCGAAAAGCGGCAAGCTGGGACAGGGCAGCAGCGGGCCTCAAAGCGGCTCACAGACCAAGCCTGCGGCGGTCAGCCCACCCCAGATAGATCTGGCCAAGGTGACCTTTGGCAAGACTGATGTTGCCAAGACCGACAGCGGTAGTCTGATCAGCCGAACTTCAGCAGGTGACGACGCTTGGAGTGCGAATACCCCATGGAAGGTCACTACCCCACACCACACTTACGGAACCACCAAGATCAGGATCAACGACGGTCAATGGTCCATTGGCGGTGCTGCACAACAGGGGCAAAGCATTGGCAACTATACATTCACACCCACTGCCCAGAAGATCACCTTTGATTCGGACGGAGGCTCATCAGCCTCGGACCAGTTCGTCACCGCAGGCAAGCAGGCTTCGCCTCCCACCGTCACCAAGGCAGGTTTCCTGTTCGACGGCTGGTTCATCAAGGAGGCGGACGGCAGCTCCAATGTGGCCTACGACTTCAGCAGTCCGGTCACCGGGCCACTGAATCTGAAAGCGCATTGGTCTTCGTCAGACATGAAATGGAAGACCTCGGATGCCCTCCATGGCGACGACACCGGGGGCTCCAAAATCACCCTGACTCCCCCCAAGCCCAGAGCAGTGAGATTTGCCCAGGCCAGCGCCGGGCGCTATCACACCCTGGCTGTGGGTTCTGACGGACACGTATACGCCTGGGGGAATCAGGCCAGCGGCGGACTGGGAAACGGCAAAGACTCAGGCACGGCAACAACTCCGGTGCGAATAGCCGAAAATGATGCCATAAAAGGAAAGATCTTCATAGCCGTCAGCGCCGGCGACACTTACTCCATGGCCCTGGCCTCCGACGGCACGGTCTACACCTGGGGCAGCAACGGCAAGGGACAGCTCGGCAACGGCACTACCGATAATTCCAACGAACCGGTAAAAGCACAGACAGGCGATGCCAAAATCACCGCCATCAGCGCAGGACGGTCATACGCCATGGCCCTGGCCTCGGACGGCACGGTCTACACCTGGGGCAACAACCAGTTCGGCCAGCTCGGCATCGGCAACTATGACAGCCATTCCACCCCTACCAAGGTCACGGCGCTGTCCGGCATCACCGCCATCAGCGCAGGATTTACCTCGGGCACGGCCCTGGACAGTCAAGGCCATGTCTGGACTTGGGGCCAGAACGACAAGGGGCAGCTTGGCAACGGCGCCCCTAATGACAGTCCGACACCGACACGTGTCCAAGACCTGGACACCGGACAGCCTGATACCCGGTTCTATATCGCCATCAGCGCGGGCTACCAGCACGTGCTGGCGCTGGATACGGATCATGGCCTCTATGGATGGGGTTCCGGCACCGCCATCGGCTCCACTACAGATACAAATGTCAGTACGAGAGGATCCACCGCGATCAGCTTCGGAGCCGATGACGTCAACATCACCGCCATCAGCGCAGGCGACGATGGATCGGAAGCCATAGACGACAGCGGAAGGATCTATACCTGGGGCAAGGAGGGCTACGGCCAGCTGGGCAACGGCGTGAACGATAATACGGCATGGCAGACCAATCCGAAAGCCATCACCCTGGCTCAGTCAATAAAGGCTTCCGCAGTGTCCACCTCCAGCCATCACCAGACGGCCATCGGGTCTGACGGATTGCTCTACACCTGGGGATACAGCTACTACAACCAGCTTGGACGAAACGGGGCATCCTCAGTGCCCGGCACCACACAGCCGCCGCAGATCACCCTTATTAAGGTCATCTTCGGCACCATGGCCAGCAGCACCAAGCCGGCCACAAACCTGACCCAGACAGGCAAAGACACCTGGGATGCAAACCAGGATTGGACCTTTGTCACGCCCGCGTACCCGTACGGCCCCTCCAGCTTCACCATCACATGGACTATTGCCGACGATACCGGAGACTCAAGGCAGACACAGCAGTTCGACTACACCTTCGATCGGACCAAGAAACGCATAACGCTTGACCCTGAGGGAGGTACTGGAGCTGCATGGACAAGCAAAGACATCGAGGAAGGCGAATTGGTACCCCGACAGACCGTGGCCAAGACGGGCTTCCTGTTCGACGGGTGGTTCGTCAAAGCGGCTGACGGCAGTTCAAATGTTGCCTACGACTTCGGCAAGCCGGTAACGGACCCGTTGACCCTGGTCGCGCACTGGACGCTTTCGACTCAAATGACCGTCGACCCAACCGTCAGTCCGTCCACTGGCGGATACCAGGTCACCATCACTCCGCCCTCGCAGCGCGGCATCCGCTTCGCCCAGGTCAGCACAGGCAAAAACCATTCCTTGGCTGTCGGCAGCGACGGCAATGCCTACGCCTGGGGAAACAACAGCACGGGACAGCTCGGTAACGGCAGCAAGGACAGCAGCAAGACGCCCGTCCAAGTGAAGAAACCATCCGACGCAGGTACCGACTTCGCCTACACCCAGGTAAGTGCTGGATATGGATTCTCGTTGGCCCTCGGCAGTGACGGCAATGCTTACGCCTGGGGAGACAACGGCAGGGGGCAGCTCGGCAAGGGCACCGCAGGCGGCACCAACACGACGCCCGTCCAAGTGAAGAAGCCATCCGACGCAGGTACTGACTTTGCCTACACCCAGGTAAGTGCAGGAGGCTATCATTCCCTGGCCATCGGCAAGGATCATCAGGTCTACGCCTGGGGAGACAGGAGCAACGGCGGACAGGTGGGCGACGGCAACACGAGCGGGAACGCCCCTGCCCCTGTAGCTGTCAACGCAAGCGCCACCAGTCCTGGATTCCAGGCTAGACAGGTCAGTGCGGGATATCAGCACTCTCTGATTATCGGCATAAGCGGGCAAACCTACGCCTGGGGATACGGCGACAGCGGTAGACTGGGCAACAATGCCAAATCCTCACAGGCCACTCCTGTGTCGGTATCGTCACCCGTGCAATATGAGGACGGGTCAATGGGATTCTTCGCCACTCAGGTCAGCGCAGGAGGCTCGCACTCCCTGGCCATTGGCAGAGACGGCAAAGCCTATGCTTGGGGTGCGAATACCGATGGGCGACTGGGTACCGGAGACACCAATGATGCCGCAATACCAACCCCGGTGGCCGATCCCGACGGAGGCAGCGATGGATTCAAACCCACCGAGATCAGCGCCGGAGGATGGTTCTGCGCAGGAATCGACGACAAAGGGCGAATCTACACCTGGGGAAACAACGGTCAAAACGCCCTGGGCAATGTCTCCATCTCAGGATCCATCAGCACATCCCCCATTTTGGTGAGCAAGGACGGTAGCACCATACAGATAAGTGCAGGCGAGCGCCAAGTCCTGGCCATCGACTCCGACGGCATGGCCTACGGTTGGGGTGACAATGGCGGCAAGCAGCTCGGCACCAATTTGGACAGCGACTCAGTCAAGGCGGCCACCTTGGTCTGCCCGCCGCAATTGACCATCAGCTCGGCCACAGTCGGCACGGATCCGCATACTGCATCAGTTCTTGAACTGACCCGGAGCAGCACAGCCGACACATGGGGATCATGGAATACCTGGACCTTCTATACCCCAGCCTTCAAGGCAGGCCAAACAACAGTCAACATCACTTGGAATGTGGGCCAGGGCAATCCTCATACCGAGAACCTGCCCTTTACCTACAGGGATATTCTGCCCCTGACCGGCAGCCAGGGTCTGCTCGTCATACTGCTTGTAGGACTTTTCGTGACGGTGACAGTCCTGGCAGCGAGGCAACATTACCTGGAAACAGCCCATCAGGCTCCAGCAAGCACGCGCTGAAATTTCATGGCCGACGGCATAGGAGTTGACACGGGACGTCGGCCATGAAACTACGACGGATTTCCTCAGCGTAAGTTGGTCTGGCCGGCCAGCCGTTCGTGGTCGCGCTTGGCGGTGTCGGCCACCAGATGCAGGTAGGCCTCGGCCAGATCAGGATCCAGCCCGTAATCATCAGCCTTATCTCGCAAGGCAGCTATCTGTGTGCTCTCCCGGTGCATATCCGCCGAAGCGAATCCTGCCTGCGCCTTGAGCAACCCAATTCGGTGGGTCACCCGGAACCGTTCGGCAAGCATGGCGACAACGGCGGCATCGATGGTGTCCACATCGGCACGCAGTTCCTCAACCTGGCGGGCGGCCTGGGCCTGGGGACCCCCACTCCGCGCCTGGTCATCAATCACTGTTTCCGTCTTCTCAGAGCTCATGAAATACCAGTCTAATCAAACGCTCCAGGCGACTATGCCGGGCCCCTCTCCACTTTGGCACTGGTGTTATTGTAGTGGATGGAATTATTGACTCTTGGGGAGAGTCTCGTTCGCCTACACCTGCCTATACAAGTGCCGGACGCATGGGGGAGGATGCCTTCACATGAAGATGGTACGTAGTCGTCGCGTCACAGTGCTCGTCAGTCTATGCTGCGTCCTGGTCGCCTGCAGCATGCTCGGCCTGCAGTTTGGCCAGGCAGCGCCGGAATCCAATGGGACCGCAGTCGCAACTCAGGGAACTGGGGCAATTGGTACTGGAGCCAATACCCCCGGACAGATTCCTTCGGTTTCCCCCGGTCCGTCATCATCGCCATCCGGCATTCCCACCCTGGCCAATGGCTCTCGTGCGACGGCAACAGGACAATCAGCGCCTGCTGCCAGCACATCGCCCACCTCGCCGTCCTCGCCTTCGCCCGGCACCGCAGGTTCCCCGGAGCCGACCTCAACCGCCTCTTCCCCATCGAATGCCACCAGCCACACGGTCACTTTCGACTACAACATGCAGTCCGTGGCTCCGACAACTTCGACTGTGGCCGATGGCGCCCAGGTTGCGCGCCCCAGTCCTGAACCCACCCGCCGAGGATTCGTTCTCGAAGGTTGGTTCGCAGGCAAGGTCGCTTACGACTTCTCCGCTCCTGTGCACACAGACCTGACCCTGAAAGCCAAGTGGGCCCGGGCCGACCAGACCTGGACCATGCAGCCGCAAGAGGGACCAGAATCAGGAGGCACCGGAGTGACCCTTACCCCGCCCCCGCCCTCCGGTGTCCGTTTCAGCCAGGTCAGTGCAGGCATCCGGTTCTCACTGGCTTTGGGATCGGATGGCAACGTCTATGCCTGGGGCTATAATGCTGGTGCTCAGCTGGGCGATGGCACTGTTGTCAACAAGTCAACGCCCATAAGGGTGCCCCGGCCCGAAGAAGTCCGCAATGACAAGGATTTTCGGTTCGTCAGCGTCAACGCTGGTCGGTTCTTCAGCATGGCCCTGGACAACCATGGCACCCTCTGGTCCTGGGGATACAACTATCTGAAGACCTTGGGCAACCCTAATGTGGCTGACAGCGGCATGCATAACTATTCGGAATACCCGGTCAAGGTGATGCTGCCTGAAGGAGCGCCGGCCGGATTCACCTACAAGGCCGTCACCGGCAGTCACAATCACACCCTGGCCATAGGATCGGATGGCAACGTCTATGGCTGGGGAACCTGCAGTGAAGGAGAAACCGGCCGCCATAAGTGCGACGGCATATGCGACTCCACGCCCAGCCTCATCCAGGGATTCGATAAGAACCACAAAATCATAGCTGTGCAGGCAGGAATGAACTACTCAACAGCTCTGGATGACGCTGGCACGGTATGGTCATGGGGAAGCAACCTTTACCACCAGTTGGATCCATCCGCCGGCGCGGTCGTAGGAAACTATACGCCGATCAAGATCCACGGCCTTGACAAGGTCCATGTGGTGGCCATCGCAGACGGCTTCGAAAACACTCTGGCCCTGGATGACCAGGGAAGGGTCTGGACCTGGGGGATGAACGAAAACGGCCAGATCGGCAACGGGTCAAGCGCAAGCAAGACCGAGGTGTTCAAAGACCCCGTCCAGGTCAGCTTCCCCCAGGGGACCAGAATCACCGCCATCGCTGGTGGCTGCCATTACGGTTCCAACCATGCCATAGCTCTGGATTCCAATGGCAATATCTGGACCTGGGGCGACAATAGCTACGGACAGATGGGCGACGGCAAAACCTCCGCAGCAGACAGCCCCCAGACCACTCCGGAACGCTTGGAGGATCCGAACCTTGCCGGCCGACACTGGATCAGTATCGACGCTGGCGAGGATTTTAACCTGGCTATCTGCGACGACGGCCTGACCTACAGCTGGGGACGTGACGACGAGGGCCAGCTGGGTCAAGGCACTAGCGGTGATGCCGGCCATAGCCGACCCTCCGCGGTCGCCTTCCCCTGGCCGGCAAAACTGACTGGACTCCAATTCGACACTACGGATATCACCACCGGAATGCAGGCGCAAAAGAACGGGACCTGGACGGCCACCACCCCGCCGCACGCCCCAGGGCTAGTGGATGTGGCCCTGACATGGACCTTGAACGATCAAGAACAGACCCTGGTCCACCTGCCCTTCCGCTACCTGGCGCGCGGGGTGACCGTAACCTTCCAGTCGGAGAGCGATTCACCAGCGCCTCCCAGCCAGAGTCTGGAAGCGGGAGAGCGGGCAATCCGCCCAAGTGCTGACCCGACCAAGGCCGGCTATCGCTTCGATGGCTGGTTCCTAGGCAAGACCGCCTACGACTTCTCCAAGCCAGTCACCAGTTCCATGACGCTCAAGGCCCACTGGAGCCCTGAGAGTCAGAACTGGACCATGACACCAGACCATGGAACCGAGATGGGCGGAACGAAGGTCACCCTGACGCCGCCAGCCCTGCGGGGCATTCGCTTCAGCCAGGTCAGTGCCGGTTCCCACTGGTCCCTGGCCCTGGGATCCGACGGGAAGGCCTACGCCTGGGGCAAGAACAACAGCAGCCAGCTGGGCAACGCGAACATCGCCAAGGGCGGCACCAGCACCATGCCGGTCCGAGTGGACATGCCCGAGAAAGCGGAAGCCAGCTTCGTCTTCACCCAGGTCAGCGCGGGCCGCGACTATGGCCTCGCTCTAGGATCCGATGGAAAGGTCTATGCCTGGGGCAACAACGATGTCGGCCAGCTGGGCGACTCCACCCTGAATGCCCAAAGCCGGCCCCACCTTGTACCCGGCCTGCCGGCCAAGATCCGGTCCATCAGTGCAGGCGGCGGACATGCCTTGGCTCTGGATTCCCAGGGACGAGTCTGGTCCTGGGGTGCCAACCAGTACGGGCAGCTGGGCCTGGATAACGCCGGTGGCGATACCGTCTCGCCAGACGGGCGAACCAGCCCTGCCATGGTGACCGGAATCCCGACGACCATAACGGCAATCAGCGCCGGAAGCCGGTATTCACTGGCCATGACCGTGGATGGACAAGTCTACGCCTGGGGCACCAATGATTCCGGCCAGCTGGGCGATCCCAGCCTGCCGGTCAATGCCGACGGCGCCAACCCCACACCGTCTGCCGTTCAAGGACTGACGGGCGAGATGAGCGCCATCAGCGCCGGAGACCACCAGGCTCTGGCCCTGGATTCCCAAGGACGCATTTGGGCTTGGGGACAGGTCAAGGGCGAGAACAAGAAAACCCCTGCCCTATTGACCCTTCCCGACGGACTGCCGACGGGGTTTGCCATCACGCAGATCAGCGCCGGCACCGGAGCAGCCTCCGCCCTGGGCTCCGATGGACAGATCCTGACCTGGAGCAATGCCGCAGAAGGCTCAGACCCAACATCCTTGGCCAAGCCCGAGGACACGCCTGCAGATTTCAGTTTCACAGCCGTCAGCACGGGCGACCCGAGCTCACTGGCCCTAGGCTCCGACGGCCTGGCCTACGGATGGGGTGCCGACGATGCCGGCCAACTGGGCGACGACCAATCCGGACCGGACCTGAACAGCAAGACTCCACAGGCTGTTGTGATCAGAAGCCTGGTTAAGACGGTCACCTTCGCCGGACTGGCTACAGAGGGAACCCCGCAGTATCAGAACGGCACCTGGTTGGCAATCACTCCTCGTTACAGGCCCGGGCAGGTGGATACCGTCATTCAATGGAGCCTGGTAGGCGTGGATCAAAAGGATCAGACCCTGCCCTACACCTACGACCAGTTGGCCGTCCTGCCCCTGACCGGCAGCACTGGCGTGATTCTGCTGATCATAGCTGGCCTGCTGGGCATGGGAGCCGCCATGGCTGCCAGATTCCATCGGCGGGAGAACAAAATGGCAGCATGACAGGGGCAGGGACGACACTATGAAAAAACCTGGGCTGACAGGCTTCGAGTAGATCATCGCCCTAAACAGCTGTCTTGTTTCGCCACTGCTTATGCATTGGGCCCTATCCACGAACTGAATCGCGGATGGGGCCCAATAAACATGTCAGGCGTCAGACCCGAGTCACTTCTGCGCCAGCATGGACTGGTTGATGGCCGCCAGGAAGTCCCGGTTGGTGGCGGTCTTCTTCAGCCTGGGCACCAGGGTCTGATAGGCCTGCTCGGTCTCCATGCCACCCAGGAGGCGACGCAGCCGGTAGACCACGGCCAGCTCCTCGGGCGCGGTGATCAGCTCCTCACGCCGGGTGCCGGAGGCGTTGATGTCGATGGCGGGGAACATGCGCTTATCGGCCAGATCCCTGGTCAGCCTCAGCTCCATGTTGCCGGTGCCCTTGAACTCCTCGAAGATGACCTCATCCATCTTGGACCCGGTTTCCACCAGGGCCGAGGAGATGATGGTCAGGGAGCCGCCGTTCTCGATGTTGCGGGCGGCGCCGAAGAAGCGCTTAGGCGGATAGAGGGCTTGCGCGTCCACACCGCCGGAGAGGATACGTCCGGAGGCGGGAGCCGAGATGTTGTATGCGCGGGCCAGGCGGGTCATGGAATCCAGAAGGACCACCACATCCTGCCCCAGCTCAACCAGGCGCTTGGCCCGTTCGATGGCCAGCTCGGCCACAGTGGTGTGATCGCTGGCAGGGCGGTCGAAGGTGGAGGAGATGACCTCGCCCTGGACCGTGCGCTCCATGTCCGTGACCTCCTCGGGCCGCTCGTCCACCAGGACCACCATCAGGTGCACCTCAGGGTTGTTGGCGGTGATGGAGTTGGCGATGGACTGCAGGGTCAGAGTCTTGCCGGCCTTGGGCGGCGAAACGATCAGACCGCGCTGACCCTTGCCGATGGGGGCGACGATGTCGATCAGACGACCGGTGATGTTCTTGGGCTGGGTCTCCATCCGCATGCGCTCCTGCGGGTAGAGGGGGGTCAGCTTGTTGAAGTGGGGCCGTCCTGCAGCGTCCTCCACGCTCATACCGTTGATGGTATCGATGGCCTGCAGAGGAACGAACTTCTGCCGCTGATTGCGGTGCTCGCCCTCGCGGGGGGGACGGATGGAACCGTGCACGGCATCACCCTTGCGCAGGCCGTACTTCTTGACCTGGCCCATGGAGATGTAGACGTCGTTGGGGCCGGGCAGGTAGCCGGAAGTGCGCACGAAGGCGTAGGAGTCCAGCACATCCACAATGCCTGCCACGGGGACCAGGTCCTCGGGCTTGAAGTTCTCCCTGGGCTCATAGTCACGATCCCGGCCGCTGCTGCGATGGTTGTTACGGTTGCGTCGGTCGTTGCGATCGTTGCGGTCATTACGATCGCCCCGGTTTCGGCGGTCATAGCCGTTATGACGGTAGTCACGCCCTTCCTCGCCGCGATCCTCGTAGCTGCGCCGACGGGGCCGGTCATTCCGTGAGGGCAGAGCCGCCAGAATGTCGTCCAAATTGCGCACAGAACCGGAGCCGGAGCCTGCGCGCTCCTCATCATGCTCATGCTCGTTCCGGCCACGGTTGGAGTGAGAGCCTCGGGATGAATCCGTGCTGCGGTGACGGCGACGGGATATGACCACGTTCTCCTCGTCGGCCACCGTATGGGGGAAGCGGGTCCGGTGCTCGCTATGACCGCTCTTATGATCGTCAATACCCAAAACATCGAAGAGGTCTCCGACAGGACGATCGTCCTTGGATTCCTCCGATCCCTTGGTATCCGTGGTCTCCTGTCCGCCTTCCGCGGAGGAGTCCGTCTCCTGCTTCGTCGGCTGCTGCTGATCGGTGGCCTGGCCCCCCTTGGCCACGGCGGCCGCAGCCTTGGGCTTACCAACGGTTACTCCCTCAGGGGCCTTGCCGCCCGAGCGTGCCGCCTCGATCGTCTCGATCAGGACAGGCTTGCGCATGCCGGAAATACCGCGCAACCCCAGCTGCCTGGCCAGTTCCTTGAGTTCGGGCAGCTTCATGGAATGAATATCTTGGCTTGTTGCCACTGTTGTAATGCCTTTCCTTCGCTATGCCTACTTAGGCTAGGCAAATAGCTTGAGAATAGTGCGGGGGTACCGCTCATGAAAATTCGATGCCGACTCGGCTTGTCGAACTTCCATAAGCCTACAACGAGTGCACGACCGGTGCAAGAACCGACCTGCGTGTCCAGAAATCACAGGTAAACCTTTAGACTGGGCATATGACTGACCGATCATCTCTGCGTGAACAACGGCGGAGCGAATTCGTAACCACCGCCATGCGGGTCTTTGACCGGAAAGGCGCTGCAAACACATCCCTGCGTGACGTAATCCGTGCCATGAACCACGGCAAGGGCGTAGGAATGAGCGTTTTCTATTACTACTTCAAATCCAAGGACGACCTGATAGATGCCTGCGTGCGCACCTACCTGGCCTCCTACGTGGACAATGTGGTCGACATTCTGCAGAATCCTGACCTGAGCGTTCAAGAGGCGCTGGACGACATCTGTCCGCATCTGGTAAGGGCCATCTGGAAGATGGACGTCATCTTCGCTGATAAGGCCAACTGGTACAACTACCTGAGCACCAACAGCAATGTGATGGAGGGCTTCGTCAGGCAGATCATCGACCCTTTGTCCAAGGCCCTGGACCGCTGGCTGGATCGGGGCGACCTGCCGCAGACCCAGCTGATCCAAACAGCCGGCACCCGCACTGTGGCCTGGCTGATGGCCGACGGGCTCTCGTCCATCGTCAGCAACGGCAGAGGAGCCGCCGGAAACCCGCAAATCAGAGAGGTGGTCCGCCAACGTGTCCGCGAGAGCGTGTCCTTCTTCTCGCAGCTTCTCGGCCTGCCCTTGAAGCCACCAGCCATCGCCCTGTCGTAAATGACAAAGCCCCCGACCCTGCAGTCGGAGGCTTGAAGGGAAACGAAGGTAGAGGTCTGTCTACTTCTCCTCGTGATAGGACTTCTCGGTGTTGACGTTCCAGACGTTGGTCTTGTCAGTACGCCCCGATTTGATGTTGGCCACGGCTTCCATGGATGTGGCCATGGAGTGGTCCTGGTTGTTGTAGTGATGCTGCCCGTTGCGGCCCACGCAGTAGAGGTTGCCGAAGGAGTCCAGCCATTTGACCAGCTCGGGCATCTGGGCGTAGGTATCGAAGTAGGCCGGGTAGGCCTTGACCACCCGCTCCCGGTGCGAGTCCAGCACGTCGGCAGGTCCGTTGATGATGCCCATCCGGGTCAGCTCCTTGATGGCGAAGTCAGTCGTCTCCTGATCGCTCATGTTCCAGAAGTCATCACCCTCCTTGCAGAAGTACTCCAGGCCGATCCAGACAGTGCCGTCCACGTTCTTGACCATGTAGGGGCTCCAGTTGTTGAAAATCTGGATGCGGCCCATCTTGTAGCCGGGATCCTGCACATAGATCCAGCAGTCGGGAACGATGGGCGGGTCGCCCAGGGTCTTGATGGAGGTGGTGTTGCGGATGCGCAGGTGGCGGACCAACAGGCCAACGGTCACGAAGTCGCGGTAAGGCAGGCCCTGAGCCACCCTGACCATCTCCTTGTCAGTGGAGGGCTCCTCGTGGGCAATGGCCTCCACCAGGTCCTTGATGGGCATGGAGGAGATGATCTGGTCAGCCTTCAGGGTCACCTCCTTGCCATCAGCATTGCGATAGATCACACCGGTCATGTGGCCATCGCTCTGGGTCAGTCCGATCACACGGGCATCGGTGATCACGTGGACTCCATGCTCCACATTGCGACGCTCCACGGTCTCCCAGAGCTGCCCTGGACCAAGCTTGGGGTACCAGAACTCCTCGATCAGGCTGGTCTCGACCTGATGAGCGTCGCGCTTCTTGGGCAGCAGCTTCTGGAAGGCGTTCTTGAGCACGCCCATGATGCTGAGTCCCTTGACCCTCTGGGCGCCCCAGTCGGCGCTGATCTCGCGGGGATGGCGTCCCCAGAGCTTTTCGGTATAGCCCTCGAAGAACATGGAGTAGAGCTTGCGGCCGAAGCGGTTGATGTAGAAGTTCTCCAGGTTGTCCTCAGGCAGCTTGTGGACGACGGACTTCAGGTAGCTGAATCCGGCCTGCATGGTCAGCTTGAAGCCCATGGCCCTGAGTGTGTTGAGCGTCAAAGAGATGGGATAGTCGAAGAAATGGTGGTTCCAGTAAATCCTGGAGACACGATGACGCTTGAGCATGACCCGGTCGGTCTTCTCCGGGTCGGGGCCGCCGGGCTCCAGGTCGTGGTGGCGGCCAAGTTTTTTGTCGTCATAGGAGGGCGCGCCTTGCAGTGGCAGGACCTCCTTCCACCAGTCCATGATCCGGTCGTCCTTGGAGAAGAACCGGTGTCCACCAATGTCCATGCGATTGCCGTTGTGCCGAACTGTGCGGGAGATGCCGCCAAAGGCATCAGTGGCCTCCAGCACAGTGACGTCATAGCGCTCGTCGCCGCCGTCCTTGACCAGTTCCCATGCCGCTGTCAAGCCGGCGGGCCCTCCGCCGATGACGATCACGGACTGCTTGCGCTCCATGCCAACCTCCTGAAAACCGTATGAAATCATCACCACTGTACCCGGCCCGTCCCCAGTCAGATGCTACCGAGCGACTTCCCACACGAATTCCCGCCATTGCGTGGTGCAGACGTGATGATGCTCGCCCCTGCGCACTGTTTAGCCCAGCGAGTCAGGGATATCGATGTCCGTCTTCTGCACTTCCTCCACATTGACGTCCTTGAAAGTGACGATCCGGACGTTCTTGACAAACCGGCTGGACCGGTAGACATCCCAGACCCAGGCATCGGTCAGTCGAACGTCAAAGTAGACGTCCTGCCCAGCGGATCGGACGTTGAAGTCCACCTTGTTGGCCAGGTAGAACCGCCGTTCGGTCTCGACAACGTAGGTGAACAGCTTGATCACGTCCCGATACTCGCGATACAAGGCCAGCTCGGCGTTGGTCTCGTAGTTGTCGAGATCCTCAGCACTCATCGACTACCTCCATTCGCGCGATCACGGCCATGGCCAAGCGTACGCCACCAGGCACGCTTGGATCGCTTGGCCTCAGCCGACCCGTAGGCCCAATCCGACGCTGTATGCTCCTCGCCAGACCGCTCGGCAACGGGTTCTTCGGAACCGGACTTCCTCCCCGCATCCTTGGCGTCCGTCTGACCAGGGCCCGCCGTCTTGTCATTCCTGCCGTTGGGTCCTGCGTGGCCTCCAGCAGATTTTCCTGAATGTGAACCACTCTTCGGGGCCAAACCGATCTGTTCGCTTGACGTCTGCGAATCCTGAGATGCCGAGGTGGACTCTTTGGACTTTGCTTCGCTGATACCACCATCCTCATCCGCTGCATATCCATGTGCAACAAGGGCTTCAGCCACACCGGGGTTTTCGCGGATGACATGCATGCCGAAAGCATTCAAAGAACGGATGGGATCGTACTCGTCGACCAGGGCGTCCATGACGATCTGATCCTGATACTTGCCGTTCTCGGCATCCCAGAGCGCATCACGGGAGGTGCCCGAGATCATGAATCCCAGGGACTGGTAGACGGAGATTGAGCGTGTGTTCTTCTCCGGCACGGCCACCCAGATCCGGTGCAGGCCCAGCCCTGTAGGAGCAGCCGCGTATCCGTAGGTCATGATTCTGGGCATGGCATCCCGGGAGTAGCCACGTCCGCGGAAGTGCCTGCCCAGGACCACCTGGATCCTGGCCGAACGGGACCAGCCGTCCACGTCGATCAGGAAGATCATGCCGATGACCCCCTTGGTGGCATCAGCATCGGGCGAGCCGTCCTGGTCGGTATCCGCATCAGTGACCATGGCCCAGGCCAGGGTGCGACGGGACTCTGGATCGCCCACGCCCGAATCACGGGCAGCCAGACCCTTGGACCAGGCCACCGACCGTCGCACCCAAGCGTTGACCACGGCTCGTTCGGCACTGGGCCCCTTACCGGTGATTCCGGTGGAATTGTAGAAGGCCTCCAGCTGGTCCATCGCCGTCAGATCAGCGATGACGGCCGGCCGCAGGTGCAACATTTCGCCCCGGATGTAGGGAATCTCAATCCGGTCTGGCAGCTGTCTGTTCGCCGCGTCTTCGGATCCCTCGGATTGCGTTTGCGGTCGGTCATTGCCCCTGCCGCTCATAGACATCACGTCACCTCCATGATCGCCACCTTGCGATGGCAATCAATTGTAATCCCTCGCCCCTGGGAAAACCATGAGAAGCCAGGCAGTCCGCCGGTCCGAACCCGATGGGACCGGTCCGGCGGACCGGGCGCGGTCAGGACTTGGCGATGCGCTCCATGACGATCTTGCTGACCGCCTTGGCATCGGCCTGACCCTTGGTGGCCCGCATGACCGCTCCGATAATAGCGCCCATGGGCTTCATATTGCCGCCCTTGAGCTTGGCCACGATGTCCGGGTTGTCCTTGAGGGCCTGATCGACGGCTGCGTCCAGGGCCCCGTCATCCGAAACCACCTGGTAGCCGTGCTTCTTGACGACCTCGGCCGGCTTGCCCTCGCCTGCCAACACGCCGGAGACGGTCTGCTTGGCCAGCTTGTCATTGAGCTTGCCGTCAGCGATCAGCTGCTCCACATCAGCGACATCCTGAGCCGAAATGGGCAGCTCCTGCAGGCTGACCCCACGGGCGTTGGCTTCGCGGGAGATCTCGCCCAGCCACCACTTGCGGGCTCCGGCAGCCGTGGCGCCGGCCTTGACCGTATCCTCGATCAGGTCCACGGCATCGGCGTTGACCGCGTCCTGCATCTGCCGGTCGGTGAAGTCCCACTCCTTCTTGAGACGGGCGCGGCGTTCGCGCGGCATCTCAGGCATCTGGGCCCTGAGCTCCTCGATATGATCCTTGGTCACATGGACCATGACCAGGTCAGGATCGGGGAAGTACCGGTAATCGTTGGCATCGGACTTGACCCGGCCGCCCGCAGTGGTCTGTGTGGACTCGTCCCAGTGGCGGGTCTCCTGCAGCACCTCCCCACCGGACTCCAGCAGGGCCGCCTGTCGGCGGATCTCGTAGGTCAGGGTCTTCTCGATGCCCTTGAAGGTGTTGACATTCTTGGTCTCCGACCGGGTTCCCAGAGGGGCGTCCGGCCCGGCGTGCAGGGAGACGTTGACGTCGGCACGCATGTTGCCCTGCTCCATCCGGGCGTGGGAGATGCCCAGGGCCCGGACGATGTCTCTGATGGCCCGGACATAGGCCCCTGCCACCTCGGGGGTGCGTGCCCCGGCGCCCTCGATGGGCTTGGTCACGATCTCGACCAGGGGGACACCGGCACGGTTGTAGTCCACCAGGGAGTGGTCGGCGCCTTCGATACGGCCATCGGCCCCGCCCACGTGCGTGTTCTTGCCGGCGTCGTCCTCCACATGGGCCCGCTCGATGGGCACACGGAAGATGCTGCCGTCGTCCAGCTCCACATCCAGGTAGCCCTCGCCATTCAGGGGCTTGTCGTACTGGGAGATCTGGTAGTCGCGCGGCATGTCCGGGTAGAAGTAGTTCTTCCTGGCGAACTGGCTCCACTCGTTGACCTTGCAGTGCAGGGCCAGGCCCAGTTTGACCGCATAGTCGATGGCGGTCTTGTTGACCACGGGCAGACTGCCGGGCAGGCCCAGGGAGACCGGGGTCAGCTGGGTGTTGGGCTCGCCGCCGAACTCGATATGGGCCGGGCAGAAGAGCTTGGTGTTGGTGCAGAGCTCGACATGGACCTCCAGGCCGAACACCGGGTCGTACTTGGCCACGGCATCGGCGTACTTCATAAGTTTTTCAGCCATTGTGATTCCGTTTCCTTCCGATGCCTACTTGGTCGATCCCTGAGCCAGGCCATCCAGCCAGGGGGTGGACAGCTTCTTGGAAATGGGCCCGCCCCACTGCTCCTCCAGGGCCGCCTCAAGAGCTGCGGCAGGCCGGTACATGACCTCATCACGCATTTGGGGGGCGAAGAACTGGAAGCCGACAGGCAGCCCGTCGTCGCTGAGCCCAGCGGGAATCGACATGGCCGGAGTGCCGGCCAGATTAGCCGGAATGGTGGCCACGTCGTTCAGGTACATGGCCAGCGGGTCGTCCATCTTCTCGCCAAAGCGGAAGGCCGTGGTCGGCGAAGTCGGCGAGACCAGGACGTCGGCCTGTTCAAAGGCCTTCTCGAAGTCGCGGATGACCAGGGTGCGAACCTTCTGGGCCGAGCCGTACCAGGCGTCGTAGTACCCGGCGGACAGGGCGTAGATGCCCAGGATGATCCTGCGCTTGACCTCGTCGCCGAACCCGGCCTCACGGGTGGCAGCCATCATGTTGGCAGCCGTCTGTGGGACGCCTTCGGGGGGCATGACCCGCAGTCCGTAGCGCATGCCGTCGTAACGGGCCAGGTTGGAGGAGACCTCGGAAGGCATGATGATGTAGTAGGCGGCCAGCGCATAGGGGAAGTGCGGGCAGGAGACCTGGACCACCTCGGCGCCCATGGACTCCAGCAACGAGACGGCCTCGTTGAAGCGGGCCTCGACGCCGGGCTGGTAGCCCTCGCCGCCCAACTCCTTGACCAGCCCCACCTTGAGGCCCTTCAAATCGCGATTCTGACCTTGACGAGCGGCCTGGACCAGAGGGGGAACCGGCTTGGGAATTGATGTGGAGTCTCGGCGGTCATAGCCACCGATGACCTCCTGCAGCAGGGCCGCATCCAGCACGGTCCTGGAGACCGGACCAATCTGATCCAGGGAGGAGGCCATGGCGATGGCCCCGAACCTGGAGACACCGCCATAGGTAGGTTTGACGCCCACGGTGCCGGTCAGTGATCCGGGCTGGCGAATGGACCCGCCGGTGTCGGTGCCCAGAGCCAGAGGGGCCTCAAAGGCGCCGACTGCCGAGGCCGAGCCGCCGCCCGAGCCGCCCGGGACCCGCTCGGTGTCCCAGGGGTTGTGTGTGGGCTTGAAGGCCGAGTGCTCAGTGGAGGATCCCTGGGCGAACTCATCCAGGTTGGTCTTGCCCAGAATGGGCATCCCTGCGGTCTTGAGTTTCTTGATGACGGTGGCATCGTAAGGCGGCACCCATCCCTCGAGGATCTTGGATGCGGCCGTCGTGGGAATGCCCTTGGTGACGATCATGTCCTTGATGGCAATGGGAACGCCGGCCAGTTCCGGCAGCCCCTCGGCGCCGTCATGGGCCAGACGCTGGTCGAAGGCGTCAGCCTGTTCCAGGGCCTGATCGGCGCTCACCTGCAAAAACGCATCAATGCTGGGCTCGGCGGCTTCGATCACATCCAGATGAGCCTGGACCAGCTCGCGGCTGGAGACCTGCCCCGACCGCAGCTGTGCGGCCATGTCGGAGGCGGATTGCTTGACCAATTCTTCCTGTGCGCTCATCGTCTCACTCCTCACCCAGAATGCGCGGGGCCACAAACATGCCCGACTCGGTGACCGGTGCCCCCGAGAGAGCAGCCTCCTGGGTCAGTGGTTCCTCAGCCTCATCGGGACGCAGGTAGGCCTCCAGAGGAATGGGATTGGCAGTGGGGGGCACGTCGTCGCCGGCCACCTCCTGAACCTTGGTAATGGAATCGGCGATCACGTTGAGTTCGCCCTTGAGGCGGTCAGCCTCCTGATCGGTCAAAGCAATCCGGGCCAAATCGCCCAAGTGCTTGATCTCTTCACGTGTAAAAGTTGGCATACTACTTATCATATGGGTGCTCTATGACACGCAGAAGACAGGGTCAACCGATGTCTGCGCGCCTAAAGACCAGGGTTCCCAGAGCACAGCATAGAGCCGTCCAGACCATCATGATCAGGCCCGACTGCCACCAGGTGGGCCACCATCCTATGCCTGCACCTGCTGCCTGGCCCAGACCTGAAAGGAAGGTGCTCAGCAGGCTGGTTGGGGTCAGGCTGAAGGGAATCTGCAGCCAGTCGGCATGAGGGACCAAACCCGCCAGGAGTCCCAGAATCAATGGCAGAATCACGGTCAGCCCCAGGAACAGGCCGATCCCACCAGCCTTGGAGCGGCTCACGGCCCCCAGACCCAGGGCCATCAAAGCAAAGAGGACCACCATGAGCGGGCCACCCAGCAAATCAATCAGGACCAGCCCGGGCTTGTAGGCAGGCAAGGCCCCCGATCCGCCCGACAGAAGCAGTGTCGTCAGGATCCAGCTGAGCAGCAGGCCTATCTGTGCCGCCAACCAAGTCAATAAGGCCAAGGCAAGACCCTTGGCCATCAGGACCATGCCCCGACGAGGATTGGCCGTCAGCGTGCTCTCAATGGTGGCTCCGGAAAACTCACGCGTAAGGACCAGAACCCCCAGCATGCCCGCCACGACCATGGCCGGGAAAAGGCCCGATGCGATGGCCGACCGGAAAACGTCACCGGAGGCAGGCAGCAGGTGATCCGGAAGGTGATTGCTCTGCCAACCCGGGCCAGCCAGGACCCGGGTCGCACAGGCCATCAGGCCGGTGCTCAATGGCTGTAACAGCATGACGATCAGGAGGAGGACCCAGGTAGATCGTAGGGAGAGTATCTTGCGCAGCTCCCCTCGGACCGCCCCGAAAAGGGTCAGCTGACCGGACGGGCGACGCGAATCCAGGAAGGACAGCCCCGAGGTCCGACGCAGCCGAGTGAAGGCGGAGCCATGCCGTGGGGTTGCGTTATCAGGTCCTGCGGGTACTTCTCGCCGACTCCGCCGGACTCGACGGCCATTGTCGGCACTCATGGTCGCATATCCCCTCTGCCGTGGATGATGTCCTTGTAGGCCTGTTCCAAGGAAACTTCCTCCGGCTGGAAGTCGTAGAGAACCACACCCTCCTGGGCCAGAATCGAGGCCGTCGAAGCCAGGGGCGCGCCCTGGATGCGGAAGCGGGCGGCATCGGGCGGACAGCTCTCGTCTGGCGGCAGACGGGTGACGCTGATTCCGGCAGCCGTGGCCAGGGCGGCCTTTAACTGATCCGGCTGTGGGGTCACCGCATAGATGGAGTCACGGGAGTGCTCGCCAATGAATCGGGCCACTGTCGTTCTCTCCAGGATCCTTCCCTTGGCGATGATGACCAGATCGTCGGCGATTTGAGCCACCTCGTTGATCTTACGGGAGCTCAGGAGGACTGCCCTGCCCTGTGAGGCAAGACCGCGCCAAATGTCCCTCACTCGCTCGGCTCCACCCGGATCCAGACCATCAAGGGGATCATCCAGAACCAGGTTGTGCGGTTCACCCAGCAGGGCAGCGGCCAGGGCCAGCCGCTGACTCATCCCCAGAGAAAGGGATCCCGTCGACCTGTCGGCGACCGATTGCAGGCCTACCATCTCAAGCACCTGGTCCACCCGACGTCGATCAATGCCATTGACTGCGGCCAGGGCCAGCAGGTGGTCCCTGGCCTTGCAGGCAGGATGGGCGTTGCGTGGATTCAGTACCGCGCCTGCTGTCCGCATGGGCGATGAGAGCCGGACGAAAGGCTGGCCATCGAACAGGGCCTTTCCTGCATCAGGGCGAACCAGCCCCAGAGCAATGCGCAGCGTGGTCGACTTGCCGGCGCCTTTAGGCCCCACAAAACCGGTCACCCGACCGTCCCTGGCCGTGAAGGAGACACGGTTCAGTGCCTTGCGGGAGCCGAAGCGCTTGGTCAGCGCGTCGATGACAATCATGGCCCCGCCACCTCCGCGTGCTGGCAGATCCAGGAGTGCATGGCCACGGCAGCCGCAGCCCCGGCGTTGATGGAGCGCACCGATCCGAACTGGGAGATGTAGACCACATCGTCGGCCAGCTCCAAGGCCTTCTCGGACAAGCCCGGCCCCTCGGCGCCGAACATGAGCAGACAACGACGGGGAAAGCGATAGGTCTCCATGGGGACGGCCCCGGGGACATTGTCGATGGCGATCATGCGGGGGGTGGACTCCCCCTGCCCGGCCGCCTCTTCTCGCAGGGTGGCCGTCATGGTTGCTATGTCGGGGTCGTGGACCACATGCTGGTAGAGCTCGGTCATCAACGAGCCCTTGCGGTTCCATTTGTGAGGACCGACTATATGGACGCGGCGGGCGGCGAAGGCGTTGGCGGTTCGGACCATGGAGCCGATATTGAAATCGTGGGTCCAATTCTCCACAGCCACCTCGAAGTCATGGCGGCCCCGGCGATCCAGGTCGTCCCGAATGGCATCGACCTTCCAATATCGGTAACGATCCAAAACGTTGCGCCGATCCCCCTGCTCCAGCAGTTCAGGGTCATAGCGCGGGTCCGTCGGCAGGGGCTGCTCGGGATGCTCTTCCTGCCAGGGGCCGACCCCCACCTGGCGGAAGACCGGCTCATCTGATGCCATGGCCGCTCGGGTAATTGGATTTGGGTCTCTCATGACCGCACCGGAGAGTCGTCTGCCGCACCGACGAATTGATCCTCCTGGTAGGCGCAGATGAAAGGCAGTCTTTGCCGGGAGCCGTCAACTGGATCGACCACCTGAACGCTGCCATCGGTCCGGCCACCCACCAGCGAGGCGATGGCCAACGTCTTGGCACCCTGACGCTGGATGATCCCGCAGTCAAGATTGAGTTCGTCATTCTTGCCCAAAGTGACCAGGGACGAGGTCTGCACATAGGATTTCCGGCCCAGCCAGGCATCCAGCAGGATGACCCGCCTACCCTTGATGGATGGGCCTTTGATGGAGGGGTAGACGAAGTCCATGACGAAGGCGTCCAGATCCTGGCCGCGTGAGGCTGCGGCATGAAGCATGGCATCAGCCAGTGGCACGGCGGCGGCCGTCAAGGCCCCGACCGCATCGAAGTCGTCGACTGAATAGCCCGCATCCTCCAGGGTGTCCAGAAGCACATGACCGGCGAGTTCGGCCCCGCGATGATGAAAGGTAACCCCGCTCAGCTCGGTGAAGGGACGCCCGCCGATCTCCTGGGCCAGGAGTTCACGCAGCTGATCGACCGGCCCAGGCAGGTCCACGTCGGATTCGCGCCCGACCAAATCAGGCGACCCAGTGGGCCTGAAGGATGAACCCTCTTGTCTCTTCGTTGCCTCGTTCATGCTTATCAGACTAGCGCCGGTGGCCCCTAAGCGGCACTCACTGCCCTTGGTCGGGCAAAACTTCCGGGGCGGTCAGCTCCCTGATATTGCCCTTGTCCGAATCGATCATGTCGACCGAATCGATGACCTTGGAGGGATTCATCTGCTGTAGCTTGCGGGCGGTGACCAGAACGCGCGACTCCAAAGAGGAGGCGAACTTGTTGTAGGCGGTCACCGTGGCAGTGATGGAGCGGCCCAGTTTGTTGGCCCGATCGCCCAGGACCACAAAGCGGTCATAGAGCTCGTGGGTCAACGTGAAGAGGGTGCGGGCATCCTCTGACAGGTTCTGCTGCTGCCAGGCGTAGGCCACCGACTTGAGCACAGCCCAGAGGGTCACCGGCGAGGTCAGGGCCACTTTCTGCGCGAAAGCATCGTCCATCAGGGTGGGGTCCACCTCCAGGGCGGCCTGCAGAAGGGAGTCGTTGGGAATGAAGGCCACCACGAAGTCCGGGGCCGTCTCGAAGGCGTTCCAATACTCCTTGTCGGCCAGGGCCTTTACGTGCTCTCGCAGGGCCCGGGCATGCGCCTTGAGCAGCTCGTCCCGGCGGTGCAACTCATCGTCCGAGGCAGTGTCTGGGATCTCGCAGGCCCGCTGGTAGTCGGAATAAGGGGCCTTGGCATCAATCGGAATGGTCTTGCCGCCGGGCAGATGGACCACCATATCGGGGCGCAGGACGCGACCATCCGAGGCCGTGACCACTACCTGAGTATCGAAGTCCACATGCTCCAAGAGCCCCGCAGATTCGACGATATTCCTGAGCTGAGCCTCGCCCCAGGCGCCGCGTACCTTGTTGTTGCGCAGGGCCGAAGCCAAAGAACTGGTCTCCTTGTCCAGTCGCCCCTGCTGCTCGCCCAGACTCTTCAGCTGCTGCCCCAGGGAGCCCATCTCCTGCTTGCGGCCCTCCTCGATCTGGGCAACCTTGTGTTGTAGGGCGTCCAGATTCTTTTGCACCGGGGCCAGAGCCGAGAGCACCTTGCTCTCCTCCTCCATGCTCTCAGCCTGCCTGCGCCGCTTCTCCTCTTCCTGAGCCTGTGTACGGCGGCGCTCCTGCTCGATTCTGATCTGTTCGGCCTGCTGGGCCTGGGCCAGCTGGGACTTGACAAAGGAGAGCTCGCGGTTCAGGCCGTCCACCTTGGTCCGTGCCTCGACCAGAGCCGCATCGGATCCATGGAACCGTTCCTGGGCCTGATCCAGCTGCGCACGCAGTTCATCCACCTGGCCGTCGGACCCCATGCCGACGGCCTTCCGACCCTGGGCGCGACCCAGCACATACCCGGCCAGTCCTCCCAGGACTATACCGATCAGCAGGAGAAGCACCACCATAACTACTGATGACGTAGAATCGAACATATGTTCTAGTAAACCTCCAGCACTGGACCCGAAAACCAGGTCGGCACGGCAGGCTGCCGGCGATAATTCGAGAATTCGTTTTTTCCGCAAGGAATCGGCCTTATGACCGGCGCCGGGCCGCAATAAAGGGCAGAATAGGAAATATTAAGGGGTTGGAGCAAGACCGAAGGAGATCCGTGGGTATCGATATCTTCCTGGCGATAGCCGATCTGGTCGTGGCCTGTGCGGTCACTTGGCTGATCATCTGGTACTTCCTTATGCCGTCGGCTCATATCAGCGACCAGGATGCAGGCACGGACTCCCCGGCCAACCACCCCTGGCGCGATCCCGAGGATTGGGGCAAATGGGGGGCCGATCTGGACTCCCGCAGCCATCGTCTGCTCAGGCCTACCATCATCAGCGCCCTGCTGACCGCGCCCGTTCTGGTTCTGGACCTGTTCGATCGCTTCGGCCCCAATCTGATTCCTTCCTGGCTGACCAGCCCCTGGGTCCAGGCTATTCTGATAACTCCAGTTATCTTCTACTGCGGCCGCGGGATACTCATGGACGGGTGGAAGGCCATGACCGAACACCGCTGCAGCCCAGATCTCCTGGCCATGCTGGCCACAAGTCTGGCCTACCTATACAGCCTGGCTACCTGCCTGGCCGGATCCCTGCTGCCTGAGGGCTCCCGATCCCCCTACTTCGATCTGGTCGGCGTGGTCATTAGCCTCTTACTGCTGGCCCGGGTCATCGGCACCAAAATGGAAGCCTCCCTGGTGGCCTCTTTGAACCACCTGACAGAGATCCGGCCAGCCTCAGGCCTGGTGGCCGATTCCGAGCATCCGCAGACAGTTCCCGCCCAAATCCTTGCACGTGACCGGATCCACCCAGGCGATCTGCTCCTGGTACGCACAGGAGAACGCCCGGCCGCCGATGGGGTTGTGGAGTCAGGGTCGGCCCTGGTGGACGACAGCGAGCTGACAGGCGGTGACAGGCCCCGGCCATGCGGACCCGGTGACCGAATCCTGGCCTCCAGCAAGATCCTGGAAGGCCGATTGTCCATCCGCGTGGATGCCGCCGGTGACAACACCTATGCAGCCAGGCTCGTGAAAATCATTCCTCAGGCTCTGGTCGAGCGATCCCCCGCCATGCGCAGGATGGACCGTATCGTCCACACAGCCATAGCCCTGATAATGATTCTGGCTGTCTGGACCTTCATGCTCTGGCTCATGCTAGGACCACAGCCTCACCTGGCCCATGCCGTAGGCAATGCCGTCTGTGTGCTGACCATCGCCTGCCCTGCCGTCGCAGCCATGTCCATCCCCCTGGCCTTCCGAACCAGCCTGGAGACGGGCCTGGCCCACGGTTTGCTCTTCACCTCACCACGGGCCATGAACCACCTGGGCCGGGTACGCACCCTGATTCTGGACGACTCCTCTCTGCTGGATCCCGACGACTCGGAGGTACAGGGTGCCCACACGGAATCCCTGACCCGGGCCGCTGCCCATCTACGTGCCCTTCGGGTGAGCAGCCTGATTCTGGATGGGAGCCGCCAGCCGGACGACAGGATTGAGCGGGCGGCCCGTCAGGCGGGCGTGGATATGCTGATTACCCGGCTGACCCCCGAGCGCAAGCGTGAGTGCATGGATCGGCTCAATCACGACCTGACACGGACCAGCAAGGGCGTTCCAGCGGATCGGACCGGTCAAGAAACCGCCTCCGCTGCAAAGCAGGGCCGAACCAGCCTGGTGGCTCTGGCGGCTGGAACTACAGCGGATCCAAAACTGACGGCCAAGGCTCGAGTAGACATCACTCTAGATCCAAAACCCCAGACCCACACGGACGATGCCGCAGAGGACATCGACCTGCCGCAGGCGGACCTGATCCTGCACCAGGGCGACCTGGACGGGACCAGTAGGGCCATAGAACTGAGCCGAGCCACCACCCGGGTCATCAGGCAGAATCTGACCTGGTCCACTGTCTACAACATCATCGCCCTGGTCATTGCCACCGGAATCTGCCAACCCTTCCTGGGCTGGATGCTCAACCCCATGATCGCAGCAGTAACAGGTGCCCTGTCAACCATCCTGGCCATGCTCAACGTTCGTCGTCTGCACCGGCTGCGGCACCTGCGCCGTCGCTGGCTGCACCTTGCCCTGATCGACACGGACCAGCTTCCAACAGTCGCGGCACGACGCCCCCAGATCATCGTCGATAGCCAGTGGGAGTCCATGCAAGAGGGCAAGGACCCGGCTGCTGCTATGGATTGAATCCACAAAGACAGTCTGTGGAGCGAAAAGGTTCGGCACCCGGGAATGATCCCGGATGTCGAACCCAATTGACCTCAGTGAGACTGGGTCTGACCTTGATCGTCGCCACGTGCGGCATGACGGCCACGACCTCCATCGCGTCCGGCATCACCGGCATCAGCATCAGCGTCGCCATCAGCCGTCACATCGTCGACCGTGACCGAGTCATCGACCAGGTTTTCAGTGGGCCAGGCGGTCAGCTCCAGGTGGTCGCCGCCGGTCTGATCCACCAGGACCGTGTCGCCGTCGTGGACCTTGCCAGCCAGCAGCATCCTGGCAAGCTGATCGCCCACCTCGGTCTGGACCAGTCGACGCAGCGGACGAGCGCCGAAAGCCGGATCATAGCCCATGTTGGCCAGCCACTCCCGAGCGGAGTCGGTGACATCCAGAGTGATGCGCCGATCGGTCAGCCGCTGGGCCACCTGCTTGACCTGGATGTCCACAATGGAACCCAGCTCGTCGCGGGTCAACGGATGGAAGATGACCAGATCGTCCAAGCGGTTGATGAACTCGGGCTTGAAATTGGCGTGCACAGCATCCATGACGGCCTTGCGCTTGCCTTCCTCGTCCAGGTCGTCCCGGACCAGGAACTGCGAGCCCAGGTTGGAGGTCATAATCAGGATGGTGTTCTTGAAGTCCACCGTTCTGCCCTGGCCATCGGTCAACCTGCCGTCATCCAGGACCTGCAGGAGCAGGTCGAAGACCTCAGGGTTGGCCTTCTCCACCTCATCGAAGAGGACCACCGAGTAGGGCCGCCTACGCACGGCCTCGGTCAGCTGGCCGCCCTCCTCATAGCCCACATAGCCGGGGGCAGCGCCAATCAGCCGGGAGACCGAGGCCTTCTCCATGTACTCTGACATGTCGATGCGGACCATGGCCTTCTCGTCGTCAAAGAGGAAGTCTGCCAAAGCCTTGGCCAGCTCCGTCTTACCTACGCCCGTGGGGCCCAGGAACATGAAGGATCCTGTGGGCCTATCGGGGTCGGCGATGCCGGCACGCGAGCGCCGGACTGCGTCGGAGACTGCATGGATGGCCTCCTGCTGGCCAACCACCCGCTTGCCCAGGTAGTCCTCCATATGCAGGAGCTTCTCGTTCTCGCCCTCCATGAGCCGTCCCACAGGAATACCGGTCCAGTCAGAGACGATTTCGGCCACGGAATCTGCATCCACGTGGTCAGGAACCATGGGCTCCTGGGCCGGCCCCCCGGCGATGTCAGCCCCATCGGGACCAGCGTCATTAGAGGCGTTCTTGGCCTGCTCGGCCGCGTTCTCCGCCTGGGCCAGCTGCTTGCGAATGCCAGGGATCTCACCATAGAGAATGCGGGAGGCTTTCTCCAGGTCCCCTTCACGGGTGGCCTTGTCGGCTTCGACCCGCTTGGCATCCAACTGGGCACGCAGGTCGCCAACCTTGTTGTGGCCAGCCTTCTCGTTCTCCCAACGGGCCTTGAGACCACCCAGCTTCTCGCGGGAGTCCGCCAGCTCGGCCTGCAGCTTGCTCAGACGATCCTTGGAGGCGGGGTCATCAGCCTTCTTCAGCTGCATCTCCTCCATCTCCAGACGGGTGACGCGACGCTGAAGCTCGTCGATCTCCTCAGGCTGGGAGTCCAGCTCCATCCGAAGGTGGGCAGCAGCCTCGTCAACCAGGTCGATGGCCTTGTCAGGGAGCTGACGACCAGAGATGTACCGGTTGGATAGCGTGGCCGCAGCCACCAGGGCGTCATCACCGATGGTCACCTTGTGGTGGGCCTCGTAACGCTGCTTGAGACCACGCAGGATGGCCACGGTGTCCTCCACGGAGGGCTCACCCACGAAGACCTGCTGGAAGCGGCGCTCCAGAGCCGGATCCTTCTCGATGTTCTCCCGATATTCGTCCAAGGTGGTGGCGCCGATCAGGCGCAGTTCACCCCTGGCCAACATGGGCTTGAGCATGTTGCCCGCATCCATGGATCCCTCGGCGGCACCAGCACCGACGATGGTGTGAATCTCGTCGATGAAGGTGATGACCTGGCCGTTGGCGCTCTTGATCTCGTTGAGGACGGCCTTGAGTCGTTCCTCAAATTCGCCGCGGTACTTGCTGCCAGCCACCATGGAGCTCAGATCCAGTGAGATCAGCCTCTTGCCCTGCAGGGTGGTAGGTACGTCGCCAGCCACGATGCGCTCGGCCAGCCCCTCGACCACAGCTGTCTTGCCCACGCCGGGCTCGCCGATGAGAACAGGGTTGTTCTTGGTGCGCCGCGACAGGATCTGCATGACACGACGGATTTCCTGGTCCCTGCCGATGACCGGGTCCAGCTTGCCCTCCTTGGCCTGGGCGGTCAGATCGGTGGAGTACTTCTCCAGGGCCTTGTAGGTACCTTCGGCATCCGGGCTGGTCACCTTGGCGCCGCCGCGCACCTGGGGCACAGCCTTGCGCAGGGTATCGGCCTGCAGACCATTCCGATTCAGAATATCGGCGGCCTGCGAGGGACCCTGGGCGATGGCGATGAGCAGGTGCTCGGTGGAGACGTACTCGTCCCCCATGGCCTGCATTTCCTTCTCAGCCTGGGCCAGGGCCATGCTGAGCTGACGGCTGGCATCGGGCTGTGAGGCCGTGGATCCGCTGGCCGACGGCAGAGCCACCAGGGCCTGACGGACCTCGGCGCCGACTCTTTGGCTGTCACCACCTGCGGCCTGGATCAGTCCAGGAACCACGCCGGACTGCTGACGCAGCAAGGAGTCCAACAGATGGAGCACATCCACCTGGGGGTTGCCGGCCGCCGAGGCCGACTGGATAGCATCGCCTATGGCCTGCTGAGCCATGGTGGTGAAGTTTTCGTTCATAGAGCATCCTCCAACATTCTTCGGCGGGGCCAGCAGAATCACTCAACCAGACCCCGTCACGGGTTCATCTGTCTTCTACAACAGCGAAAGGAGGACACCTATTCCCAAACTTGAGCCTAAACGACTCAAGTTTTTATATCGTTTGTTTTCCTGCTATTTGCTACTCGTCAATGACCACATTGCGCAGGTAGCCGATTCCCTCCACCTGGACAGTGGCCTCGTCACGGTTTTTCAAGGAACCCGTGGCGTTAGGGGTACCGGTCATGATGACATCGCCGGGCAGCAGTGTGGCGAAACTGGAGATGAAGGCGATCTGCTCAGGAATGGAGTGAATCAGGTTGGCAGTGGTGCCGCTTGCCTCAGGCACCTCTTCCCCGTTGAGCCTGAAGGAGATCTTCGCATCCCGATAGTCCAGGTCGGTCTCGATCCAAGGCCCGAGGGGACAGGCGGTGTCAAAGCCCTTGCAGCGGGTCCACATTGGGTCGTTCTTCTGCAGATCGCGCAGGGTCACATCGTTGACGCAGGTGTAGCCCAGCACATAGTCCATGGCCTCGTTGACGCTCACCTTCCGCGCCATCCTGCCCATGACAACGGCAACCTCGGGCTCGTAGTTCATGTCCTTGCTGTAGGAAGGCTTGACGATGGGGTCGTCAGGGCCGATGACCGAGGTGGAGGGCTTCATGAAGAGCATGAGCTTCTCCGGAGGCTCCGGGTCCGAGGACTGGCCATGCTCGGCCATGTAGGCGGCGTGAGCTCGATAGTTCTTGGCCGCCCCGTAGATCTTGGAGGGGATGACCGGAGCCAGCAGCCGCACATCCTCGTCGTCCAGGGGGTAACGCTTGCCGGTGGGCTCGACCTGCTGACCGGTCAGGGGGTAGCCGCTCAGCTCGACCAGGTAATCCTTGCCGTCCTGCTTATCAGTTTGGACGAAGGCATATCGTGGGGTGTCCTTGTAGGAAAAACGCGCGATTCTCATAGGGCACAGTCTAGCCCCAGGCCGGGCCGCTTGATAGGTTCGGGTTCCGAAACAGGCAGTGGCTGGTCAGATAAAAGCCCGCGGGCCGAAGATGGCTGTGCCTACACGAACCTCGGTCGACCCCTCAGCCACTGCATACTCCATGTCTCCGGTCATTCCCATGGACAGCATGGTGCAGGTGTCGGTGCCCGGCTCCCCAGAATCCCTGATGCGGTCGCGCAGACCGCGCAAATGGGCGAATCCGCTCCTGATGATGGCCTCATCGTCCACATGTGCACCGACGGTCATCAAACCCTTAAGCTGAATCCCCTCCATAGCTGCCAGTTCATAGGCCAGATCCAGGGCCTGGTCGGGGGCACATCCCGACTTGGCCTGCTCGCCGGACTCGTTGACCTCCAGGAGTATGCCCACAGTCCTGCCTGCAGCCAGTGCCCGCGTGGCCAGCTTCCGAGCCAGCGAGGGCCCGTCGACCGACTCGACCGTGTCGACATATGGCAGGATCTTATTGATCTTGTTGGATTGGAGCTGCCCGATAAGGTGGAAGCCCAGGCTGGCGCTTGATGAATCACTGTCTACAACGTCGGTGCCGAGAGCCAGTCCCCTGTCCCGACAGAGCTCCAGCAATCCCTGGGCCTTGGCGGTGACCTCCTGAGGACGGTTCTCGCCGATCCGACGCACCCCGGCATCAATGGCTGCCATAATCTCGCCCACATCGCGGGTCTTGGTGGCCGCCAGCAGGGTTACCGAGCCTTCTTTTCGACCAGCGGAGTCTTCCGCTTTGGCGATCCTGTCGGCCACACGCTTGACCCCATCCGCAATCTGCACGGCCCGTTCCCTGCTAATCTGCCGATTGCCCAGATCCTTGTGGTCCATATAGGCGACCATGACCCGCTACCTCCTTAAAATCCGGAAGCCTTGACTGAGGCCATGGTAGCCAGTGGCTCATACCTGCAAGCCTACAAGCCCGGGAGAAAGCCGACGTCGGAAACGAGCGACAAAATTCAGTATCGAAGAACCTACAGACTCGGCTTTGCTTCAGAAACGTTCAGCTCGCTCAGGTTTAGCTGCCGGTCCTTGCGGTCAGCGGTCAGAGTGTTCCACGTGAAACCATCCAGCAGTTCCCGAGCACTGGCAGGTCTGGGACGGTCCAAGATTCCCAGAAGCCAGCCACAGACCCCCAACACCTGCCTGGACGACCAGCCGTCTCTTCTCAGTAATCCCAGGTCCGGCGATCCGAAACGCTTGGACATCCTCCTGCCGTCCACACCATCAATCAGAGGCAGATGCGCATATTGAACGCGAGGAGCCTGCGGCTGAAGATGATTCCGGATCCACATCTGAATGGCCGTTGATCTCAGCAGGTCCCTTCCCCGCACGATCTGGTTGACACCCATGGCCAGGTCATCCACCGTCACCGCCAACTGGTAGGAAACCAAACCATCCGAACGTTTGACGACCACATCGCCGACCTGCCTGGCCAAGTTGAAGGACTGCGGGCCAAAAATCAGATCGTCGAAGCGACAGATGGCATCCGGTTTGTCGGGCTGATCAGGGACTGCGATTCGCAGACTGTGCCGCTGCCCTCGAGCCATCCTTTCACTGACCACCTCAGGGGAAAGTCCTCGGCAGGTGCCGGGATAGACGATGAACCCGTCGCCTTCATTCGGCGCCGATGCCGCGCGGATGTCAGCACGGGAACAGAAGCAGGGATAAATCAGCGGCTGCCCGCCGACCAATTGCTGCGATTCCAGCAGCTTCAATGCCTGCCTGTAGGCATCGGCACGCTGGGACTGGTAGACCACCTCGCCATCCCAATCCAATCCCAGCCAGGCCAGGTCATCCATGATCCAATGATCAGCGTCCTTGACCACCCGTGGCGTATCTATGTCTTCGATGCGAAGCCGCAGAACCCCGCCAGGCCCTTGTGACCTGACACCCAGCCAGGCCGCCAGACATGCATAGATATTGCCCAGATGCATTCGCCCGGTTGGCGAAGGTGCCAACCTTCCTACGACCTTGGCCTGGCCGACCTGGTCCACTATCGGTTCTCCCTTGTGCATACCGACATGCTTGCATGCCACCCGGTCATCGAGGAACCATCAGGCAGTCAAACTACTACATGCCCTTGAATGGTCACGCAAGGTAAATGGTCAGAAGCTGTCGAGCAAGCGATCGATCTCCTCGAAGTGCTTGACCTCAGGGCGCCAGACCGGCTTGCCACGAACAATGACCAACTTGGGGTCAGCCAGGGTCCGCACATTCTTGGCAGGGTCCTCGTCAAGGACGATCAGATCCGCATCCTTGCCCGTGTCGACCGAACCAGTGACATTGTCGAAGCCCAGGTTTCGGGCATTGACCTGGGTGGCGGCGTGGAAGGCCTGAGCCGGGGTGAAGTCAGCGTACCGCACCAGATAGTCGAGTTCTCGCCAAGTGCCGTACTGGGGCACAAAGGTCATGCCGGTGTCGGTCCCAACGCCGACGGCAATGCCGTTCTCATGAGCCTGCTTGGCGCTCTTGACCATGCCATCGACGACCAGCTCGGAGTTGCCACGAACTATATCGCTGATCCCCAGCTCCTGCTGGCTGATCTTGACCAGCGGCAGCCCGGCGGACAGGGTGGGATCCAGGGCAGAGAAACCACGAAGCGAGCGCGGATTGTCAAGGAAGAGTCCGATCATCTCGTCGTCAAGGGCGCTGCCATGCTCGATGGTGTCCACGCCTGCCTTGAGAGCGGCCTTGACACCCTCGGGACTCTGAGCGTGTGCTGCGACGAGCACACCAAACTCATGGGCCTCATCGCAGACTGCGGCCATTTCCTCCTCGGTCATCTGCGGGCTGCCGGCCTCGCCAAGCTTGGTGGCATCGGTGACGCCGCCGGTCGCAGCCACCTTGATGGCATTGACACCATGATCCAGGTTCTCCCTGGTTCGACGCCTGGCCTCTTCTGGAGAGGAGCAGGAGAGGGCGATGAAAGGATCGCCATGCCCTCCTGGAATCGCCAAGAGTGGGCCGGCAGCCAGCATGCGCGGACCGGTCAGTTCATCGGCATCAATCTTGTCGCGCAGACGAACCGCCTCATAGCCCACATCGCCCAGGGTACGAATGGTCGTGACGCCCGAGTTCAACAGTGTAGAAACGTTGCCTTTGATCCTGGCGTCCATGAGGACTCTGCCGGCAGGGCTGTGCACCACCTTCAAGCCGGCATTGACCACACGCGGCGAGAGTTCCGTACCACCAGACAATGGCTTGCCATCGGCAAAGAGATGGGTATGGGCATTGATGAGTCCAGGTGCTACGAACTTGCCCGTAGCGTTGATCCGGTGATATCCGGAAGGCACGTAGGCCAGCGGGGTCGGGCAGACCTGTTCTATCCGGCCGTCCGCGGACACCAGAACAGACATATCCTTCTGGACCGTGCCTTGTTCATCACCGGTCGCGATACTGGCATGCTCGAGCACAAACGGCTCGCGCTCTTTCCTGCCTTGAAGACGCCCCATGGTCGTACCTGCCTTCCCATCTCCGATGCACTCATTGCGAGGAATCGGGCATATATGGTCAATAATATCCATGGCAGGACGAACCATTCAAGCTTGACTACCCACAAGCTTGGCAACGCAATAAATAAGGTCTTGAGCCTCCAAAATGGAGCCTGGGGCCTTGTCACCAAGCTGCTGATCAGGCAGCGAAAAGAACTTTGAAAATCGCGGCTCCGACGATGGCACCGGCGATGGGTGCCACCACTGGAATCCAAGCCTCGCCCCAGCGTGAGTCCCCCTTATTGGGCACGGGCAGAATCCAGTGCAGGAAGCGCGGCACCAGGTCTCGTGCAGGGTTCAGACCAGGGCCAGTGGGACCGCCCAGAGAGGTGACCAGCCCCCAGACGATCAAGCCGACAACGATGGAGGCGGCGGCCAACCCCTTAGACCCCCATGGGCCCTGCAAACAGCAGAGGGCTCCCAGGACCAGCACCAGCGTGCCAAAGAACTCATTGATAAAATAGTTGACCATCGAGCCCGAGGCATCAGTTGTACAGAAGGTGCCCAGAATCGGCGCTGGCTCCTTGGTCATGCGGTAGTGCGGGAAGTAGCAGACATAGACAACCAGCTGACCCAGGGCTGCTCCGACCAGCTGCGCCAGAATATAAGGCAGAACCTGACTCCAGGGGAAGATGCCGATGACGGCCTGTCCCAGAGTCATGGCCGGGTTGATGTGGGCTCCGGATACCCCGCCGAACATGAGCACGGGAAACATGACTCCGAAGCCATATCCCATGGCAATGGTGAGCCAGCCGGAATGGTGGCCCTTGGTGCCCTCCAGGTCCACGTCGGCGACCGCGCCGTTGCCGAAAATCATCAATATGGCGGTGCCGACACATTCAGCGGCCAGCTTGGTCATGAGCGAATATTCCATTCGATCCTTCACCCCTCTCACGATGCCGCCTGGGGACCGATGCACGGGCATCATTCAATGAAAACAGGTGATGGCACTAGACCGAGAAGCGCTCATGATCTCCATTGATTCAAGTAATTCTTTGAAATCCGATATCGCGCCAGCCCCAACCGCGTGTCACCATCAACACGACTGCACTTCAACCGGCATAAATATTCTATGCCAACTACCACTGATTGTGACGCATTGAGAATCGCATGGAGTGCACTACCTCTAGGGAAAACGAGCAGAGCCCCCCAACTCAATCAGGCACACAGACTTCATAAACCGCTGGAGCCTTATCCAGGGGGGGGGGGGCAGTGTCACTGATTTGTCAGTAATGATGTCTGGGGCAGGGCCGCCATGAAATCCTCAGAGGTGAGCACGTCGTGGAAGCCCCAGGCCTGGGCCAACTGCGCCAGATAGGGACGGGCCAGATGAGCCTGTTCGAGCAAATCATCATCCCTGAAGATCCGAGCGATGGGCCCATCCATGAGAATCTGTCTGTCGGCCATGACAATGCCCCGCTGGAAATGACGAGTGACGAACTCCATGTCATGACTGATGGTGATGACCGTCTTACCCATTGCCGTCACCTGCTGGATTATCCCTGCCAGCAGGTCCGTAGCGGCCCTGTCCTGACCGGCGGTAGGCTCGTCCAGAATCAGCACCTGAGGGTCCATAACCAAAGCCGAGGCTATGGTGACGAACTTGCGCTGCGAGAAGGGAAGGTCATAGGGATGGGAATCCAGGCTGTCACCCAAACCGCAGACTTCAGCGGCCCAGGCGACCCGCCCCCCGATACGGTCCCGGGCAACATGCTTTTTCACCAGCCCATAGGCTATTTCCCGGCGGATGCTGTCCTGGAAGATCTGATCATCCGGATTCTGAAAGACATAGCCGACCTTGGCTGCCACATGAGCGGCATCCTCTTGATCAGTTGCAGTCCCGTCCACCGTGACACGACCATGAGTGGGCTTGAGCAGTCCGTTCATGAGCTTGACCATGGTGGTCTTTCCGGCCCCGTTGCGGCCGATGATGGCAACAGCTTCCCCAAGCTCGCAGGACAGGCTGACCTCCCGCAGAGCCTGATATCCGTTTGGATAGGTATATCCGACCTTGTCCAACTCAAGATAGGCCATCTTCAGGCCCCTTTCCGTCCGTAACGTTTTATGGCATCCTCGACCGAGAGCGGCACGGGATCATTCAACCCCAGCTTCTGGTTGCGTTCCAGGAAGAAGCGGGTGACCTCGGGCAACTGACCGCCGTGATCCAAGACCTGCGGATCGGTGAGCACACGACGCGCTGGCCCACTCATGGCAACCCGGCCATCTTCCATGAGGATGACCAGGTCACTGTAACGGGCCACCAGATCGATCTTGTGCTCAACCAGGATGACGGTCTTGCCCTGGCGCTTGAGCAGAGCGATGATGTTGAATACATCCTCGGTGCTCTGCGGATCCAGCTGAGAGGTGGGTTCATCCAAAACGACAATGGGTGGGTCCGTCACCAGCACCGCGGCAATGGCCACTCGCTGCCGTTGCCCCCCGGAAAGTTCCAGAGGATTGGCATCAGCGATGTCGTCCAGGTGAAGCAGATCAATCATGGCATCCACACGCGCGGCTATCGCCTCCCTCTCTATGCCAAGGTTCTCCAGCGCATAGGCGATCTCCTCACGCACGTTGTCCTTGACACCGGACATCTGCGTAAAAGGATTCTGAAAGGAGTAGCCGATGGTTTCAGTCAGTTCCGCGTCGTCATATTGCTCCACAGGCCGCCCGGCCAGCTGAACCAGACCCGTCGGCTCTCCCCGGTAAAAGCGCGGTATGAAGCCGCGAATCAGATTGCAGATAGTGGTCTTCCCCGACCCATTGGCACCCAGAAGCGCACAGACCTGCCCCTGCTCCACCTGGAAGGAGACATCATGCACGGCATCCTCATGGCCCAGAGGATAACGGTATCCCACATGTTCCAGACTGATGACACTCATTTCCAGACCCTCCAGACGATGAACAGAATCAACAGCAGCAAGCAGATCACCTGAATCACCCGATCGATCGTGTGCTTGTCAAGGCGATAAAGGGAGGTCTTGGGTACAGGCGCCAGAAAGGCCCGTGACTGCAATGCCAGAGCGTGTTCCTCGGTCTGCTGAATTAGGGAGAAAATCAATGGTCCCAACATGGGCACGAAGGACTTCACCCGTGCCCAGGCGTTGCCCTCGGTCTCGATGCCGCGGGATTTCTGCGCATCCATAATGGTCCTGGAACGATTGATCACCTGAGGAACCATGCCAATGGTCGACATGATCACAAAGGTAACCTTCTTGGGAAAATGCGCTTGTTCCATGGCGTAGACCATGTCCTTGGGCGTGGTCACCTGGAAGTACCACATGATGGCCGAAGCGCTGGATACGATTCTGGAAGTGATTCCCAGGCTCTTGTCCAGACCGGTAGGAGACAAGGCAATGAACGCCCAGATATGCGCGCTGTCTGGATAGCGGACAATGAAGACCTGCACCAGGAAGATCACCAGGACGACCGTGCCGACGGACGAGAGAAAGGCCTTGAAGAACCTCATGCCGTTACCGGCCATGATTGCCAGCAACAGGAAGACCGGGAACATGGCATATTGCAGAATGTACCCAGGGGTGAAGATACCGACAAGGATGGCAAGCAGCACCATGGCTGCCTTGGAGGACGGATACAGTCGATCTATGAAACCAATCATGATGCCGTGGCGACCTTCCTGACATAAGGGGATCCGTAATTGAACTTGATCAGGAACCTGTCGGGCAACTTGCGCAGGATCACCCAGCTGACCGAAACATCGATGGCTGTAGAGGCCACTGCGGTGAAGATGCTGGTCGAAAAAACCGACTTGATCAGGCTGGTCCCCGTCACCAGCAAGGCTGCTGTCAGCAGATCACTACCGGCGCCAGTAACTCCGCCAAAAACAGCTATGGTGACCGGCGCCTTGACCACGGCCGCCGCAATGCTGATCACAAAGCAGGCGGCTACTGCGCCGATGATGTTCGTATACCACCGCCAGCGGGAGAGCAGCCCGGCAACAAACCCTGTAGTCATGGCGACCAAAGCATAGGGGAAGGCCACAGGATTGAGCATGCCGTTGATTACATTGCCCATGAGTCCCGTCACCAAGCCCACCCAGGGCCCGCCGAGCATTGACACAAAGAGGGTGCCTATCTGATCGATGAAGATAGGGAATTTCAGAATCGAGGACAGCTGATAACCCACCACGTTGACCGAAACGCCTACTGGTATGAGCAGGAGGGCCAGCAGCGAGAAGTCATATCGCAAACCACGTTTCATCATGGTTCCTTCCCGCGCCAAGAGATACACTCCCAGCGCTACGGGTCCATGCCAGGTTCCCCACCAGTCCAAAGGACAGCAGGGAACCAGTCATGAAATGCCGATGAATTCGCAATATTCTCGTCAGGCCTGCTGCTTGTCCTCTTTCACGTTCTTGAAGACGAAGTAGTAGGACACCATGCCTATGACAATGACCACCGCAAAGATGAAGCAGACATTGGAATAGATGAATGACTGATCTGTGTGGCCCATGGCAGGAATGATCTTCTTGGCCAGACCAGAGCCGGACATGAGCACGCCTGCAACGGCTATCATGGCCGTGTTGATCAATCGGTTGAGCAGATTGTTGACAGCCATGCACCGACCTACAACATCATTGGGCAGAGAATTCGGCAGAATCGAATTATATGCCGGGTAGATAACCGTATAGCCAACCCCGAACAGGGCAAGGGCTATCCACATGAAGATGATGTTTCCGCCCAGGCAGAATCCGAACATCAACTGCGAGAGCAGGATGATCAGGCATCCCAACTGGAAGCCTTTCTTCGAGCCAATCTTATTGGTGATGAATCCTGATGACATGCCGGAGAGAAATGCACAGATATTAGCAGGCAAGTACATCATGCCGACGGTCGCGCTACTCACATCGTAATTGGCCTTGATGAGGAAGGGGAAGACGAAGAAGAACGACATCTGTACCCCGTAGACAATGGCACCGACCAGCGAACCCGACACCAACTTGGGTACCTTGAACAGGGTGATATCGATGATGGGGTTCTTGACCATCTTGGAGCAGATCACATAGATCACGACGGATACAAGCGCCAAGCCCCACCACATAATCGTGTTCTTGTTGATGGCCATAAGAATCAGCGCGAAAGCAATCGAAAAGATCACGATGGAAACCACATTCATACGCTCGGCAGGCTGCTTGCCGGTCTCCTTGGCCTTGTCGGGAAGATATTTGCGAACAGCAGGCAGGGCGATGAGCACTATAACAGGCACGATCATGGTCATCTGCCATGACAGGTACTTGCTGACGAATCCGCCGAACACGGCACCCAAGGCAGCTGACAGCTGATACATGGCTGTATTGAAACCAAGGTACTTGGCCTGTTTATCGGCAGACAGATACTTGCGCACGAAGACCACGAAACATCCTGGAATAACAGCAGCGCCGGCTACCTGCACCGATCTGGCGGCGATAATCAGCCAGAAAGAGAACTGGAAGGCAACCATCAGGATGGAGCCAATTCCGAACATAGCCGTTCCGACAGTGAATAGCTTTCGCGGCGATACATCGTCTGACAGCGTGGAATAGATGGCGCCACCCACACCGAATACCAGGGATGCAATGGTCGTCAGCCAGCCCACCTGAGCCGGAGAAAGGGCGAAAGTCCCGGCAATGTCGGGCGAAACGATGCCGAACATCTTATCGCTGAAAACCTGCATGAAGCAGATGAAGATCATGAAAGGCATAGCCTTGAGGATCAACGACTCCTCAAGCTCGTCGGTAGATTTCTCGTTCATTGCTCTCGATTGCCTTTCCTAGCGAAGTACCGCGTCCATATGGGCGTAGAAGTCTTTCATGAACCGCTCGCCGTCTACGCTCAGCGCCACCTTGGTGGTAGGCTCTTCGGCCACCTTGTCGAGGTTCTCCACGGTATCGCCATCGGCTTCCCCAGAAGTGACGACGGTGATGTTCATCGGGATGGTAGTGACCAGATCGGGATGCATGGCTACACCAACAGCCAGAGGATCGTGCAAAGCGCAGCCGGCCAGATAGGGGTGGTGAACCCGGTAGGCCTCAAGATAGAACCCCACGGCCTTGCTGAGAATCTTGGCGCTTTCACTGTCATAGCCCTGCCAGACCTTCAACTCTTTTTCAGTCAGCAGAGTCTTCCTGGTGACGTCCAAGCCAACCATGGTGATGGGCACTCCAGATTCGAAGCAGATCTTGGCCGCTTCTGGATCTACCATCACATTCGCCTCGGAATAAAGATTGCAGTTCCCTGGGGTTATAGCCGCACCAGCCATACTGACCATGCTGAAGCCAGGAAGTGGACCGTCAGGGAATCGCAGCAACACCTTGGCCATGTCGGTCATAGGCCCAGTGGTGATGATCTGCAGATCTTCCCCGTAACGTTTGATGCTGTCAACGATAAAGTCGACCGACTCCTCTGGAGTGGCATCGCCACTGATATCAGGAAGATCTTGATTGCCCAGTCCATCCATGCCATGAAAAGTGCCCGAATATTCGCGATCACGCTGCAACGGCTTTTCAGATCCCATGTAAACCGGAATCTGGTCGCCCTTGCCAAGACTGTTCACAATGTGCTTGGTGTTGGAGTAGGTCTTGGGGACGGTAGCCATGCCGTAGGAGGCACAGATCCCGATCAGGTCAAGATCCTCGTGAGACAGGGCATAGCAAAGTGCGAGGGCATCGTCCACGCCCGTGTCAACGCATAGAATTGATTTCTTCCGGCTCTCCATTGATTTCCTCGTTTCCGTTCCTCTCGGAACTCCGGTCAACCGGAATCAGACGAGCTGTCACGCGACATTCTCGTCAGCATCGATTCCCGCATCAGCGGTCATCCGCCGCCCGGTCGCCGTGACCGTGAGGTTGATGGCCGGCATTACTCTCCCCCGCAATTCCACGGAAAGTCGACGCTTCATCATCATCCGGTGTACAGCGTTCACGCCATTGGTTTAACGTTTTATCGCTGTCGTATGATTACGATAAAACGTTAAATCATCGCTGTCAACAGAGGCGTGTCAATACCAGTTTTCCAATATCAGGGCTGGTATAGAGCCTTGCAATCAGTCACGATGCAGCGGGCCGACCGAATCCCTGGCAATGAAGATGGTAGGAATAGCTACCATGTGCCGCTCCCTGCTGTCATTGGCCTCTTGCGGCGAAGGAGCCTTCCCGTCATCGTCAGCGGCATTCTCACGGGCCCCGATCAGCTCCAGCACTTCCCGCACACCTCGGCGACCCATCTCCTGGGCCTGTTGGGATATGACCGACACCTGCGGGGTCATAAGCCGAAAGACCTCGATGTCATCAAAGGAAACCACCGAGATGTCCACGCCAATGACGAGCTGACGCTTCTGCATCAACCCGATCATGGTGATGGCGTCCGGCGAGTAGCCGAAGATGACAGCCGTGACCTGGTGGGCCATCAGCACATCCAGCCCCGCCACACGCGAGTCATATCCCCCCTGGCAATCCACGACCGGGCAGTCACAATCCGGCATCATCTCGGCAGTCAGCTCACGGAAGGCGCTCTCCCGCTCATAGAGGGTGGTCGAAGCCAGCGAGGAATGCGAGACGAATCCGACGCGTCGATGACCTTTCTGAAAAAGGGCCTGCAGTGCCTGACGTATACCCTGGCTGGGGTCCGAAACGATGTAAGGCACCGAAGTCAGACCAGGCACCCGTCGATCCACGAAGACCAATGGCAGCCCCCACCTGACTACATCCTCAATACCATGGGTGGGCACCCCTTTGGGCACAACGATGGCCCCATCGATCCGCTGGCCCATGATGTTGCGCAAAAAAGAGTCCTGTCGAGCCGAATCCTCGCCGAAAGAACCAATCAGCGTCGAAATGCCGCGGGCATAGAGCTCCTCCTCCATGGAGGCAACCATGTCGGCGAAATAGGCGTTACGCAAGTCCGGCACCAACAGCCCCACCGTCTTGACCGGATCAGAGCGCATGGCTCGGGCCCGGGAGTCGGGCACGTAACCCATGGACTTGACCATACTCAGCACAAACTTTCTGGTCTTGCTTGAAAAGCGGCCTTTGCCGTGCAGGATCTGCGAAACGGTAGTGGGTGACACCCCCGCCTGCTCAGCCACATCGCGAATGGTCACATACGTCAACGCCAGCCCCCTTATGCCTGCCCAAGAGAGCAGGCTCCCTGCTCTTCTGCCATCATCAAGATACCTCACGACCATCGCCGCGTAGGTGAAGGGCGGCAGACAGGCAACGTGAGGAACACACCAGCCGATTAATCAACAGACCTCAAAGCGTCCCGCTTCGGCAAGATCTCATCTTAGGTCGAGAGTGCCAGAATTCCCCTGATGTAATTTAGTATACATTTAGTATACATTTTGGGGCTTGCAGGCCTTAGCGTAGATAAAGGAAAAGCCCAACAACCATTACGATTGCTGGGCTTTGACTCTGTGCCCCCACGGGGGCTCGAACCCCGGACACGCTGATTAAGAGTCAGCTGCTCTAGCCAACTGAGCTATAGGGGCAGGGCACTTTCAAGAGCCAAGTAGATACTATACACGGTTTCGGCAGGCCCGCAACACGGCGCGTCACAGACCTGTCGAATCCATGCACAGCCTGCTCAGACGATCTTGGGCATGGGCGTGGTCAGGGAAGTGGTCAGGTTCACCTGCAGGAGGCCGGCACCCGTATGGGCCTCGACCTTCTTCAAGGTGACTGTGCGCTTGTCCTGGTCGGCCCGGTCATCGTCGGTCATGGTAGCCGGCGATTTGACCGCCACCACCACCAGATCTTCGAGGGAAACGCCCGCCTTGCTGCACAGGTCGGAGGCCGCCTGGAGGCTGTCCTGGAAGCCCTCACGCTCGACGACCCGATCAGCCGGCACGCCGTAGGCGCTCTGGGCGATCCAGCGGATCCGATCCGGCACGGACATATCATGCAGGCTGGCTGTATCCGCATGGGCGTTCGTGGGCTCCTGCAAGGCCTTGATCAGATCGTCCAGCTGAGGCTCAAGGGCCTTGCCCCCGTCACGGAAGAGGTTGCCCGCGATGGGCTTGCGGAAGCCCAGGCCATCGGCGGTCTCCCGCAAGGAATCCACTTGGTCATCCTCGCCCTCCCAGAGGTTGATCAGCGGGAAGGTGGGGATACCCAGTCCCTCCAGACGATGCACGTGGAAGGGATAGCGCCAGCTCAGCTTGGGATCGTCCCGCCAGGTGGTGGCACGTGTGACGACCACGGCGGCGGCCGGCCACTGGGCCCCATACTCGCGGGCGGCGATGTCCAGCCATTTCTGGGCGCCGGCATCGGCTCCGTAGCCCGCCTCGACGACGACCACGTCATGCCGGGCGCAGGCCATCTCCACGGACACCAGGCTGGGAATGCCGATGGAGACGTTGGCGAATGGCCCGCCATGCACGTAGACCGGGGAGCCCTCCAGGGTCTGAGTGAAGGCTGGCTTGACGGCATCGGTCAGAATGCCGGTGATCCGCCAGAGATCCACAAACTCTCCGAAGGTGACCGGGCGGCCATCCAGGGTTCCCGCGACCATGGCGGCCACGCGCCGTTCGATCTCCTCCATGCTCCGGGAGAGCACCACAATCTGCATGAGCTCGCAGGTGGGCGTCAGCACGGTCCGCTCAGGCAGGTCGCCCTTGCCGCGGTCCACGGTGATCTGCCGCAGGGATCGCGATGGCACCTCACTGACCCGGGGAACCAGGACGGTGTCCAACCGACCCTCGTCCACAGCTTTCTCCGCAAAGGAGACCAAGAGGTTCTGGGCGGATTCGATGGCCGCCATCTCCCCGCACAGACCCCAGTCCACCAGCTCAGGATGCGTCAGGGAGGACTTGCCGCCACCAGAGGCGCCACCCTTGGATCCTGCTGCGGTAATGCCCATGCTGGGCTGACGCAGGACAGCTGCGGCATCCACTCCCCGGGCGCGCAGGGCATCGATCAGGGCGATGGTGGTGGTGGTCTTGCCCTCCCCACGCGATGCCTTGAGCGGGGTGTCTGCGGTAACCAGCAGCACCTGACCATGCTTGCGCGGCATATCCGGATGATCCTGCAGATCCTTCAGGTAGCCGAAAGCATCGATCTTCTCAAACAGGCCATATGGCCTGACGTAATCGTCGAAGCCCGTCATGAGGCTCTCCTCCTTTATGATCCTTGTCGATCGAATGGCTCAGTTGTCGGACAGATGGTATCCGTTGCGCATGCCCATGCTGACTGTATAAAGCACCTGGCCCAGCAGGTCATCGGTCTCCTTGCGCAGGCGGTCGGCCATGTCCTGGTTTGCAGCCTCCAGGACCTGGCGGACCTCGGGGTTGTCCGTGCCCTTATCGGCGCCCTCCAGCCTGGCCACCTGTTCGTCCGCAGCGGCGATTAGACGATGGCCCTCTCCCCCAACACTCTGCTGGTAGCGTTCGACTGCAGCTGAAGTGCCGGCGAAGGCCGAGTCGCACAGTGCAGCGATCAGCCGATCGGACCAGTAGAGGCTGTCGGTGGAGACACGATCCGTAGCGTTGGCGAGATAATCAGGCGTTCTTTCCACATTGGCATAGAAGGGAACCAGTGCATTGAAAGCGTTGGATCCATAGGACATCCACTGGATGGCCCGGCAGGATTCAGGCCGGTAAGGGCGCAGCTGGATCAGGGCCAGCTGGTCGTTGCGGTTGATACCAATGGGCCGGTAGAGCCCCTTGGTGTGCTCGTCGCCGGTCCGCCCATAAGGATCGTAGGGCGTGCCCTGATAGTGGGAACTGAGCAAGTATTTGACATCCTCCACGGTAATCAGACGCTCGGGCTGGCGGCACCAGGGGATGTTGTCGCTGGTGGGGGCATGGTCAGCGTCCGGCCCATCCCAGATCTCGTCATAGGGATTGAGGAAACGCTGCATGTACCAGGCGCGAGGCGTGTTGTATACATGGTCTGAATCGCTATGGGAGCCAAAGGCATCACGGGGATTGAAGGGCGAAGCTGACTCCACAGCCAGGTTCAGGTGGTTGTCGGCAATGAACTCCCGCAGGTCGGCCGAGCAGAGGTGGTCGGTTTGATCCCCGAAAGCGTCGTCCAGATCGAACTCGTCGATGCCCAGCTGGTTGGGCATGGTCACATAGGAGTCATCGGGCACCCGCTTGGCGATCCAATGGTGGCCGCCCACGGTCTCCATCCACCAGATCTCATCCACGTCGCTGAAAGCGATGCCGTTCATCTCATAGGTGCCATAGCGCTCCAGCAGGGAGCCCAACCGCTTGACACCCTCCCGTGCCGAGTGGATATAGGGCAGGACGATGGTGACCAGATCCTCCTCGCCGATACCTCCGGGCACCTCGGCCAGATAGCCCTCATCGCCGGGACGGCCCTGTGCAGGGGTGAGCTCCACCAGCGGGTCTGCACCCAGAACACGCTCGTTGGTAGTGATGGTCTCGGTGGCTGACATGGCCACATTGTCGCTGTTAACGCCTGCTTCGGCCCAGAGCCCCTGATCGAGCACGGCGTTGGGCACCGAAGTGTAACGCATAGGATCCTTGGGCAGATCCATCTCCAGGTGGCTGATCACGCTGCGGTAGTGCTGGGGTTGCTGGTCGGGAGTGACCAGAACGAAACGCTTGGGACGGAACTCTCCGTTGGCTGAATCCTCATTCCGAGCGATGATGGTGGACCCGTCGTAACTGGCATTCTTGCCTATCAGAAGCGTGGTGCAGGGCATGTAAGCGTCTTCCTTTTATCTGGTCGCGGTCAACTGTCATCACCAGCCCGGAGGTCGGAGGATACTTGTCCAACCGACTGCGTGTGTAGACAGGGATGACGTCCGTCTGCGCACTTGGGGCATGGCCTCACTCTAGTGCCAGACAACCCCAATATCAGTCCCAATATCAGGAGATGTGCGCTAAATCAAATCCTCATGCATCGGCGGGCAGCCAGGCCCGAGCTGCTGCGGCTACCGGCTGGGCGGAATGGATGGCATGGGCCAGGGCATTGAGCCAGAACCCCTCCTCCAGGCCGGGCAACGCCTCTTGTGTGGCCCAGACCGACAGCACATAGTCATGAACCCGGTCTGGAGGCGTGGGGCCGTTATAACGCATAAGTACGGCGGGATCGTCGGCGATCTCCTCCTCCATGACCAGGGGCGAGGCCGCCGAGGTGCGTCCTTGGGGCACGCCGGGAATCAGATTAGACAGATTTCTGGAGAAGTCCTCGGGAATGGCCAAAACGGAGCTTCCGCCCGCATCAGGCTGCAGGGCAGCCAGAGCGTCTACGGGCAGGTTGGCCAGGGACCAGTGAATCCAGGGGAAGCCACACACAGGCACAGAGTCAGGATCCACCAACATCCAGTGCAGATAGCGGGCCTCCTGGGGCACATCCTCGAGCCGGAAGGGGAAGGAGACCACGGGACGTCCCTTGCGGGTAAGGGACTGAGGGGCGCGCTTTGCGTACCGATCGGGAATAGTGCCGAAATCAGTGATAATCCTCATGATTCGATTCTCGCCCGCCCAGCCGACGAGGTCAAGTTCATCCTTGGCCGACAATTACGGCAATTGTGTCATACTCAGACCAGCAGAGTGCAGAAAAGGGCTTCGAAGACCAAGAGCGGGGAACCGTTGGCAGCCAGCCTCCTGCGAGCCCGGGCAATCAGCTGAATGCGGTCGATGGCCCCCTGCCTGGAGAGCCTGACGGACAGATCGGCAATTGCCGCCCGATTTTCCAAATTGACCAGGCCGGCCTTTTCCTCGGCGCCATTCTGCAGGACGCCCACATCTCGATAGACGCTGGCCAGGGTGCTTAGGTTACGGTCCAGCACATCCCGGGTCAGTCTGGTGACCCGACGGCGAACCTGATCCTTGCCGCCCAGGGCATGATAGGCCCCACGCAGCTGCCGGGGAATACGTTCTTTGTCCCTAAGCCCGTTGATCTGCCGAAACTCCCGCTCGTCCCTGGCCACCTCATCGTCCACGGTGGCGGTGGCCTGATCCCGAGCCGCATCCACCACTCGGCCAGCCAGGATCACGGCATCCGAAGCACGCCTAAGACCCAGCAGACCCACCACAAGCTCATCACGGTCGGCCAGGACCTGATCCCTGGTAGCGTAGAGACGGGCGATGCCAATATGCCCTTGGGCCAGGCGGGCGGCCTTGGCGGCCAGGGGCCGGTCCACCCCCACCTGATCAGTCAGAAAATCAGCCACTGCAGTGTTGGACGGCACAGCCAGGTTGAGCACTCTGGTCCGCGAACGGATGGTGGGCAGCACATCCTGGGCGCTGGGTGCGCACAGAAGCCAGATAGTATGTTCGGCCGGCTCCTCGATCTCCTTGAGCAATACATTGGTGGTCCGCTCCAGCATCCGATCCACGTCTTCGATGATGATGACCCGCCAGCGCGAGGTTGAGGGCATCTGCTCCGAGGTCATGATCAGCTCCCTGACCTCGTTGATGCCGATGGTGACCTTGTTGGTGGACAGTATGGTCACATCCGGATGGGTTCCAGTCAGAACCTGCTGAGTGACGCGGGTAGGCTGGTCGCTCAATCCCTGATCCGGACTGATCAGGGCTGCCGCGAAAGCTCGGGCCAGGTTGGAGCGACCTGAACCAGGAGGGCCACAGATCAGCCAGGACTGTGCCACCTCGTCATGGCCCTGCGCCTGAGCGGCCACCGTCCGCTTGAGTAGCTCGACCGTGGGCTGCTGGCCCACGATGGCATCCCAGACACTCATCGGGTCTTCCGCAGGAGCCGGGACCGGAGCAGCCAGCGAGCGCGAGAATCCACAGGAACCGAATTGTCGTCAGCATCCCCGCCGACTGTTCCTGCCTCCATGGGCTGGTCATCCTGGTCAGCGTCAGCTTCCGGTGCCTGATCGGACGTATCCGCAACCTCGGTCCAGTCCGACTCGGCACCCTGCTCATCATCCTCATATCCTGCCGTCGATTCATCCTCGTCGGCATCGTCCTGGGCGTCAGTGTCATCAGTGTCATCATCGACATCCGGGAGTTCATCGTCTACCTGAGGCAGATCCGGCTCGCGCCCTTCGACCAACTTGTCCAAATCGTCCTGGATGATCTGCCAAATCTGGTCGATGGATTGGGTGGCATCGATAACCAGGAACCGGTCGGGCTCCTTCTGTGCCAGCTGCAGGAATGCCTGACGCACATGCTGCTGAAAGTCATCGCCAGCCGACTCCAGCCGGTCGGGTTCATGATCCAGACGCGACTTGGACTGAGACGGATCCGCGTCCAGCAGGTAGGTGCGCTTGGGCAGCAAACCCTGACTGGCCCACAAGCTCAGCCGACGAATCACATCCGCCGACAGATCACGGCCTCCGGCCTGATAGGCCACTGAGGAGTCCAGATAGCGGTCGCAGAGCACAATGTCTCCTCGCTCCAGAGCCGGACGCACCACCTGGGCCACATGCTCAGCCCGATCCGCCGCATAGAGCAAGGCCTCGGTCCTGGGGGCCAGATCGTCGGAGGCATCAACCACGTCGGTACCTCCGGTCACGGCGACCGAGGGAAAAGCGGCCAACCCGTGAAGGACGAGTTCCCGAATAGTCAATCCGACAGGGGTACCGCCTGGCTCGCGGGTAACCAGGGACCGCAGGCCACGCTCCTGCAGATAGTTGTGTGCTTGTTGGACCTGGGTGGTTTTGCCTGCACCATCCACGCCCTCGAAGGAAATGAACAAACCATCGCTCATGCCTGATGCTCCCTAGTTTTGGAAGTCTTGGTAGTTTTAGTCTTCTTTGTGGTTTTGCGGGCGCGAGTGGTCGACTTGCCAGCCGTGGATTTGCTGGACCCCGACTTGCGGGCAGTCGACTTTCGCGCGGTCGACTTGCTGGTGGTCCGGCCGCGCCGCTTAGCAGGTCCGGCCGCGCGCTTCTCCGCCAGCAGGCGGAAGGCCACCTCCGGCTCGATGGACTGGGCCGTGTACTGCTTGGGCAGGGTCCTGTTGGTCTGTCCGTCGGTGATATAGACACCATAGAACCCGTCTTTGATGGTGACGGGTTTGCCGCTGTCAGGGTCCGTACCCAGCTCACGAAGAGGAGGCTTGGCCGCGCTCCGGGAACGCCGCCCGTACTTGGGCTGGTCAAAGAGGGCCTTAGCCCCGGCCTGGTCGATAGAGAAAATCTGCCCCTCGTCGGTCAACGAACGCGTCTCGGTGCCGCCATCGGCCTTGGTGGCCGTCAGATAGGGGCCATAACGGCCGTTGCTGGCCGTGACAGTGGCCTGGCTGGTTTCTCCCGTCTTGGCATCAGTCAGTTCGATGCTCCCAACCGTCCTAGGTAGGCTGAGCAGTTTCAGAGCATCCTCCAGGGTGACCGTATCCGGATCCATGGTCTTGAAGAGCGATGCCATCTTGGGCTTAGGAGCAGTCTGTTTGGCCGTGCGTGCAGTCTTGCCGGACGGCTTTTTCTGCTCGGCCGTTTCCTCCTCAGGGCTGATCAGAGCCACATAGGGCCCGAATCTGCCCTTGCGCACCTCGACGCGACCGCCGGTCTGTGGATCCTTGCCCAGCTGACGGGGACCGCCGGCGTTGGCTGCAATCAGCTCATGGCCCGCCGCCACAGTCAGCTCGTCCGGGGCCATAGTGGGCGGCAACGAAGCACGCTTAGGGTTTCCGTCGGCATCCAGGTTAGCCGTATCTTCAAGATAGGGACCATAGCGGCCGACCCTCACCTGCAGACCATCCCCTATCTCGATGGTGTTGATCTTGCGGGCGTCGATGTCTCCCAGCTGGGCCACCTGCTCCTGCAAGCCCTGATGAGCCTGGTCAGCGTTCTGAGCGGCACCAGGGCCCGAGCCGAAGTAGAACCTAGTCAGCCAGTCCTTGCCTCGCTCCTTACCATGGGCGATCATATCCAGGCCGTTCTCCATCTGCGCCGTGAATTGGTAGTCCACGTATTTGGGGAAGTTGGTCTCCAACAATCTGACCACCGAAAAGGCCAGCCAGGATGGGATCAGGGCACGACCGCGCTCGTAAACGTATCCACGATCGATGATGGTCGAAATAATGCTGGCATAAGTGGAAGGTCTGCCGATCTCCTTGGCCTCCAGGGTCTTGACCAGGGAGGCCTCGGTGTAGCGTGCAGGCGGCTGGGTTTCATGTCCCTCAGGCTCTACGGAGGCGGCGCGAAGCACATCCCCCTTCTGGACTGGAGGCAGGGATGAATCCTCATCGCTCTGCTCAGAGCCAGAACCCACAGCCTTGAGGAAACCGGGGAACTTGATGACAGTGCCTGAAGCCTGGAAGAGGGCCGTACCCTCCCTGCCCGCCTGCGCCGACAGGCGGATAGTGGCTGTGGACCCGGTGGCGTCGGCCATCTGTGAAGCCAGGGTTCGCCGCCAAATCAGGGTGTAGAGCTTAAGCTGATCAGGGGCCAGGCGGTCGGCCAGCTCCTGGGGCCTGTGGAAGGTGGAACCGGCGGGCCGGATGCACTCGTGGGCCTCCTGGGCGCCGGCGGTCTTGGTCACATACTGCTTGGACTTGGCCGAAAGATATTCGGCACCGTACTCACGCTCGACCCCCTTGCGGGCAGCTGCGATGGCTTCCTGGGAGAGGGTGACCGAATCGGTACGCATGTAGGTGATGAACCCGTTCTCATAGAGCCCCTGGGCAGCGCGCATGGTAGCCCTGGAACTCATGCCCAGCCGGTTGCCAGCCGTCTGCTGCAGGGTAGACGTGGTGAATGGGGGCTGGGGACGCCGCCGATAGGGCTTGGTCTCCATACCCGTCACCGTGAAGTCCTGATCTTTCAAAGCCTCTGCCAGGCTCCGGGCATGCTGTTCATCCAGCTGCAGGACCTGCTCCTTGGCAGCAGCCTGCGTCAGCTGACCCTTGGATGTGAAGTCCTTGGAGACCGCCAGCCGCTGCTCCCCCAGGCTGATCATGCGCGCCTGAAAACCACTCGACGACGCCGATTCCTTGGCATCCTTCTGCACCAAATGCGCCAGCAGATCCCAGTAGGAGGCCTTGACAAAGGCCATGCGCTCACGCTCGCGCTCCACAATCAGCCGAGTCGCCACAGACTGGACACGCCCGGCACTCAGCCCCGGACCCACCTTGCGCCAGAGCACCGGCGAAAGCTCGTAGCCATAGAGCCGATCCAGCACCCTGCGGGTCTCCTGGGCGTCGACCATGTGGGCATCCACGTCCCTGGTGTGCTTGAGTGAATTCTTGATGGCCTCTGGAGTGATCTCATGAAAGACCATGCGCTTTACCGGCACCTTGGGTTTAAGGGTCTGGACCAGATGCCAGGCGATGGCCTCCCCCTCACGATCCTCATCAGTGGCCAGGTAGAGCTCGTCGGCATTCTTCAGCGCCTTCTTGAGTTCGGATACCGTGTGCTTCTTTTTATCGTCCACAATGTAGTAGGGCTTGAAGCCATCGTTCACGTCTACGCCGAACTTGCCGTAGGCCTTCTTCTGGGAGGCCGGGATCTGCGACGGCTGAGCCAGGTCGCGGATATGGCCCACTGAAGCCATGACCGTGTAGCCCTTGCCCAGGTACCCGCCGATCTTCTTTGCCTTGGTTGGCGACTCAACAATGACGAGCTTATTGCCGGATGCCATGGCCTCTCCTTATATTGTGTTCTTTCGCACGCCATCTTACTCACGAGGTTCCGTCACCATGCAAATCAAGGGGCTATGTGCGCGGGTGTGGATCCCCGAGTTTGATGGTGAATAAATCAGACGCGTTCAGTACGCCAAAAATCAACCTCAGTCATTTTGGGGCGGAGCCGGAGGCCGACCGACAAGGCCCATCCTGGTCAAAGGCGAGGCCGTAATCTGCCTCATCGCCAGAACCAGTCCCAAGGTCAGTGACAGAACCGAGGCCATCATTATGACAGCCGAGCAGTGCACCCCATAGGCCGTCCACCGGGCTCCAATCTCCAGACCAGGACTGACCTGCCAGATAACATAGCAGGCGTAGAGAACCCCCAGGAACCCCGCAACCAACATCAGTGTGGAGACAATCTGGATCGAAGCCGAGGACATTCTGGTCCCAGGAACATCCATCCCGGTGCCTCGAGTGGCGGCCAGAGCAATAAGACAGAGACCAACCGGAATAAGAATGCCCATGATTACGTCTGAGGGGCGGTGCCAGCCGCCCTGGACCAGGGAGCAGCCCACGGACAGGTCAAAGGCGAACCCCACCAAGGCGACCGGAGCCCTCCAAACACGCGGCACCACACAGAGCAGGGCCAGGACCACCGCCAGAGCCAGGATGGTGTGTCCGGATGGAGCCGAGTTGGCTGCGGAGGCCTGGGCATGGATCAGCACAGGGCGAGGCAGGAAGCGTTTGAGAATGCGCGCAGCCCCGTAAACCACCAGAGCATAAACCGCGACCTGGCCAAGCAGCCACCACCGGCGGCGGGCCAAAACTACCGCCAGGGCTACAAGACCCAGCACCACGCAGATCACCACAGTCACATAAGGGATGGTGAACAGTCCCAGGTAGGCTTTGACCAGGGGCGCCTGGTCAAGGAAACCTCGGAAGTTGGTCAGGGCCATGTCGTCATAGGTCTGCCCGGGCACAGTCCAGACGGCCGCCCACCAAACCAAAGCCGACAGACCCAGGCAGGCCAGGCCGGCGACCAGGCACAGGACCAGGGCTGAAATCCGTGGGCGAGAAGTCAGGGGATCCCGGTCAACATGACTGCCATCCTCTTCGGTCTGCTCATTCGGGCTCCGGTACCAGGTCTGCTGTGCTTCGCCCTGCTTGTGCTTGTTGGTCATACCTCAAGACTCTATCCAACCCCTGGGTCGACAGCCGACACCCCGTCCGACTAACGCGTTGTTTTCACGACTCCAGCCAGCTCGGGCAGGACACACATGGAAAACTCCCACGCACCCGCCAGAGGCCACTTACCCTTGCTGCATTCCTGCCCTGGGGGGATTGGGTGACATAACGCCACGTGAGAGCAAGTCACTATGATAGCAGACAGGCTCCACTTGTCCACTGAAAAGCGCCAACCCATCCATGCCAGGTGCGTATTCGGTCGACATTGCCGCCCGCAGCTTCCCTGACCAGATCTGTCCGCTAGCATGTAGGCAACAGGATCGCCGTACTCCAGCGGCTGATCACGGATCATGCCGGAACCTGGCAATAGATAATAGCTAGCCCGGCATCACAGCGACGAGGGATGGATGGCTTAAGACGAATGGCTGACATGGATGCTGATTTGGTGATTGTGGGCGCTGGCCTGTTCGGTCTGACCGTGGCCCAGCAGGCGGTCGAGCACAGCGGGGCCCGGGTACGGATCATCGACGTGCGCGACCACATCGGCGGCAATGCCTACTCCTACATGGACGAGGAGACTGGGGCCGAAATCCATAAGTATGGAGCCCACCTCTTCCACACCTCCAACCGCAAGGTCTGGGAGTACGTCAATCGCTTCACCGAATTCACCGACTACACCCACCGGGTTTACACCACCCACAAGGGCGAGGTCTACCCCCTACCCATCAACCTGGGCACCATCAATCAGTTCTTCCACGCCCACTACACCCCCCAGCAGGCCCGGGAACTGATCCGGGAGCAAGCCGGCGAGCTGGCCGGGACCGACCCGGGTAACCTGAACGACCAGGGGATCAGCCTGATTGGCCGCCCCCTGTACGAGGCCTTCATCAAGAACTACACGGCCAAGCAGTGGCAGACCGACCCCTCCCAGCTACCCGCCTCAATCATCAAGCGGCTCCCGGTGCGGTTCAACTACGACAACCACTACTTCAAGGACACCTGGGAGGGCCTGCCCAAGGACGGCTACACCGCCTGGTTCGAGCGGATGATCGACGACCCGCGCATCCAGGTGAGCCTGAAGACCGACTTCTTCGACAACTCCCAGCCCTGGAACCGGGATGCTCTGGTGGGACAGGTCCCCGTGGTCTACACCGGCCCGGTCGACCGCTACTTCGACTACCGTCTGGGCGAGCTCAAGTGGCGGACCGTGGACTTCAAGGAGCGCCGCTACGACGAGGACGACCACTTCGGCTGCCCGGTCATGAACTTCTCCGATCCTGACGTGCCCTACACCCGCGCCATCGAGTTCAAGAACTTCAACCCCGAACGCTACGACCGGCAGAACCATGAGCGCACCGTGGTCTGGGAGGAGTACAGCCGCTTCGCCGGCAAGGGCGATGAGCCCTACTACCCCATCAACACCAGCGACGACCGGGCCCTCTACACCCAGTACAAGCAACTGGCAGCCCAGCAGCCAAAGGTGATCTTCGGCGGCCGCCTGGGCACCTACGCTTACTACGACATGCACCAGGTCATCAACTCGGCCCTGGATGCCTGGGACAAGAGGATCGCTCCCCTGGTAGGCCCCGCCAAGGACTGAAACAGAACCCGATTCCTGTCGACCCTCTAGCGGCAATCATCCCACTGGGGTGACGGGAAGAGAATGGGTTCCGCCTTTGTCCACAGGGCGATCATGTCGTCGTCGGGATTGGTCAGCGCCTGGATCTGCACCCCATCCATGGTGCAATAAACGGTTCTAATCAACCGATGGAAGGCCGACCGATCCCGATAGGGCTCAGGCAGCTTCCAACGGATTCCGTCCATAAAGTCGATCATCCGGGCATGACGATCACGGTAGTATTCGTGTGCGGGATGAGCCGGATCATGAGCCTCCACAGCCAAATGCATGAAGAGCATGACCAGGACCATACGCTCGGCGTTCTCCTTGATCAGACGACGCAGATAACCCGGCAGCGAATAGAGGGGATGCCCCTCCCGATCTCGACCAATGGCAAGCTCATCGCGCTCACCAGGCTTGGATCCAAAGGTGAAGGAACCCTGGTCGTAGTAGACCTGGATGACCAGGGAGAGCAGCTCCTCGCGCGTGCGGACGTAATGACGCAGTCCCGGCAAGGTCAGACCGACGGCATCCGCAATGGCCTGCATGGAGACACCATAGGTGCCGTAGTAGGCGATCATCTGGGCGGCGACCTGGGCTATCTGTCTGCGGCGTTCATCGGGGGCCATCCGCTGGCGGGCGCCAATCGGGCGGCCCGGAAGGCGTCCAACCTGATCTCCGCCCACCTTGCTACCGGTCTTCCTGTTCGCATCACTCATCAGAATCATCATACCGTTGGCCGACAGACCGTCCTAGGCCGTGCATAGCCCCTTTCTCTGCCCCGTTCCCATGATGGGAACCGCCCGCAAAGACTTGCCCTCTTGCTTATTTTATATTTATAAGATATAAAACAATATGGGAAGCACGGCGCTTCCCCACTGTGCACAGACGCACCGAAAGAGAGGGAGTCGGATAATGACACAAGCCGATTCAGCAGGCGGGCAGGAGCTCGGTACCGCAGCTAAAAGCCGATACTGCATGGCCTTCTTCATTTTCAATCTGTTCTGGATGATGGCCCTGTCCATCGTCGCCTCGGTCCTGCTACCCCAACGCCTGACCGACATCGCTCCGGGGTCCAAGGTGGCCATATCCGGGGTCTTCAACGCCACCACGGCTCTGACATCCCTGGTATCCAACCTGATCGTGGGCAACCTGTCCGACAGGACCCGTTCCGTCTTCGGCCGCAGAACCCCCTGGGTTGTTTCCGGCGGTGTACTGGCCGGTATCTCGCTCTTCCTCATGGGAGTCATCGCCAATGTCTGGGCCATCGGCATCTTCTACTGCCTGGCCATGGTCGGCCTGAACATGATGATCTCGCCAGTGGTCGCCTCCCTGTCCGACCGCGTTCCCGAATCACAGCGGGCCACCATGTCGGCATTCATATCGGCAGGCAACCTGGTGGGCAACTCCCTGGGCACCCTGGTCGGCGCCCGCTTTATCACCATGCAAATCCCAGGCTGGATCATGTCCGGCATAGTCATGGGCGTGGCCGGACTGGTCACAGTGGTCATCTGGCCCAAGGAGCCCTCCTCAAAGGACATGCCCGCTTTGAGCAGCAGCCTGCGCTCCATCCTGGAATCCTTCCGCCCGCCCCGCCACGCGCCCGACTTCTGGATGGCCTTTGTAGGACGTTCCCTGCTCCTGTTCAGCTACTATATGATCCTCAACTACCAGCTCTTCATCCTTCAGGACTATATGGGCCAGTCCGTCAAGGACTCGGCGGCCACCATGTCGACCATGTCCCTGGTGCTGATCGTGGTCTCCATGATCGCGGCCCTGGGAGCAGGCCCGATCTCCGACAGGATCGGCCGCAGGAAGATGCCCGTGGTCATCGCCAGCCTGCTTCTGGCCCTGGGCTATGCCATGCCTTGGATCATCCACAGCCCCCTGGGCATGATTCTGTTCACCGCCATCGGCGGCTTCGGCTACGGAATGTACGGGTCGGTCGACCAGGCACTCAACGTTGACGTTCTGCCCAATGCCGAGGAGGCCGGCAAGGATCTGGGCATCCTCAACATCGCCACCACCCTGGGCCAGATGGTGGGGCCCATGGTGACCTCGCTGATCGTCTCGGTGACCAAGTCCTACCAGCTGGTCTTCCCCACCGCCATCGTCCTGGTGCTGCTGGCCTGCATCTTCATCAGCCGCATCCGCACCATCAAGTAAGGAGTCCGAACAGTGAGCATCCATATCGACCCGCGCCTGACCACCGGCACCATCAGCCCCTACCTGCACGGCCAGTTCATCGAATTCCTCGGCGAGTGCATCGATCAGGGACTATGGGTGGGCACGGATTCCACCATCCCCAACACCGACGGCATCCGCACGGACGCCCTCAAGGCCCTGAAAGCTCTGAAGCCTCCCCTGCTACGCTGGCCCGGCGGCTGCTATGCCGACACCTACCACTGGCGTCAGGGGGTCGGGCCCCGCAATCAGCGTCCGGTGGGATACAACGAGAACTTCGGTACCTACCAACCTGACGGGCATGGTTTCGGCACCGACGAGTTCCTCCGCCTGTGCCAGGCCATTGGCGCCGAACCCTGGATCAACGTGAACATGCTGAGCGGATCCGTGGCTGAGATGCGCGACTGGATGGAGTACTGCAACCGTCCATCGGGCACGGCCATGTCGGCCATGCGGGCCTCCAACGGCCACCCCTCCCCCTATGGCGTGAAATTCTGGGGTCTGGGGAACGAGCCCTGGGCCGGCGGGGGGACGATGACCCCGTCCATGTACGCGGACCGCTATCGGATGTTCGCCTCGGCCATGCCCACCTTCGCCGAGAACGGGGACCAGCCCCCGATGATCCGGCCCATCGCCTGCGGCCCAGACGGAAACAAGCCTATGGAACGGGTGCGCTGGACCAGGGACTTCTTCCAGGCTTTGGCCCAGTACCGCCAACCGCCCATCGCCGCCTACGACCTACACTTCTACAACTGGAACATCGACCACCCCGACGACACTTCCACTCAGTTTGATCAGGACGGCTGGGATCGGGTGATTCAAGGCGCCCTTGAACTCGGTGAGGTCATCGACCAGCAGTGGGATCTGATGCAGGCCTGCCTGGCCACCATGCCCCACCCTGAGAGCAGCATGGATTCCAGGCTGACAAGGGTCGACCTGGTCATGGGCGAATGGGGCAACTGGCATGGCGATGCCTTCACGGCCCGTCCGGCGCTCCGGCAGCAGGTGACCATGCGCGACGCGGTCACCTCGGCTCTGACGCTGGATATCCTTCAATCCAGATGCGACAAGGTGTCCATGGCCTGCAATGCCCAGACCCTGAACGTCCTCAACTCGTTGATCCTGACCGAGGACGATGCCACCATCCTGACCCCCAACTACGACGTCTTCATGATGTACCGGTGCCACCAGGGAGCCCGGGCGGTCCAGAGCCTGCCGGAGGCCGACAACCCGTCCCTGCACGTCTTTGCCTCGGTCAAGGACGGACACATCATGGTGGATCTGGTCAACGCCGACATGGCCTCAGCCACCGAAGCGACGCTGACCCTGCCCGAGCCTGTGCGTCCTGCGGGCATGCAAAGCCTTTCTGCACAGGATCCACATGTCTGCAATACCCGATCCGACCCGGACCAGGTCAGGGCTCGCCAGGTCGATGTCTCGGACATCCCCGAAGGACGTGAAATTACAGTCCGTCTGGACCCGGCCTCAGTGAATGTGCTTGACCTGGCCATGGTCTGAGAATCAGCAGCAGCGATCGGCGGGCTGGGCACTTTGTCTGAGGTCCGCCGACTCAAATCTACGATCCAGCTATATAAACAAACCAAACATATAAACAGCATGTGGCCGATCCCCCGAAAGAGGTCGGCCACATGCTTATATCAGGCGCACGACAGCACCCGACTGGGGTGTTCTACTCAGGCGTGCCAGACGTCCTTGCCGTTCTCCTTTGCGGCCTTGACATCGGCATCCAGGGCGCTCTCGTCACCCTCCACCTTGCCGGCGATGTAATCCTCGACCAGCTGACGGGCCTCGTTGTCCTCATGCTGGACAGCGGGCGACTTCATGAAGTAGGAGCTGGGTGCCAGCACCGGGCCGGCCAGGTGGCGGTCCAGGGCGATCTTGGCGGCGCGCAGGGCATCGATGACGATGCCAGCCGAGTTGGGCGAATCCCAGACCTCCAGCTTGTACTCCAGATTCAGCGGGACGTCACCAAAGGTGGTGCCCTCCAGACGCACAAAGGCGAACTTGCGGTCATCCAGCCAGGCCACATAGTCGGAAGGGCCGATGTGGACGTTGTGGGGATCCATGTCGTGGGGAACGATGGAGGTGACTGCACGGGTCTTGGAAACCTTCTTGGACTCCAGACGAGTACGCTGCAGCATGTTCATGAAGTCCATGTTGCCGCCGACGTTCAGCTGGTAGGTGCGGTCCAGACGCACGCCGCGATCCTCGAAGAGGCGGGCCATGACCCTGTGGGTAATGGTGGCGCCCACCTGGCTCTTGATGTCATCACCCACGATGGGCAGGCCGGCATCGCGGAACTTCTGAGCCCATTCGGGGTCGGAGGCGATGAAGACAGGCAGGCAGTTGACGAAGGCGCACCCGGCCTCGATGGCGGCGGTGGCATAGGCCTTGTCGGCCTGCTCAGAGCCGACGGGCAGGTAGGAGACCAGCACATCGACCTTCTTGTCGCGCAGGACCTGGGCCACATCCACGGGCTCGGCATCCGACTCGGTGATCATCTTCTTGTAGTACTCGCCCAGTCCGTCGCCGGTCGGCCCGCGCAGGACCTCCACGCCCTTGTTGGGGACGTCGCAGAACTTGTAGGTGTTGTTTTGCGAGGCGAAGATAGCCTCGCTCAGGTCCTTGCCGACCTTGAGTGAATCCACATCGAAGGCGGTCACGAACTCCACGTCACGAATGCGGTAGCCACCGAAATTGGCGTGCATGATGCCGGGGATTTTGTCATCATCCTTGGCGTCCTTGTAATACTCGACTCCCTGTACCAGCGAGGAAGCGCAGTTGCCCACGCCCGCTATAGCTACACGGATGCTCATACAAACTCCTCTGATTTACTGAGTTATTCCAACCTAAGCATACCTTCTCCCGATGAATAGCATGGAGGAATGAGCAGTACAGAACTCCAAGGATGGCGTAAACGTACGAAAATGATGAACGTTCAGCCTTAGGTCGAACAGTTTTCAGCCCCGCCGGATAGCGTGGTTGGCATGGCCAATCAGACTCGTTCAGTCAGTTCGACCTCGCCCACACGCAGGACCCAGTCCGGAACGCGCGGCAGCAGGAATCGCGCTGACAGGCTCACCTCGCGGCATGCCGACCGCAAACCCCGGGGCGGCGGACCCCGTCGCGGACGGCCCCACAAATCGCATCGCGTACTTAAGTGGACCCTGGCCCTGCTGGGACTGGTGCTGGTCGCCGGGGCGGCGGCCTTCGCATACCTGTATCTGACCACTGAAATCATCCCGCCTGAGAAGCAGGCCCTGGCACAAAAGACCACGGTCTACTATGCGGACGGCACCACCCCCATCGGAACCTACGCCAATCAGAACCGGGAGATCATCAACTGCTCGGTCCTGCCCAAGTATGCGGGCAATGCGGTCGTTGCCTCGGAAAACCGCACCTTCTACAAGGACAACGGCATCGACCTCAAAGGCATCAGCCGAGCGCTCTTCAACAACGTGACCAAGGGCACCCGACAGGGCGGATCCACCATCACCCAGCAGTATGCCGAGCGCTACTATCTGGGCGAGACCACCACCTACAAGGGCAAGCTACGCGAGGCCATTCTCTCCTTGAAGATTTCCAGGACTGAGGATAAGGACACCGTCCTTTGCAACTATCTGAACACCATCTACTTCGGACGTGGCGCTTACGGGATCCAGGCCGCCGCGCAAAACTACTTCGGTAAGGACGCCAAGGACCTGACCATGCCTGAGTCGGCCATGCTGGCTGGCATCATCCCCGCCCCTGCCTCCTGGGACCCGGCGGTCAACCCCAAGCAGGCCGAGTCCCGCTTCCGCCGCGTGCTGGCCATCATGGAGGAGGACCACTACATCAGCCATCAGGACCGGGCCAGCGCCCAAATGCCGCAGACCATCAAATACATGCCGCAGAACGTCTACCAGGGGCCCAACGGCTACCTGCTGCGCATGGTCCGCAACGAGCTGTCCTCCGGCAAAAAGGCCCCCTTCACAGCCGACGACCTGGATACAGGCGGCTACCGGATCATCACCACCATCCAAAAGGACAAGCAGGATCTGATGTTCCAGGTGGCCAGTCCATCCACAGGCAACAAGCATCTGCCGGCCACTCTGCAGATCGGAGGACTTTCGGTCGACCCCAAGACCGGGGCCATCATCTCCCTGTACGCCGGTGACGACTACCTGACCCACCAGCTCAACAACGTGGATCAGGCGACCTTCCAGGTCGGTTCGACCATGAAGGCTTACACGCTCCTGGGCGCCATCCAGGATGGGGTCAGCCTGAACACGGTCTTCAATGGCAATTCACCGCGTACCTTCTCCAGCGTGGGCAAGTCCGTCGCCAACGCCGGAAATGTCAGCTACGGGTACATCAACCTCTACTCGGCATTCGCCAACTCGGTCAACACGGTCTTCATGGACCTGGGCGAACACGTGACCTCGCAAAAGATTGCCCAAGTGGCCCACACAGCCGGCATCACCGGGAAAATCGATGATACGACCACCTTCGACACCCTGGGTGTGGACGCTCTCTCGGTCTATGACGTGACCCAGGGTTACGCCACCCTGGCCAATGGAGGGCAACGGCCCAAGTTGCACCTGGTCGCCCAGGTCAAAGACACCAAGGATCAGGAGCTTTACACGGCTGCAATCCAGTCGGATCAGGTCTTCAACGCCGATCAGGTGGCTCTGCTGCAGAAGGCCATGACCACCACGGTCCAGCGCGGCACTGCATCCTATGCCCGTTCTCTGGGGCGGCCCATCGCGGGCAAGACCGGCACGGCCAATGACCAGACCGCCATCTCCTTCATCGGATTCACCCCCTCGCTCCTGACCACCTTCGCCGTCTGGAACCAGGGGCAGGACGGCGGCGCCCTGAAGGTGCCGGATCACTATCACGACAACTTCTATGCGGTCCAGCTCTTCACCCAATATATGAAGTCGGCTCTAGGCAACAGTCCGGTGGAACGTTTCCCGGATGCCGAAGACCACGGCAAGGTCGGTGGCCCGGAAGGCAACTGGGGCACCGGATCCAGGCAGAGCAGCTCGTCCACGCGCAACCGTGAATACTCATACGCACCCAGGCAACGCTCCCAGCGCCAGAACTCCGAGCAGGAGCAGTCCGGGCCCGGCAGTGGTTCGGGCGCTGGCGCTGGAGGCGGAACGGAGAACGAAGACAACAGCGGCAGCAGTGAGGGCGGCAACGAAGGCAGCACTCAGGGTCAGGGCAACTCCGGGGCCGAGTCATCCCAGCAGTAAACCAGCCAACGGTATACCTGTTCAGACAATTTGGCCCGATCCGGGCGTAACTGTGCGTCCGGATCGGGCCTAAAAGGACCGGTATTGGATTTTCTGGCCTTCAGCCGCGCTGGAAACGGTTGAGCGCCGAGATGATGGCCTTGAGGGAGCTGGTGGAGATGGACGAGTCGATGCCCACACCCCAGATCACCCGGGACCTGGCCGGTTCACCCACCTGGCATTCCACGTAGGAAGCCGCCAGAGCATCCGTACCGGCGGTCATGGCGTGCTCGGCGTAATCCAGGACCGAGACGGTCTGATCCAGGGACTTGAGTGCATCCAGGAAGGCCGCAATAGGACCATTCCCATGTCCCTGAACACGACGACGCACCTCAGGATCGCCTGGAGCGAGCCCCCTATCCAGCAGGGTGGCATCGAGAACCGTGTCGGAGCCGTCCTCGCCGGAGGTGACTGCCACATTCAGCAGCTTGAAGCGTCCCCACTGATGCAGGGTCTCGTCGCGTTGATCGGCCATGGACTCGCCGCCGACAACGCTTCCACCGGCCTCCACGGGCAGGTACTCGTCCTTGAAGAGCCGCCAGATGTCGGCATCCTTGACCTCGCGCTTGGTGCTGTCGGCATAGCTCTGGACCAGACGTTCGAACTCCACCTGGAGACGCTTGGGTAGATCCAGATGGTGGTTGGCCTTGAGCAGGTAGGCCATGCCGCCCTTGCCCGACTGGGAGTTGACCCGGATGATGGCCTCGTAGTTGCCGCCCACATCCTTGGGATCGATGGGCAGGTAAGGCACCAGCCAGAGGAAGTCATCGGGGTTGGCGTTGGCGCGTAGAGCCGCCTGCTGCCGGGCATCCAGCCCCTTCTTGATCGCATCCTGGTGGGAGCCGGAGAAGGCTGTGAAGACGAAATTGCCCACATAGGGGTGCCGCTCGGAGACGGCGATCTGATTGCAGTACTCCACCGTCCGACGAATGCCGGGCATATCGGAGAAGTCCAGCTGAGGATCGATCCCCTGGACCAGCAGGTTCAGCCCCACCGTGCAAATGTCGACATTGCCGGTGCGCTCGCCATTGCCCAGCAGACAGCCCTCCACCCGGTCGGCCCCGGCCAGCAGACTGAGTTCGGTGGCGGCCACAGCCATACCCTCGTCGTTGTGGGGATGCAGGGAGAGCACCACCGCATCCCGATCCTTGAGGTTGGTTGATATGTACTCCACCTCGTCGGCGAAGACGTTGGGGGTGGTCATCTCCACGGTGTTGGGCAGGTTGATGATCATGGGGTGTTCCGGCGTGGGCCTGATCACGTCGATGACCGCGTTGCAGACCTCCAGGGAATACTCAGGCTCTGCCCCGGAGAAGGACTCGGGCGAATACTCATAGGAAAGATCAGTGCCCCCGGCATCGGCCTCCAGGGAGCGGCAGAGCTCGGCAGCGTCGGTGGCCAGCTTCTTGATCCCGGCCTTGTCCTTGTGGAAGACAACCTCCCGCTGCAGGACCGAAACCGAGTTGTAGAAGTGGACCACGGCCCGCTTGGCCCCACGCAGGGCCTCATAGGTTCGGCGAATCAGGTGCTCACGGGCCTGGGTCAGGACCACGATGGTCACATCGTCAGGAATCAGCTCGCGCTCTATCAGTAGGCGAATGAAGTCGTAATCGGTCTCGGAGGCCGAGGGGAAGCCCACTTCGATCTCCTTGAAGCCCATGGAGATCAGCAGATTCCAGAATCTCAGCTTGCGCTCGGAATCCATGGGGTCGACCAGGGCCTGGTTGCCGTCGCGAAGATCGACCGAGCACCAACGGGGCGCCCGCTTCAGGGTCTTGCCCGGCCAGGTGCGCTGCGGGTAGTCGAAGGGAACCTGCTTGTTGTAGGCCACATATTTGTTGTAGGGCATGGCACTGGGCTTCTGCGGCGAACCCACGAACCTGGGGGGAGGCAGCAGCAGGTCGTTGTTCCCTCCATTGGACGCCGCGGCCTGGGCCGCAAGATCAAACACGGATGCACGATCCTGATCCATCTCTCCTCCTTCTTTCGTTCGTCGGAAACCACAATGTCACCCGGCTGTAGGTGTTCGGGCAGGCCGAAATCGTACCGGGGGTGCCATTATCTTACCGGAGGAGGGCCGGGACATGCGGTCCGGGTCCGCATTCCGACGCAGGGAAAAGCTAGCGCATGGGGTCTGGCATAATTCGCATGGGTGCCAAGGACGCAAACACCACACTATGCAAACGCTGACAGAGTGCTCACTGCATAAGATTCAGAAGATTTAGTAGAAGGGATTCACTGGAAGAGGGAGACGCCGCGACGGCCCTCGCAGTAGGCGTTGCCCAGCCAGGTGTGACGCGAGTTGGGCCAGACCGAACCCAGACGGGGAGCGTTCTGGCTCATCCAGATGCTGGGCACGCGCCCATCGGCGCTGTGGGAACCCAGCAGGTTGAAGCCGTTCTTGACCGCAAGCCAGTCGGGATGCTGGGTGGCGATGGCCAGCCCCTCCTCCAAGGTCAGAGGGAGTCGATCGTCGGAGTCGATCAGCTTGCGGGCTACGTCCGGTTCTCGGTTGGTGTAGCAGGTGCCGGTATGTGGCTCCAGGACGATGTAGAAGGGTCCTTCGGGCGGCTCGAACCCGTTCTGCGGCAGGAAGCTGGCGATATCGCGCGGAGGCATAGTGGTAAAGCCAGCCATGCGATTGATGCTGGTCCGGGCGATCAGCGACTCAGGTGAGACCAGCTCCCTGGTGGGAATGAGCAGGATCTGCTCGCCCAGCTCAGTGGATTCCAGCGCGGAGATCAGAGGCTGGGCCAAGGCTCTGAAAGCGGCGGCGCTGATGTCCGCCACATCCGGATAGCCCAGGGCCACGATCCTATCCAGTTGCCGCTGCACTTCTTGGGAAGATCTGGTCATGGTCTCCAGTCTAATCGGTGCCCACAAGCGAACCGGGCATCTCAGATTCTGTCAGCGAAGTGCTTGTGGGCGATCAGCTCGGCGATCTGCACGGCGTTGAGGGCGGCTCCCTTGCGCAGGTTGTCATTGGCCACGAACATGGACAATCCCCTCTTGCCTTCCACGGCCTGGTCCTGGCGGATGCGGCCCACGAAGCTGGGGTCCTTGCCGGCTGCATCCAGAGGAGTGGGTATTTCCGCCAGACTTACTCCGGGGGCCTTGGACAGCAGGTCGCGGGCCTGGTCAGGGGTGACGTCATGCTCGAACTCGGCGTTAATGCTCATGCCGTGGGCTGTGAAGACCCCTACCCGCACGCAGGTGCAGGATGCGGCGAGATCGGGCAGGTGCAGGATCTTGCGGCTCTCATTGCGCAACTTCTGCTCCTCGTCGGTCTCCCCGCTGCCGTCATCGACCAAGTCACCAATAAAGGGAACGGCGTTGAAGGCAATGGTGCGCACCACCTTGGTGGGCGGGGGGAACTCGATGGCCGATCCGTCGAAGACCAGTCGGTCAGCGCCCTGCTCCACAGCGGTTTTGGCCTCGTCGCGCAGCTGGAGGACGCCGGCGCGCCCAGCCCCCGACACGGCCTGGTAGGAGGAGACGATCAAGCGGCGCAGACCGTATGCCTTGGCCAAGGGGCTCAGCACCGGCATGCAGGCCATGGTGGTGCAGTTGGGATTGGCCACGATCCGCCGGGGGATAAGATCCAGGTCCTCGGGGTTGACCTCAGACACCACCAGGGGAACCTCGGGATCCATCCGCCAATGGGAGGAGTTGTCGACCACGTAGGCTCCGGCCTCGGCGAAGCGCGGGGCCCAGGTTCCTGAGGTCGAACCGCCGGCGGAGAAGATGGCCAGATCAATTCCGCTCAGATCGGCCTGCTCCACATCCTCGACCGTGATGGTCCTGTCACGCCAGCGCAGCTGCTCTCCGGCAGACCGGGAGGAGGCCATGAATCGCAGGTCGGCCACGGGGAAGTCCCGTTCGTCCAGCATGCGGCGCATGACCATGCCTACCTGGCCGGTGGCACCCAGAACAGCTACATTGATGCCGCGGCGACCGTTGTTCGCCAAAACAGCCTTATCCGTCATTGCTCTCTCCTCTCTGCTCAGCGACCCGTGCCGCCATAAACAACCGCCTCGACCTGATCGGCATCCAAGTGGAAGGCCGTATGGATGGCCCGTACCGCTTCGTCCAAGTCCTGAATGGGCACCAGGGCGGAGATGCGGATCTCGGAAGTCGAGATCATGAGCACGTTGATATGCCTGTCGCTCAAGGCCCGGAAGAAGGTGGCAGTGATACCTGAGTGGGTCTTCATGCCCACCCCTACCAGAGTCACCTTGCCCACCTCGGGATTGATGTCGACCGAGCGGAACCCCAGTTGCTCGCGGGAATCATCCAGCATGGGAACCACCTGATCAGCCTGAGCGGACGGCAGGGTGAAGGAGATGTCCACGGTTCCGGTGGCCGCCCCAGCCTGGACGATCATGTCGATGTTGATGCCGCCCTCGGCAAGGATGGTGAAGAGCCGCGCGGCCACGCCAGGTCGATCGGGCACGGCCCGCAGGCTGACCTGGGTCTCGCTGCGGTCGTGGGCAACCCCTGAGATTATGGGTGACTCGGGGCCGTTCAGGTCCGGGAACAAATCGCCCATGGATTCGCCGTTGGTCATGACCTTCCTTCCGTCATATCCCGTTGCCTGTCGGTGTGTGCAGCGGGGGGATCCGGCAACTGGCCGGTCTCCAGATTGGGAATCTTGTCGACATCGACATCATCGGGCATAATCAGCGTGCCCGGACGATGGGAAAAGGAGCTGCGCACATGGATGGGCATGCGGAAGCGCTGGGCATACTCCACGCAGCGCAGGGCCAGCACCTTGGATCCGCCGGCCGCCATCTCCAGCATTTCCTCGTATGAGATGCGAGCGATTCTTCGGGCGGTGGGCACAATGCGCGGATCGGCGGTAAAGACGCCGTCCACATCGGTATAGATCTCGCAGACATCCGCCTTGAGTGCCACAGCCAAGGCCACAGCCGAGGTGTCCGAACCGCCGCGGCCCAGGGTGGTGGCATCGCCGTCGGCGTTGACCCCCTGGAAACCTGCTACGATTCCCACTTCGCCTCGGTCCAGGGCCTTCATGACTCGCTGGGGTCGGACATGGCGGATGTGGGCTGCACCGTAGCGTGCATCAGTCATGAATCCCGCCTGCGAACCGGTGAAGGAATGGGCATGCTCACCTTGTGCATGGATGCTCATAGCCAGCAGGCTCATGGAGATGCGTTCCCCCGCCGTCATAAGCATGTCCATCTCACGGGCCGGAGGATTGGAGTCCACATCCATGGCCTGATCGATCAGATCGTCAGTGGTGTCCCCCATGGCGGAAACCACCACGGCGATGTCATTGCCTGCGCGCTTGGTATCGATGATGCGCTTGGCCACACGCTTGATGGAGTCCGAGTCCGCCACTGAAGACCCGCCATATTTCTGAACGATAAGTGCCACTGCTGTTCCATCCCGCGACGGTTAAGCCACTAGACCATCATCTGCAACATATTGATTATATGGATTATACGAACGACACCGTTTTATCAGACCCTCTCCACCAACATGCGAAACTATGACTGCGGGCCTTACAGATCGCGGCGGCCGGAAATCGCCCGACCAAGGGTGATCTCGTCAGCATATTCCAGATCACTGCCGACAGGCAGACCGCTGGCCAGCCTGGTGACCCGAAGATCCAGAGGACCCAGCAGCCGTCCCAAGTAGGTGGTGGTGGCCTCGCCTTCGATGTTGGGATCCAGGGCCAGCATGACCTCTTTGACCTGATCTGTGCCCAACCGTTTCAAGAGCTCGGGAATGCGCAGATCGCCGGGCCCAACGTTGGACATAGGATCGATGGCCCCGCCCAGCACATGATATAGGCCCCGGTATTCTCCAGTACGTTCGATACTCATGACGTCCTTGGGCTCCTCGACTACACAGATGATGCTGCGGTCACGCCTCGGATCCTGACAAATGGGGCATGGGCTGGTCTCGCAGACATTGCCGCAGATCTCGCAAAACCGGACCTTCTCCTTGGCGGCGACGATGGCGTCGGCCAGATCCTGAGCACTGCGCCGATCGGCTCCCAGAATGTAGAAGGCGATGCGCTGCGCCCCCTTGGGACCAATGCCTGGCAGTTGAGCAAAAGCATCAATCAGCTCTTGAATGGCTCCATCATAGGTAGCAGCCATCATTCACCTCCCTGTCGCTGCGCCTGTTCCTGCCGGCGCTTTTGGACGTTGATCGGATTCTGAGGGTCGTCAGCAGCAAAATCCTCCACCTTGGTCACATCGAACATTTTGGTCAGTTCATCCTGGTTCATGGCGTTGTCCGCCCCGAGCCTGGCATCGTCCATGGAATAGACATCGTCCTCAGGATCCACAGAAGGCCCCGAGGCCTGGGAGGAGCTAGAGGCTGAACTAGCGAAGCCTGCTGGCATTCTCCTGTCATCAGATCCGGATGCATCGGCCATTGCCTGGGGGCCATCCGAACCACCGGCAGCATTGGAACCGTGTCCGTCACTCTGCACGTCCGACGAGATTGATATGCCAGTCGCCAAGGCTCCGGCATCGGAAACCGATTCGGTCCCCGATGCCGGAGCCGAGGTTGCACCCGTAGCGCTTCCTTGACCGGGCGAATCAGCCGATTTCGAAACTGCAAGGCCTTGGTCCGAATCTTCATGGCCCTGACTGCTGGAGGACTCTGCAGAGGTTGTGGCGCTGTTCCCGGGATCGGGCACGGCCCAAGGATCCGTGTCATCACTCATGTCCGGCAGAGCTACCTTTTTGGACTCATGGTCTTTCCGGCCATTGGATCCGTCGCTGCTTTCACCAGGCTGCCAGGTCTTCTGCGGTGCATGCGTTGCGAGCATAGGGTGGGCCCAGGGATCATCGTCCGGCAATACCGTAGAGGCAGTTGAGCCAAAGCCCGCAGCCGGCGACGATTGGACCGGACCGCCGACCGGGTGGTGGGCGTCGTCGGAGTTCCCGTCGCCTGCAGCTTTCCCAGGGGTGGACCTTCCCTCCGATGCCGATGCTCCGGTCTCACCTTGATGACCAGTCGAAGTCGTCATCTCCCTAGGGGCATGCCCCTGCTCCGTGGCCGCATGAGGCATGACCGCCGCCCCAAGGTTCATGGTGGCCAAGCCAGCACGTGCCAAAGCCACTTCCTTCTTGACCTCTGCCCGGCGCTGAGGAGACATCCTGTTGACGGACTCTACCGTCTCGCCATTGGCAGCCGTCCCGGATGGGGCGATCATCGTGGCCTGTCCAAACTCCTGGCGAGCGCGGACCATGACGATACGCGGCACCTTGGTCTCCCCGTCAACCGACTGCGCAGCCACGGCCATGGCGAAGGCATGCTGGCTGAGTGGACGGTCGAAGGTCATAGACAGTCGCTTGCGACCAGAGGAATCTGCTTTCATGGCCACGGTAGGCACCCGGTCCCGCACCACATACTGGCGTACCTCATCAGGCAGGGCGGCCACCAGGGCATCCCAGCGCTTATCCAGCTCCGTACCGGTCGGCACCTCGTTTGTCTGCCCCTGCGTGGCCTCCTGTTGCACTGACCGAGGCGGTTCAGCAGATTGGGCGGGCCTGTCAGAATTGGGTAATCCGGCCTGTCCCGCCGGCTGTCGAGTCGATGAGGAGGGGGCTTCCTTGCGCTCAGGTCGGGTAGAGCCTGAACGGGGATGGGTGGGCCGTCGTCCTTCGCCCTCTTGCTGTCCATCAGCAGAGGATTCGGGATGGGGACCTGCCATGTTCTGCGGCCGAGCAAAGGTGGCGGGGGCCGCAGCAGACAACGAACCTGCCCTGCCTGGCTGTTCGGGGCGATCAGCCCCGCCAGCAGGACCAAGTTGGGCTGCACTGGACGACCGACTGTTCTGCTGAGACCTGTTAGCGCCAATGAACCCACTGCGGGCGGGCGCCGGGGCCGCACCAGCTGTGGAAGCTGCTGCTTCAGCCGATGCCTGCTCCATAGGCTCGCAGACAATTGCCAGCAGCCTGGCGGCCAGCAGCTCCAAGCGCATCCTGGGTGAGGTGGCCCCGTTCATTCCCGCCAGTGCATCATTGATGATGTCAGCCATTCTGGTCAAGACCTGCAAATCCAAAGCATTCGCCTGGCGATGCAGATCGGCCACCTGGTCGTCGTCCGCATCCTCGCTAAGCACGCTTTCGGCCCGCTCTCCCGCCAATTTGAGAACCAGCAGATCGCGGACATGGGCCAGCAGATCCTCGACGAAGCGCTGGGGCTCGAACCCGCCGACGACCACTTTTTGAATGACCCCGTAGAGGCCAGCCCCGTCGTGGGCGATTAGTGCGTCCACAGCTTCGCCGATCAGTGCGGCAGGAGTGAACCCCAGCAGAGCTACAGCCGCATCATAGGTAATGGTTTGCTCGTCAGCGCCTACCATGAGCTGGTCCAGCACGGAAAGGGTGTCACGCACCGATCCGCCTCCAGCCCGCATGGCCAGCTTGAGCACACCGGGCTCGGCCTTAATGTCCTCCTTTTCGCAAATCTGCTCCAGGTATGGTCCCATGACTTCCTGGGGCACCAGACGGAAGGGGTAATGGTGGGTGCGGGAGCGGATGGTGCCGATCACCTTCTCCGGCTCTGTGGTGGCGAAGATGAACATGACGTGTTCCGGCGGCTCCTCGACGATCTTCAGCAGGGCATTGAATCCTTGCTGGGTGACCATATGAGCCTCGTCCAGAATGAAAATCTTGTAGCGGTCACGCACGGGGGCGAAGCCTGCTCGCTCCCTAAGTTCCCTAGCATCGTCAACTCCATTGTGGCTGGCAGCGTCAATCTCCACCACATCGATGGAACCAGGGCCTCCTGTGGCCAGATCCTTGCAGCTGTCGCATTCGCCGCAGGGATGGCTGGTCGGTCCTTTGGCGCAGTTGACACAGCGGGCGAAAATCCTGGCACTGCTGGTCTTTCCGCATCCCCTGGGACCGGAGAAGAGGTAGGCATGGGTCAGCCGGTTCTCATCCAGAGCTCGGGTAAGGGGCACCGTGACCTGCTTCTGACCGATGATGCCGTCAAAAGTGTCAGGCCGATACCGCCGATAGAGTGCTAGTGCCATGGTTCAAGGCTATCCATTTCTTTAGACACGTTCGCTTTCCTTCCTAAGGCTTTCGCCCCGCTTTCTCCTCTCATCCACAGGGTTCGGGGCCTGCCCGTGCAGACTGGACCAGGCGGGGCATCATCGGAACTCCGGTGTCCACCCCCACCGAGACCCTCACGTCGACTCCATCCACCTGACAATCGGTGAGGACACCACGGTTGAGACGGGCAACCCGGGAGGCCAGAGTACAGGGCTTCGTCTGTCCTTCGTCCAGGGCAGAAGCTGCGGCAAGAGCCGAAACATCGGCGCCGGTGCGTGCACGTGTCCGGCAAATCATGAGATTGCCCAGCAGCGCTGCCAGAATCAGACCCAGGCTAATTAGAGCCATCAGCATGATGCCCAAAACCGTGCCGGAGCCCGGATCCGAACCCTTTATCCATGAACCGGCACGCTCGACGCGCGTCTTTCTGACGTGTCCGCGCATGACTCATTCCTCCAATATGGCCACGGCATCGCCATGGACCTGTGCAGGCAGCACGCCCATAGGGCCGGAAACCACTGGGCATGACACCCTGACTGCCGTCTGCCCGGCCGATGGACTCAACCTCACCTGGGCATGCGGACCGGCCATCCGGTGCACCAGCTCTTGGGAATCGCCCTTGCCTTGGGTGACAATCAGGTCTCTGGCAGCAGCGTTGGCCGCATCCTGACAGACCATGCCGATCCTGATCGTCTGAGTCAACGTCAGCAGTATGAGAGCCAGAACCATGACAGCGGGAAGAACGATGGCGAACTCGGCCGTTATTGCACCGTTATCGGATCGCCACCGTCGTCTCCGCTCGGACCGTCTCTCAGCCGACGGCACTGAGCGCCTTCTTCACCAGCCCCATCAGCAAAGTGCGCGTGGAAGAGGATTTGACAATGGCCAGGAGCACACCAGCCAGCGTGGCGGCCACCACCATGATCACAGCGTATTCAGCAGTGATGGCCCCCGATTCAGGCCTGGCCAGCACCACGCTCAGCCGCCCATGCAGGGCACGCACTCCAGAATCTATAGCCTGGCTGATACGAATATACAAATCCGTCATGAACCGGTTGGAACGCTGCCTTAGTCTTCGCAACCACCCGGATCCGGTACCTGCAGCAGGCCATGTCGCAGCCGGCACCAACTGGCCTCCTGCCTGACTGTTCTGCAAATGGAAGACCGTCGCAACCTCTTGTGAATATGTCATCGTTCTCGCCCTTGCCTTTCCTTGTCTTCCCCGCCCCGGCGAATTGCCGTTCCTTAGGGAGTCGGCATCCGGTACCTTTCACTGTGCCCGTTCCAGTCCGTTTCGGTCGACTTGTCCGATACATGTGGATAAGCGAACCTGCATCGGCGGCCTGTGGACAACCGCGCCAGCATGGACTTCATGCCCTCAGGACATCCCACCCGCAAAAGCCGCAATGCACGGTATGACTCCGATCAGCACGAAAGCCGGCAGAATGCACAGCCCTGTCGGCACCAGCAGCCTGACGGTGATCGTCGCCGTGGCCCGGGCCAGCACACTGCGGGCATGGTGATCCAGCTGGCGCATGGTTGTCTCGATACGTGCCAGGGGCGATGATCCCAAACGCCAGGACGGCTCCAGACAGTCAGCCAGGACCTGCATGGACTGCCCGTAATCAGGATCGCCAGTCGCTCCCGACCAGGACAGATCCCATCCGTTGCCACGTCCGAGCAGGTGAGCCACGCAAACCATTCGATGCCCATAAGGACCTGGCAACAGCCCGCCAACCACACCCAGGGCCCTGGGCAGGGAGGCCCCCTGACGAACAGCGACTCCCAGCAAGGCCAGCACCAGACTCAAGGGTGGCGTGGAGTCCTGCTTATCGGCTAATCGCTCACCTGAACTGTCGAATTCCATAAGTAGAAGGGCCATTATGGTCAACAGAGCGGCAATCAGCGGTTTCAGATCCATAGATCCTCCCGGCCCAGATCGTTCATCAGCAGATGCATCCAAACCAGACCAAGAACATAGAAGGCCGCTCCAAGGATCAGACAGACAGTTCCCGGGCCTGGGCGACATAGGAAGGCCAGTGGTCGCGCACCCATAAACTCTCCCATGATGATTGTCAACGCTGGCAGGGTCGACAGGAGACGAATTGTGGCCTTGGGCAAGGCAAAGGCTTTTCCCCGGGCCTCATCCAGTGCCGTCCGCCGTCTCTGCATAGCTGCCACAGTCCGCAGACCATCCGAAGCCCGGCAACCCAGGATGGCGCTGAGCCCATAGCAGGCCATCAGAGCCTGGGCCATAATCGTCAGAGTCGGCCCCCGTTCCTGGGGCAGGCATCGGTTCTCCAACATGGCCATGACACGTTCCGGTGTGACCTCCCGGGTGGCGAACCGCCGCCCGGATGCCTCTTCGAAAGCCTCTACCAGACCGCCTCCATTGTCGACATAGGCAAGCAGTGAAGTGATCAGCACCGCCAAACCGGAACGTTCCGACTGTGCGGAGGGCCTGACAGACATGGCTTTCAGTCTTGCAGCTGCACCTCCCCTATGCGGAAGCAGGACCAGACAGGCAACAGTCATCATCATCGCAGCCAGCCAGGCTGCAGTCTCGTCATTCATCATCCACCTCGACTACGGAGTGCTCGCAGAGGCACTTGTCACAATGCCCCACCGCCTGGCAAACTTCGACCAAGCCGTTCCATAAGTAGCGGCCCCTCGACCAGCCCAGGTGCAGACAGTCTCCCCAAGAAGCCGACCGTCGGCGGCAGTTGTCAGTCGGCCAATCTGTGCGATATGTCTATGGCCGCCGGAACGTTCCAGATGGATAACGACGTCAAACGCCCCTTGGGCCAGAGCCGCCAGCGCCCTCGGCTGCAACCCCGCCAGTAACCCCAGAGTCGCCAGCCTGGATGGAACGCGTTCCACATTGTCGGCATGCAGAGTCGCCATGCCACCCCGATGACCAGAATTGAAAGCCCTCAGCAAATCAGCTATCTCCTCTCCCCGGCACTCGCCCAGGATGATCCGATCAGGCCGCATGCGCAGTGTGGCCTTGACCAAATCGACCAACCCCACGCCTCCTGCCCCTTCAACGTTGGACTCTCTGACAGCCAGTGAAACCATATTTCTATGTCCGGCAATACGACCAAGCTCTCGGACTTCCTCCACGACGACCAGCCGTTGCTCCTGTGGACACATGCCAAGCAATGCCCGCAGGAGTGTGGTCTTGCCGGCACCTGTGCCACCAGTCACCAGGATGCTGGCCCGATTGACCACCAGCGCCCGAAGAATGAATAGCCAGCTGGCGGGACACAGCCCGGCAGCAGCCAACTCCTCCAGATCGGGCGGGTGCCTGTTGGGAAGCCTGATGGAAATGGCAGCGCCCTCGGGAACAAGCGGGGCAAGCACGGCGTGGACCCTGATCCCCTCCCTGCTGGAAGCGTCGGCCATGGGACGAGCATCATCCAGACGACGCCCCAGCTGCGCGCATAACTGCACAGCAAAGTCCCTCACTGCCCGAGGGCCTGTGAATCCAGGCCGAAGCAGAACCTCCTCCATGCCCGAGCCCCGGTCGATCCAAACATCACCCTGCCCGGTCACCGCGATGTCAGTCACCGCAGGATTGCTCACCAGCCCATCCAAATAGCCGAAAGTGGGAGGCTGAGCCGAATCATCATCTGGGAATGAACCTTCAAGGCTTTCCCCACTCCCCTGGCTCATCTGACAGCCTCAGACCGAGTCAATCCGCGAGAAGATATCAGATCTTCCCTTCCTTCGCCGACGACGACCATTCCCGCGATCCGCTCCACCAGGGGTCGAAGGGCCCTGCAGTAAGCACGAGGGACTCGTTCCAGGCCACGACCATCCAAAACGGATGCCGACAGCTTCGGCTGTGGCTTGAGGACCACATCCACCGATCGACCTAGAAACTCCTCTGCCTGCTCCAGGTCGACACCATGGCCGACCCTGTGCTGGGTGGGCATCATCCCAATCAGAGCCATGGGGGGCCTGCATGAAATCAATGGACTGTCTTGGGCTTGAGCACCGGCATCCCTGCGGTCGTTCAAGGTATGGATAAGTGCCTTCGCCCGCGCAAGGCCCAGTACGGTCATGTCCACCATCAAGAGCGAAGGCAGTCCCTTCAGCGAGCGCAGATTACCCAGACCCTGGCCCCGACCGGCATCGATCAGCAAGAGATCAGCAAATCCAGCCACCGCGTTGACGGCCGCATCCACATCCCACCAGCCCTGTGGCGGAGCACTCCAGGGATCGTTGCTGAGCAGCGGGATGCCATCCCAGACCGGCAGCTCTTCACGGAGAGCCTGGGGATCCACCCGGCCCAGGGGAGCGCGGATCCGTCCCAGCCGCATGCCAGGCGCCCCCTCGATACCGACCAGGACATCCATCCCTCCGCCAGCCAGGTCCAAATCCACTAGAGCACATGACAGGGCCATCTTTCGAAGCTGTTTGGCCATCAAGGCCGCCATGGTCGTCAGTCCAATGCCTCCAGAAGCCGAGAGAAAGACCAGTCCGGTCACAGCGGACCCATACTCGGCTTCTGAGCCACTCCGCCAGATGCTGGCATCTTCGCCCGCCATCCTCCCTGGTCGATGTTCCGGGAACAATCCGGCTGAGCTAAAGGCGTGAGGAGTCCATTCGTGCTCCCGCCCTTTCACGCTGTCTTTTATCATCTTCCGCGGTTCGCCTACGCTCATTCCAGTCATGGTTACCAGTACATCCGCCCCCTGGCATCAGCACCAGCCCCCGGAGCTAATGTGGTCGAATGACCCTATGCCTCCACATCGCTTCGCTCCCTCTGTGCACAAATGCATCAATATCACGACACGCCTGAAATTGCAGCATTTTTAAGCCTATGCCCATGAAAGGCCACAGATAATCACATGGAAGCAACAGATTCCTCCAAACCTGGAGTATTCGACCTGCCGCAATGCACGCAATCGCACAAAAAGCCAAGCCGGTAACCTTCTCCGCTCAAACACGATCGGCATGCTTGCCGTCGGCCTCAAAACTGGCATATTAGCTTATACAAGGACGGTTCAAGAGCACGGAAGCCCACAAAGTGTATGGCCACTAGGACCGATACGTTGGACGGGTATATAAGACTTGACCGTTGCAACGATGATGTTGTGCAGAGATTCCATCTGGATCGACCTTGTGGGAACGGCCTCCTGCGGGGGGCCGTTCCTATTTATCCACAAGCTTTATCAACGATTGCAGAGGACGGCACCTGGGAATAAAGTGCTATGGTATGGTTCAGAAATTTGACGCACCCTCCAAGGCCTTGCTACGCAGCCAGATTGCGGAGCATATTGCCGAGACCGACGGCCAGGCACGGCATGTATCCAGGCACTCGGATCACCCGGTCTCGCCCTTGCCTGAGGACCGCTATTTCGACCGGGAGCTGAGCTGGCTCAAATTCAACAAGCGCGTGCTTGAGCTGGCCGAAGACGAGAGCGTGCCCTTGCTGGAGCGCGCCAACTTCGCCGCAATTTTTGCCAGCAATCTTGATGAGTTCTTCATGGTTCGCGTGGCGGGTCTGAAGCGTCGCGTGGACACCGGTATTGCCGTGACGGCAGCAAGCGGAATGAGCCCTCGTCAGCAGCTGAGAGCCATCTCCGAGCAGGCGCACAAGCTTCAGGACGAGCATGCCCACTATGTCATCGACCACATCCTGCCGGACCTGGCCGCCGAAAGCATCATCCTGCTGAGCTGGACACAACTGAGCAGCCAGGAGCAGGAACGGCTCACCAACTTCTTCCGCAACCAGGTCTTCCCGGTCTTGACCCCGCTGGCCGTCGACCCGGCACACCCCTTCCCCTATATCTCAGGCAACTCCCTGAATCTGGCGGTCCTGGTGGAGAACCCGACCTCGGGCAAGACCCACTTCGCCCGCGTCAAGATTCCCGACAATCTCTCCCGTCTGGTTCCTGTTGACGATCTGACCGATGAGGAGGGCCGGGAGGAGCGCTATGGGTTCATCACCATGGAGAACCTGATCATCGCCCACCTGGAATACCTCTTCCCAGGCATGATCATCAAGGAGGCCCGCTCCTTCCGCGTCACCCGCAACGAGGATATTGACGTCGAGGAGGACGACGCCGAAAACCTGCTCAACGCCATGGAAAAGGAGCTGCTGCAGCGGCGGTTCGGACCGCCCATCCGCTTGGAGATTTCCGACTCCGCTTCTCCCTTCCTCTCCCAACTGCTGGCTAGCAAGCTCCGGGTCAACCAGGAGGAGGTCTATCGGCTGCCTGCCCCCTTGGACTGCACGGTCCTGTTCGAGCTGCAGTCCATAGACCGGGACGACCTCAAGTTTCGCCCCTTCATACCCACCACCAACCGACAGATAGCCGAGGTGGAATCCAGCCAGGCCCAGGACATCTTTGCCGCCATCCGCGAGCATGACATCCTCCTCCACCATCCCTATGACTCCTTCTCCACCTCGGTCCAGGCCTTCCTGGAACAGGCGGCGGCCGATCCACGAGTGCTGGCCATCAAACAGACCCTCTACCGGACCTCGGGCAACTCGCCCATCATCAACGCCCTGGTGGATGCCGCACACGCCGGCAAGCAGGTTCTGGCTCTGGTCGAGATCAAGGCCCGATTTGATGAGGAGGCCAACATCGCCTGGGCTCGTCAGCTGGAACGGGCCGGCGTCCATGTAGTCTACGGGATCGTGGGGCTCAAGACCCACTGCAAGCTCTCCCTGGTGGTCCGTCAGGAGCAGGACGGCCTGCGTCGTTACTGCCACGTGGGCACCGGCAACTACAACCCCAAGACCGCCCGCCAGTATACCGACCTGGGTCTGCTGACCTGCGACCCGGTGGTGGGACAGGACCTTACCCGGCTCTTCAACCAGTTGTCAGGTTATGCGCCAAAGTCCTCCTTCCACCGCCTGCTGGTAGCTCCGCGCACTGTCCGCTCCGGGCTGCTACAGCGGATCGCCCGCGAGGAAGAGACTGCTCTGAACGGCAAGCCTGCGTGGATACGAATCAAGGTCAACTCCCTGGTGGACGAAAAGATCATCGACGCCCTCTATCGGGCCAGCCAGGCCGGGGTCCGCATTGACATTGTGGAGCGCGGCATCTGCGCCCTGAAGCCAGGCGTGCCCGGGCTGAGCGAAAATATCCGAGTCCATTCCATCCTGGGGCGGTTCCTGGAGCATAGCCGCATTTTCGCCTTCGCCAACTCACAGGGCCCCCAGATTGGCGAGGGCCCCCTGGCCGGGCCAGAGGTCTGGATAGGTTCTGCTGACCTGATGCACCGCAACCTGGACCGCCGCGTGGAGGCGCTGGTCCGGATCACTGCGCCCGAGCAGGTGCAGGGACTGATCGACTATGTGGATTTGCAGATGGCTGACACCACAAGCTCCTGGCACATGCAGCCCGACGGCACCTATGTGCGCCACAGTCGAGATGATCAGGGCAGGCCTCTGGTCGACTCGCAGGAGTACCTGATTGACCGTCACTCCCGAACCCCCAGGGCCAGGCGATGATGATGCCCCTTCAGGCCGTCAGGTCCGCCGTCGGGGCGGATGATCGGGATGGCACCCGACCATGAGCAGGACGGTCGAGGCAGCTGGAGCCATCATCTACCGGTGGCGCACAAGCTTCCAGGGATGGATGAAATTCAGCGACGACGGCCGAGCAGCCCCAGGAGCCAGCCCCCGATCCGACCTTGATGACCTGGAGCTCTGCCTGGTCCATCGTCCCAAGTACGACGACTGGAGTTGGCCCAAGGGCAAGCTGGAGAACCGTGAGACCCACATGCGGGCGGCCGTGCGCGAGGTCGGCGAGGAGACAGGTTGTCTCGTCCGGCTTGGCCCATACCTGGGGGATGCCGAATATCCCCTGAACAACGAGGGTCGACGCCGGGGCGGTAAGGGCGGCAGACTCAAACATATCTGCTACTGGATGGCCACACAGACCGACCCGGACCACGCCGCCGGTCAGAGCGCACTGCTGGGCCCCATCCACCGGCCTGATTCCAGAGAAGTCGACCAGATACGCTGGGCCGGAGCCTCCGAAGCCCGAAAACTATTGACCCACCCCAGCGACAGAACCATACTGGACGCCTTCGTGGACCGGGTGGAGCAGGGCGGCATCCGGGCTCGTCAGCTGATCATCGTCCGTCACGGCAAGGCAGTGGCCCGTAAGGAGTGGACAGGCAAGGACGCGGATCGTCCTCTGACCCCCAAAGGCGCCGGCACCTCCTACGCCCTGGCTCGGGAACTGGCCTGCTTCGCGCCCGACCGCCTCCTGTCCTCCCCCTGGATCCGCTGTGTGCAGACATTGCGACCCTACGCTGACGAGGTAGGCCTGTCCATGGAGATGGTGGCCTGCCTGACGGAGTCCTCCTACCACCGCCGCCCCGAACAGGCCCACAACTGGCTGGACAGGCAGATGGCCGACCTGTTGACAGGCAACCAAACGACCATGATCTGCATGCATCGCCCGGTCCTGGGAGGTATCTTTGAAAAGCTGCGCGGGTTGTGCTCCAGCGGATCGCTGTCCAAACGGCTGCCTGACGACTCCCCCTTCATGCCCACCGGCAACGCCGTCGTCCTCAGTCTGACCGGCGACCCCAATCATCCGACCATCATCGACATACAGAAGGTGACTCCCATTGTCTACTGACAGCAACTCCAGAATCGGCTCATCCTCAATCCGCTCTTCCCGCACGGGATTCGTGGCTTCCGGCACCGGAGCATCCCGACCCTCACGCCCTGGCCAGCTGGACCCGGCCATCGCCGACCAGCTCTCCGGAGGAATGGATCCGCAGCAGATCAGCGAGATGAGCCATGTATCAGCAGCCTCCCTGCTGGACCGGGTCCACCACAGCACCGACCCCGCCATCGTCAAACGGGTGCTGACCCTGGTAGACCGTGAGGGCGTGGATATAGTGGCCGAGCTCTGGAGCGACAGTGATCCCGACTCTCTGCCAGGCATCCTTTGGCGGCTCTACATGCTTCGCAGCTGGATGCGTAAGGACGCTGATGGAATCAGTCGTCTATGGCGGCTGGGCGAGCCCACCGACACTGCTGCATCAGCCATCGCCGGCGTCGATCAGGCCCCGGAGGCCGACGACATCATCCGAACCGCCGACTCCATCCTCTCCGGAGCTTTCACCGGAGACTTCGCCATAGCCCTGGAACGGGCCGGAGCATTCTGCGATGTTATCGCCCGCGGCATCAAGACCACCATCCGGGACGCCCAGAGCCGTCAGCTGGACGGCCAGGAGGCCAAGGAGGTCGACGCGGCACAGCGCACCGTCAACTCCCTCAACCAGACGGCCCGTGACTTCATGCGGGGCGCATCGCTCTGGCGGCGGGGACGGCTGGAGTAGAATCCGCCACCCTTTCATGCCGGAAGCGTAAGCGCGCCGTGAGCACAGATCAGACCCCGGCATGCCCTACAATGGGGACTGCGTCGGACCATGGCTAAGCCCCGGGCTCCGTTTGTTGCCGCTGCGAGCGGCGTTTGCGCCGACAGGCGCTTGCATGGTTCGGCGTTTTCATTTTCATTCCCAAATCGAAGGCAGCATGGCTTGCCGGTCGCTACCAGAAGCCGACCCGCTGAGCTACGCTGAGAGGTATGGAACTTCACGTACTGGAACACCCGCTGATCGAGCACAAGCTGACCGTATTGCGGGACAAAAACACCCCTTCCAACACCTTCCGCGAGCTGATCAGCGAACTGGTCATGCTTGAGGCCTACGAGGCCACACGCAATCTGGACATCGAGGACCACCCCATCGAGACCCCGGTCGCTCCCATGGTGGGCAAGAAGCTCTGCTCCCCGCGCCCCATGGTGGTTCCCATCCTGCGCGCCGGACTGGGCATGCTTGACGGCATGACCCGACTGCTGCCTACCGCTGAGGTCGGATTCCTCGGTCTCAAGCGCGACGAGAACACCCTGGACATCATCACCTACGCCAACCGCCTGCCAGAGGACCTCTCCGGTCGTCAGTGCTTCCTGCTGGATCCCATGCTGGCCACCGGCGGTACCCTGATCGCCGCCACCAAATACCTGGCCGAGCGCGGGGCCAAGGACGTGACCTCCATCAACATTCTGGCCGCTCCTGAGGGCCTAAACCGCCTCAAGGAGGAGATGGACCCCTCCATCAACCTCAAGGTGGTGGTCTGCGCAGTCGATCAGAAACTGAACGAGCACGCCTACATCGTGCCCGGCCTGGGCGATGCCGGCGACCGTCTTTACGGCGTCATCGACTGACCTGACGAACTGACGGAGCACGGACCCCATACCTGACAAGGACCCGAATCCTGCACGATTCGGGTCCTTTTTTCAACGGTGTTCAATGTCCTTTCCGGCGGATGCTGCCTAAGATAGGCAGGCTTCACTCTCCTACCTCGTCTGCAAGGATAGGCTCGGGTATGAAATCGTCGCTATAGAAACTGCCGACTCTGCAATGCCATGGAGCTTAGCGAACCAGTCATCACATCTATAATCCTCCCGCCCTCCATCCTCTTGCCTCTTACACTCACCTTTCGCACGAGAATGCCTAATCGCTGATTGCCACCCTGGTTCTCCCCTGGTCTGACCCTGAAAACACCCTGAGTGGGCCTTCGCCCGGTGTTGCAATAGGAACAGCAGCATTCAAGGGTGAGAAAGGAGCACACCATGGAGGGCAAGTCCCTTTCCCTAGGTAGATCAATCACAGGAACCGGTGCCTCAGGACCGATGGGTGGGGGCGGCTCGCAAACCGCAGGTCGGACCAGGGTACGCACTCCTGGCCTGGCCTCCCTGGTGCGATCCTTTCTGCATGAGCATCGGTCCTCCTACACGGTCATGGTCCTGGCGGTCATGGCCGCTTCGGTCCTTACCAGCGCCTGGGTCCAGGTAGCCATTGCCGCTCGGAAGGGCGACGGAATGCCGGATACACGCGCAATGAATTCCTACGATCGCGCTATGACCCTGTCCTTACAAGACGGCGCTTCACAAATATCCATAGGGTACGCCTGCATATGTGGGTTCGTCTCCATCTTCCTCGTCATCACTTCTGTGGGGTTCCTGATCGAGCGCCGTCGTCGCGAGTATGCCATGATGCGGCTTTCAGGCGCCTCTCCCAGGACCGTGAGATTCATCTCCCTACTGGAATTCATGATTCCGGTAGGTTTGGCCGCCCTCCTGGGCAGTCTGGCGGGATGCCTGCTGGTGCCAGCATTCGCCAAGTCCCTGATCAACTCAGGCCTCGAAGCGCTGGAAATGAGCGCGCATCCACACCCCATGGGAATTATCTTCGCTTTCGCTGGGATACTCCTGGCAGGCCTCTTAGGAACCTGGTTCGCCGCCAGGAGGATTACCGCGATCTCTCCCATCGAGGCCCTGCAGGACTCCGAGAACCGATCGGGGACCAAGTCAATTGGTCCTCTTCGCCTGATAATCGCCCTGGCCGGCCTGGCTGGAGGACTGGCCATGGTCTATCACCGCTTCAATGGCATGGACATTGAAATCCAGATTCTGGCCTCGACCGGATGTTTGCTGGTCATCATCGGCGCCCTGGCTCCTGTCCTGGTTCCGGCCTGCGCCAACCTGATCGGCATCCCCTTCCAACTGGCCTTCCGAGGCGCCGGTCTTCTGGCGCGCCAAAGGGCGCGAAAGGAGAACCGGAGCTCCACCGCCGTAGCAGTGCCGATCATACTGATGCTGGTCATCGTAACCGGATTTATAGCCCTGGGACGGTCCAGCTGGGCGCAAGAAGCCATAAGCCGGTATAAGCCGGTCGCTGCCGAAGTCATGGTCACAACAGATACCAAAGACACCAGGGATTTGGACCGGCAACTTCGCTCGTCCGCAGATGTAGGATCCGCCGTCACCTACAGCAAAGAATCTTGGAGAAGAGCGGGCAACACAGACAGCAAAAGCGATGCACCTTTCATCAGTGCCATGCACATCAACAAAAGCGGCAAGGCGCTTGACACGATCAGTCCTGCTTTCATCACAGGCTCGGCTGCAGACCTGGGAGCAGGTAAGGTCGCCATATCGAAAGGCCACAGTCAGGAAAAGAATCCCCTCGGACGCACGCTGACCTTAATCGACAAAAACGAAAAGCGTCACACGCTGACCATCACCGCCATTGTTGACATGACACCGACAGGGCAGACAGGCGAGTACCTGATCATGGATGACAGCCTGTCACAACTGGCTCCCGACGACCGTGGGTTGACTACCTTAGTCAGGACCGCTCCCCGAGTCCAGACAAACGATTTGATCAGTAAGCTCAACGCTTCATGGGACAGCAAGGGCATCAAGGCTTGCACCAAGAAGGAGTACATTCGTTCCGACATCCAAAGGTCACAGAAGGTGCAGCGGGCCATGCCCCAGATAGCGAACGGGGCCATCGTCCTGACGGCCATATTCCTGATCCAGGCATGCGCCATCGCAGTCAATGAGCGTCGCCAGGAGAATCGGAGAATGCAGGCTGCCGGTGTTTCACGTGGAACATTGGTCTGCTCCTCGGTTTGGGAGTCAGTAATCGATGCTCTTTCGGCCATCCTGCTTTCAGCCCTGGCCATGGCGGGGGTGCTGGCCGTCATCTTCCACCAGTTGTCCGGCCAGATAGACATGAGCGTCGTGCCTCTCCCCTACGGCTACTTCCTGACCATGGCCCTCTGGGCGATAGGCCTGGCTGCTGCGGCCTCAGGCCTGTACAGCTGGTTCAGCTCTCGGGCAGATACGATTCGAAGATGATGCCGTCGAAGTCCGGGCTGGCCGCCTCCTGCGCGCGCTCGGAACGGACGGTCCAGGCGATGGGCGTCCCACCCAGGAATCGATAGAGCCGCATGGGCATTGAGTGCCCGCTGTGCCACTCGCAGGCCACGAAGTCCGGCCGCCCCAGCCAATTGAAGAGGAGGGACCCGGCCATCCAGCGCACAGCCGAGGAACATGTGTCTACGCGACCGTGGTAGGGGGCGACCAGTTGTCCCCTAGTGACGCCTGGGTGGTGAACCCGATACCAGGCAAGGGCCAGGACATTGAAGGACTCAATCACATAAGGACCCTGGTATTGAGACAGGAGGGCATCGGTGCGGTGCATAAGCTCCCGATCCAAGCCCCGGTCCATCTTGATCTCGACGACCAGGGGCACCCGGCCATCCACCAGAGCGAGCACATCAGACAGAAGAGGCACATGCTGCACTTCAGAATCGTCGAGACTCTCGTCCTCTCCCTCCGTTTCGGGACCGCCATCGTGGTCGGCAGAACCCGGAATCTCTTCCACGGACTCAAAAGCCTGGGCTGGGCTTGGGCACAGGGGAATCCTCCGCAGCTGATCGTAGGTCAGGTCCGCAACTGCTCGATTGACACCAGCCACCCGCCGCAGATCTCCATCGTGGATGACCACCACCTGGCCATCACGGCTGAGATGGACATCCAACTCAATCCCGTAGCCGGCCCTGCAGGCCGCTTCGAAGGCAGCCAGCGAATTTTCGGGCGCCACCACCCGATGGGGATTGGCCGGAGCCGAAGCGTGCCTACCTAGGGGTTTAACAGACGCAACCTTCAGGCAATCATGAATACGGTGCAAGTAGGCGGTCTGTTCAGCGTCGGGATTGGTCGTCTCCATCCCCGAGCCAGCATCGTGCAGACCCCTATGAGCATATGGATGCAGCGACAGTCCAGCAGGCTTTCTTCGGCCCGCAACCACCGAAAGGCCAGGAGCCAGGGCCCAGCACCAGGCTCCAAAAACCCCGAATCCCAGACCCAGTGCGACCTTGCCGGCCAATCGTGCTTTGGACCCCATCATCGCCTCCAGCCATCAGCTACTTCACTACCCACGCTAGCATCGCAGGAGGCCGGACGCGCTTTGCCGGCTTGACTTCAAGCTGCTTCAAGGCCTTATCCTTGAACAAGCAGATTAGAGAGGCATGCCCCGCCTTTAACCAACTCCGTCAAGCAATCTGCCAAGAAAGAAGCACAATACCATGCAGAACGATTCATCCACTGCCGTCCCGTCCGTCAAGCTCAACAACGGCGTCCTCATGCCCATGGAGGGCTTCGGCGTCTACCAGATCGCCGACCTGGACGAGTGCCGCCGCTCGGTTCTGGATGCTCTGGAAACCGGGTACCGGGCCATCGACACGGCTCAGGCCTATGGAAACGAGCAGGCCGTCGGAGATGCCCTGGCCCAGAGCGGCCTCGACCGCGACCAGGTCTTCCTGACCACCAAGGTCTGGATCACCAACTACGGGTACGACAAGACCAAGGCCTCGATCGAGGAGTCCTTGAAGAAGCTGGGGACTGACCACCTGGACCTGGTCCTCCTTCACCAGCCCTTCAACGACTACTACGCAGCCTGGCACGCCCTTGAGGATCTCTATGACCAGGGTGTTCTGCGGGCCATCGGAGTCTCGAACTTCTATGCCGACCGCTATGTGGACCTGGTCAAGTTCAACAGAATCGTCCCGGCCGTCAACCAGCTGGAGACCCACGTCTTCCACCAGCGCCCCCAGGAACGCACCTACATGGACAAGTACGGCACCCGGATCGAATCCTGGGGACCCTTCGCCGAGGGCCGCCAGGGTATGTTCACCAACCCGACCCTGACCGAAATCGGACAAGCGCACGGCCGGACCGCAGCCCAGGTGGCCCTGCGCTTCCTGGTCCAGGACGGGGTCATCATCATCCCGAAGACCACCCACCGCGAGCGCATGCGCGAGAACCTCGACATCTGGGACTTCCAGCTCAGCGACCAGGAGATGGACCGGCTGCGTGCCATGGACACCGGCAAATCCGCTTTCATGAACCATGAGGATCCTGAAACCGTTGAGGACTTCGCCGGCTGATTCAGCATCAGAGAGTATCTGTATCTATCCAGGATGGATGGGCTCTCAGCCTAGGCTTCGCCGTTGCGTCGCCGACGCTTGAGGGCCCGGTGCTTGATCAGGATGTCCAGGACTATCCAGACCGAAAGAATGAAGGCCACCACGTATCCCAGCATGCTGACCACCGGGATACCGAAGACCACCGGCTTGATGCGGGCGAAGTAGACGATTGAGGAGCCCACATAGAGGCCGACGACAATCAGGGCCATGGTCAGCCTGTTGACCATGTCGGACAGCTGCTGCAGGGGTTCCTCGGAGCCTACCAGCTGCACATTGGCGCGCAGCTGGCCACGGGTAAGCATCTTGGCCGCGGTCTGGGACTCAGCCAGGGCGCCCAAAAGCCCATGCAGGGCCAAGTCGCCTTGGACGCCCAGCTTCCGGGTCTCCTCCTTGAGGATGGATCCCGTGCCCTGGCTATAGGCGACATGATCGGTGATGATCTGCACGATGTTGGCCTCGGGCAGGAACTCGTCCAAGAGTCCTTCAAGGGTGACCAGGCACCGCGCCACCATGGTGACCGACCCCGGCACCTTGATGCCATGCCGGGCGGCCAGCTTCATAACGGCATTGACATATTCGGCGATGTCCAGATCAGCCAGATCCAGCTTGCCGAACCGCTGGACGACCGCATCCAGATCGGCCAGAAGGTAGGGGTAGTCCTCGGCCCTGGCCTCTCCCGTACCGGCGAAGCGGAGCAGCCCCTGGGCCAGGGCCGGTGAATCCTCGCGGCCCACCGCAAAAATCATGTCCTTCAAAGCCGATTTGGTCACCTTATCCAGACGCCCGACCATGCCAAGGTCTATCAGCACTATGCAGCCATCGCGGATGATGATGTTGCCGGGGTGCGGATCGGCGTGGAAGAAGCCCCGGTCCATGATCTGGGTGGCATAGTTGTCGACCAGCTTGGTACCGATCTCCTTCAGGTCATAGCCCTGGGCCACCAGCTGGGCGGGCCGCGAGAGGGATATCCCGTCGATGTACTCCATCACCACCACATGCCTGGTGCACAGTTCGGGATAGGGCTTCGGGCAGTCGATGTAGGCGTATGAGTTGCAGAAATCCTTGAATTCAGCCAGATTGGCGGCCTCCTGCTGGAAGTCGACCTCGGACTGGAAGGTCTCCCAGAGCTCCTCGACAACCCCGCGGATGTCAATCACCTGGGTGCTGCGGACGAACCGGGAGGCCCACTTGACCATACTGCGCAGAATGTCGATGTCCTGGGCCATGGTCTCTTGAATCCCTGGGCGTTGGACCTTGACAGCCACGTCCTCACCGCTGACCAGGCGGGCCCGATGCACCTGCGCCAGGGAAGCCGACCCCAGGGGAACAGGGTCTATGGAGGAGAAGATCTGGTCGAGCGGACGGCCGTACTCGGCGGCCAGGGTGCTGGTCACCACGGAATACGGGATGGGATCCGCATCGGCGCGCAACTTGGAGAGCTCACGGCAAAAGGCCTCCGGCAGGATCTCCGAACGCATGGAGAGAATCTGGCCCACCTTGACGAAAGTGGGTCCGAGCGCTTCGAACAATCGGCGCATGGTGACCGGGGTCAGACCGTGGATGATGTCGAACCGGTTCGCTATGCGGATCATCTCGGCCAGTCGACGGGCCCTGCCACGCCTGTGCCGGATCCTTACTGCCGCCCCCTGCCGCTCTCCCGTACCGACCCCGAAGAGGCCGATGGTCTGCACAGGGGCATCATGCCCGTTCATGGCATCCATACTCACCACTCACCTGCGTCCTTTGCCCGCATGGCCGACCAGCGGCAGACATTCCGGCGCAGACGACCGACGCTGACAGTAATCGACCGCCTTCAGCCCTGCTGACCCGCAATGGGATCATTGGATGTGATGGGGATGGACCCGGACCGACGATTCGGCATTGGCGCCAAGGGATCATGGTCGGTACGACGGGGGTCAGGAGCAACATGGGTCGCAGGCCTGGGAGCGCCAGCGGCCGGTGCAGGTGCGCTGTCTGCAGGTGCAGGTGCAGGAGTAGGAGCAGGTGCAGGAGCGGGAGGGTTCTGTCTGTTCCGCTTGAGCTCAGTGTTGAGAATCTTGCCCTGCTCGACCGTCAGTTCGCCCTTCTTGACCAGGTTGTCAATGACCTCCTGGCCCTTCTCCACGCCTGTGGCCAAGGCTCCGATGCCAGCCAGAAGCACCTTGTGCAATCCGTCACCGATATGCAAATCCGACATGATATGCCTCCCAGCATTCATACGCCCTTGAAGTACCGGGCTCTTTTGACCGCCAAGAGACGAGCGGCCGTCTCTCTTTACAGTCTAGCCGGTTATCATTGACCGATCCGATTCGACACCATGGCAAAAGGGACCGCGGCACCTTTCCCTGGCACTGCCCTCTGATTCCTAATCAGAATATCTGCCGCAACCGAAGGAACCATAGACAGAACCGCAGGCTCTCCTTCATCTGGGCCTGGAGGCTGCGATACGGCTGGCCTGATCTGCCAGAGAGTCCAGACGCTCCAGTTCGCTCCGACTCTTCTGGTCCATGGCCGCCTGCATCTGGGCGAAGGTGCCCTGGCCGTACCGCCTTTCGGCTGCGCCCTCGATAAGGAAGTCCGTGATGGCCGGGTTCTTCGGCAGCAGCGACCCGTGCATGTAGGTGCCGATGACCTTCTTCCAGCGGGCCCCCTCGGTGTGGTCCTTGCCGTTGTTGCCGCGTCCATCCTCGGTCACCATGCCCAGGGGTTGGGCCCCCTCCCCCAGATAGGTCAGGCCCGAGTGGTTCTCGTAGCCGACCACCCTGCCGAAATCCTCTGCCTGCTCCACCAGGTTGCCAATCATCCGCTCGGGCTTGGCAATGGTATTCACGTCAAGGATGCCGACCCCCTCCAGGCGCTCATGGTCGGAGGTCTCGAAATAATGGCCGAAGAGCTGATAGAGCCCGCAGATCATCAGCATGGGCACATCCTGGTCAGCCAGATCGTGCAGAAGCCCGCCCCGCTCCCGCAGGTCGTCGATGATCCGTTCCTGGCCATGGTCCTGTCCGCCGCCGCCCAGAATCATGTCGATTTGCTCCGGCCAGGCATCGCCTGGATCGTAATAGCGGACCATGGGGCGGAACCCGTACAGCTCAGCCCGGCGGGTCACGCTGAGAATGTTGCCCGAATCCCCGTAGATGTTCATGTCGCGGTGGTAGAGGGAGAGGATCTGCAGCGGCGGATGGTCTCCCACGGCCTTGGCCTTATCCTGCGTCTGCGGCATTCCTGCGCTCCTTTTGGCTCGCTCGCTCATGCGCCCACCCCGGCATCGTCCACGCTCGTGATCCTGCCGAGGGCGGACCGAAGCCTGAGCATAGAAGTATAGGTGCAGTAAATCCGCTTGGGTCGCCCTGGGTGTACCTCAAGGAAGGCCGTCAGCGCCCGATCCAGGTCGGTCTCGATCGCCTCAGTGGGCACCTGGTCATAGGCCAGGCGCAGGGCCATGTCATAGGCCCGGGTGCCGGAGACCATGGCCACGCCGGCATCCCTGAGCGAGGTGAAATCCACATCCCAGAGCCAGCTCATGTCACGCCCGTCCGCATACTCGTCGCGGATGGCAATCATGGTGTCCTGGCCGGCAGGGTTGAAGGAGGACAGGGCCAGTCGGAAGCCCATGGGGTTCTTGACCAGGACCAGCTCAACCGGCGCGCCCTGGTAGGTGATGACCTCGCCACGGCCGAAGGCGGGCGTCACCTTGGACAGAGCATCCATGAGCGCTGCATCATCAGGCTCCCTGTCCTCCAGAACGACCCTCACCAACGCCAGGGCAGCGGCCGCATTGTAGAGGTTGTAGACACCTTCCAGGCGCAGATCGGTCTCCAGAAGACGACCGTCCAGGCGGAAGGAGGCCCTGTGGTCCATGACCCGTTCCAGGCTCACCTCGGCTGGCAACCGGTGACCGGGGCGGACCGGACGGGAAGCGCTGATCGCACCGGCACCATCGGCGTCCCGGTCCGAGGCATGCATGTCGTCATCAGTGGGGAAATAGGTCAGCAGGTCATCTGACAGACCGAAGTAGGCCACACCGGTCTGGGCCGGTGTCTGGGCAGCCAGGCTGGCGATGCGCGGATCCTCGCGGTTGAGGACCACCGTGCCCGTAGTGGCCTGAGCCACCTGACCCAGCAGCCGGGCAGTAGTATCGATTTCCCCAAACCGGTCCAACTGGTCACGCATGACATTGAGCAGGAGAGCGTAGCGGGGCTTGACCTGTCGCACAAAGTGAACCGCATAGGCCTCGTCCAGCTCCAGGACGGCGATATCGGCATGCAAACGGCCAGAGAACCCCAGGGTAGAGACCAAGGCCGAGACCACACCACGGGTGAAGTTGGACCCGGTCGGGTTGGTAAAGACCTTGAGGCCCAGGGATTCCAGCATAGATGCCACCATCCGGGTGGTGGTGGTCTTGCCGTTGGTCCCCGAGACCAGAACCACACCACGGGGCAGCCCCGACAGGGTCCTGGCCAGGAAGCCCGGGTCGATCCGCTCGACGACCTTGCCAGGCAGGGCCGAACCGCCATGATGGGACAGACGCGAAACGAGGCGCACCGCCTTGCCGACCAGAAGGGCCAGGAGCGAACGCCAAGGCCGACGGGGACGACCGGGCTGATCGGCAGGCTGCGTCTTGGAAGTCGTGGACCGCATGATCAGACCCCTCCCTGCTGGTAGTCCTGGGGCATGTCCTTGAACTTGGACTTCTCGCCCAGGAAGGCCAGCTTGAAGGTGTCGGTGGGGCCGTTGCGGTGTTTGGCCAGGATGATGTCGGCCTCACCCGGGCGGTCCTCCTTGTCGTAGAAGTCCGGCCGGTGGACCAAGAAGACCACGTCAGCATCCTGCTCGATGGATCCCGACTCACGCAGGTCGGAGAGCATGGGCTTCTTGTCGTTGCGCATCTCGGGCCCTCGATTGAGCTGGCTCAGCGCGACCACCGGAACCTCCAGCTCCTTGGCCAGCAGCTTCAGTGCGCGCGAGAAGTCGGAGACCTCCTGCTGGCGGGATTCGACCCGCTTGCCCGAGGTCATCAGCTGCAGGTAGTCGATGACCACCAGCTTCAGGTCGTTGGTCTGCTTGAGCCGACGGCACTTGGCGCGGATCTCCATCAGGCTCATATTGGGCGAATCGTCCAGGAAGAGCGGAGCATCCTGGAGCCTGCTCCAGAAGGTGTTCAGGGTGTTCCACCGTTCGGGGGTAATGTCGTCCGCCCGGCGCAGGGCCACCAGGGGAATATCGGTCTCGGCCGAGATGATGCGCTGGGCCAGCTCGGTCTTGCTCATCTCCAGGGAGAAGACCACTGTGGTCATGTTGTTGTGGAGGGCCGCGGCGCGGGCGAAGTCGATGCCCAGGGTGGACTTGCCCATGGCGGGGCGGCCGGCCACCACGATCATCTGTCCGGGCTGCAGGCCCTGGGTCACGTCGTCAATGCTCTTGAAGCCGGTGGGCACGCCCCGCTCCATGTCGCCGTTCTGCAGCTTATCCAGCTGGTCCAGGGTGTCGTGGACGACCGGACCGATGGCCTCGTAATCCTGGCGGACCCTGCCCACGCTCATCTCGTAGACCTCGGCCTGGGCCAGGTTGACGATGTCCTCGGCCTGGGAACCCTCGGCCGAATAACCCAGCTGAGCAATCTTGGTGCCGGCCGCAATCACGTTGCGCAGGATGGCCCGCTGGTGGACGATTTCCGCATAGTAGGTGGCGTTGGCGGCTGTAGGAACCGAGGCCACCAGGGAGTGCAGATAGTCAGTGCCCCCCACCTTCTCCAGGTCGCCGGACTTGAGCAGCTCGTTGGCCACCAGGACCGCATCCACCGGCTGGGAGGCCGAGAAGAGGGTGACTATGGCCTCGTAGATGGTCTGGTGCTTGGGCTGGTAGAAGTCGGATATATCGATCATCTGGCTGACCTCGCCGATGGCATCCTTGCTCATGAGCATGCCGCCCAGCACGGCCATCTCCGCATCGTCATCATGCGGGGGCACCCGGTCGAAGAGCATGTCGCGGCCGGTCTGGGCATGATCGGTTGGACGCTGTTCGGGATGGGTGTAGTCGGTATAGTCGTCGGAAGCCATAGCCACGATTCTACGAAGAGGACCGTCCTTGAAAGCCCTATGAGGAGGATTTCACCCAAGGCATTCACCAGGGCGCGCCGACCGTACTGGCCGGGTAGGGGCCTCTCCTGTATGTGTACAGAAAAATAAGTTATCCACATTCAAGGCGTGTCCTAGAGGACATGTGCGCAACTTATCCACCTCATGGGTATAACTCTGTGCAAAACTTGGGGACAGCCTTCCACATCATCAATCCAGCTTGCACTCAAGGCTGTTTGGTGATACGGCATCCACCGGCAGGGTGTCCACGGACCGGCTTTCAGGGGTTGTGTCTTCAGTCCAGAGCATTAGCATGTCGTCCATGCGCAGGCACAGGAACATCCCCGAAACCAAGACCGGATCAATCACGCCGGAAGAGCGGCGAGCGACCTACCGGACCATTGCTGGACTGGCCATACCTACTTTCGGCCAGCTGATTGCCTCCCCGCTCTTCGTCATGATCGACACCGCCATCGTGGGCCACATCAGCGATTCGGCCCTGGCCGGGCTCTCCGTCGGATCCACTGTGGTGCTGACCACCGTGGGGCTCTGCATCTTCCTGGCCTATGGGACAACCTCCCAGGTGGCCCGACTCATGGGCGCCGGCCGCCGCCGGGAGGGGATGCAGGCTGGTGTGGACGGCATGTGGCTGGCCTTCGTCATCGGCATAGTCGTCTGCGCCCTGCTCCTGGCTCTGAGCCGTCCCATCTGCAGCCTGATGGGAGCCCGCGGGCCGGTCCTGCAGGCAGCACAGACCTACCTGAATGCCCTGGTCTTCGGCCTTCCGGCCATGCTTATGGTGTATGCAGCCAACGGCATCTTCCGCGGATTGCAAAAGGTAAAGATCACCCTGGTAGCCGCCGTGTCGGGCGCCATCCTCAATACCGTCCTGGAGGTCCTTCTGGTCTTCGGCCTGCACATGGACATTCTGGGCTCGGGCCTGGCAACACTGATCGCCGAGTGGGCCATGGGACTCTTCCTGACCATTCCCGCCCTGGTATGGGCCCATCGGGAAGGTGCCCAGCTACGGCCCCGGCTCTCAGGCATGGCGGCCAGCATGGGCGACGGCTTCCCGCTCTTCCTGCGGACCCTGGCCCTGCGGGTCTGCCTCTTCATGACCGTGGTGGCGGCGGCCCACCTGGGCGAGCAGGTACTGGCTGCCTACCAGGGGGTCAACTCGGCCTGGAACTTCGGCCTGAACATGCTGGACGCCGTGGGCATCGCAGGCCAGTCACTGGTAGCCACCGAGCTGGGCGCCGGACAGCGGTCACGGGCACGGATCATGACCGACCTGTCGGCCAGGGCCGGCATGGCCATGGGAGTGCTGGTCGGGCTGGTCATGATCGCTCTGGGCCTCTTCGCCGCTCCACTGTTTAGTCCAACGCCAGCCATCAGGTCGCTGATCACCGTAGGGATGATCGTCCAAGGGGTGTTCATGCCGGTCGCCGGATGGATGTGGGCGCTGGACGGGATTCTGATCGGGGCCGGGGATTATCGCTACCTGGCAGCCACCTGCTCCCTGACGGCTGTGATCTACGTGATCGGCCTGCTGGGCATGACGGCTCTGGCCATGAACTGGACACCCACCTGGCGGATAGCCATGCTCTGGGCCGTGCTCAATGTCCTCTTCATCGGCGTCAGGGCCATCTGCAATGGCTTGAGAACGCGCACCGATGTCTGGATGGGGACGATTAGCCAGGCCAGCCAAGCCTGAAGAGACATAAAAAAGCAGGACCTCGACCGCTAGACCATGAAATTGGCCACAGCGACGGAATCCTGCGAAACTGGTCAGTAGGAGGAAGACGACCATACAGACGGCAGCAGGCGGTTGCCTCAGATGGCGTCTACGCCGGTCTCCCCGGTTCGGACCCTGACCACCGAGTCCAGGGTCTGCACCCAGACCTTGCCGTCGCCCACGGTGTTGGTGGCGGCAGCCTGGACGATGGTGTCGACCAGCTCGTCAACCCGGCGATCCTCGGTCAGCACCTCCAGGCGCACCTTGGGAACCAGGTCCACCTTGACAGTGCTGCCCCGGTAGACCTCCTTATGGCCGCCCTGCCGACCATAGCCCTGGGCTGACGAGACGGTCATGCCGTGCACGCCGACCTCGGTCAGGGCCTGTTTAACCTGATCCAGCCGCCCGGGCTGAATGATGGCGGTAATGAGTTTCATGCTGCCTTCCTTTCTGATCAGTTCAGAATGGATCCGAAGTCGTAGGCGCTCTCACCCTGATCGCTCTGGTCGACGCCGATGATCTCCTGATCCCTGCTGACTCTCCAACCAATGGTCTTCTCCAGTGCGAAGGCGATCACACCGGTTACCGCAGCCGCGTAGATGATCGCAATCAGCGCCACCAGGAACTGAACCAGCAGCTGCCGGAAATTGCCACCGGCCAGGAAGCCCGTGCCGGTACCAAAGAAGCCTATCAGCAGAGTGCCCAATAAACCACCCACGCCATGGATGCCTACCACATCCAAGGAGTCGTCATAGGCGAAACGGAACTTGAGACCGCAGGCCAGGCAGCAGACGAAACCAGCCAAGAGGCCGATGACCATGGCCCAGAGCGGAGACACCACGTCGGCCGCTGGAGTGATGGCCACCAGGCCGGCGACCATGCCGGATGCTGCACCCATGGCGGTGTAATGCCCGGTGCGGACCCGCTCAGTAAAGAGCCAGCCCAGGGTGGCGCCGCTGGCGGCTATGGTCGTGGAAACCCAGGCATATCCAGCCGTGCCATTGGCGGCGAAGGCGGAACCGGCATTGAAACCGAACCAGCCGAACCAGAGCAGGAAGGCGCCCAGCATGACCATGGGCACATTGTGGGGACGCATGGACTCCTTGGGGAAGCCGAGTCGCCGGCCGATGATGAGCACAATGACCAGGGCTGCCACTGCCGCGTTGATGTGGATGACCGTACCGCCTGCGAAATCGTGCGCCTGGGCTCCGATGGCGTTGGAGATGGGTCCATCGGCAGCCAGAAGCCCGTGATTCCATACCATATGGGCCATGGGCGCGTAATCCAAGGTGACCCAGAGGGCCACGAAGATCATCCAGGTGCTGATTCTGACTCGCTCTGCCAGGGCTCCCGAAATCAGGGCCACGCAGATCATGGCGAAGGCGGCCTGGAAGGCGATATCCACCGTATGCGGATAGGCAGCGTTTGCGGAATCAAGCGAGGTGAAGACCCCATTCTTGGCTGTGACAGTGTCCTTGAGCAGGAAGCCGGTGATGGGGTCGCCGAAGACACCGCCGATGTCCTTGCCTGCAAACGAAATCGACCATCCCCAGAGGGTCCAAATAATCCCGGTCACGGCAATGGCCAGCGTGGACATCATCATCATGTTGAGCACAGCCTTGGCTCGGACCATACCCCCATAGAAGAAAGCCACCGCTGGAGTCATTAGGAAAACCATGGACGCCGCTACCAGCATCCAGGCAGCATTTCCAGAATCCATGCCTACACCTCTCTTTTCCCCATCCGGGCGAGCAATCCCAATAAAGAGGACTCCCCTCCGGACAGCCTACGTCAGATTCTCTTCCACTTCCCGATTCATCAAACAGGAAGAGGATGACGGTCAGGTCACCGTCGCATTACCTCCGGGTGACTATTGGATGACCACCTTATGACCAACCGACCGTCCGGACTACTCGTCTCCCAGAATGCCGTCGACAAAGGACTCGGGGTCGAAGACAGCCAGATCGTCAGGTCCTTCGCCCAGCCCGACCAGCTTGACGGGCACGCCCAGCTCCCGCTGGACAGAAATGACAATGCCGCCCTTGGCCGAGCCGTCCAGCTTGGTCAGGACAATGCCCGTGACACCGATGGCCTGGGCGAAGACCTGGGCCTGAATCATCCCGTTCTGCCCGGTGGTGGCATCCAGGACCAGCAGAACCTCGTCCACAGGCAGGTTCTTCTCGATCACCCGCCGGATCTTGCCCAGCTGATCCATCAGGTTGGCCTTGTTCTGCAGACGCCCAGCTGTGTCCACAATGAGGACATCCGCATGATCATTTTTGGCTCGTTCCGCTGCTTCGAAGGCCACCGAGGCCGGGTCGGCGCTGTCGCGGTCACTACGGACTACGGGCACGCCCACCTTGCCGCCCCAGGTTTCCAGCTGGTCAGCAGCGGCGGCACGGAAGGTATCGGCGGCACCCATGACCACTGACTTGCCATCGGCCACGAAGAGCCTGGCCAGCTTGCCCGCCGTGGTGGTCTTACCGGTACCGTTGACCCCCACCATGATGATGACCGAGGGCCTGTTGGCCTGGGGTCGGGCAGCCACAAGAGTTCGGTCCATGTTGGGGTCGACCAGATCGATCAGACGCTGACGAAGGCCGCTGCGCACTGCCGCGGGATCCTTCTGCCCCGTGATCCGAGCATCGTCGTGCAACTGTTTCACCAGCTGTTCGCTGGCCTCAGCGCCCACGTCCGCCATAAGCAGGGTGTCTTCCACATCCTCCCAGTCGGATTCGCTCAGATGATCCTTGGTCAGAATGGCAAAGAGGGCCTTGCCGAAGGGGTTGGGGCTCTTGGCCAGCCTGGCCTTGAGCCTGGTCATACGGGATGCAGAGGCCTCCGGATGAGCCAGCTCCTCCTGGGCCGATGGTGCTGCCTGGCCGGTTGAAGACGACTGGGCGGACGCCTCTGAATCTACCGAGCCCACTGAACCCGTAGAAGCGTCCGTATCGGAGGCTACAGCCGTCGCCGATTTCGTGGACAAAGAAGAGTGGTCATCATCAGGCTCTTGCGCCCCGGCAGGGCGCGTGGAATCCCCCTGGGACCGGCGTTTACGGACCGCCACCAGAATGCCGACCACCGCCAGCACCAGGACGATCAGCACCGCGATAAAAATAAGGAGCTGCTGTGTTGTCATAAATACCAGCCTAAAGGCGAAAAGGGACACGGACGGTCATCACCAGCGGTCACTTTCCGCTCGGATGACTCGTTTCCGTCTGCGAACCGCTCTTGACTGAAGGCATGACATCGGAGGTGATGGGCTGAGGCTCCCGCCGCTGCGGATGTGAAGGCTCAGGGCTGGACGATCGCAAGGTAGAGTTCCTGGGAGCTGGAGGCCCAGAGGCTACGGAAGCCGCCTGAACCGTATTTGTCCTTTGTCTCGAACTGACGGATGTTGAGGAATCGCTGCTTGGTGGCGGAGGCAGATTGATCTCGTCCGTGGAATCGGAGGCCAGCATACCTCGAACCTCCACCACGGAGGAGGAATTGACATAGACCGGATAGGGATGTTCGGTATCCTCGGCTGTTGGTGCATCCTCGCCCGATCCGGGGGCGAAAGACAAATTCCCTCCTGCTATCCGCGGCAGCTTATTCTCTCGCTCCTGCTCACGGCGGGCGGCCCGGTGCACGCGCTCGTTCAGAGACTGGGAGAAGGCACGGTCCTGGGACTCGCCTAGCGCCAAGCGCAAGACAAATACGATGAATGCCGCCACCACCAGCACCCATACCAGGACAATAAGCCAGACCATACTTGCCATTCTCTCAGAAGAAGCCCTCAGACGCGCTAAGACACGAGGAATCTATAGGTCTCTTTCACACTGGAAGGTTAGCGGACGCTCAGGATCCTTCTTTCACCCAAGGCGGCCGCAATCGAGAAGAACGGCTTTCGCAGGAATTACGCTCAGCCAGGTCCGCAACTACCATTCGAGAAATCAAGAAGTCTCGTGCAATGGCAGCAAAAGGTACATAAGCATCAGAAGTTTCATTTCCAACGAAAACCGTATATGGAAACAAGCCCCAAGGTAATGCATCCCACGGCTAGGTATAGGATCCCAAGCCAGGCATGAGGCCAGGTGCCCGATCCAATCAGCATCATCGATAAGGCCTCCCTCATGTGGTATAGGGGCGTATACGGGGCAATGGTCTGCACCCAGGACGGCAGCATATTGAGCGGCATCATGGCTCCGCCAATGAAACCCAGGGGCAGAATAATGATGTTTGCAAGGATGGATACCCCTGCGACCGAGTAAATTATCATGGCGATAATGACGCCCAGGAAAAAGAACAAGAGATAGCCCAGGACCAGGGGAAGCAATCCCGACACAAATGTCGGTTTCAGCCTCATTCCCATGATCATCCCCAAGACGACAAGCACTACAGCCTGCGCCAGGAGGACGACGATACCCACAACAGCCTGGGAGAGGATAATCACATTCCAGGATAGAGGAAAATTGCGAACCGTCTGAAGCATGCCATTCTCACGCCAGAGGGCAAGGTGCGAAGCACCGGCAAAAATACCCACGTAGGCCGCACCAAACGCAATGACATTGGCGCTGATTTAACTGGCAATATCAACTCCAGGAACGTAGCTCTTAAAAGACAGGACCAGGACCAGCAACAAGGCTATAGGAAAGAGAAAGATGAAAACCAAAGTGGACCAGTCACGAATATCGTAGTGGAACATCAACTTGAATAGAGTTTTGAAGCTGTTCATTTGACGCTCTCCTTTTCGAGAAGGCGAAGGTAGACATCCTCCAGACGCCCATCCTTGACTTGCGCCTGGCTTGTATTGATCCCGGAATCAACCAATTTCGCGAAAGTAACTCCGGTATCCCTGGTGCGAACTGTCAGACCGTCGGGTGTGGTTTTTACATAGTCAGCTCCCACGAGACGGGCTACATGATCGGCCTGATCCAAGGCATTCGGAAGAAGAATGGTCGATTCCATCTCTGCTTGCGCAATAAGCTTGCTAGGACTGGCCGTCACGAGAATATGCTTATCCGCCAAGATCGAGACCACGTTGCACAACCGCTCCGCCTCGTCCAGATGGTGCGTTGTATAAAGAACCGTGGCGGCCAATTGCTGACTGGATTTGAGCAGGCTCACAAGGTCATGGCGTGACTCAGGATCGAGGGCAGCAGTGGGTTCGTCCAAAAAGAGCAGCCGAGGATGGTGGACGACAGCCGTGGCGATGGCCAGTCTCTGTTGTTCGCCGCCGGACAATGATTCAACCTTGTTGGATGCCACATGATCCAGTTTCAATGCATCAATAAGATCGTCCACACGCGACCGGGGCACCTGGTAGATATCGGCCACTGCAGTAAGGTGCTCAAGGAGCGTCGTTTTGGGGAAGAAGGACGACTTTTGAGGCTGGATGCCTATTTGGCGCAGCAGGGCCAAGTTGCGTGGATAGGGCGTCTTGCCCAGAACGGAGACCGTTCCCTCAACCGGTTTTTGCAGTCCTTCCAGGACGGTGAACAAGGTTGTCTTTCCAGCGCAATTTGGCCCGATGACCCCATGGAAAGACCCTTCTTCAACCTCCAATGAAAGATGAGAGAGAATCGTTTTGTTCTTTATTCGAACAGTAAGGTTCGATACGCTTACTTCGATGTTGCCCATTCCAGAGCCTTTCAGCGTCAATACTGATGTGGTAAAGCGCGGGTTGTGTCGTCTATTGTTGCTTGCCTATTCATGACTATTTCAATTTGCTGAGTCTGGGCAGGCAGAGGAAAGAATCAGTTCAAATTCCGGCCCAGCATATTCTGGTGATTTTTGGCTCCGACAGTCTTTGCCATGAGACCATCTGCTTCAACTACGATAGTTTATTAATCCATATTCTTTCCTCACCCATGAGCCCAGAATTTCAGGCATTTTCTAATAAAATACAAGCTGGATCAGACATAAAACCGCCACCGTCCCACAAATTATGGCGTCCAAGAGCACGTACTGACAAACGCCGATTCCACTACTGGTTTACCTGCAGCTGGAACAGCATATTCCCATTTATCAAGCGAGCCACCAAGGGGCGGCCGGGTACATCTACTTTGTTCCAATCGGCACTTTGGTAAGAGAAGCCATACCAGTATCAGCAAAAGCGGATATTGAGAAAAGTGCGATGCTTGTTCCCCAGGCTCATGCTCACCAGTGGGGAGGTTGACCGCCGACAACAGTAGACCGCGCGAACGAACAGCGACGGCGATGATGCGAAACTCTGCAAGTTATCGACGGAACCCACTATTTCGCCCTTTTCGTGTATTGGCTATCTCGAATGATGCTGGCCTTCACTGTTTCGCAGCCAGTGTCTTACCATCATGAAGACAATCATCATTAGCCAAGCTGCTGGGTACGTGCATGAACCCCAGAACCGTGAACCGGTGACAAACGATATAACATGGGCGAGAATGAATGCCAGGGCAAAAAAGCTGACAGCAATGTCTTGCGGCTTATCGGATGGTTTCTGTGTCGAAGCTGTTTGTCCCATGGCGGTTCCTTTTCGCCGCCAGTGTCTTACCATCATGAAGACAATCATCATTAGCCAAGCTGCTGGGTACGTGCATGAACCCCAGAACCGTGAACCGGTGACAAACGATATAACATGGGCGAGAATGAATGCCAGGGCAAAAAAGCTGACAGCAATGACTTGCGGCTTATCGGATGGTTTCTGTGTCGAAGCTGTTTGCCCCATGGCGGTTCCTTTGCCGTCGTACATAATGCACGGAATGTGCATAAAAACAAAATATACACTAACCGGCATTCGCTCAAAATAAGCTTAAAATAAGTTCGCGTTCTGGATGCGCATATACGTCATAGCCGGAGAAAATCATTGCAGAGACCCTAGCCAGGAAGCAATTACATGAAAGCTGCTTTTGCATCCAAGATTGCGTTTACCGATCTGTTCGTTTCGTAGACAAATCAATCCAATACCGTTCTACTGGCTGACCAGATCTGCTGGGGAGCACATTCTCCAGTTGCCCGCCACGCGAAAGGATGGTCCGGCGGCTGGCCAGATTCGACGGGGAACAAGTAATCAGGACCCTACTCATGCCCAGAGTGGCAGCTTGTCGAAGACATTCATCCAGCATCAGCCCGGCATAGCCCAGCCGGCGACAATCCGGACGAACTGAATAGCCGATGTTGCCGCTCACTCGCAGAAGCGCCTGCGTAAGCTGCAACCTCAGCTGAATCATCCCCACCAGTTTGCCGCTGGGGTCCATGGCGCCGAACTGCAGAGCTGGCACAAACCCCGGCGGCAGATCATCACCACGCGCCTGACGAGCCACCTCCGGCAGACCAAACCGACGAACCTCATCCAGGCTGTGGCAGTCCTCCAATGGGCCGAGACCAGCCGCCTCATCCTCAGGCCGGGCACGACAGGCCAGTAGATACTCCCAAATCGCTTCGGCACCCACTGCTCCCGGCCGGTCCAGCCTCACCAGACGGATTCCCATGGTCCACCTCCTCTGTCGAGTGCTCGGCCACCACTTTGTGCTTCAGCTTACCTGAGCAGCATTCAACGGAACTCGAGTTTCCAAAGGGAACAAGTGTCGCCGGGACAACGCGTGCATAACTGAATAGCTGGAACTCAGTACAGCAAGAATCACAATGTTCAATAAACGTTCTCCCAAACTTACGTTCGAAGCTCTAGCCCCAGCCTCAGCTTCATCAGATCAGCAAAAGCGTCGCTCTGGAATTCATCGTCCTTTCTGATTTTCGCCTTACGATGCCCGGAACAACCGGTCAAGGATCGTCAGTCAGACATTCGGGCCTGAACCATGTGATGACAATTTGTATGCGGTCTCGCAGGCCGGTCTTGTCGAGTATGCGACTTACGTAGCGTCTGACGGAGGTAATTTCGAGAGTGAGGCGCTGGGCTATTTCCTGATTAGAGAATCCTCGAGCGATGAGCCCGGCTATCTCGTACTCCCTGGGGGTCAGTTTGTCCAGCTGCTGCCTGGCCGGCGGATTACTGAGCTTATGCCGGGCATAGGCTCTGTTGCGGTTGATGAGCTCTGCTGTGATGCGGGGGGGGGGGGGGGTGAGCACTGCATTCCCATCTGCCACTGCGTGAATGGCACGGTGCAGGTCTCTGGTAGACATATCCTTAACTCGAGAGCCTAGACTCGTGCACTGGCAACTGCTCTACAAACAATTCGGTTCATCGACGTTACGAGAAGTTTTAAACAAAGTTTCAAGAAGTCTGTTGATCGCGTCTATGAAGCTTATCGGGGTGTGAACATCATCGACGACTGGAAAGCCGGCGAATGGTTCTAGAGCCGCCATAGCAGATCTTATCGGGTTCGGATATCCCACAGTCCGGCGAAACAGGAATGAGCCTTGCCCCAAAGCTACGCTTGCTATCCCCAAAACAGACGTTCGGTGTGGAACAAAAAATAGGTAGCAAGCATAGTAAATGTGCGTACGAGTCCGTCCAATTACTCACTTATGCCGGACAACCGAACCCAATAATTGCGTAGACTTGGCAGATGAATACCTGTGCTCTTGTCGTCGCTGTGAATGTGTCAACCGCTAGACAACGTTGGATGTTCTAGGCAACATTCCAGTTCTTCGCATGATGAGATAGAGCTTTGAATAATATTGGAGGGAGTGCATTTTGGCAGAGAACAGTATCGAACGGAACGGCGTTGAAGACTTCTCGGTTACTTTGCAGTATGGAGTAACGGCCCGCTTTTCTAGACAGGAAAATACGAGTGACTACGAAGTCAAATACGAGAACGTTCCCCTATTTCTCAGGGACTACTTGCATGACGCAACCATAGGAAGAACGCAGCTTGCAGTTCCCAAACACAAGATGGAACAATTCAATGCACGACTGATTGAACTGATCAATGAGATTTTCGCTCCGGAAACCACAAGAGAAGATTTAATCGAATCCGCCATTCAGGATATTAACAATGCCGTGAAAGAAGCCGAATAGCGGATTCGATAACATACGACTAGCGTTTGCAAGTTACGGAGATTTCTTTCGACCAGCCTAATGCAGCCGGATCTGCGTAGTGCAATAAATCAACATCTACCCATGCCTTATACTTGTACGTTTTACCGACGGGGCAGTTGTACTGAGCGGTTGCTCTTCGAGCTTTCCCACCGCCAGATAACGTAACAATGTTGCCCTGAGGTCCAGCATCAGCCCGGTATAACCCCGGCGGCGACAATCCGGACGAACTCAATACCCGATGTTGCCGCCCGTGCGCAGAAGCCCCTCTATAAGCCGCAACCTGACTGTTCCCCGGAATATCCTCGAATCCCCCCCCCGTCTAGACGGTCCTGCGGCTGGCCTCATTGGTGGAGGAACAGGTAATCCAGCCACCAACGACGGCCAACTCATCGCCTGCATCCCTCGCCCCTTCCAGCAGCCATCCCCGAACTGGCTGACGAAGTAGCAGGAGATGAGAGGGCGACGCAAACCGAATCAACCCACCCAGCCCAGGCAGAGGCCCCGGCAGATTGTTCAATATCCCGTCTATCCGGTCACAGCGGCCCGGAACACGGGTAGGGTAGCCTGCCTGACCCACGTTTGCCTTACTCGGTCCTGGTGCCCCCCTCGCGAATCAGACAGGTGTCCAGGGCCACGGGGCCACGTGACCTGGTCACACTGATCTCCAGGTGGCTCGTGGTCAGTGGACCGACCTGTGCGAAGTGCTGATACCCAACAGCCCCCACTCCTGCCACCTGGCGGAGTTGACCGTCAAGTTCGGCACTGATGACGACCTGCTCCACCCGCTGGCCGACTTCGATGTGCTCACGAAGGACGAGCCCATCCACCTGTCGGGGGCGGTCAAAATCAATGGTAACAGTGGGATGCTCATCATCCGCAGCAGCCAGCCACCAGCCGGAGTCCACAGCGGTGGACAGGAGGGCCTGTGGGTCACTCCCGCAGGCGTTGGAAGAGACGGATACCTTGACACCCTCGGTGACGGCCCCCTGCCAGAATTCCTGGATCCTGCGGCCCAGACCAGTCAGGGAATCCACATCGGGCCGGCTGATCTTCCCCTGGGCGTTCGACGGCACGTTGAGCACAAGATTGGCGTTCCCGCCAACAGTGGTGGACCAAATGTCGAAAAGCTCGTCAGCCGTGCGCACCTTGTCGTCCTCGCTGGCATGGTGGAACCAGCCGGGCCGGATGGAGGTGTCGACCTCAGCCGGGTACCAGACCAGGGGGCCGCCGTACTGTTCAAGAACCTTGCGACTGCCCAGATCCTCATCTTCAGAACGCACAACCCAATCAGGGTTGGCAAGATGGGCCAGTTCCCCTTTGCCCATCTTCCACTCTGCATGGCTGAGGGATGCTGGAACCACGCTCCACTCGTTCTCGCGTGCCTTACCGGCCTCGTTGCCACACCAGCGGACATCAGGTCCGCAAACACTGATGACCGCTTCCGGCTGAAGGGCCCTGATCACGTTGAAATAGCGTTGCCAGTCATAGGCCTGGATCTTACCGTTGGGTCCCTCACCATTGGCTCCATCCATCCAAACACTGAAGATAGGTCCGTAGTGGGTAAGAAGTTCTATCAGCTGGTTGACATAGTAGTCGTCATAGGCCTTGCCCTGCCCGTAAGTGGCCTCGGTCCTGTCCCAGGGGGACAGGTAGACACCGAACTTGAGGCCGTGACGGTGGGCGGCCTGAGAGACCTCACGGACCACATCGCCCTTCCCTCCCTTCCAGGGAGAGCTGGCCACGCTGTGATCGGTATAGGCACTGGGCCAGAGGCAGAATCCATCGTGATGCTTGCAGGTGAGGATCACCCCCGTCATGCCAGCGGCTTTAAAGGTCTCCATCCACTGGTCGCAGTCCAGGTCCGTCGGGTTGAAGAGGGCGGGATCCTCGTGACCCAAGCCCCATTCGCGGTCGGTCATCGTGTTCATGCCAAAGTGCATGAAGGCATACATCTCCATGCGCTGCCAATCGAGCTGGCGGTGGGATGGCTTGATATTGGCGAGATAATCCAGATTCATCGAAATCCTTCCTTGGAATTCGTCTTGTCGGTGGGTTTGCCTGGGTCTGCGGTCTTCTGGCGGGTCTTTGCACTTCTTTGTCCGAATCTGCTCATACGCCATCGGGCAGCCGAGACCTAATTAATTAACTTACCTCACAATTACCACGAAAGGAATTGACACGCATGAGACATGAATAAGGGTGGCCAGTTTGCCAGCCAGCGGGGAGGCGGAAAGTGCCGTGCAGACAGACATCGACCACCCGGCCCGGACAGGATGGTGGCCATGCCGCCGTCGGTTGAGGCGGCAGGGTCCACCTTGTCCACCATGCAGAAGACGTCGCAGGCATACGCCCGAGCGGTCAGGGTCAACCGGTAGCCGCAGTCCTCGGCCTCAGTAGAGGCTTCGAGAGGACCTTGCCGGAGGGTCTGGTCGACAACCTCAGCCGGATTGTAAATGACCCTAGCAAAACCTGGCCGGTCGGGGCTGAACACCAGAATCTCCTGGGCGGGGTCACAGAAGGCGACCACGGCGGCCTCCAGAACCACCTGGGCCTGCTCCCCTGCCTATCAGTGACCCGGGTGATTTGAGGACCAGAACGGTTCCATCCAAGCGGCGGCGCTCCACCCCCACTGACCCTCCCAGACCCGACGGGTATCGTTGACCATGACCAAGGCCAGCTGGTCGGTGATGACAGGCATGCCAGCCTAACTGTACTCAGCCCAGTAGGCCTTTGAGACCTCGGACTGAATGGAGACTAGGCGAGGAGCGAAGAAATCGCGCGGGGGCGAAGCAGAGGGGCTTGCGATGCCCGTTATAGTCCACCGCCGTCCTGGAGATCACCCGCCATTCGTCATTGAGCTGGCCAGACCAGGGTGCCGGCATTCAACGGCTCCAGCGAGCGCATGTACTCCACCCCGAATCGGATGACCTGTGCCGGTTGCAGCTGACAGGCCCAGCGCCAGTCCTCAATGTCCTCCCGGCGATCACTGGAAATCAGCCAGGAATGTGTCCTATCTGAACGATGGCCTTCTGATGGACCAGCATTTGGGTGCCGAAGGGGTCCAAGGGGCTGTCATGGTCCAAGTCCCGTAAAGAGGAGTGAATATGGATGGGCGATGCGTAAGCATGGTGCCTGTCTTTCTTTCTCGCGCTACGTCGGCAGAGGCTTCACTCTTCCCCCGAAGTCCGGTGATGGTCATTCAACGCGGTGTACTCCTGCACGGCACTAGCAAAGGGACGGGCCGAGCATCAGGCAGCGACAAGTCCGGCAATCGGAAGGGTCGGCCGGCGGGACCCGGCCCCGATGTGTCCATCCAATAGACAGGCCGCCGCGATGTGCCGTCGGCCAAGTATGAGGTATAATGTGCCATGTTGCCCCTCTGGCTCAATGGTTAGAGCAGCGTCCTTTTAAGTCGTGGGTTGTGGGTTCGAGTCCCACGGGGGGCACTTTTTCTGCTGGCTTGCTTTTGGCGGCTCGGCGATGGGCAGGACCTATCAGCACAAGCACGGTTCAGAGCTGTTCTCGAGGGCGGATTCCAACGAGAATGGCTCTTGGTGGGTTCCATCGCCAAGAGTCATTCCACCTCAGATGCTGCTGTGCAATTAGACAACAGGCAGCCTGATATTGGCGAAAAGAGATGCTACAATCTTGCTACTGGCAACAGAGTTGTTGTGGCAGTGTATGCCAGTATCGGCAATATAAACGATGTGCTTTGTATGGAAGAGGACCTTTTAGGGAGGTGCTCATGACGCATGTGCAAAAACTCATGAAAAATGTGGTGCTTCTCGCAGTCATGCTTTCTATGACCATACTCTGCGGTTGTGGCGGCCAGAAGTCTTCTCAGAATCAGGCCCACGAAAAGAGCAGCGCTGAGCACAGTAGGTCTCTGGCCCAAGAGAAGAGCAGCGCTGAGCGTGTTGAGTCTCTTGAGAGTATTTTCAAATCATATGCTTCCCGTGAGGATTTGGACGACTTCGAGCGAGATGTGTTGAATCGTGCAGTAAAAACAGGTCGTATTGATCCTACTGACTATGAAGCTGCCCACGACAAATATCTGGAGTGCATGGCTAATGCAGGATATGATGAGCACGACACCAAAATGCCCGATGGACTTTATCAGAGTTCAGAGAACATGGACCCAAACACTGATAGTAAGCAATGGTTTAAGCAGTCCGTTACATGTTCTGACCATACGACTAAAATAATAGAAGGCCTGTTCCGCGACCAGCAAGATAATCCCGAGCGCTATAAAGATCCTGGAATTTTGGCAGCACAATGTCTGATGGATGCGGGGATTGTAGATAAAACATATACAGCGGCAAAATTCAATGAATCAGCCCAAATTCTGCAGACTCAAAGTGAAAATGATGATAATGACCATCGCACTCTTCAAGAAATTTTTGGTTTCCCTGTAGCAGGTAAGCAAGGATCCCAGGCTCGGTATTGTCTTTCTTTGGGGAATGTGGGCATTACCGTAAGTAATGGGGTCGATAATCCATGAAGAATCCTCCACATTTAAAAAAATCACGAGGCAGGCTCACTTCAGCGCTCGTATTGTTATCTGCTGTCATAGCTCTAATAGGAGCAGGTTGTGCTGCTGGAATGGTTATGGCATCACGTTTTACTCCTCGGACTTTAGCCCCGGCAGAATCGACTCATAAGGCTCCTGTCACTACGGAGAATTTTTTGGATTCTCATCCAGTGAAAGTTAGTTTTGATGTTGCGGCTGATACTCCTCTGACATGGAGTGGTTCAGGCATGGTTACCGCGACGGCCATTCATGGAAGCGGTGAAATTACCTCTGGCAGTTCCCCGTTTTCGGTCAATGATGTACCAGTTCTGGCAATCCATTCCTCTTTGCCCTTCTATCGTGATTTAGGCCCTCAAGACCAAGGAGACGATGTGGCAACGCTGCGCGAGGAGTTGTCTCGCATGGGGTATGCTGTGCGATCGTCGAAGCCTAAAATCTTTGATAGGTTTATGCGTGCAGCTCTATTAGATGTGCAGACCAAGATGGGACTGGCGGACGAGGGATCACTAAAACTTGAGCACGTCGTGTGGTTGCCTGCGGAAAAGATTCAAGTTGGAGAGTGGAAGTTAACACCCGGAGCGCAGGCAGAACAAGAATTAGGCCTCGTAAAAGGTCATTTGAGTGCTGTACGCGTGCAAAAAATGCCCGAATCATTGGCTCCAGGCAATCACGTGATAAACCTTTTTGGTAAGCGCGGTGCCATATCGCAAGAAGGCTTGTGCTCGGATAAAGCGTTTCTGAATACTATTGCTGCCAGTCCAGAGTTTGCTTCGATCTCCAGCAATCATGATGCCCTCGCAGCTGGGGTTGATGGCAGCATACAACTAGAGAATCCAATAAAAGCCTTTAAAATCCCGGTAGGAGCTGTCTTCGCATACAAAGATGACCATGCATGCATACAAACAGGTTCTGAGGCCAGAAGGATTACAATTGTGGGTTCGAACGGTGGGTTCGTTATGGCATCTTCTTCTAAGCCTTTACAATCTGTCAATCTTGGCTCAGCCATCGATACAACTTCCTGCAAGGTCGCTCAATGAGTAGCAATTCGCGGGGGGTTTTAATAGTACAGGTGAAGGATGTATCTCACCGATTCCCTGAGACTGATCTACTGTATGAACACGTAAATTTTGAGCTGGAAACGGGTCAGACTTTGGCTGTAACCGGACCTTCCGGCTCAGGCAAATCGACCTTGTTATCTCTTATAGCGTGCTGGGAAAAGCCATACAGCGGGCGAGTAGATATCCGCAAAGGTTCACGAGTTTGCTGGGTTTTCCAAAACCCTTACGGTCCTAAATACAGAACAGTTCGAGATATAGCTAGTTTCCCTTTCATTGCTCACGGCATGCCAAGGCCACAAGCAAATGAAAAGGCGGAAGAGACTCTTGTTGAGTTCGGTTTGAAAACAAGGATTGAATCTCTCTTCTGCGATCTTTCTGGTGGGGAGGCTCAACGGCTTATGCTAGTTAGGGCAATCTGTTGTGAGCCTGATTTGCTTTTGGTAGACGAACCTACTGCTCAGTTGGATATGAGGTCTGCCCACCAAGTGGCGGACAGTCTCAGACTCCTGGCTGACAGGGGTATGGCCGTTGTGATTGCAACACATGATCCGTTCGTGCGGCAATCGTGTGACCGGGTACTCAACCTTGAGGAGTATGTGCCGCTTGTAGAGGAGGGCGTGCATGCGCTTGCGTGAGACCTTCAGAGAAGCTTGGCGGAATATCAACAGCGGGATGTCGCAGTTTTTATCGACTTTATTCATACTCACCTGCGTGATTGCAGCGTGCGCTGGAATCGACGGCCGCCAGGTTATGAGCATTGAACAAGAAGCACGCACATACAGGAGCTCCCTCTCTAACGTCTATGTAATTAAGGCAGAGCAACAGATTGAACCTGCTGCTTGCCAGGCGTTGCCTCAAAATACTGGAATTGAAGCCGCAGGTGGCCTGCGGAAAGCGACTCCTATACGGTTGACTTTGTCGAAGGCAAGTCCGCTTAACACTTATGAGGTATCACAAAGCTTCCTCACTGTTATTACCGGCGGAAAGCAATCATCTGCCACGACTGGAGGTATTTGGCTTTCACAGGCACTAGCCGATAAGTTTTTCTTGCACATAGGCTCCCAAGTAGATACAACTGCTGGCCCTATGAAACTTGCGGGCATCTATCAGTGGCCGGAAGACGGTAGAGACACTAGGCTTGGCTTTGCTGCACTCGTACCGGTAATCACCCCGTCTGCTTATGATGAGTGCTGGGCTTCCGTGTGGCCTCCGAAGAGTATTTCCAGGACTTTGAATCAGGCTTTGCAATATTCTGAAACTTCTAGTAACGCCCAAACCGAGCAAATAAATTACACTATGGGAGACAAGTTTGATCCCAATAGCGAGTTCACCGCACGTTTGACCCGACCCTTAATTTTTGCGCCCTTGCTTCTGTGCTTTGTCTTTGGAGTTGTCTTATGTCGTAGACGCAAGCTGGAGAATTCTGGTTATCTGCATGCTGGTGAGCCTAAATCTTCGATGGTGCTCCGGCTCATGGTTGAATATGGGTTGTGCACGCTCATGGCGGTATGTTTGACTCTTTCAGTCTCAATTATTGTTTTAAAAGTTATTCGAGTTACAGATATGTCAGGAGTGCTGGTGGCATCTTTGCTGCCTACGATATGCTCTACTATTCTCGGCATGACAATGGGAACTGCTGTCGGCGCCTGTAGCATAAAGGAAAAATCTCTATTTAAGCATTTCAAAGATCGCGATTAATGGTAAAAATCGTTGGCATGCGAAGATGGCGGAAGAGCGGTGACCGGGACTGAGTTTTAAAATCCAAGTATCGGTCACCACTTACGTATTCTAGGCTTCTGCGTTCTGTTGGGGAGTAGGAATTCGATTCTCTTGGTCGAGAGTGAGCCGGTAGCATCTTTCACCAGTCGGTACGCCGTATCACCGCACAAGTGCCCCTCGAGTTGACCCGGGAAGGTCCACCCTTTCGGCAGGCGCTTAAGCTCGTTCTCAAGTGCTGTGCTCAGTAGGGCCACTCGTTCCTTGTCTCTTTTGCCCGTGAAATCGTCGATAAAGTCCTCTGCCCTGGCCGCTACTGCTTCTGTTCTTCGTAGACCAGCGTCAGCAAATAATCTCACCAGCAATCTGACCCATGGATCTGGGTGTACAAGCACCTTAGACACAGCTTCCACTGGCGTTGGCTGCTGTTTCTTCTTCTTGGTTTGACGGCCGGCACTATGTCCATTGGATTATCAGGAAGGCGCTTCGATGCATGCGACCAGGTAAAGAATGAGCGCATCGCTTTCACCCTTAATCCAAGCGTTGGGTTGCTTATATCTTCCCCTAACCAGGCCAATATCATCTCTAGAGTAATTTGTGAGGGTACCACTTGAGTTACTCGGACAAACTGGGAAGTCATGTACCATCAGTGCTCTATAGTCCGTGCGGTGTCACCGTGTACACGCATATCTACCATCCTGGATCTAGCCAGTCAATCCAAGATTCTGGCGGCTGCCGGTGAGACGAAACTCCATTGAACCTCCTGCCGTAAGCGTCCTGGATTTAAGCATAAAAGGCCGGCTAAACCGCCCAATATAGCAGCAGCAACTACCGCCTGAATAACAATGCGATGGGAAAACCCTTAAATCCCATAAGTGGTGGGTTGCGGGTTCGAGTCCCACGGGGGCACAGATTAAGAGACTGGGTTCTTTAGAGATATTAGCTTCTCAGAGATTCAACATTTTCAATATGGAATGGTATCTGCTAAACGCAAGTGGAATGCTCGCAGAGAGGCTTTCTATAGCAAATTTGTGTAATTTGTTTCTGCGCGCCGACTCGCGGCCGACTTTCGTTAACCACAATTCCGAGAACAGGGGTGGCTGAACCTTTTCTGCACGCACAACTAGACATCTCAAACTTCCTGCATCATTAGGGAAAGGTAACCGCGATCCAAACCAGGCTGCGAACTCGTCAGGTAACTGCCTATAAAACTACTTCGACACCATTCCTCCAACGTCAGAAGACGAGTACTCGCTTAAAGTTAGGCACCAGCCAAGCTGCGAAGAAGCTTGGCTGGACGTCAAAGTAAAAGGAATAAGTAAACACCATGAGCTCACACGACCATTCGCGGCCCAACTGAGCAGATAGCAGCGCCAAAGCAAGTTGCTTTTTTATAGCTTTATTACTGCTTAATCATCTCCGCATAGCGGTCGAACAGAATCCGTAAGCGCTCGTCATCCGCCTTGCATGGCTTCTTGGCACCAAACGCCACATCAACGATCTTGTCAAGGTTCTTGTGCGCATAGTACAGGTCGCTGGGCATGAAGTCAGGATCGTACAGATCAGCTAATGACTGACCCATATGATTCGCACGTGCAGCAAGCACCGCTTTACCAGCCTCAGTCGCTCGTCGACGGATCACATCGTCCAGTTGAGGCAACGGAAGTGTGTTCCATACAACAGTGTTGCTAAAACGACAATCAGACTTAAGTCGCCCACCGATTGTTTTTTGCCAAGCCATGAACATTGAAGACTCAATAATTGCGAAGGCAAAACCATCTGGATCATCGATCGTCATACAAGCATCACTAGCGATAACATTTTCAGCTAACCAATCGCATGTTGCGTACTTACGTTGCCCACTAAATACACGGGGTACCGCAAGATAATTTGTTGATGGTTGAGCTAATTGTCCAAACAACCAAGCTGTAGAAGCCATACCTCTAGTAGAAGAGGCGGAACTATGTTCACGCATCTCTTTGACTCGTTCCACGCGATGCTTGAGAAAAGCAGACTTCCTTAAATCTGATGGCTCAGCATTTAGCATCCACAGGCACCAGCGTTCCTCACCGTTGATGAGTTCGCGTGCACCACGAAATGGTCGAACGTATTTTGCGGCGATAGGATCCGCCATTGCCTCCGCGTATGCTTCGCGATCATTCAGAATTAGATTTCCTCCGTCACGCGGCATAGACCCAAAATTAGCCAACGTGAGCATCGGAGATAGGGGACCAACTTTTTGCGAACGCTTTTCTACGAATACTTCTGGAGCTGGCACCAGATACCCATTGATTTTGGATTGTGCACTTTCGATACCGTCTTGTGTAATTGATGGATAATCCCATAAACGGCACATGCCACGTTTCCGACTCATCCCAACAATTACAACATGCACATGTGCGACGTCTGTTGATTGAGCATCCCACGCAAAAGTTTTATGAGCAAATCTGATATGCCAACCCAGCTGCTTAAGCGGCTTGAACAAGAATGGAACTTGGATGCCCTGGCAAATACTGTTCGTTGAGACAAAAGCAAAATCAGAATTGCGCGCATCTCTCAGATAGTACGCAGATTTGTTAAACCAGCAAGTCGCATAGTCAAGGTTGCCATCATAACGGTCACCCCAAATTAATTGCATATCTTTGATTTGATCATCAGTTTTTTTATTACGCCCGACGAACGGTGGGTTGCCCATCACATAGTCACACTGATTTCCCGGCAGTATCTCATTCCAGTCGTAGCGCAGCGAATTGGCTTGCACGATATTGCCGGAATCATGCAAAGGAAGATGGTCGAGTGTGCATCCAGCGATGCCTTCAGTATCGTCCAACGCCTGCTGCTCGGCGATCCACAAGGCAGTCTTGGCGACTGAGACAGCGAAATCGTTAATCTCGATTCCGTGGAACTGGTCGATACTGACCTTGACCAATGAGTCCTGACCACCGAACTCCATGTAGCCCTGACCATGGAGCATGTCGGCTATTGCTTTGTTCTCCAGTTCACGCAGACGGAGGAACGTTTCAGTCAAGAAATTGCCGGAGCCGCACGCAGGATCGAGGAACTTCAGAGAGGCGAGCTTCTCTTGATATGCCTTAAGACGGTTCATACGCGCACGTTCGCCCAGACTCTTATCGTCTTCGATAGTCTTCAGCTCCGTCTTCAAATCATCAAGGAATAGTGGGTCAATAAGCCTGTGGATATTTTTGACGGTGGTATAGTGCATACCACCCTTGCGCCTCTGGTCGTGGCTTAGGGTCTCCTCCATGAGGGAGCCGAAAATGACCGGCGAGATGCCCTTCCAGTCGAACTCATCACCCGCGTGAATCATCGCGTCGCGGATGTCGTCGGTGAACTGGGGAATCTCGATGGGTTCGGCAAACAGTCCGCCATTCACGTAGTCAAACTGTTTAAGCTCGTCCTCAAGATACTTATCACGATGCGAATTAGGGGTGTTAAGCACTTGAAAGAGGTCGACGACTGCTCGGCGCAAATGGTTAGCATCATTCCCCCTCACATAATTGCTGAAGGAGTTAGGCGGAAACAGGCGTGCGTCCTCAGCATACAGGCAGAATACAATGCGCACCGTGAGCACGGCGAGCGAATGATGCGCCTGCGGGTCGTCGGGATCGTCGTACTGAGCGGCCAGGGCGTTATGCAGGTTGGCCACCAGCACGCCCGCATGTTCAGAGAGCTTCTGCTGTACATGCATACGTGAATGTTCGGAGCTGAAGATCGAGGATAGTGTGCCTAGATGGTCGCCCAACTCCTCCAAGGTAAACTCGTCAGCAGGTGCTCCCGTGGCGCGTGGATCCTTATCTAGATCGTAGAAGCGGAACCGGCTGAAGTTGCACGTACACAATACGGCAGGCTTCATGCTGAACGGCAGCGCATCCGCATATCTCAACGCCTGCTGGACAGGCGTAACCATGCTGCCTTGGCGTTTCTCGGGTTTATCCAAGTCAAACGCCGCACCCTTTTGCTCAACAAGAAACCGAGCCTCAGGGCACAATACGTCGATGTAGCCACCATCTACGGTCCTATACTCGAACCGTACATTCTCCGTCACATTCGCCATGCCCAAGACATTGCTCAGCAGGTCAATCCAGAAGCGCTGATTCTCCTGCTTCTCTTGACCACGATCCTTCCAGCGCTGGATGAACTCTTCCACGCTTTTCTGCTGCGAAGCACTCATACCATTTATCTTTCCACACGTGTGTGAAGTTTCAGTCCTGCGTTTTCACTCCATGACCGTCTATATTCCACTCACGCACGGTTGCACGCCATTACAGCGCATATATCGAGTTGTATGCCTTCAAAGCGCGGACCAAAGTCTGGAAATTCACAATTATCAGTTCACTTTCTCCTCAATTCGCTCTAACAAGGTATGTTCGTGAGCCGTGCAACTCGGGTTTTTTATGAAGGCAGTGGCAGGAATCAGCGCAAGTCTCATCAGCCCGTGTCAGCAGTTGCCAGCACGCCATCCACCAGGTCCTTTCCTGTGGCGTACCCCTTAGTCTTCCCCCTCATGGCTAGAAGGCGCGATCCTCCAAGGCTTCTTCGGTTTCGACAGGTAGGCCCAAGCTGAAGTCCAAGGGCACCCGCTGCTCCCGAATAATCTGCTTGTAAAAGGCTCTGGTGACCGTAGTCATATCCAGACCAAGCTCCTTCACGATATGATCCACCTGTTGCTTGTCTGCATCGGATATCCGCACCGTAACCTGAGACATCTTCTCCATCGGAGCCCACCTTCCTTGTTGTCTGTAATTTTGCATTAAAGTGCAAAATTACAGCAGATATCTTACTTTAATGCAAAATTGCAGTGCATGGTAATGCATCAATGCGCATAGCTGACAGCAATAGCATGTGCCCATTGCTTCATGCTGCGCTGGGCGATTCCGACTACTCATGCTTCCAAGCCATCTTGGACGAAGTGGTCCTCTATGGAAGCGTTACCGAGTGGTCTTCTGCTACAACCAAAGTCGCCCGAACGAGAATGATGCCGGACACGGATGCACTCATCCCCTCCCCGCCTAGCAACAACAGCCTTGGCTCCACACAGCTGATCCACAATGGTTTTGCGGAAGATGAAGTAGGGCGCAAACTGTGTCCTCACTTAATGCGGCGACAGCGAGTGTGGTCGCCGCATCAGGAAGAAGCGATGTTATGCCCGTACCCGTCTGGCCGCCCAGTTGAACAGCTTTCGCAGTTCCGAGGCCACCAGGACCAGGGAGGCCAGGGCGATGCACTCCAGCCAGGCCTGGGGTTGGAGGGGGACGGTGCCGAAGGCCTCGCCCAGGAAGGGCACGTAGATCACCAGGAGCTGAAGCAGTATGGAGACGCCGATGGCGCCCCAGAGCCAGGGATTGCTGAAGAGCCCCAGGAAGGCCGACTTGCGGGAGGAGCGGGAGGCCAGCGCGTTGAAGAGCTGGGCGAAGACCAGGATAGTGAAGCCCATGGTCCGCGCCTCCCTGATCTGCGCCTCGTGACCGATCGCCTGGACGGACCTGTCGGTGAAGAGGCCGCCGCTCAGGTGCATGTCCATGCCGATCAGGGTGACCGCAGCCATGACCAGGCCTATATAAACGATGTCAACCCACATGTCCCGGTCGATCACCCGGTCGTTGATGGATCGGGGCGGGCGATCCATCAGATCGTCGGTCTGCGGGTCCACACCCATGGCCAGCGCGGGGGCCGCATCGGTCAGGAGGTTGATCCAGAGCAGCTGGGTGGCCAGCAGCGGCACGGTGACACCCGCCATACCGGGCTGCGATATGCCCAGAAGCCCTGCAAAGACCACTCCACCGAAGACCGTGAAGACCTCTCCCATGTTGGAGCTGAGCAGGTAGCGCAGGAACTTGCGGATGTTGTCGAATATGCCCCGGCCTTCTCGCACAGCCTGGACGATGGTGGCGAAATTGTCGTCCGCCAGGATCATCTTGGCCGATTCCTTGGTGACCTCGGTCCCGGTGATGCCCATGGCCACGCCGATGTCTGCGGTCTTGACAGCAGGGGCATCGTTGACGCCGTCGCCGGTCATGGCCACGACCTTGCCCTGGTCCTGGAGCGATTCGACGATCTTCAGCTTGTGCTCGGGGGCCACGCGGGCGTAGACGGAGACCTTGGAGGTGGTCTCCCGAAGCTGGTCCGAGTCCATGGCATCCAGCTGCTCGCCAGTGCAGGCCGGCTGTCCGGGCTTGATGATGCCCAGGTCCCCTGCGATTCTGGCTGCAGTAAGCGGATGGTCGCCGGTGATCATGATCGTTCTGATGCCGGCCTTGTGAGCCTGATCCACCGCATGGCGGACCTCAGTGCGGGGCGGGTCAATGATGCCGACCATGCCCGTCCAGATCAGATTGCTCTCCAGTCGGGTGCTTTCCTGGATCACCTTGTCGGCAGACAAGCGAATTGCAGGAGCATGCTGAGACTTTTCAGGCAACCGGTCCGTCTGATCCGTCCCGACCGTGCTTGACGGCCACTCCCCCGCGTCAGCTTCGGCCAGCGCCGACAGCTCCTGGTCGGATACAGGCCGGAAAGCCTGTCCCAAGGTCCTGTAGGCATCCGCCGAGAGACTGCTGACCTGAGCAAGTATCCTTTCCCGATCGGCACTGGTCATAGGTCTGACCTGGCCGCCATCGAGAATCCGGTCGCATCGGCCAAGCAGCACGTCGGGAGCGCCCTTGCAGAAGAGACGTGATTCCCTTTCGTTGTCATCATTCGGGGCAGCCAGAACCGACATGAGCTTGCGCTCGGACGTGAAAGGAATCTCGGCCAGACGACGGTAGCTATCAGCCTTGGCATCAGCGCCGACTTTGCGAGCGGCGACAATCAGAGAGACCTCCGTGGGATCGCCGACGCTCTGCCAGTGACCCTGCCCGGATCCAGACTGGGCCTGGGAATCAGGTTCGGCCTCGACCGGCTGCCAATGCAGGTCTCCGTCGTTGGCGATGGCCCCGACCATCAGGGTCTCTTCCACTGCCTCAGCCAGAGATGAACCAATGGTATCTGTCAGTTGTTGATCATCTGACCCACTGGCCTCGACCGGCTGCATGGTTCCCTCCGGAGCGTACCCGGTGCCAGTGAGCCTGACCTGCCCCGAGGGGACGACCACCCGTTCAACGGTCATTTCATTGCGTGTAAGAGTCCCTGTCTTGTCGGAGCAGATGACTGATGCCGATCCCAGGGTCTCCACCGAGCTGAGCTTCTTGACGATGGCATGATGCTTGGCCATGCGCTGCACGCCCAGGGCGAGAACCACAGTCAGGATGGCCGTCAGCCCCTCCGGCACAGCAGCTACGGCCAGGGATACGGCCATGAGCAGGGAATCAATCAGATCCTGGGTTGTCTGAAAGCCTTCCATCAGGGCCAAAGCAGCCAAAACCAGGGCGGCAATCAAGCAGACGGCCAGTCCGAGGAGCTTGGAGACGCGGGCCATCTCCTTCTGTAGGGGCGTGGGTTCCTCCTGGGTATCAGCCAGCATGTCGGCGATCTTCCCGACCTGGGTGTCCATACCAGTAGAGGTGACGATCATGCGCCCGTTCCCCTGGGTCACTGCGGTGCCGTTGAAGACCATGTTGGTTCTGTCACCCAGAGCCTTGGGCTGGTCAAGCCGACCGGGCCGCTTGCCCACCGGCAGCGACTCGCCGGTCAGCGATGCCTCGGCCACGCGCAGACCCGCGGCCTGGAACAGTCTTCCGTCGGCGCCGACCGAATCGCCTTCAGCCAGGACTACTACATCACCAGGCACGATCCTGCTGGTCTCCAGGCTGACCACCCGGCCGCCTCGCAGCACCGAGGCGTGCGGGGCCGTCATGCTCGCCAGAGCATCCACAGCCCGCTCGGCCTTAGCCTCCTGAGCGTACCCCAGGGCGGCATTAAGGATGAGGATGATCATGATGACGATGGCATCAAAGGGCAGGGGCTCCCCGCCTCCTGATGCCGGATGTGAGCGTTCCACCACCCAGGCCACCAACGAAATGGCCGTGGCGGCTAGGAGTAGATAGACCAAGGGATCCTTGAACTGTTGGAGGAACTTCCGCCACGCGGGAACGGAAGGTGCTCCAGCCAGCTCATTAGGACCGAACCTGTCCAGCCGACGCGCCGCCTCGGCCTCATCCAGGCCCCGGTCGGGGTCCACATTCAGAGCAAGGGCAACCTGATCGACACCTACTATAGAAGGGTCCTTGAGGACGGGGCCATTCACTCTGCGCCTCTGCTCATGGCCCTGCCCTGCAGTCGGGATCACGCCGGTATCTGTCGATTTCTCATGCTTGGGATCGCTGGTCAACCCAGTCATGCCACTCTCCTGCTTATGCCACGGAGTAGTCAACGCTTCAGAGGCCCGTTGGAAGAAATCAGAGGCGGCCAAACCAAAACGCTGCGTGGATGCTTGCCAAGTTGAACCAATAATATACATAAACACGGCCGAAGTCGTCAAGGCCTTTGCTTCAGTATGCATTCTCAGGCCTGTCTCATGACAGAGACGGTATCTTTGCTGCACTTAACTTGGCAGCGCCCTAGTTGCCGAATCCCCCCCCCCAAAAAAATACTAGATCTTCATTAGAAAAGCTTTAATCAATTTGGGCTCATCTGGCATAAAAACCCTTATCTGCCCTGAGAATCCTATTTAAGACCCTCTTGTGATTATTCGACAGGCTCAGCTGGCGTTATCTGAGCAGTAAATAGTCTTATAGGCCAACCATGGTAGTTCTTGCCAGCCGTCTGCCCTAACGATCCTTTCAGTGGAGACACCATTGGAAATAGCACTAAACACGAGAAAGAGAGGAGAGAGACGGACAAAATGCACAACATTATCGATCTGCAGAATAGCAATATCGCCATGAATGATGAAGCCGCTCATCATAGCGGCGTCAGCATATTTGCATGCCACGGCGGTGGGCATGATAATATCTGGAGTTGATGGACCTGCAGCTAATCCACAAAAATATGCCACTGCGATGACGCATTCACCAAAATGGCATGGGCTGTCATTTTTGCCCTGATGACGGCAGGGACAACAGTCATGTAAGTCTATGGGCGCCATCCTTGTATGGCATCCATAGCAATATTCTGATGAAGATTTATAAGTCGCGAGAACGGCGATGATGGGAGAACGGTGATGAGTGGTGCTTCAGTGAGTTCAAATGGATTGACAATGACGGTGACTCCGAGGAAGGATGATTCGATCACCATCCTCGACCATGTCGACTTCCATGCTGAGCCCGGAAGAATCACGGGGATTGTCGGCCCCTCAGGCAGCGGAAAGTCCACCTTGCTGTACTGCCTTTCGGGGTTGGAACGTGCGACATCCGGAAGCATCTCCCTTCTAGGGCATGACATCACACATATGCGAGCGTCCGCGCTCACTCGGTTTCGGCGTCGACATCTGGGATTCGTGTTTCAATCCTACAACCTGATCACGAGCATGACGGTGGAGGAGAACCTCGCGCTGCCATTCACCCTGCGCGGCCGTCGACTCCCCAAGCAAAAAGCGGATGAGATGTTGCGGTACTTCGGATTGGCAAACGAGAAAAAAAGGAGCGTGACGATGCTCTCAGGCGGAGAGCAGCAACGTGTCGCGCTTGCACGAGTGCTGCTCTCCGATGCAGATATCATTTTCGCCGACGAGCCGACTGGAGCCTTGGATCAGGAATCTGGCGCCAAGGTCATGCAGGTGTTCAAAAGCCTGGCTATGGATGCGGGCAGGACCGTAGTAATAGTGACCCACAGTGGAGAGGTAGCCGGACAGTGCGACCAGATCGTTGAGGTCCGTGATGGCCACGTGCTGAACGCTGATACGGAGAGCGGGGCCCGCATATGAGGGGCGCACTCTCTGATCTGAAAGCAGCCCCGGCCGTATGGGCCGGCGTATGGCTGTCACTAATCGTTTCCCAGACCGCTGTGTGCACTATCGTCGCCGCGCGCAGGGCTATTGATGCCGCTTACCACGGACCGGATGCCGGGTTAGGCGCCAACCTTTCCGGCCCAGCAATGCTGTTCAGCGTGGTCATAGCCGTGTTCGTGATGCTGTGGGTCGTGACCGCCGCTCTGAACCAGCGCAGGCACCAACTAGCATTGCTGGTCCTTCAAGGCGCCACGCCCTGGCAGCTGCTCTTCGGGAATCTGGCTATCATCATCGTCCTATTCATCTTGGCAGCAGTAGCGTCATCCCTCCTGACGCCGCTGGCAGCACCATATCTGTTCGACCTCCTGGCCAGAGCATTCGAGCTGAAACTGACGTATCAAGCAACCCAGCTGCTGGCATCCATCGGCACTGGGTTGGCCATTGCCGGAGTCGCCGTCCTTGCAGGCACAGTGCTGACCGTGCGCACACTATCCAAGATCAGGCCGATAGAGGCGCTTCGGCAGTCACAAAACCCGCCGAGACAAGTGAACGCATTCCGTGTTCTGCTAGGCGCATCGTTGCTCGTGGGAGCGATATGCGCGCTCATCATCCCGGGGACAGCTACACGCAAGATAGACTCTGGCGAGCTCGCCACGCACATTTCCGGCAGGAATCCCATAGAGTCCAGAGTGACAGGATTCATTGGGTTCTCCATGGGAGGCATGTTCCTCCTGATCTTCGCATTGGCTGTTCTGGCTCCCTATGTCATGCACTGGTTCACCAAAGGATGGACGCATCTTCTCCCCCTGCCATTCAGCACCTGGAAACTCGCTAGGCAGCAGGCCGTTGGGAGGATCCAACGACAGAACGCGACCATCATTCCCATGACGGCCGGCTTGTCGTTGCTCATGACTTTCTCTGGTGTGTTGCATACGCTGACCGACAGCCTCAAGAATTTCGCCAGTAACGGCCATTCCATGAACGTGAACCCACACATGCTGACGAACCTGATGGCCATGCTCGGCCCTGCGCTCATCATCGCTTTGGTGGGCGCAATCTCCGGACTGATGATCACCGCACGAGGGCGACGCCTGGATCTGGCGCTGACATACGTATCCGGTGCCAGTACCGGACAGTTGCGCATTTTGGGAGCCCTCGATGGTCTCATTTCGATGGTCACCTCGGTGCTGCTCGCCTTCGTCATCACACTGCTCAGCACCTGCGGCACCGCCTTCATGCTGCAACGATATCTGGGAAGCGCAAAGATAAGCGTTCAATGGGGATATTGGGCGGTCATCGCACTCCTCGCTATTGTCGTAGGCGCCCTCGTCACAGGCGTGCAGGCGCTGTGCGCGCGTTCCGAGGATTCTGTGAGGGTCATATCACGTGCAGTCGGTGAGTAACCACCCCCAACAAAGGACGAAAATGTCGCCACACAAGCGGAATAGTAATGAGAAAACCGCATCTTTGATAGACGTGCCCCGCCTTTTGAAATCCATAAGGGTGTTTTATTCACGGTTAGTCTGCTAAGTATAGCGAGCGCCCTCTTAAATCTGGCTCAGCCACAGCTTGTCAATGTCATTCTTGGACGCGTGCAGCATAACATGCGATCCGCAGTGCCCCTCTAATAGCGTTGGCAGGAGTGTTTCTGTCCGGCGCAGCAATCACTTCTTTTGACGCTTACCTGCTGTTGAACGATATGAGACGGTCTCTAGTAATGCATATTCTGCATTTGCCGTTCAAAGATCTGGACCAGTCGCATACAGGCAACGTAATTTCTATTATTTCATCTGATACAAATGAACTGAAGCGATTGCTGACCGATAATTGCCAGAAGTGTTTGGCACTTTACTGGTGTTCATAGGCGCGTGTGTGGGAATGGTCATAATCAGTCCCGTCATGTTCGTTATCTCTCTTTCGACCTGTCTTGTTACTGTCGGTTTACTGGTAGTCTTATCCGGAAAATTACGAGACTGCTCCAGAGGGGCTCAAACGGCCATAGGAGATATGACGTCTGCAGCCACTGATGCTTTGATGAGTTTGAAAAGGATCAGGGTTTTCGACGCCACGGAGCGTGAGACCAATAAAATCGGCGAGAAGCCAGGCAAGCGTGCACATCCGGTCGTCTAATTTCAAAGAAGCAGTCACTGATATGGCCATCAGGAATGGCCTTAATGCAGTTGTGCCTGATGGTTGTATCGGGAATCGGCGCTTTCCAAGTGGCCAAAGGAGTGATGACTGTTCAGCAACTGGTAACTTTTCTATGTACCTAGAAATGATGCCCACGCCTATGGCGACACTTTCTTCGACATATAGCAGACTGTTCAGAGCGTTGGGCGCGAACTCCAGCATTCAAGCGATAATGAGAATGCCGACCGAAGATGCGACATCAGCATGAGCAGTATCCAGTAGGGTCCAAAGGAAGGTCACCAACTCCGATCAGATTGACATCGATCTTGACCATGCTGATATTCCGTATGATGACGCACGGAACAATCGTGGCGGGCTCCAACTGAATGAAGCGGGTGTGCATATGAAAGGCGGCGTCGTCTACGCGATAGTCGGACCATCCGAAGCGGGCAAATCAACCATGCTGGCCCTTATAAAGGTATTCTATAAGCCAAATCATGGCCATGTTCTCTTTAATGGCATTGATATTTCAACTCTCAGCTCCTCTTATGTACGTTCTCTGATCGGCTATGTAGAACAAGATGCCCCCATATATTCCGGTTCTTCCAGAACGAATTTGGCGATGAACAAGAACGGCGTATCCGATGAAGGCTGCTGGAATGCCTTAAATAAGGTGAACCTCACGCCAAAGTGAGAGACACCTTCGATGGATTGGATACCCCAGTAGGCAACGCGGTGTATTGCTGAGTAGCGGTGAACGCTATCGCTTGGCCCTGGCAAGGCTGTTGTCCATAAGGCGGCCGATCATGCTGCTTGACGAAAAAACATACCATTTAGACGCTAAAAACGAGGAGCTCGTCGCACAAGTCATTCATGCCAATTCCCCGGAGCAGACAATAGTCATGGCGGCACAGAGAATAAAATCAATCGCTTCGTCAAAATAGAATCATAGTTTTGGCCAATAGAACTATCAATGGTTTCCTTTGGAAAATATTGTCTGCCAATCCTACTCTCCTATATGTATTGCTGTTAATAAACTTGATACCAATGTGAATTATTTGGCTATATATAAATATGCGCGGACAATACGATCCACCGGCAGCAAGGTTCTCACCTCAACAAAGGAACAGACGATTCAAACTATCGTCTTGCCCTCTAAAGATATCTTTAATGAAATTTATTGGCTGCTTGGTTTCCAGCATGATATGTAGTCATTGCTAGACTGATCATGAGATACCTAGCAGTAAAGTTTAGCTGGGAGTACAGTACGTGAAACTTATACAGGGCACGCAGGAATAAATCTTGGAATTGCTCATTTTCAAGACATGACCCTCGCTGTTCCGCACAGTCAATCAACTATCTGATTTTTTTGATGACTATATGATCACGACGATGTTGATCGCCTACGGGCTTAAGGAGCCGGACCGGGCATCAGACCGCTGGTTAATAGCCTAAACGAGTGGGCGTGGGCTGATACATGACGTACGCTCTGAGCTTCTCATACCAGATAGGATGATACAAAAAGAGAGAAGAGGATACGGCACCTATATTCCATGTCGGCCGTGCGTTTTGAACCGTATTACGGTATTTTCATGCCAGGCCCTGACGACGATCTTGAGGCTCCTCCGGTCATCTCAAATAGTTTCAATTTCATACAGCTGCGTAGGCGTCATACGGGCATCGGCATCTCCGATCGGGTATGACTGCCTGCGCTGATGCCTGCTGTCTTGCAGTAGACAGGCCTCTTCGCCTATGTGTCTGCCGTTGATGCAAGCCGAAACCACCGTTTTGCCGTCGATCAGGCTTTCGCTATAGAATAGGTTTGACCTCGGGATTCATTTCTTTTTCCCTGTGCTATTATCGCCTACTCCAGCGACAGATCGCTCTGTTCAGCGTCATCTGATTTTTACATGCAGATCCCTACAGATTGATACTTTCTGTTATCTGTAACATACAGATCTGCCAAAGAATGGTGAACTTTAGTAATCAATTACTAAAGCGATTGCTAAACAATTGATGTTTTCATAATTATTGGCCCACGATTAACACTATTTCCTAATCTTTACCACTGTGCAATTCTTAACTGGACACCGAGTTTGCTGTGACCGGTATCAGCTCCGCTGAATTCACTGCACTGGCAAAGATACAGTGACTGCTGCGCCATCGCCACTGGCTGCATTGGCCAGGATTAGGCGGCCTCCTGCACTTTCCACAGTCGACCGCGCTGCAGCCAGGCCGATGCCATGGTGACCGCTGGAGCCGTGCCGACTGCTGTCAGCCTGATAGAGCCATTCCGTGGCATGGGCCAGAGCCCGGCTGCTGAAACCTGGACCCCGGTCACGCACGGTCACCACTAGGGCTCGCCCGCCCTCCTGACCACCCTCCAGCCTCCAGGTCAACGTCACTAGGCCATGGTCCGGCGAGTAGTCAGCCGCGTTCGCAACGATGTTCATGATCGCTCGGACAAGGTCAGCGGCATCACCGGAAATGTGACCGGCGGCGGAATCCAGACGGCCATCGCTCTCAAGCCGCAGCCCCCGGGCATTCAGGTAGCCTTGGGCCTGGTTGTTGACCACATCTTTCAAAGCAACCGCCATAACCCCGGATCGCCCTGAAGCCGTGCCCACGGAACCCTGGCTGATGGCTTGCGCATAGTCAGCCATCTCACGGATGACATCCTCGATGGAGTCCAGGTAGGACTGCTGCTCCCGGCTGAGCCCGGTCTCCCCCAGCAGGTCTGCATTGCCTCGCATGATGGTCAGCGGCGTCTTCAGATCGTGAGCCAGGGCCGCCACCTGCCGACGCTGGGACTCCTGGGCCGTCCAGGTCTTCTCCAGCGAGTCCTTCAGCGTGGCGCGCATCCTGTCGAAGGACCCCAGCACCCGGTTGATCTCCAGCACGTTGCTGCGGGGCAGGGAGGCATCCAGGTCCTGCCGCCCTATGTCGTCAGCCACCTGGTTGAAGACCTTGAGCTTGGACGATATGACATGGGCCGCCCGCAACCCGACCGACAAGAGGGTGAGCAGCAAAGCCATCCCGTAAGACGCGAGCAGAAGATTCTGGGGATTGGGATAGCGGTCCCGGGCCTGCCTCGATGCCCACTGCGGCTGAACCCGATAGGCCAGGACGCATGGCTGCCCATTGGCTGTGGCATAGACGGCGTAGGTCGCATCCTGCTTTGCACGAGTGGCAAGGGGCCGTCCCGTCTTCTTTTCCCGCTCTTCCGATGTCTTAGAGGCCCTATGCTCCCGATGGTAGGCAGCCAGCTGGTCGGCCTCGCTGGCCATGCCGCCCTTCATATCGCCCCCCACGGGATGCCCTTGATGGTCATATGTTCGGTACCAGTAGGCGGCGGGAATCAGTGATTCGTCAACAGTGGTCGTACGGCCAATGGAGCGCCCAACCTTCTCCAGATGCTGCTCGCCATAGTTGGCCCAGAAGAAGTCGCCCCTGGCCCCCAGGTTTATCCAGACCATATATATGCCGGCGAAGAGCAGAGCCAGAATCAGCAGCACATAGAGAAAGTATCTGATGATCAGCAGAACGATGGGCATTCCCTTGCGACTTGGCCGGCCCTTGCCGTTGACGCTCTGCTCCATCGGCGACTCGGGCGCGCCATCAGTCAGGCCACCCATTGGTACCCCACCGACCAGATGGTCCTGATGGGGTCCACCCCCAGGGCTTTGAGCTTGCGCCGGGCATTGCTCAGATGCACCCTGACCGCAGCCGTGGCATCGCTGTCCGTATCATTGGCGGCCGGGTCATCCTCTGCGGCCAGGCAGGCCTCCCATATCTGCATGGGCGCGTAGGCCCGACCGGGATGTTCTGCCAGCAGGGCGCATATGCGGTATTCCGCATCCGTCAGATTGGCGTTGTGCCCGTCCACCCTGATCTGCCGCGCCTGAAGGTCCATGTCCAAGGGTCCGAAATGCAGGAGCGGGCGCCCGCGCCGACTGCCCTGGGAAAGCCTCGCCCTGACCTTGGCTCGGAGCTCGGCAATACCGAAAGGCTTGCGTATATAGTCGTCGGCACCCAGGCCATAAGCCAGGACCGCACTGTCCTCGTCGGTCTTGGCCGTCAGGAAGATGATCGGACAGGACACCCGTTCCCTGATGGCAGCCAGGAGGGCAAAGCCGTCCATGTGGGGCATCATGACATCGCAGAGAATCAGGTCGACCGAGGACAGGTCCATGCTTACGACCTTCCGCGACTCGTTGACCACGGTCACGGCATAGCCGTCCTTGGACAGGGCGGCCATCAGCAGGGTGGTGATCCTTGAATCGTCATCCACCACCAGGATGGAGGCCCGATGCCGATCGTCCCCGGGGGAACCTCCGGCGTGCACATCAGCCACGATTGGCTCCTTTTCTGCGCTTGCCGACCCGGCCCAGCCGCGTTTGAGAATGAACACCTTGCGGGCCAGGATTCTTGCAAGCTTGATTTCTTGCAGGACGATTTCCTTGCAGGACAGATTCCTTACGGACCGGATGCCCTGTGATCCAGTCTAATCGCTGACCTTTCGCCGATCCTCGAACCTGCCGATCCAGAGCAGGAGGGCCAGGCCCAGGGTCAGGGTGAGGACCAGACAGGGAACCAGATTATCCAGAGCCGTCATGCCGATTGAGGCACGCAAGCCCTCCCCTCCCGGCATGGTCAAGGCCAGGGCCTGCTCGATCCCCAGGGAGCCGAACCTGGTAGGCCAGGTAAAGGGTATCCACTGGCTGATCCCGGGAGTGCTGGCGGCGCCGGACAGGGTACGGCTGTACAGGCCATTGAAGAGGCCGCCAAGGGAACTGATGGATATCCCTGTGCCGAGGACCCCGATGGCGATGGTCGCATTCCGGCCGAAGCGTAGGGCCAGGGCGATGGAGAAAAGGTAGAGGCAGAGGGAACCACCGGCCATGCCCAAAGTAGCGAGCGCAACGGCCGAGATTGGTGCACCCAGTCCGCCAGCCAGAACCATGGGTAGGCAGAAGGCCAGAGCCGCCAGGGCCAGTGCCAGCAGACCCAGAAGCCAGAGCACCAGGACCTTGGCCGCCAGACCCAGACGGCGGCTGGGAATCCCCAGAAGGTTGGCCATGTCGCCGGCCTCACGCTCGGTTTCGATGTTTATGGCAACGACAATGGCGGCCATCAGGGGCATGAAGGCGCCCAGGACCTGAAAGAAGGCATCGGTCTCCAACCCGGGATCATAGGGGGCTGCGGCGAAGTAGGCGCCGCAGACGAGTCCTGCCGCCAACCCGCAGACGACATGGATGGCGATAAGCACAGATCCGTGCAAACGCACGATTTCCGAGGCCACGACCCGGCCGACTGTCATCCCAGTCATGTCAGTTGGTCTCCTTCCGCGAGAACCAGATGCCCGTCAGGACGGACAGGAGCAGGAACCAGACCAGACAGGCCACCAAGGCCGTCAGGCTTTGCCCGCCGAAGACAGACAGCGCAGCCTTGATAGGACTGTTGTCTTCAGTCTCCAGGGGCACACCATCAGGCATGACCTTCATGAAGGGCACCGGCAGGTTGATCATGGCGGCGGGCGGCAGGAAGGGCCATAGCCGTTGGTTTCCCCAGAAGATGATTGAGACCAGCAGGTCCACCATGTAAGGCAGGCCGAACCCGATCAGAACGCCGAACCGGGCGGTCAGGGCAAGTCCCGCCGGTATCATCCAGGAGCAGGCCAGGACCAGCATCAGGGCGCTGACTACAAAATCGACCAGGGAGGGGCCCTGAACCCCGGAAACGGCGACTATGAGTGCCGAAAGGCCCAGAGCCAGGAGGGTGGCGAGGCCGACCAGAAGCAGGCAGTAGACGATCTTGGCCCACCAGACCATAACGGGCGCGGCAGGCAGGGACAGGGTCGTTCTCCACCGCTGCTTTCCGTCGATGTTGGCCACGGCGACGCTTATCAGGGCGGTCATGGCCGGAAGGAGCAGGACATACCAGTAGTTGACCCAGGAGGGCAACCAGGCGTGCAGTCCGAATGCGAAGCAAGCCACGATGACAATGAGCACCAGGGGGAAAGCCAGGGCCATCCGTCTGGGTGCTGCCGACCGGCCCTTCATGATCTCCGCTGCCAGGATCCTGCCGAAGGGGATGCCGTTGCCCCTAGTCCCGAGCCTTGCCTCGGCCCGGTTGTCTGAAGTAGTCGTATTCTGCTGGATGAGTTCGCTGGCATTCCTCTCGTTCATCGTGACCTCCTGAGCACGTCCATGAACAGCCCCTCCAGGTCCTCCCCGGTGTGCAGCTCATTCTCGTAGGCCAGGCGACCGTCGGCGATGATGCCGATGTGGTCCGCCAGGACCGACACCTCGGAGAGGATATGGCTGGAGACGATCACGCTCATCCCCTGCTGCGGGAAGCTGCGTATCATCCCCCTCAGCTCCTCGATGCCCAACGGATCCAGCCCGTTGGTGGGCTCGTCCAGAATCAGCAGACGAGGCTTGGTCAGGATGGCGTTGGCTATCCCCAGACGCTGCTTCATACCCAGGGAGAACTGCCCAGCTTTCTTGGAGCCCGTATCGCTCAGTCCGGTAACGGAGAGCGCCTGGTCGATCCGTTCATCGGGCAGGCCGAAGAGGGTTGTACGCACCTTGAGGTTCTGGCGGGCCGTCAGGTTTGGGTAGATGGGCGGCTGCTCGATCAGGGCGCCGATGTCGTAGAGGTCCCGGCGCGACCAAGGGTGCCCGTCCAGAATCATCGATCCGCCAGTGGGGTGCAGCATGCCTGTGACCATCTTCAGGGTGGTGGATTTGCCAGCCCCGTTTGGACCCAGGAGCCCGTAGACTCCGCCCTCGGGGACATGCAGGGACACCTGGTCGACGGCCCGTTGTCCGTGGCCGAAGACCTTGGTCAGCCCCTCGGTCCGCAATATGTAACGCATGGTCAGCTCCTATTCGTTTCCGTGTGACAGGAGCCAGACTAAAGACCGAAAATAAAGAAAGATAAAGGAGCGGGCTGGACACTTCTGCAATCCAAGGAAGGCATTGTGAAGGGTGAAGGTCTGAGAGGCCTGGAACAGTCACAATTCTGCGTCTGTCGAACCTTAATATCCGACAGGATCCGTGTAGCAAGCCGGCAGAGCAAGAGGCCAGCAGAGCAAGGACTATTCTGGATGGTTTCACCGAAGGTCATGAGATGTCGATCGGACCCAGCCCTCGCTTTCTCCTCGTTTTTGCAGCGTGCCATTTAACACACGCAACCAAGGAAATCAACTCTTTTCTTCCCGCCGAGCCGATGCTACATCTGGTACCTGGCTCTGGTGCACCATGCCAATTCGACAGCACGATCAAAGGAACCACATGCACATTCGACCATTCCCTTCCCTCACTCGATTCAAGCGCACTATCGCAGTCATTCTGGTGCTGGCAAGCGCCCTGTTCTTCCTGGGTGCCTGCGGATCGGGCTCGCAGGCAGGTCCGTCCAGCGAGTCAAAGGCCACGGAAGAGCGAGGATCCTTCCCCGTCAAGATCGATCACGTCTACGGCACCACCTCCATACCCTCCAAGCCCAAGCGCATCGCCACCGTCGGATGGGCCACCCCCGACAATCTCCTGGCCCTGGGAGTCGTGCCGGTCAGTATCCAGAAGAACGCCTTCGGCAAGACCGTGGATGGCGGATACCTGCCCTGGACCAAGGATGCCCTGGATGACATGCATGTGGACAAGGCGGATATGCCCAAGCTGCATGACGAATCAGACAGTATCGATGTCGAGGCCATCGCCGCATCCAAGCCCGATCTGATCATCGGCCTGCTCTCCGGCATGACCAAGAAGCAGTACGACACCTTGAGCAGGATCGCGCCCACCATCGCCTACCAGAAGGTTGCCTGGGGCGACCCCTGGCGCAAGGTCATCACCGCCACCGCCCAGGCCATCGGAGAACCCGAAAAGGGCAAGAATCTGATAGCCGACCTGGAGGAACGCATCGCAAAGGCAGCCGAGGCCAACTCGGCCATCAAGGGGAAGACCGGGGCGGTCATGTACTTCGATGCCTCCAAGCTCTCCAAGTTCAGCGTCTACACCACCTCCGACGCCCGGCCGCAATTCCTGAACGACCTGGGCCTGGAGACCCCAGAATCCATCAAGGAGGACTCCAGGAGCACCAAGGACTTCTACAAGGAGATCTCCTCCGAGCACGCCGACAGGTACAAGGATGTCGACATCATCGTCACCTACGGCACCCCGGACCTGCTTGAAGCGATGCGCAAGGACCCCCTTCTCTCCAAGATTCCCGCAGTTGCGCGCGGATCCGTCGTGGTCATCGACAACGACAGCGAGATGGCCAACGCCCTTGACCCCTCGGCCCTGTCCATCCAGAAGACGACCGACACCTACGCCGGGCTTCTGGGCGAGGCTGCCGCCAAGATCTGATTCGGCCCCGCAGGGAAGGGATGGAAAAGGAAGAGGGAGCGCCGATATGCGGTCAGAAATGACACCGCGCCCTGATACTCGACAGGCCGTCATGCATCGCAAGAGAACCGGACCCATGGTTTTGTCCGGGCTGATTCTGGCGGCTTGTCTGGTCATGGTCTGCGGCCTGTCCCTGGTTTTCGGATCCCGTTCCGTCAGCCTTTCCGACATCCTCAATGCCCTGTCCGCCTCCTCGGATGACATCGCGGTCTCGGCCATCCGCCTGAGAATTCCCCGCACCGTCCTCGGCCTCCTGGTCGGTGCCGGGCTCGGGGTGGCCGGGACCCTGACGCAGGGCATATCCCGCAACCCGCTGGCGGACCCGTCGATTCTGGGCTTCAACACGGGGGCAGCTCTTGCAATCGTCTGCTCCATGGCCTTCTTCTCCCTTTCAACGCCAGCCCAGTATGTCTGGGTGGGATTGCTGGGCAGCGCGATGACCGCACTGGTCGTCTGGGCTATAGGATCCCTGGGTCCATCCGGCCCATCGCCCCTGCGGCTGACCCTGGCCGGTGTCGTGATCAGTTCTGTACTGGGGTCCCTTACCTCCGCCATCCTTTTGCCGCGCGTCAACGTCATCAGCTCATATCGCTTCTGGCAGGTGGGCGGAATCTCGGGCGCCCGGTTCGACCTCATGATGCCGGTTCTGCTTCTTCTCGCTCTTGGGCTGATACTCGCCTTCTGCCTGACGCCCGGGATCAACGCCTTGACCCTGGGGGACCAGATGGCCGAAGGACTGGGTATGCACGTCGGACGTGTCCGCAGCCTGGCCTGGCTTGCGGCGATACTCCTCTGCGCCTCCTGTACGGCACTGGCGGGTCCGATCGGCTTCGTCGGGCTGGTGGTCCCCCATGTGGCACGACTGCTCATAGGCCCCGACTACAGGCGAATCATGGCCCTGAGCATCCTTATCGGCCCCCTCCTGGTGGTCGGCGCCGACGTGGTTGGCAGGATAATCACCCGTCCATCCGATGTGGAGGTCGGCATCGTCACGGCACTGATCGGGGCTCCCGTATTCGTGATTCTGGCCGGGCGCAGAAGAACCACAGAGGTATAGGCATGGTCGTTTGTTCCCTTCATGATTCGCATAGGCGGATACGATGACCGACCTGCAGCGGATACGACGGGCCCAAGCCATTCGTTCACTGGCAGTCACCATTCTGCTTGTGATACTTCTGTTCGGGCTCGCACTAGCCGACCTGGTTCTGGGACACCGCGTCTACTCCATGAACGACCTGATTGGAACGGTTTGGGGGCAGGGCGCCGAAGGTACCAGGTTCGTGATTCTCCAACTGCGCTTGCCCCGGACACTGATCGGCTGTGTCGCCGGCATGGCGTTCGGCATGGCCGGGATCGGCTTCCAGCACCTCCTGCGCAACATGATGGCCAGCCCGGACATCATCGGCATTACGGCCGGAGCCAACACGGCTGCGATCTTCAGCATTGTCGTATTGGGCCTGTCGGGCATGCCACTGGCCTGCCTGGCAGTCATGGGTGGTCTCCTGACTGCCCTCCTGGTCATGGCCCTGGCCTGGCGCGGTTCATTTGACCCGACCCGGCTGATACTGATCGGAATAGGAGTAGCCGCAGGGTTCAACGCACTGGGTTCCTGGCTGACGATTCGTAGCGACCAGTGGGACATCCAGGCTGCGACCAGATGGCTGACAGGCAGTCTGGCGGATGCCCAGTGGTCCGATCTACCCATACTGGCAACAACAACCCTGGCTGGCGCCATGCTCCTGTTGGCACTCGACAGGAATGTCAGCACCCTGCAGCTGGGACCGGAGATGGCCGCCGGACTGGGAGTCAGGGTAAGCCGTGTCCAGTTCCAGGTGATTATCGTGGGTGTGCTGCTCCTGGCCGTCGCAACGGCGACCACCGGCCCTATCTCTTTTGTCTCTTTTCTTTCCGGGCCCATCGCCGCGGTCCTGGTCGGTCGTGGAGCATCAGCCCTTATCCAGTCGGGCCTGGTGGGAGGCTGCCTGGTTCTTGGGTCGGACATCGTCGCCCAACATCTGCCTACGGCCCAGGTGCCTGTCGGCATCATCACCAGCATTGTGGGCGGGCCCGTTCTCATCACGATTATGGTCCTCATGACCCGCAGACAGGAGCTCTGAACATCATGACGTCACCCCCGGCAGGCGACTCCTGGAGCATCGCGCATAGGCTGACCGCATCGCACCTCCGCCTCACCTATGGCGGGCGCACGGTCATCGAGGACCTGAGTCTGGATATACCCCCACACACGATGGGATCCATCATCGGACCCAACGGGTGCGGAAAATCAACCTTCCTCAAGGCCATGGCAAGGATACTGAAACCGGCCTCGGGTGCCGTCATGCTGGACGGAGAACCCATCACCAGCATGCCCACCCGCAAGGTGGCGACGATCCTGGGGCTGCTACCGCAGAACCCGTCAGCCCCCACCGGCATCACCATCGCCGACCTGGTCGCTCGCGGCCGATACCCCCACCACCACTTCGTCGAGCGGTGGACGACCAAGGATGAAAAGGCGGTGGAACGGGCCCTTGCCCTGACCGGACTGACCGATATGGCTGGATGCCCAATCGACCGTCTGTCCGGAGGCCAACGCCAGCGCGCCTGGATCGCCTTGACCCTGGCCCAGCAGACCGACATACTCCTTCTTGACGAACCGACCACTTATCTCGACATCGCCTACCAGCTTGAGGTACTTGACCTGCTGAGCACCCTGAACAGGCAGGAGGGAGTCACAGTGGTCATGGTTCTCCACGACCTGAACATGGCCGCCAGATACTCGGATTGGATCCTGGCCATCAAGGATGGCAGGAGGGTCGCCCTGGGCGCCCCCGATGAGGTCATGACCGAGAACCTGGTCAGCGAGGTATTCGACATCGCTTCCACTGTGGTGACCGATGGATCCACCGGTGCCCCCTTGATGACCCCGGCACCCCTCCATAGTCTCCAAGCCCACTCTGGCGGGGCTTGTAATGCACACGTACACTGGGATGACTCGGCAGGATGACACCGAACAACCCAATGATGTAAAACCTCTCGTCCCGCTCCCCACATCGCTTACCCCAACGTCCCCAACCCCGACCTCCCGAACCGCAAAACCTCAAACCACAAAGTCTCAAACCACCACAACCCGAGCGCCTACAGCCCGACACCACGGTCAACCCATAAACCCCAACCGAAAGAGAGCCAGCCATGGAACAACAAGCCACCAATCATCCTGTACCCTTGATTCCCTTCCGTGTCTCCGTAGCCAGAGCGGAAACGCTCTCGCCCCACTTCAAGCGGATCGTCTTCCAGGGACCGGATCTGAAGATTTTTGCAGACGCGGGCTACGATGAGCGAATCAAAATCCTCTTGCCCCTCCCCGACGGATCCGTGCCGCCCCCTTCCTTCTTCGAGGCGACCCCTGAAGATCCGCTTGCCTGGTACCAACAGTGGAGGACCCTGCCCGCAGAGAGCCGCAATCCTCTGCGCACCTATACGGTTCGCAAGGTCAGACCCGAGAGCGAGCAAATAGATGTGGACTTCGTCATCCACGATCATGCCGGGCCTGCAGGAGCCTTCGCAGAGGCTGCCAGACCTGGCGACCAAGCCATCATCATCGGTCCCAACGCACAGGCCGGAGGACCAGTCGCAGGGATGGACTTTCACCCAGGCCAATCCAGGCATCTTCTCCTGGTGGGCGACGAAACGGCGGTACCGGCCATCGCCGCCATAATGGACAGCCTGATCCGGGACCACTGGCAGGGCGACGGGGCGGCGGTGATCGAGATCCCGACCGAAGAGGATCGTCTTCCGCTGCCCGAGCACGAAGGAATCCGCGTCATATGGACTACCTGCGACGAATCCGGGCATGGACATGCCCTTATCAAAGCCATGCGCAGCCTCTTGGAGGACCTGCCGATTCATTCGCCCACGGCCTCAGCCGCTGAAGCTCCCAAGGAATTCACAGAAATCGATATCGACAAAGAGCTGCTCTGGGAGACTGCCAATGCCGCCCAGGCGGATGCCTCCATTCATTCCGACGACCTATACGCCTGGATTGCGGGGGAGGCAGCCACCGTCCGCGAACTGAGGCGCATGCTGGTCAGAGACCGGGGAATGGACCGGCGCAGCATCTCTTTCATGGGATATTGGCGCCAGGGCCGTAGCGAGATGTCCTGACCGGCTACAAGCTGCGGAGCGACAGAAGCTTAATTCGCGATGTCACGAAAGGCCTGCCCGCATTTCCGTTCCGGCTTTTCATATCAAAAGAACCGGGCCAGGGGCAAACCCGGGACCCGGTTCTCTCAATCAGCAGCTCGGAGGATCAGTCCTCATCCTCAGCCACGCGGGAGTGGCTGTAGATCATCTTCATGGAGCAGATGAAGAGCACCAAGCCCAGCAGGATGATCACGCCGCCGATCATGAAGACATTGGCGTAGGTCGAAGCCAGGCCCTGCGCAGTGCCGGCCAGGCTGCCCGAACCCATGGATCCGTTGGCCATGAGCTGGCCGAAGAGGGCAACGCCGATGGAGCCGGTGATGGCCTGCAGGAGGTCGTTGAAGCCGAGCACGCGCCCGGACTCCTCAGGAGCCACGGTCAGGGTCGCGGTGTCAACGATGGGCTGGTAGAAGAAGGAGGTGCCGAAGTAGTAGATGCAGGGCGCCACAGCCAGGGCCCAGATCTTACCGGCGGGAATCAGGAAGGCAATGGCGATCAGACCGCCGCCCATGCAGGCCAGAGCTAGGATGACCGAAGCCTTGCGCCCGATCTTCTGGATGATCGGCCCGGCAGCGAATCCCATGATGCCGGCCAGGATGATGGACCAGACCAGCAGGTTGGAGACCTTGGAGGAGTCGATGCCGTAGACGTTCAGACCAATGGCGTTGACGCCCGCGTTCAGGGTGTAGCTGAAGAAGTAGCCGACGAAAATGACGGTCATGGTCATGGCGAAGGCCGGGTTGGTCAGCATCTTCGGAGTGATGAAGGGGTTGCTGGCCTTGTTGACATAGACCAGGAAGGCCACCAGGGTCACGATGCAGGCGATGCCCCAGCCCCAGTTGATGTCGGTGAAGAACATGGTCACCGAAGCGGCGAACAGTCCGATCAGCGTGAAGCCGATTCCGTCGATCTTGACGCCAGCGGCATGCTGGTCGGGCAGGTTCTTGGCCAGGACGGGAATGAAGAAGACGGCCAGGATGCCCACGCCGAAGAGCCAGCGCCAGTCAAGCAGGGTCATGTAGCCGGCCAGGAAGACGCCCAGGGCGGCGGCGAAGCGGAAGACCGCGACGAAGACGCCATACCAGAGCACGCGCTTCTTCTTCTCCACATACTTGGAGACCAGAACCAGGAAGATGGATCCGGAAACCTGCCAGCCGGCCGACTGAACCACGCGGGCCGCGATGACGATCCAGATGCTGAAGGTGCCGAAGCAGCCCAGAATCGACCCCAGCACGAAGACGATCGTGCCCAGGATCATCATCTTCTTCAGGGAGACGAAATCGCCCAGGGAGCCGTAGATGACGCAGACGATTCCCAGGATGATGCCCGGCAGGGAGGTGATCAGCGGAGCCAGATTGGCCTGGTTGAGCTGCTTGCCGATGTTCACGTAGATCATGCCGAAGGCCTGCTGCTGGAGCACGCCCAGGGTGAAGATGATCAGGACCACCGGGATGGCCACGCGGGCCATCTTGTTCATTTTCGCGAACTCGGGAGTCCCCTCCTCGGGAACGGGTATGCCGTTCTTCTGCTCCTCGGAGACAGTTGACTCACTCATTTTTTCCTTAGTTTCCTTTCGGTTCTTCTCAATGCGGAAGCTACTGGCGGCGGACCCGGCCGACCCTGTCGACAAAGGCGGAGCGGAATCCGTCCACATCCACGTCCACGCAGACGCTGGCGTTGGCCTTGCCGCCGAGGATGCCGTCGTAATCGACCACCGTGGCGCCCAAGGTGAGCGGGCTGGAGATTTCGACATCCACGAAAGCCTGGCGCATGGTGAACAGGTCGGGCTGGAGCAGGATCATGGCGGCAGAGGGATCGTACATCTTGATCCCCTCCTCGATGTGTCCGCCATCGTAGGACCGGAAGAGGGAGGCGACCATACCGCCCACTTCGCCGGCTGCGTCCAGATCGTCCAGGTCGCAGGCCACCAGATGGGCCTTGCGGCCGATGTCCAAGCCGACCATGGTCACAGGCAGCCCGCTGCGGAAGACCATCTTGGCAGCCTCAGGATCGACGGAGATGTTGAACTCGCCATAGACCCCGATGTTGCCGCGTCCGGTGGAGCCTCCCATCATGACGATCCGATCGATGTGGTCCTTGACCTCCGGGAAGGTGGCCAACAGCAGGGCGATGTTGGTCAGAGGACCCAGGGTCAGGATGGTGACTGGCTCATCACTCTCCAGGAGCACCCGTCGCTCCTCCAGGACCGCATTGTTTTCGGTCAACAGGCTGTCATCCGGATCAGGAAAGACGAATGACCCCATCCCCGACTTGCCGTGGGCTTCGGTGGCGAACCTGTTGTCGCGCATGAGCGGGGCCGCAGCGCCTCGGGCCACGGGAATACGCCTGCCCAGGAAGGTCAGCAGCTTCAGGGCATTGTTGGTGGTGTGGCCGATGCCCACATTGCCTGACACCGAAGCTATCAGTCTGATGTCGAAGCTGGGCTCGTCGACCAGCATCGTGATGGCCGCAGCATCATCGATGCCGGGGTCTGTGTCGATGATCAGAGGTTTGGTCATTGCTTCACTCCTTTTCCTCGTGTCGTATCCAAACTCAAATTCCTGCCCCTGCTCTGGCCCGCCGGGCTGCATCAACAAAGGCAGAGACGGTGAAGACCGGGCCATCCAGGCCGACCTGCCGCGCCACACGGGTGATGGGCGGAGGTGTCACATAGGCCTGCTTGAGCACATCCTCCCGGGCGAAGACCTCCTCGCGGCTGCCATCCAACAGGACCCGGCCATGCTGCATGAGCACAACCCTGGGGAAGTTGCGGGTGACGAACTTCATGTCATGGGAAATCGTGATGCAGAGCCTGCCTTGGTCCCGCAGACGGGCGATGATGGCAGCCAGCCGATCATTGCCGAACTTGTCCTGTCCGCATGTGGGCTCATCGAAAACCACAGCACCCGTATCCATCATCAGGACGGAGCCGATGGCACAGAACTTCTTCTCGGTGGGGCTCAGGTCGAAAGGATGATCGTCCAGCCGGTCCGCCAAGCCCACCAACTCAGCCACCTGCTCCATGCGTCGCTCTATCAGATCCTGATCGAACCCCAGCTGCCGGGGACCGAACTCGAATTCCTTGCGCACGCTGTCCAGAAAGAGCTGATCGTCGGGGTTCTGAAAGACGTACCCCACCTTCCGGGCCCACTGGGCCGTGTCCGCCGTGGCCAGATCGACGCCGTCGATCAAAACCCGTCCGCCGGTCGGTCTAATGATGCCGTTCAGATGCTTGGCCAGGGTGGTCTTGCCAGCACCGTTCTGACCGATCAGCGCCACGGGCCGGTCACCTTCGAGAGCCAGATCCACTCCGTCCAGGGCACGATGGCCGTGAGGGTAGACGTACTCCAGATGCTCCAGGTCGATCCTCATCGCAGCGCCTCCCGAATCATGCGTACCGCCTGGTCCTCGCGTACGGGCAGACCTGGCAGATCGAATCCTGCGTCCTCCAGACCCCTGGCAAGCTTGACATAATCCGGAATGTCAATCCCCCACTTCTCCACCTCGGGATCAGTGAAGACCTCCTCGGGTGTACCCAGAGCGCGGACCCGGCCTGCCCCCAGGACCATGACCTGATCAGCGCATCTGGCGACCCGCTCCATATCGTGATCGACCATGACTACGGTGATCCCCTCCTGGTTGAGCCGCTTGACAATGTCGAAGATTTCCTCGCTGCCAAGCGGGTCCAGCTGGGCCGTGCATTCGTCCAGAACCAGGATGTCCGGTTCCATGATCAAGGTCGAGCCCAGGGCCACCCGCTGCACCTGTCCGCCGGAAAGCTCCAGGGGGTTCTTGTCGAGCAAATCCTCGATATGCATAAGAGCAGCCACCCGGGCCACCTTGGCATGCATGGTTTCACGTGAAACCCCATGATTGCCCAGTCCGAAGGCCAGTTCCTCGGCCACGGTCCCGGCCGTATAAGAGAGCTGATTGAAGGGATTCTGAAAGACCAGGCCCACCTGTCTGGACAGATCGGCGATGGTCGAAGTGGCTACGTCCTTGTCTTCGATGCTGACGCTTCCCTTGGATTTGCCTACGAAATAGTGCGGAATCAGACCGACCAGGGCATTGCACAGGGTCGACTTGCCCGACCCATTGGCTCCGACAATGCAGAAGAAGCTGCCCTGCTCTACGCTGAAACTCACCCGTTTCAAGGTGGTTCGATCGGCATCACGGTATCTGAAGGAGAAATCATCCACTCGTATGACCTTGGTCATGCCCGACCTCCCCATTGGATAGCCAGGGTGATCAGACCGGTGCGCGAGAGGCAGCCGAGCACCAGGATCAGCACCAGAAAAACGGCGAACAGGATGGTCATCACGGTGTCACTGCGCCGCCAGACCACCTCAAGGTAGCTGGTCTGCCGCACCCCCCGGATGCCGAATCCGCGGGTCTCCAGGGTCATCCCGCGCTCCTGTGAATCCGTCAGGGAGGAAAGGACAACCGGCCCAAGCAGGGGCAGGAAGGCCCGCGCCCGGGAAATCAAGCCGCCGCCGGTCTCCAGGCCACGCGCGTGCTGTGACTGTTCGATGACCGCAATCCTGCGCTGCATCTGCGGGACCACATTGAGGCTGGCCAGAATCAGGTAGCCGATCTTGGATGGAACGCCAATCTGTGTCAGAGCCGCAACCAGACGACCCATGTACGTAGTTTTATTGGTCAGGTAGAAGGACCCCAGGAAGACTAAAAGCGTCACTACGATTTTGGCCGCATAGAGACTGCCTTCGAGGCCCAGTTGCGCGAATCCCAGGTCAAGAACGACCCTGGTATTCCTCGGGCTGTAGCACCCCTGGATGAACAGCAGCATGAGCGTAACGGGAATGCCGAACCCCAGCATGACGCCGGAGAAGGGCCGAAGCACCCGAGCCAGAGCCGCTGCGATAAAGAGCATGACGATGATCCCCAGGCCTAGGGTGAAGTCCGGCCAGACCAAGGTCGCCAGGCCCAAGGAGCACACGCCGGCGATCTTGGCCATGGGATGCATACGGGCCAGCGGGGAATCAGGAATGCCGTTCGACGCGGGACCAGGCATCAGCGTTCAGACCTTTGGGTACGTTCACAGTCCAAGTCCGCTGGGTCGCCTGTCGATGGGCCCCGCTCAGATTCCATCGCGCCGTCGATCTTCCCCGGCCGTGCCGAACTCTCCCGACTGGACGCCCCAGTCGCTTCGCGTTCGTCCTCGTCTTCGTCCTCATCCAGGTCATCCAAATCGTCCAGATCGGCCTGGTCCTCGCTGCCATCCAGAGCGTACTGGCTCAGGAAGCGTTTGGGGATTCGTCGCACGATCACATAAGCGATCAGGACGGTGATTCCCTTGTCGATCAGATTCTCCAGCATGGAGGAGGACAGCACCGAGATGACGATGTTCTTGACAGCCACCACCAGTGCAGCTGTGAGGACCGAGGTGCCGTTGACTCCGGTGGCGCCCCCGTAGACGAAGACGGTGATCAGAGAGGCGGTGACCGTGTTGACCAGTGCGCAGGCAAGCCAGACCAGAACGACTCCCCATATCCGTCTGAAGAGCCCGGCCTTGACCATGTAGCCGATCACCAGGCCGCACAGGACGCTGGAGAGCGCATAGGGCAGATAGACCGGATTGGCCACCAAGGCGAGGAAGACGTTGGTCAGCAGTCCGCACAGGGCAGCCACCCAGGGGCCGGACAGGCAGGCGATGACCGTGGTGCCGATCATATCCAGGAAGAGCGGCAGTTTGAGGGTGGAGCTCAGGGTACCGCCGATGAGGTTGATACCCACCGCGATGGGTATCAGCACCAAGGATTTTGTCGAGAACTGCGCAGTGATTCCTCTCCACAACGATTGCGCGCTCATAATCCGTACCGCCTTTGGTCCTTGAATGTCGATTTCTGCAGATGGCCGTCGCTCACAGCCAGATCCGCATCACCGCTTTGAGAAACCACTTTAGTAAACAACTTTCATTGACAGAGACTATCAACAGCCGCATGGGGTGTCAAATGCGAAACCTCCGACGACGATCCCTCAGGTAAGCTTGATTCGCTAGATCCAGCAGGTCGACAAAGCCGTTCGCCGGCGCTTCAGAGATGAGGAGGACAGGAAACCCCATGAACATCAAGGACATTGCTCAGCTTGCCGGCGTATCCACATCGACGGTCTCCAAGATTGTGAATCACAAGGACGCGAGCATCACAGCCGCCACGCGCGACAGGGTCCTCGAACTGGTCAGGAAGTACCACTACACGCCCTACGGATCCTCCAAGCCCAGCACCACCACCTGGAGAATCGGGGTCCTGCTCAGTTCATCCATCTCCATGGACTCCACCTTGGACGGAATCATCCAGCAGGCACAGAAGTCGGGGTACGGCACCCTGGTTTTCAACAGCTACGGCGATCATGACCAGGAGGAACGCAACATTCTGTCCGCTCTGGAGCATCGGGTGGATGGCATGGTCTGGGAGCCGATCGACCAGACAAGCCTGGCCTTGAAAAGCAGGATCGAGGCAGGAGGGATTCCCGAACTCACCATTGGACCCCTGGGAGACGACCGGACCGCGCTCATGCCCTACGAAGAGGCTGCTTACAGTCTCACCGAAGAGCTGATCAAGCGCCACCACACCAGCATCGCCTGCCTGCTCTCGCCGGGCAGACGGACCCAGAGCTTCCTGCATGGCTATCGACGCTGCTTGTTCGACCACAACCTCCAGTACCACACCGACATGGTCCTGGAAACAATCGGTGAGGACCTGACCCGGGTCCTGGAGAACCGGCAGGTCACCGGAGTCGTGGCATCCCACTACCACCACGCCCTGGAATTCCTTCAATTCGCCGAATCCATGCATTACCGCCTGCCCCAGGACCTCTCCCTGGTCTCCCTGATGAACGACACCAACGTGCATCTGCGCTACCCGGGCAGCCCGGAGATATCGTCCTACGTGATGCGCAATGCCGATTTCGGCGCCTACCTGTGCCGACGAATCATCCGCTCCATCGAGCATGAGTCCGATCCAAGCGAGACCTTCGAGCACGTCTTCACCCTGGACGGCGAGAAGACCATCGGCCGGCCCCCGGACCAACAATGCAAGAAAATCGTGGTGGTCGGCAGCATCAACGTGGACACCTACCTGACCGCCCCCAGCCTGCCCAAGGCAGGTATGACCACCACGACCAGGAACTTCGCCTCCACGCCGGGGGGCAAGGCCACCAACCAGGCGGTGGGCGTGGCCAGGCTGCAACATCAGGTTTCCCTGATCGGCAATGTCGGCAGCGATCCGGCCGCGGACTACATTTACAAAACGATGAGGCAAGCCCATGTGGATGCCACTGGCGTGCGCAGGGTCACCGGAGCGGACACAGGCAAAGCCTATATCTTCGTCGACAGCAAGGGCGAATCGATGATTTCCCTGGTGGCGGGTGCCAACGAGTCCCTGACACCGGACGACATCACCCAGCGCGACCAGATCTTCAGAAACACCGGCTACTGCCTGATCCAGACAGAGATCCCCATGGACACCGTCGCCGAGGCCTGCAGAACAGCCAAGCGCCACCAGGCCGCCACCATCGTCAAACCGTCGTCCTGCGACCACCTGCCTGAAGACCTGCTGGCTTCGATCGACATCCTGATCCCGAATCTCAACGAGCTGAACACCCTGATACCCGGACCAGAATCCGTGGTAGACAAGGCGAAACGGTTCATCGACGGCGGGGTGGGCAAGGTCATCATCACCCTGGGCGAGTACGGCTGCACCCTGGTCACGGCCAGCGGACACAAGGACTTCCCGGCCCACGAGACCCGAGCAATCGATGACACCGGTGCCAGCGATGCCTTCATCAGCGCCCTGGCCGCCTATCTGTGCAACGGATGCTCCCTGGACAAAGCCGCCCACATCGCCAATCTGGCCGCGGGCTTCAGCGTCGCCCACGAAGGCGTCATCCCCTCCCTGATCAACCGCCGCCAGCTGGAGGGCCTGATCGACTGAGCGGCCCAGGCACGAGACCGGTCGGAAGGCTGTGATTGTCCTAGGCCTTGCTCTGGCTCAAGCCGAACGTCCCCAGGTCCTCCGACTGCCGTGCCAATCATCAAGGTCTGCGGTCATGGCCCCGTCTCGGCCTTTTGGCGTGCATCGCCGGTCCAATCACTGCGGATTCCACAGCAGCTGTACCATTCGCCGTTACGCTGCTTCACATTGGCATATATTTACAACCATCGTGACGACCTCGCTGTTCTCATTGTTCTCATTGTTTGGCATGGTCTGACTTCATGATTTCGTCAACGCTGGATTCCGACGGGTCCGCATGCGTCCCATCACGATGGTCCCTATAATTTCATAGGGCACAGAATCCGGAATGGGGCCATTGATGGCTGCAACTGTTCTGACTTCGGTGCCAACCGCAATACTGCTCATGGCCGCACAGAAACGTATCGTTGCGGAAGTTACAGCAGGTGCGATAAAGGACTGATCTCAAAGGTGAATCAACCAAGTGAAAGGGTACCGAATCAATGCAACATTCAACATTTACCACCGACGGCCAAGCCCTGAAGTGGACAGGCAACGGTGAATACCTTCGCATCGAGCCCTGGGGATCAGATTCGATACGCGTCCGATCCTCGCAGATGCACGAACCCGAAGACCCGGACTGGGCGCTTTTACGAGACCACCACGAGCCTGCCGATGCGGTGCACATAAGCATCGATGACCAGCAGGGACAGGCCACCATAATCAACGGGTCTCTCATGGTCAAGGCGCAGGCTTCGGGCGGCATTGACACAGGTAACGGCTATACCGACAAGTGCCTGCTCAGCTTTTGGCGCACCGACGGCAAGCTGCTCTTCAGCGAGATGAGCGATGGCGGCTCCCTGAATTTAAGAGCGCGTTCTTTCACTCCCATCGTGGGAGGCGACCACCAGGTCAAGGTGACATTCGTGCCTCCGGAAAACGAACGTCTGTACGGCATGGGTGAATATCAACAGAACATCATGAATCTGAAAGGCTGTACGCTCGAACTGGCCCATAGGAACTCGCAAATCTCCATACCCTTCGTCGTCTCCAGCTGTGGATACGGATTCCTCTGGAACAATCCAGCCGTCGGTTCCGTCAGTTTTGGGAAAAACAAGACTCAATGGTCGGCGGACAGCACTCGGCAGATTGATTACTGGGTTACAGCCGGTGCCGATTACCGCTCTATTATGGCCCATTACGCAGACGCTACCGGCCATGCTCCTCAGATGCCTGAATGGGGTCTTGGATTTTGGCAGAGCAAGCTTCGCTATTGGAACCAGGATCAATTGCTGGAAGTTGCCAGAGAGTTCAAAAAACGCGGTATCCCTCTGGACCTCATTGTCATCGACTTCTTCCATTGGCCTCACATGGGTGATTTCAGGTTCGAGGACGAATTCTGGCCGGATCCCGTCAGCATGAGCAACGAATTGCACAAGATGGGGATCCGACTCATGGTGTCAGTCTGGCCGCAGATAGCACTGACTTCTGAAAACTATCCAGAGATGAAGGCCAAGAATCTGCTGGTACGAGCAGACCACGGCGAAGACATCGGCATGATGTTCGAGGGGCCCAGCCAGTTCTACGATGCTACCAACCCTAAAGCCCGCCAATATGTATGGGAGAAATGCCGTGAGCACTACGCCGATGTCGGCGTCGATGCCTTCTGGCTGGATGAAGCCGAACCAGAGTACGGCACTTACGATTTCAGCAATTACCGCTACTGGGCTGGACCTGCTCAGCAGACAGCCAATCTGTATCCGCGGGAATACAACAGGGGGTTCTACGAGGGGCAGCTGGCCTACGGACGCCAGGGGCAGATCGTTAACCTCACCAGATGCGCTTGGGCCGGATCCCAGCAATATGGAGCTCTTGTATGGTCGGGCGATGTGGCGTCCACCTTCGAGGCGTTCAGAGCACAAATCACCTGCGCTATCCATATGGGCATGGCCGGCATTCCTTGGTTCACCACCGACCTGGGTGGCTTCCACAATGGCGATATCGACGATCCCACCTTCCGTGAACTGTTATTGAGGTGGGCGCAATTCTCCTGCTTCTCGCCCGTCATGCGCAATCACGGTGACCGTAGCCAGCATCACCCCGACGGGACCACCAAGACTGCCATCACTACAGCGCGAGGCGAACGGCGACTACCGTCCGGAGCGAGCAATGAACCATGGAGCTACGGCAAGTCCGTCGAAGACATCTATGTCAAGTTCATCAAGATCCGAGAACATCTTCGCCCGTATTTGCGTGAGCTATTTGCTCAAGCGCATGAGGATGGGCAGCCGCTCATCAGGGGGCTATTCTACGAATTCCCCCATGACGACGCTGCCTCCGATATCGCCGACGAGTATATGCTCGGACCTGATCTGCTGGTAGCCCCCGTGGTAGAGGAAGGAGCGAGATCTCGACAGGTCTACCTGCCTGGGGATGCGACTACACAGTGGCAGGATCTTCGCGACGGAGCAATGTACGGCGGAGGCCAGACGATCACCGCAGAAGCCCCGTTGGATACCCTGCCGGTATTCGCCAGGGACAGCAGAAACCACGAGCTGCTGGGCATGCTCTGATACATCCGTCATTCGCATCGGGTCAGGATCGCTCGTCCTGACCCGACTTCTTAGTCAATCAAGACATGATGCATCCCGTTCTGAGTTTCGTTAAGTTTTCACGCTCATATTCCACCCTGCGCAACGTTCACTCAGGGAGTTTGCCAGGTTATCGAGTAGCGAATCACCAAATCACGATCCGTAAGGCGTTGATCTCCTGGAAGCCGGTTGTAGCGTAATCGATAAATGAAGCAACAGACCAATAAACGGGTGCCGGTGATCATGATTCCTTTGAGCATCAACTCCAACCGGCCTGGTCAGCAACTGGCACCGGAGCCCCTGATAGGCTTGCTCATAACCCTCAAAGAGCGAATAATGGTGTCCAAAGTGCTCTGCGAAAATGACCAGATAGGATTCGAGATGCAGAAGGGGGAACAATGGCTCAAACAGTACGCGTCAATGTTCCCCGCACCATTCTCGATTGGGTCATATCCATAGGCACCGAAGATCATCTAAGTGAAAACCAACGTCAAAATATTGATGCATGGAGACAGGGCGCCAAAAGGCCTACTGTCTCTCAACTGCATGGCATCAGCGACAAGTTGCAGGTGCCATTCGGCTACTTCTTCATGGATGAGCCCATTGATGATACGCCACCCGTCTATGCCAAACGCACTATCGGCAGTCAGCAGCCACAAGGACATCCTTCCCGAGATCTTGTGGACACCATTGACCAGATGACCGCCATCCAGGACTGGGCGAGGCAAGACCGTATCGATAATGAAGGCACCCGACTGGAACAGGTGGGTTCCCGGACCATCAATGACGGCAGCGACCTTATCGTCAAGGATATTCGTCGAGCTCTGAAGATTGATGAACATTGGTATCGCAAATCCGGCCTGCATGACCCGGCTAAGGCTTTCAAACTGCTGCGCGAGCGCGCTGAGGGCACCGGGATTCTCATCATGCAGAACGGAGTGGTCGGCAACAACACCCATAGACCACTCGACCCTACAGAATTTCGTGCTTTTACACTCATCGATCCATACGCCCCATTGATATTTATCAACAAGACTGACGAGCCCGAAACCGCTCGCCTCTTCTCCCTGGTGCATGAGCTGGCACATGTTTGGCTGGGAGCTGATGAATTATACAATGACACCGCCCTACCCACCGGAGTCACCAGGCTTGAACAGGTCTGCAATGAAGTAGCGACGGCCATATTGTTGCCAGACGAAGACTTCTTGGAAGCATGGCAGAACATTCCTGACGACACCACATTGGACGAACGGATGAAAGAACTAAAAAAGCGCTTCCCTGTCTCCCACACCGCTTTGGCCCTTCGCGCCCTGAAGCATAAGCTAATCAGCCAGGAAACCTTCCAGGAATGCAACCAGGCCGCCCAAATCTGGTCAGAAGAAACTGAAAATAAGCAAGGTTCCCCAACCTTTTATAACACCGAACTGAGCAGATTCGATTCCCGATTCCTGGAACGACTAGCAAGCAGCGTGGCCAAAGGGGGAACCACATATTTAGATGCGTATCGTCTCACGGATATCACAGGCGACACCTTCACCAAGCTCATGAAAAGAGCCGTCTCATGACACAGCCATCGTTCATGGATTCGCCCTTTCTTATTGATGCAAACTGCCTGATCGAACCATGCAACCGGTACTACAGCCCTCAGTTTGCTTTGTCGAAACCGTTCTGGAATCATCTACATGATTTGGTCAACGAGGGCCAAATGACAATCATCGACAAAGTTCGCGACGAGGTATATGGTCACAACTGTTCGGAAGTCGATGTCTGGTTGGACGCAGTAAAAGCATTATGGTCGCCTGCGAGAAAGAGGATGGCATTGTAGAAGCGTATGGGACAGTGCTCAACCAGATTGCCCGCCCCGAAAACGGTTACCGACCTACAGCGGTACGTGAATGGGCTGACAGAGATATCGCCGACCCCTGGTTGATTGCTACAGCCAAGTTTTACGGCGCTACCATCGTCACTTTCGAGCAACCCCAAGCTGAATCGGATCGCCCGTGGAGACATCCCAAGATTCCGACTGTCGCCTCCCAGCTCACGGTTAACACTGTGGGCCTATTCGCTTTCATGCAGGACGTTGGAGGCTTCTGAAGATTCAGGCTACAAAGCCTGCTTCACTTTCTACCTCACCCTCATCTCCAGACGCACCATCGCCTAGAGTAGATAAGGAAGCATCGCAGCATCAAGGTACCAAAGGAGCGGCCATCATGAGACCAATGTCGGACTATGCCAAGGATCTGCAGCACTCGGGCATGATCGCCCGTGACCTGGACGAGACCATCGACTTCTACACCAACAAACTCGGGTTCGAACTGGTCGGCATCTACCCCAACAGAGAGAACCGCTGCGCCTTCCTGCGTCTGGGGCATCTGACCATCGAGACCTGGGAGGGCGAACCTGCGCCCATGCGCACCGGAGCCATCAACCACTGGGCGTTGGACACGCCAGACATCGATGCCGCTTATGAGCACGCCCTGGAGATGGGGTTGAACATCAGAGAGGACTCCATCCAGTCCATTCCCACTTTCTGGCAGCACGGAATCCGCTATTTCAACGTCATCGGACCCAATCAGGAGACCATCGAGTTCTGCCAGATTCTCTGATTGTCCTCTCAGAGTCCGGCGACTCTTCCCTCTCGTGTATACCGAGGAATGGAGATGGCCAATCGCGTAATAGAGCAGCTCGCAACCCCGCCCCAACGACGACTGCTGCTTACCACTCATGTGAGCAAAGCGACAAAATTCTCAGTGTTTCACACGCTCAATTGAACGGCTGAATAAACCGTGATTTCGGGCGTTATTTCAGGCTTCCAACAATCATGGAACACCCAGAATAATCCCAGGCACTGCCTGTAGTATGGAATAAGTATCCAAAGATGGATGCATTGCGACGAAAAGAGGTTTCTATGACGAACATTCATAATGTCACGGTTGCCGGCGGTGGGGTGCTTGGCAGCCAGATCGCCTATCAATCAGCCTTCAAGGGTAAGAAGGTAACAATCTACGATATCAACGACCAGGCTGTGGCGGCCGCCGAGGAGCGCGTCAAGAACCTGCGCGATTCCTACAAGCACGACATCAATGCTACTGATGAGCAATTCGACGCCGGACTAAACAACATGTCCTTTACCGCCGACATGGCCGAAGCCGTCAAGAACGCTGACTTGGTCATCGAAGCTGTCCCGGAGAAGCCCTCGATCAAGCATGACCTTTATCAGAATCTGGCCAAGTTGGCTCCCAAGGACACCATCTTCACCAGCAACTCCTCCACCTACGTGCCCAGCACCTTCGCAGCTGACACGGGCCGGCCGGACAAGTTCCTGAACATGCACTTCGCCAACCAGGTTTGGCTGTACAACACGGCTGAGATCATGGGTACCGATCAGACCGACCCTAAGGTCTTCGATGAAATCGTGGACTATGCCAGGGAGATCGGCATGGTTCCCATCGTCCTGAAGAAGGAGCAGCCTGGATACGTCCTGAACACCCTCCTCATCCCCCTGCTCGAAGCCGCCTCCTATCTTTGGGGTCAGGGCATCGCGGATCCGGAGACCGTGGACAAGACCTGGATGATCGCGACAGGCGCACCCATGGGACCCTTTGCCATCTTTGACGTTGTGGGACTGCGGACCGCTTACAACATCACCAAGGAGCAGCGGGGAGACAACCCTGACTTCAAGCCCTTCCTGGAGAAGATCCAGAAGATGATGGACGAGGGCAAGACCGGCAAGGATTCGGGAGAAGGGTTCTACACCTATCCCAACCCCGCCTTTGCTGATCCTGACTTCCTGAAGGCCTGAGAGAACCGTTTCCACCAGACAGGACCCGTCCGTTGCGGGGGACCACAACGCAAATCGCCTCCCCGCAATAGGCGGGTCCATTTTCATTGTTAACTTTCAAGCGGATCTAAACGTCAAGCTGCTCGTCAACCTTTGCAAATCGCCGGCTGCGCCTCTTTACTACCATTGAATCAGGCATCCAAGGAAGGATGCCGACACAATGAAAGAGGTCATTCATGACAAATATTGAACAGGTCACCGTCGCCGGTGGCGGTGTTTTGGGCAGTCAGATCGCCTATCAATGTGCATTCAAGGGCAAAAATGTCACGGTCTACGACATCGGAGACGATGCCGTAGCAGCGGCCAGAGAGCGAGTCAAGGCGCTTCGCACCGCCTATAAGCGCGACATAAAAGCAACAGACGAACAGTTCGATGCCGGATTAGGCCGAATGAGCTTCACCACCGACCTGAGCGAGGCAGTCAAGAACGCGAATCTGGTCATCGAGGCAATCCCCGAGAAGCCCTCCATCAAGCACGACTTCTATCAGAGCCTGGCCAAGCTGGCGCCCGAGAACACCATCTTCGCCAGTAACTCCTCCACCTACGTGCCCAGCACTTTCGCATCCGACACAGGCAGGCCAGACAAATTCCTGAACTTGCACTTCGCCAACCAGATCTGGCTGATGAATACCGCTGAAATCATGGGAACCGATCAAACCGACCCAGACATCTACAACCAAATCGTTTCCTTTGCCCGGGAGATTGGTATGGTCCCCATCCAGCTGCACAAGGAACAGCCCGGCTATGTGCTCAACACGTTGCTGATGCCGCTCATGGGCGCTGCCGGCATGCTATGGGCGCACGATGTGGCCGATCCACAGACTATCGACAAAACCTGGATGATCGCCACTGGTGCGCCCAAGGGACCCTTCGGTTTCTACGACATGGTCGGCCTTCGGACCGCCTACAACATCCTCAGCCAGCGTCAGGGTGACAATCCTCAAGCCAAGCCCCTCCTGGACAAGCTCAATGCCATGATCGAGCAAGGCAAGCTGGGCGAAGAGACCGGTCAGGGCTTCTACCAGTATCCTGATCCCGACTACCGAGATCCCGGATTCCTCAAGGCCTAATTAAATCCGACCAAGAGGGCTGTGGAGGGCCAGATAAGGGCCCGCCACAGCCCTCATCATGAGGCGTGCTAAGCTGTATATTTATGGCATTTTTGTGAAAACCGCTAAAGGAAGAGGCAGACAGGGAAATCACAAAGGCGGAAAAGACGAACAACGGCCTAGTGGCCGGAGAAGGAATAATGGCAGAGGACGATAAAATTTCGGCTGCAGCTAGCGGCCAACACGAGCAGAAACAGCGTGATCGACAGACAGCCAAGCAGCTGAAGAAGCAGCAGGCCGCGGAAAAACGCAAGGCCCGCAAGCAGAATCCCAGACCGCATCGCGGTTGGAGCGAGCGCCTGCATCTGACCGACATCAACGTGGTGGACAGGTCCACCCTCAAGCGAGCCATCGCCGGCACCGTGGTCGGCAACTTCATGGAATGGTACGACGTGGGGGTCTACGGCTACCTGGCGGTGACCATCGGCCGCGTCTTCCTGTCCGACGCATCCGATGCCGTACAGCGGCTCTTCTCCTTGGGCGTCTTCGCCGTCACCTTCGTCGCCCGCCCCCTGGGTGGAGTGGTCCTGGGCCAGCTGGGCGACAAGATCGGCCGCCAACGCATTCTGGCCTTCACCCTGCTGAGCATGTCCGCAGCCACCCTGCTGATCGGCCTTCTGCCCGGCTATGCGGCCGTCGGCCCGCTGGCGCCCATCCTGCTTATCCTGCTCAAGCTGATCCAGGGCTTCTCCACAGGCGGTGAGTACGCAGGCGCTTCGACCATGGTCACTGAATACTCCCCGGACCGGCATCGCGGCTTCTTCGCCTCCCTGCTGGATGTGGGATCCTACCTCGGCTACGCCTTCGGAGCAGCCTTGGTCTCCTTGCTGGAGTTCTCCATCTCCCCGGAAGCCATGCTGGCCTGGGGCTGGCGTATCCCCTTCATCATCGCCCTGCCGCTGGCTGCCATCGCGGTCTACTTCCGGGCCAAGGTCCAGGACACCCCTGCCTTCCGCCAGGCCCAGGATGCCAGCGCCGAAAAGACCAAGAGCCAACACAAGAGCCTGCTGGACCTGATCCGCGGCTACTGGCGGGAGCTGCTCATGGCCTTCATCCTGGTCGCCGCGGCCAACACCCTGAGCTACACGCTGACCGCCTACATGCCCACCTACCTGTCAGGCACCCTGCACTACAACACGGCCCAGGCCAACCTGCTCTCCCTGCCGGTCCTGCTTATGGTGGCCTGCTGCATCCCCATCACCGGAGCCCTTTCCGACCGCTTCGGACGCAAGAAGGTGCTGTTCATGGGAGCATTCACCGGACTATGCCTGTCCCTGCCGGCCTTCCGACTGCTGGAGCACGAGACCACGGGCGCCGTCTTCGGCGGACTGGTCCTGCTGGCCATCCCGGTCATCTTCTTCGTGGCCAACCTGGCATCCACCCTGCCGGCCCTCTTCCCCACCGCTTCCCGTTACGGCGGCATGGGACTGTCATACAACCTGGCTGTGGCCGTCTTCGGCGGCACCGCACCTGTCATCATGGAAGGGTTGGTAACAGCGACCGGCAAGTCCCTAGCACCCGCCTACTGGATCATGTTCACCTCCACCTGCGGTCTGATTACCGTGCTCTTCCTGGCGGAGACCGCCCGGCGCCCCATGCCCGGCACCCTGCCCACCGTGCTCAACCGGCAGGAGGCACGCGACCTGGTGGCCACCCAGGACCGCAATCCCGACCTGGACGTAAAGACCATCATCAAGGATGCCGAAGAGAGTGGCGTGCGCAAGACACCGAAAAAGCTGGCTGCCGAAATGATGAAAAAACTGGGCAGCAACAAATCAACTAGAGGAACAAAATAAAAGGGCGCGAAAGCTTCTCTACTTTGATACAAAATGGATTGTCGGCTCCGGAGACAGACCCAGAGCCGACAATCTATTAGCCTCAATTAGCTTAAGAACGCAACAGTATCTCAGTCAAGGCCGATTGAACCGACCGTGGCACTGCCGAAGGCACCCCCTGTTCGCCGCCAGGGAATCCAGCTTGCAGGGTATCCAAACCCGCAAGCGCATCCACTCCTTGCCTGGACACCATATCCGCGAGCTGATCTTTAACTTCAAAAGAGATCTGCGCTCTCTTTAAGACCGCACCGGCGTCATGCATCGCGGGGTTGCTTGCCAACTCAGCCCGCTCAGGCAATATTTCAACTTTGGAGCCTACTGGCACCCTACCTAGATCAAGCCAGACTGTCAGTGTTGATTCGTCATATGTCGTTGGGACTTTCCTCACACTCCTGTCAATCCGCACCTTGCAATCCGTAGGTGCCCAACCGCGCAAAGCTACTTTCCAATGCCTGTAAGATGGCAAGGCTTCAACGCATCCATTAACAGCATCTATCGTGACTACGCCGCCGGAAGACCAATTAAGGCGGATGGCGGTCCTTGCAGCACCCGCCTCCCGTTCAGCCTTGTCAAGATCGGGAGAAACAGGGAAACGTCCAGCATCCTCGATCAAGGTGAAGCAACCGTCTGCACCAGGGAAAACCATCAGGACCATCTGTTCGGGGTTGCCAGACAGAGGATGGCAACCGACCGATAGTTCCTTCCTAGTTTCCGCCCTAGGTTTGCAACGTCCAACAGAATAGCTGTCAGGAGAGGAAACGCTCTCTCCACCCGGGGCTTCATAGGCAGGCCCTAAAGGAATAATTCCTCCGGCTTTTGCCAAGACCGGTACCCTGTCGATTGTCCGCCACAGGCTCAACCTGCGACCTTGCGGATCACCAGCTTGGTAATGACGACCGTCCATGCAATCAAACCAGTCCCCAGAAGGCAGCCAGGTTAGGCTCTCCCCCATTCTGGTAATGGCATCAACAGGCTGCAAGATCGGAGAAACCAGAATCTGGCTGCCAAACCAATATTCGCCCGGAAACGCATAAGCATCTTCGCATTCTGGATCTTCCCAGTAAAGAGGCTGGACCAAGGGGAGCCCTTCATATGCCGCCCGCCAGTTCATTGTATAGAGATAGGGTATCAGCGCCTGTCGTAAGCGCAAGGCATTCTCCATAGCGCCTCGGTAGGGCTGAGGATATTCCCAGGGCTCCTTCCCTTCGAACGGCGAAGCTGATGAGTGCAGACGGTTGATAGGACTAAAGGTACCCAACTGATACCATCTGGCCTCCAGCTCGTCATCCCGACATCCTTTCATATGGCCGCCAATATCATGACTCCACCAGCCAAAACCGATGTTGCTGGCAGTCGCAGTGAAGTAAGGCTGGAACTTCAGTGAATTCCAAGTGACAATGGTGTCGCCAGAGAATCCTATAGGGTACCGATGCGACCCAGGGCCGGCATACCTGGAAAGAATCAGGGGCCAATGACCGGAACGCGCACTGTCTAAGTAATGGAAGTGATTAAGCATCCACAAGGGGTCCAACCCCGGCACCCGAGTCACACCCCCCTGCTGCCAGTCCAGCCACCAAAAATCTACCCCCTGGGACTCCAGCTGATGATGCATTTGCAGGTAAGCCTTGAGGAAGCGGATATTCGTGAGATCGAACATAATCGGATCTCCCTTGTCTGCGTCCACCCCCAATGTCCGTGCCATATCAGCATATGGCTTCTCGAATGCTCTAATCCCATCTCTAGGATGAACATTGAGAGAAACATGCAAATCCCGCTTATGAAGAGAATGGAGGAAACTCTCAGGGTCCGGAATCAGCTGTCGATTCCAGGTATATCCAGTCCATCCGGACCCGTACTTGGGATCAACTGAATCCGTCAAATGCCAATCCATGTCCATGACGGCGACGGTGAATGGCAACCGAGATGCTCGGAAACGATCCATAAGACCTAGATACTCCGCTGAAGTATAGGGGTGGAAACGGCTCCACCAGTTTCCAAGAGCCCACCGTGGAAGAAGCGGAACAGGTCCGGTTAACTGGTAAAAATCCGCTAGGGCCTCCCGATAACGATGGCCATAGGCAAACAGATAGATATCTATCTCCTTGCTTTCCCTGGGGATGATCCAATGACCATACGGATCTTTCTCCCCCCCAGCCTGGTCAGTACGAACAATAAGGTTCGAAGATGAATCGTCCAGAATGGCCCACCCATCGCGGGAAATGACACCGTCTCCCAATTCGATTGATCCATCAGCCTCGTCAAGAGTTCTCGCTGTCCCACGCAGGTTATGCAGGGAATCATCACCGAAATGCCAAGTGTTGAACTGATTGGAAACCCCTTTCACCATGGCACTGAGCCCCTCCTTGGCAAAGGAGTTGTAATCATATTCCAGCCTTAGTGCTGGCGTATCAATGACAAGCTGTTCATCTCCTTTTATTACACGCGCATGGATTTGGTCTGGATCGGTGAAGTTTCTGTTGATTACAGTTTGAGTGGCCTGGTCTTCGAAGTCCCCTTTCGCAGACCATTCCAGCCTGATCAGGGAATCGCTCAGAATCCCTATCCTCCAGCAATCCCCACAGATGGTCCACCTGGTATTCATGGTTGGCTTAAGCTTGTTATTAAAAGCAGAAAAGCCTCGATATGAGTCATCTATTCCCCGCATAGAATAATTCCTTCCTCTGTTTTCTTATATCCAGACCCGCATCAAAAGAGCTTCCATGTAAAGAACCGGAAACCTGCTCCATTTAGAAGATCTTCTTGAACATTGTCTACTTGCCGCTACCGCTGGCCACTCCAGCTATAAACTGCTTCTGGAAAACCACATACACCACAAGCACCGGAATAATGGCGATAGAGGTTGCAGCAAACAAGCCACCGTAATCGGTCCCATATCGCCCACTGAACATCTTCAGACCTACGGAGAGCAGCTGTTTCTTCTCATCGGTGATCATCAAGAATGGCCAGAGGTAATCCTCCCAATTCCACAGGAAGGTAAATATAGCCAAGGCGGATATGGAGTTCCTGCTCATGGGCAGGATGATGCGGTGGAAGATTACTGCGTCCCCGGCACCATCCAATTTGGCCGCTTCCACGATCTCATCCGGTATTCCTCCAATCGACTGGCGGAAAAGAAAGACTCCGAAAGCGTTGACGAGGCCCGGAGCCAGCAGAGCCTTGTAGGTATCCAGCCAACCAAACTTGGTCATCATCTCGTATTGAGGAATAATGGTGACTGCCCACGGTACCATCATGGTGCTAAGCACAATACCGAATATCAAATTGCGCCCTCTGAACCTCATCTTCGAAAACACATATCCCAAGGCTGCGCTTGTGTAGATGATCACGACCGTCTTGAACGATGACACGAACAAGGAGTTCAGAAAAAGACGGAGAAAATCGAACTTCTCCTGTATGCCCCGGTAATTGCTCAGAGTTGTGGGTTTGGGGAAGATACCGCCTGACACTTTCACGATCTCGCTGTTGGGCGCAAATGACGAAATGAACATCCAGACAAAGGGGATGATTGTGATCAGAGCAAGGATGAAAAGCATCCCAGTCAGGATCCAGGACCACATTTTCCTTGCTCTCATGATTCCTCCATATCCATATCACCTGAGGCCTTGAACATCAGAATCGTGAGTATTCCTGTCATAAGGAAGAGAAGAACACTCATGGCCGAAGCTGTGCCGAACTTGTATTTCTGGAAGGCCTCATCGAAGATGAGATAGCTGATTGTGTATGTTTGCGTTCCGGGTCCACCGCCAGTCATGATCATGATCTGCACGTAAGCCTGAAGATAACTGATCAGGGAAGTGATGACGATGAAGAGAGTCATTGGCTTCAGCAGCGGAAGCGTGATTTTCCAAAAAGTCTGCCATGCATTGGCTCCATCAATAGCGGCAGCTTCGTAAACACTTCTCGGCAAACTCATCAATGCCCCCAGATAGAGCACGACCGCGTACCCGAAATCCTTCCATATTGTCATGATGATCACGGCCGGCAAGGCCCAGTTGGGATCCTTGAGCCAGTTGATATCCAGCCCAAGAACCCGGTCGATCATGCCGAACTGCGGGTCAAACATCCAAACCCATACAAAGGCCACCGCAACCATAGGGGTGATGGTCGGCATATAGAAGAGACCACGCAGCGTATCCTTGGCCTTGACCAACTTCGAACTGAGCAAGAGCGCCAAGCCCAAACCGAGAACAATACGGAACACAACCGATACCAGGCAAAAGACAGCCGTGTTCCCTATGGACTTCCAAAACAGACCGTCGGAAAGCACCAGACGGAAATTATCAAAACCGACCCATTTATAGGTCCCTATCAGGGGATTCCAATCATGCATGCTACCTGCGAATGCCTTGAATATCGGGTAGATCATGAACACGCTGAAATATATGACCAGGGCCGCAAGAGATACGTTCCTCATCGTGAATACACGACCGAGGCCCTTACCAGTCTGGATGGTCTTGCTGCCTGTGTGACCTGTTTTCGTCACTGCCTTCATAGCTGTGCCTTCCGACGTCCATCCATGGTCTATCGCCTTGCCTCCTTATAGAAGGCATAGGCAGGCTCAAGTGATTTGAATCCGGTGCCTTTGATGTCTTTCTCCATCAGAGCCTGGGTCGAGTCCAGGGCGCTATCAATCGATTTATGGTTCTGGAAAACGTCCTGGAAAGACTTTTTGGCGCTTGATTCCATAGTTGAAGGCGTCGGTCCGGGCCAAATCAACCGGTCGATTCTAGGCTTGATAGCGGCCATGATCGGCATGGACAGAATCTCTGAATCGTTCTGCAGGGACTTCTTAGCCGGGAACGAATTGAAGGCCTTTGCATCGTCCTTGATGAACTTGTCATTGGCGAGGATGTATTTGAGGAAGTCCTGTGCCGCCTCCTGCTGTTCTTTGGATTGGTTCTTGTTGACGCCAGGGGTCGATTCTCCGTTGTAACGATCGTAGGCAAAAGGCGTCTGCTCAGAGAAGGTCGGGGTTGCGAAGACGCCGTAATCGATATCCGGATACTTCAGCTTCAGCGTGCCAGCAAAACCTCCCCACTGGTAGACCATGGCCGTCTGTCCATTGCCGAAACTCTGCCCCATATCCACGCCGAACGCCGTTGAAGCCACCTTATATTTGTCATACAGGTCCTTGATGAACTGCATGTTCTCTTTGGTCGTTTCATTTTTATAGTTGGGTTTCGTTCCTGAGGAATCAAACATGAGCTCGCCTTTTTGATAATTGAGCCCCTGCCAGAGACCAGGGTAGCCCGCGCTTGCTTCGTCTCCGTTGAGGTTAAAGCCGGATTGCACCATCTTGGAGCCATCCCATTTGGTAAGTTTCTGGGCGACTGTAACCAACTGGTCCCAAGTCTTCGGAATGTCGGAATCCGTCAAATTGGCCTCCTTCCACAGCTTCTTGTTGTAATAGATGTTCCCCGTGTTGATGACCGTATCGATGTAGTAGGCCTTGCCCTTCTCAAGGTGGGCGGAGACCCCGGTGTAATCGGCTTTGAGCTGGTCTGCGGGTATATCAATCGGGGCCATATAAGGCTTCAGGAGGGCATCTTGTGAATTATGGATAGCAAATAAAGCAGGTCCATTCTTGCCTTTCAAAGCTAGCGGAACCTTCGTCCAATAGTCAGCCCAAGCAACATTCACAATTTTGAAAGTGACATTGGGGTGAATCTTCTGATAATCACGGGTCATAGCACTGATGGGGTCCTGTTCCTTGTCGACCCAAGACCAGTATTCAAGCTGAATGGGCTTGCCTTTATTCACAAGGTGGTTGGGGTTGTACTTGACATTCACCCCAAGAGTTTTCAATCCCTTATCGGCCTTGGTGTCAGTCTGGCCTTCGCCCTGACCGCCCCCGGCACCACACGCCGACAAAGCAATTATGCTAACGGTCGCAACAAATGTAGCCAATACGCGTTTTACTCGCATTGTTTTTCCTACCTCCTTGTAAGATACTCACTTGCGAGACCTATTGTATATCAAAGAATCGGGCTCTATATTCAATCATTCATAACAAATTATCAAGTAATGCGACCCTTAGCATTATTTAGCTATTCTTCCTGAGTCAATTACCGCTCGCTACATCCCAATATGCGGCGTGTCGATCTAATCCATCTGCAAGCGAGGATAAAGTGAGCGATTGTTATACTTACAGAGTTGGTTGCATTTTCTCCGCATTGAGGTGGCAAGTGTCCAAAGCCAGCGTTTACGACGTTGCTCGCGAAGCAGGGGTGTCGATTTCGACAGTATCGAGATCTTTCACCAGTCCAGAAAAGGTGTCAGCGAAAACACGGGCGAAGGTAATGAAGGCCGCTGAGGCCATGAATTTTACCGTTACGCACACGGCAGCAAGCCTTAAAACCGGCCGGACATTCCGCGCCGCACTGCTGGTTGGCAACGAACGCTTGGATTGGTTCGGCTCCTTGGTACGCGAAGGGCTGGATTCCATCCTCCATCCGGCTGGCTACGACACCTCCATCTATCCCATCGGCGACTCCGAAGAACAAGAGCATTTCTTTGCCGAACTGCCTATCAGGAGAAACGTTGATCTGGTTTTCGTGTCCTCTTTCGACATCACTTCCAAGGAAACCAGCCGCTTGAGTAGTATCAATGTACCGATTATCGGCATCAACGTGGAATCGAACCATGACCTGGACGGTTCAGTGAAAATCGATGACGCAAAGGGTATCCAGCTGGCGGTCAATCATTTACTTACACTTGGTCACCGGAACATCGCGTATATGCACATCTCGCCAAAATCGTCCCTGCACTTCAGTTCCTTGAACCGTTTGCAAGGTTTCCTGGAAGCTTGCAGACAGTGGCCGGAACCAGTGAAAACCGAATTAATAAAGCTGCAGCCCGGACAAGACGTATTCAGCTCCTTTATTTCTCAGCTTCAAAGCATGGAAAGCCGCCCTACTGCTCTCTGCTGCCAGGATGATTCGGTCGCTATCCCGTTACTTTTCAAACTCAATCGTTTTAGGCTCACCGTCCCAGGTAACCTTTCCCTGGTTGGTTTCGATGACAGCACTTACGCAGATAAAATCGGGCTGACAACAATTCGTCAGGATCCTTTTGATCTGGGCGCCAAGGCTGGTTCGCTCGCATTGGAATTTCTGAAGAAAACCCCACCAAAGAACCCATACATAACCTTGGACACCCAGATCATGATTCGTAACACGACTGCCCCGATTGAAGACACCCGCCCCTTGGATAAATGGGCCTGCAATTCATGATTTCACACCGCCGTAAGTGTGATACGAAAATATTTCCTTGGAAACACCAGAAACACGACATTAGTGGGCAGGTCACCAAATATTTATCGGACCGGATCAGGCAACCAAAATCAGGTCTAAAGCAATTCCGGGGCAGATGCCGGATGATTCACCAAATCCCGCTCGATCCAGGCCATGACCAGCCTGGCCAGGGCATCAACCTCCGCATCGGTCAGAGCCCGGCCTCGCGGTATATGATGCCAGCGCTCGATGCACCCCCGGCAACAGGTGGCTGTGGCATGCTGGGCCGTGAAGACCGGATGCCCGCGGTAGGGGGTCTGCTTGCCATCCTTCAAAGGGTGGGCAGGCCCCACACGCTTGGCCAGCATCTCATGGGCGTGGCGGTCGATGGTATCCCTACCCTTGGCACGGGCGTAGGCGCGATCCTTGGCCGACAGAGAGAAGCCGGCCCGGAAGCGCGAATGCCCCAATCTGGCAAGAGTGTCCTGGGTCCAGGCCTCATCTGCCCCGACCGACGCTGATCCGCTGCTGGTCATTGCCTGATCGCCTCCATGTTTAGCCTTACCAAAGAGTCTGTACCCAGGCAAGGTTTCCCATGCGGAATAATTCACCAAACATGGACCCAACGGGGACCAGTGTCAGGGGTAGGGTGAAGACAGTACTTGTATCCACTAACTACCAGACCCGCCATGTTCGGTCATGTCCGGGTCACACAAGGGGGCTTCATGGCCAAAAGCAAGATGACTGTAGCCGAGATGATCGGGCTCTTCCTCACCCCTGACGCGCCTGTGCAGGTGACCGCCTTCGATGGGTCGGTCTTCGGGCAGGACCAAGCGCCGCTGCATCTGGAAGTCAAGAATTCCCGTGCCATGTACTACATCACGGAAAATCCCAACGACCTGGGTCTGGCCCGCGCCTACCTGCAGGGCGATCTGGATTCTCCCGAGTTGCTGCCGGGCAACCCCTATCAGGTCCTCAAGGAGCTGATGGGCCTCAAGCACTTCGTCAAGCACCCCAGCAAGATGGAGCTGGCGCGGGCGGCTGGAGCCGTCTTCTCGCACGGAGTGCGCGTACCCGAGCCGCCGGCCATCGAAGGACCTTCCCTGGCCAAGCGACTGACCGAGGGCATCCGCCCCCACACACGTCGGGGCGACGCGGCCACCGTCAGCTACCACTACGACCAGTCCAACGACTTCTACCGGCTCTTCCTGGGGTCCTCCATGACCTACACCTGCGCCGTCTTCGAGAAGGAGGACGACAGTCTGGAGGACGCTCAGTGGCACAAGCTCAACATGGTCCTGGACAAGATGCACCTGAACAAGGGCGACCGTCTGCTGGACGTGGGCTGCGGCTGGGGTTCCATGGAGATCGCGGCCGCCCGCCGCGGCATCCACGTCATCGGCGTGACTCTGGCTGAGGAGCAGGTCGAGTGGGCCCAGAACTGGATCCGCCAGGAGGGCCTGCAGGATCTGGCCGAGGTCAGGCTGATGGACTACCGCGACGTGCCTGAGTCCGGCTTCGATGGAATCTGCTCCATCGGCATGATGGAGCATGTCGGCTACAAGCAGTACCCCTCCTACTTCAAGGAGATGATGGACAAGCTGCGTCCGGGCGGCATCCTGCTCAACCACCAGATCACCCGCACCAACTCCCATGACCACAAGCGGGCCGGCGGCTTCATCGACCGCTACATCTTCCCCGACGGCGAGCTGGCCAGCCCGGCCGAGATCGAACTGGCCATCCAGGATACCGGCTTCGAGGTCATCACCCAGGAGAACCTTCGTCAGCACTATGCGCTGACCCTCAAGCACTGGACCGAGAACCTCCAGGAGCATTGGGACCAGGCCAAGCCCATGGTGGGCGAGCCCAAGGCGCGGCTCTGGGGCCTGTACATGGCCGGCGCGCGGCTCAACTTCGAACTCGACAACATTCAGATACACCAGTTCCAGTGCATCAAACCTGATCCAGAGACCGGCACGGACACCTATCCGCTGCGGCCCTGGTGGGACCGATAACTACGCGACCGTTAAAACCATAAAGCCTGAAAAGGGGCGGGGAGTCAAATCCTCGCCCCTTTTTGTTTACGCAACCCTTACAGCCCGGTCCTCAGGACGACCTGTCCGCCGAAGCTTCCAGCCGGGCCAGGTCCAGAGCCTTGTTAAAGGCATCCGAAGTCCAGCTGGCCCCGGCCACCTTGTCCACCTTGAGCTCCTTGAGCGGGCGTCCCTGGACCACTCCGGGCACAGCCCGGGCAAAGCGTTCCATGTGGCCGCGCGAGACGGGCGAATCCGAATGCCCCTGGACCTGGACCCGGGTCACCTGGCCTCCCGACAGGTCCAGATCCACATCGATGCTGTCAGCCCCGTCATGCCCGTACTTGCCCGTCAGGGCGTAAGTACCATCGTGATAGTTGCCCGTGTCAGCCGGGGCGGTCGGCAGTCCATCACGGGAAACAGCCGTGGGCGTGCCCTCGCCCGCAGCGCCGGCTCCCGATTCTGGTGCAGAGCTGGACTCTGCGCCCGATCCGGCGAACTCGTCGTCCATGGGCTTGGCCTCCTGGCTTCCGCAGCCGCCCAGGAGGGAGCCGACCGCCACCAGGGTCACCAGGGTTGCCGAGGCTGTGGCCAGTCCCCGAGACTTGCTTGTAGCCATTTCAACGCCCTCCTTCTGCATCAGCAGCCGATCCCGGCAGGGAGCCGCCGGTCTTGGCCGTCTTGGTGGGGTCATGGAAGCCCACCGGAATATCCTGGTCCCCGGTATCTCCAGGAGCCCCACTGAAGGCCGGCCGACCTCCGGCTGCCAGGTAGGCCTGCTTGGCCTCCTCATCGTTCCACTGCTCACCGGCCAGCACACCGTGGTTGAGCATGATCTCCCGCTGGGCGCAGGAGGCAACCAGGGCATCGTGCGTAACCACGATCAGGGAGGTTCCCTGGTCATGCAATTGCCTAAAGAGGTCCAGCACGATCCGCTCGTTGGCCTCGTCCAGGTTGCCGGTGGGCTCGTCAGCCAGGATCAGCTTGGGCTCGTTGATCAGCGCACGTGCCACGCAGACCCGCTGCTGCTCGCCGCCCGAAAGCTGGCTGGGCAGGTGGCGGGCCCGATCCGCCAGACCCACCCGGTCCAGGGCCTTCATGGCCTGATCCTCGTCCACCACCGAGTGGTAGTACTGGGCCACCATGACGTTCTCCAGGGCGGTCAGATGTGGGACCAGGTAGAACTTCTGGAAGACCAGGCCGATCACATTCTTACGCACATCGGCCAGCTGGGACTGGCTCAGATCCTCCAGCTGCCGCCCCTGCAGACGGACCGAGCCTCGGCTGGGGGTGTCCATGCAACCCAGAATGTTCATCAGCGTGGTCTTGCCCGAGCCGGAGGACCCCACCACGGCCAGCCACTGGCCCTGCGGGACGCTCAGATTCAGATCGTCCAGGGCATGCAGATCGCCGTAGATCTTGGAAACGTGGTCCAGATCCAGCAGCATGCCGCCGCCCGACTGGGACTCGCTCGCCTTTGCCTGCGTCATTGTCATTCCTCCCTCAAAACCAGGGCCGGGTCGATACGCGAAGCCCGGAGGACCGGCCGGATGGATGCGATCATCGATATGGCCACGCTCAGCAGGACCGTGCCCAGGGCCAGCCACCAGTTGAAGCCCAGCGGACGCTGGAAGACGGATAGGCAGAGCAGCCGGGCGAAGCCATAGCCCAGGGCGGTGCCGACCAGACCTCCGGCCAATCCGTAGCAGGCCGACTCCGCCAGAAACTCCATGGCTATCCCCCGCGAAGAGGCACCCAGAGCCTTGCGCAGGCCGATCTCGCTGCGCCGTTGGGAGACGATGGAGGCCATGGTGGTCCCCACGCCCACAAAGGTCAGGACCAGTACCACCACCGAAACCAGCCAGAAGAGCGACTGGAGCATGGCGATGGTATGGCTGTCGCCCGCTGTGATCCTGGTGACCGGCCGGGCCTTGACCCCCATGGAGGTCATGTCGTTGATGCCTGCGGCGATGGTCTTCAGCCCCGAAGTCATGGTGTTGACCGAGTATTCGATGACATCGGTGCCCCGCTTGGCCCCGGTCAGGAGCTCCAGATCGGCCAGGTCGGCATAGATAATGCGATCCTCGGGTCCACCGGTATCGACGATGCCCCCCACACGAAAGTCACGGCCCTGGCCTCCGGCCTTGCCTGTGCCGGTGACCTGGCTTGCCGGGTAGCCGATGGTCATCTGCTTGCCAGTGGTCAGCCCCAGCGAATCAGCCAGGTCCCGCCCCACCATGACCGAACCGGGCCGGGGCCAGGAACCTTCCACGCTCCAGTGACGGTTGAGCTGACGCACCTGGTCTGGGTGGATGCCGGCCATCTCGCGGGCCCCGGCATTGACCTGCACCGTTTCATATCGATAGGTGGCGTACCGGGCCGGGGCCTTGGCGGTCACCATGTGGGTAGTATGGTCCACCATGCCCTGTTCGATGCCGGACCCGGACCTATTGCCCCCCTGGATGGGCGAGACGACCAGGTTGGCCCCGTAGGAACGCATCTCCTGGTTGATCTGTCTAGGGGCCTCGATGCAGACCGCCGCCAGGCAGAAGAGGGTAGCTGCGCCCACCAGGGATGCCACCACGGCCATCAGTGCACGTCCCCGACGACGGAAGACGGCCCCGAAGAGCATGGTCAGGAACATGCGGGTATTGGTCATATGGCTCTTATGGCGATCAGCGGCCATGAAGCACCTCCGCCGGCCGAAGCCGCAGAATCGATCTGATGGACGAGATGGACGCCAGCAGCACTGTAATGGCCAGCAGCACGAAGACCAGCACGAAGACCATGGGTCGCATGGTGATGCCCGAGCCGAAGACCACCCTGCCTACGATCTGAGCCACTCCAGAGCCCAGCAAGGCGCCGACCAGAGCCCCGGCCAGGGCGATCAGGGCCGTCTCGGCTAGCACCAATCGGGATACAGCCCCGTCGGTGGCGCCCAAGGCCTTGAGCAGGGCGAACTCCGAGGACCGCTCGGATATGGAGGACGCCATCAAATTGGCCACGGCGATGGCTGCCGCCAGCAGGCTGAGCACGGTCATCAGGATCATGACCGCCTGGGTCTTCTGCAGAACATCGCCCTGCAGGGCTGCCACCTGTCTGACCTGCTTGGCCATGGACCCGGGGATGGCCTCCTCGATCTGGTAAGCGATGGATGAGGGGTAGGCCGTGCAGTACCAGGTCTCCCACTCGTCCTGGGAGAGGGCAGCTGGGTTTCGTGCGGCCTTGCGGGCCAGGTCGTTCTCGGGCGTGGTCAGAGCCTTGACCTCCACCTGGTCGATCTGATCGGTCAGGCCGGACATCTCCTGCAACGGCCTGGTAGGCAGGTAGAGGGAGGAGGCGTCAGAATCACCGGAGTCGAAGATGCCCACAATGGTGACGGTCCGCTGTTGATCACCCAGACCGACCCTGACCTGGTCGCCAACCTGACGGCCGCCCAGTCGTGCAGCCAGCTCCTTGCCCATCATGGCCTCGGTCCTGCCGCCGGACCCGGCCTCGTCCTTGGGCCAGCGGCCTTGAACCTTCCACCAAGGCCTAAGACCTTTGAGACCTGCAGTACTGCTCTCGCCGCTGTCTACCTTGACTGTCCGGCCGAACCAGGTGCCTACCAGGGGGGCACCGACCTGGTCCACAGTGCCACGAAGATCCAGGCGGGGAGCGAAGTCGGTGATGTTGTAGGCCCAGAAGATGGTCTTGATCTTGGGCACCTGGGACTCCTTGAGGAAGGCGGTTGGCGTTGACTCATCGCCTGAGGGGCTGCCCTCCTGGTCGCCGTAGAGGTCGGAGACCACGGCATCAGCCTTGGCTTGGACCGTGATGTTGGATCCATAGGTGGAAAGTTCCGCGTTGAGCTTGTCACCCACGTCGAAGACCACCCCCAGCATGGCCGTAGCCACGCAGGCAGACAGGCAGACTGTGGCGGCGATGAGCATTCTTCGCCCGAACTGGCGGCTGAATGACCGCAGCATCATTCGCATGAAGAACATACCAACCGCTCCTTCCCTTTTTCAGCTCTTGAAGTGCGATGACAGGGCATCCAGGTCGGCGGTGCTGATCAGTATGGCGCCCCGGCCGGTCTTGTATGGCAGAGGGACGGGATTGCAGCCGCCCTTGAACCCGATGGTGGCCAAGTTGATGGCTACGTCGCACTTCTTGCAGATGATCTTGCCGTCTTTTTCGTAATAGCCCGCATCCCCGCAGTTCTCGCAGGCATCCAGCCCGACTCCGTAGGCTGCGCCGTTCTTGCGGATGATGATAAAGCGCATCTCGGTGCCGTCCTTGGCCCGGTAGCTGAATCGATGCAGATGGCCATCCTCCACCTGGGAGAAACGAATGGTAGCCGTATCGGAGGTCAAGGAATACCGCTCCGGAGGCGAGAGCACGGGGACCTTGTGGGCCTGGGCCGTTCCCACTGTCAGGGCCAGGGTGACGCCGATCATAGCCACCAGGCTCCAGACCGCTGATGCCAGGGCCCTTCGGCGGAAGGCCCGGTGACTACGGTCTTCCGCTGTGGAGGCTCCGGTCACCGGCATACGCCAGCCTGCAACCAAGCAGGCCAAGACTGGAATGATGAAGACCAGAACCTGGGCAAGGACCAGGGTCAGATCGGCGTTGTATCCCAGGGCCATGACCCGGAAGGCCCAGCCGTGCAGAAGAACCAGGCCGGTGGTCTGCATCAGGGCCACCAGGGCTACGCCGTGCCGAATCAGCAGCAGGACCACCATGAGCAGGGCGGCCAGACGGAAGGCTATCCGGGGGCAGGAAGTATGCATGGTCCTCAGAATGGCAGCCACTATCACAGCGGCAGCCAGACCAAGCAGGAAGCCCAGGGCCCTCAGAAGCATGGCCGAGGTCATCACCGGCTCCCCCGGCTCCACAAAGGCCGTAAGCTGCAGGATGACATCGGGCAGGGCACGGAAGGTGGTCAGGGCTATGGCCAGGGCCGCCAAACCGTTGGCCAGATCCATGGCCCAGGGGCGGCGATGCCAGTCCGAAACCAGCCGGTCGGCGGCCAGCACCACCACGATGGCCGCCAGATCGGTCAGAACGCAGGCTACCAGGGTCGGATAGTTGACCATGGTTCGCCGGTTGATGATCACGGTGGCGCGCAGGAGGGCAAAAACCAGCGCCCCCAGCACGCCGACCCCCAGGCCAATCAGCCGCCAGGAAGAAGAACGGGGCCGATCGCGACCCTCGCCAACCCCCAAAAGCACACTGAAAACCATGACCAGGAGGGCCGGGGCCAACGTCCCCGGCAAAACCGTGACAAATTGCTCAAGCATGGTGCATAGCAGCTTACCACTGGTGGGGCGTGTAGTCCCAGTCCCAGCTGACCACGATGGGCTCGGTCCAGAAGTGTCCCTTCACGCCGGTCTCCGGGTCGACGTGCAGCATCCAGCCCTTCTTCTCAGGAGAGTCGATGGAATAGGTCAGCTTGTAGGAGCCGGCCTTCTCCATCTTGATGTTGGCTCCGTAATGCGGGCCATCCGAGGCGTTCATCTGCATGAAGGTGCCGGACTGTTTGTCGTTGGGATCATCCTTGTTCTGGATGGTGTAGTTGACGGTCAGATCCGGAACGAACTCCCCCTTGGCATAGCCCAGATTGTTGTTGGGCAGGGCGTGGATATCGGCCTCCAGGTGCAGGCTGGCATCCGCTGCCTTCAAGCCCATGGAAGCGGGCTCCATGTCGATGGGCTGGAAGAAGACCGTGCCGATGTTCAAGGGGCCCTTCTGCTGATCGTCGGGCGGGATGGGGATCTCTTCGAACCCTGCTCCCTTGCCTGCCGAGGATTGGGAGGCACCGGAGGCCTCAGGCGCTGGGGCCTCACGGGTGCCTGACCCGCTGGAGCCGCACCCCGCCAGGGCCAAAGTGCCCGAGAGCACCAGCGCGACCAAGGCGGTCAATTGTCTCTTCTTCATGATTGTCCTTCGCTCTTTGGTGTTTGCATGGATGCCGTGACCTGGGAGGACACAGCCCCTTCGACGGCCCGATCGGCTTCCGTCTGATGGACGGGTGCCGACGGGGACCCGTCGGAGTCCTGATTCGACCGTGATTGCTCCTGCTTGTGCAGGCGGCGGGTCGACACAATTGCCAGCACGACCACGACCAGAGCCGCCAGAATCTGGGCGCCGATGGTCTGCGTGTAGGGATACAGCCCGATCCAGTCGCTGGTGGGCACACCGGGCAGATAGGTGGCCGGCACCAGGTCGCCCTCGATCAGGGCATGGACGCCACCCCCGGCGAAGATGACCACCATGACCGCCATGAGCAGGCTGGTGATGATGAAGAAGGGCCGGATGGGGATCTTGACCGAGGTGAAGCGGATGAGCACGAAGACGATGACCAGGACCACGGCGGCAGCCGCAAAACCGGCCCAGATCTCCCGTGAACCACCAGGTGCCATGGCAAAGATGGCCTGGTAGAACATGACCGTCTCAGCCCCCTCCCGGAAGACCGCCAGGAAGGAGAGCAGGGCCAGGGAGATTACGCTGCCCTTGGAGATGGCAGCCACGGTCCGGCTTCGGATGTAGTGGTTCCAGGATTCCACAGAGGACTTGGACAGCATCCAGTTGCTGGTGTAGAGCAACATGAGCATGGCTACCAGGGCCACCACGCCCTCCAGAATCTCCTGTTGGGGACCATTCCCGTTGAAGAGCAGGGTGAAGAGCAAGGCCACCAGACCGCTGGCCACCAGGCCCGCTGCAATGCCCCAGTAAATGTGCCGGACCTTGTCTTTATGGCCGGACTTGACCAGGTAGGCGATGATGGCCGCCACCACCAGGATGGCCTCCAACCCCTCCCTCAGCAGGACTACGAAGGCCTGGCCGAAGGCTGAGGTCAGGAAGGACGTCCACCCATTGACCTGGTCCGCGGCACCTCCGTCCAGAATGGCTGCGTCCTCGACCAGCATGCTCTTCAGGTCGTTCACCAGGGTCTTGGCCGGCTTGCCCGCCACCATGGCCATACGGGTCTCCTTGAACTGGTACTCGACCTGGGAGACCCTGTTGCCGCTGATGGCGTTCATGACGTTCTTCTCGAAGCCCAGCTTCTCGTAATACTGGTAATAGGCCTTGTTGACCAGGTCGGATCCCGCCTGGCCCTGTCCCTTGGATGCTTGCGCGAGTGCCTGATCCAGGATGGGCGTCATCTCGTGGGCCACCTGGGTCCAGGTCCGGTCGCCCTTGCCCTTGTTCCGATGCTTCTTGGCCGCGTCCAGCCTTTGACGGTCCGCCTTGATCTGCTCCTGCTGAGCCTTGGCATAGGCACGGGGATTGGCCAGCCCTTGGGTGGCATCCAGCTGGGTGGCCGCAGCGGCCAGGTCAGCCTTGAGTTTTTCGCTGCCCTGGGTCAGGGTCTGCCCGGCATCCGGGGCGTAGACCTGATTCTGCAGGGCCTGGAACTGCCCATCCAGTGCGTTGCGCCTGTCCTGCCCCAGGGTCGACTCCACCACCGAGACAAATCCGGAACCCACGTAGCCCACGTTGTAGGCTCCCATGAATTCCGATGCCGCCCCGGCGCGATCCCCCCTGGCATAGTCCTCACAACCTCGATCCAGCTGATGGGATACGGAACCAGCCACCTGGGTCCAGCTGCCATAATCCGTGGCTCCGCTCGCCGCCATGGCCGACTGCGGGGTCTGCAGAACCAGGAATATCAGGGCCAAGAGCAGGCATGAGAGCAGGGAGCCAGCGGTCCTGGCCACTCGTGTCCTGCCGACCTGTGCAACCATGGGCGATGATCTCCTTCGTCAGTCCCTCGTAATCGAACCTGCGGGAAACGAAGGCCGATTTGACAACTACCGAAAAACAATCTAGCCCAAGCACAAGTGGAAAAACAGACTTGTTTATAGCGTTTTGAGGCCATATAATGCGCCGACGCTCACGGATGATCAGTCGGTCGACAGCGGTTCACCCTTATGCTTCCACAGGCAGATACCCCCGAATACCAGCAGCCAGACCAATCCCAGTATGGCTGGATACCGGGTGTCGGGAGCCAGGAAGAGCGAGAGATAGATCAGGACGAAGAAGGCAATGGCAACGGTTCCGGTCACCCGGTAGGCAGGCATGATGAATCCATCGGGCATGAAATCCTTGCTGGCCCTGTAGCGACGGTGAGCAAGCAGGGTCAGGATGTAGATGAAGATGATGACCGCGCTGGAGCAGGAGGTGAACAGGACGAAGGTATCCTCGAAGCCAGGCAGCAGATGCAGCACCGGAGATAAGAGGATCAACACCCCGGACAGAACGATGGCCCGGGCGGGCACCTTGCCGCGGCGCGAAATCGTATGCAGGCTGCGCATCACTGGAGAGCGGCCGGCGGCGGCCAGCTGGAAGAGATTGCGGCCGGCGGAGTAGAGCAGGGAGTTCAGCGAGGAGCTGGCTGCCGTGATGACCACGAAGAAGACCAGTGCGGCTGCCCAGTCCACCCCGGCATAACGGAAGACCATGACGAAGGGCGAGGTGAAGCTGCCGTCGGCGTTGGGGCGGAAGGAGCGCCAGGGCACAATCAGCATGATGGCGACCAGGGCGCCCACGTAGAAGATCAGCACCCTCAGGATGATCTGGTTGATGGCCTTGGGCAGGACCTTGCGGGGATTCTGGGTCTCGGAGACGGTGACTCCCACGAACTCGATCATCTCGTAGGCGAAGAAGACCATCTGGAAGCTCATGAAGAAAGCCATCCACCCGTTGGGCGCCAGACTCAGGCCGGTGGTGATGTTGTCCAGGCCAGCATGACCGGCCGGGCTGATCCGGTCCTGTCCCGGCATGTGGACGGCCGGATAGTGGAAGCCCGTGATGACCATGACCACGGCCGTGGCAATCATGGCCAGAATCAGGGTGATCTTGATCATGGAGAACCAGAACTCGGTCTCTCCGAAGACCCGCACGGCAATCAGGTTGATACATACCATGGCCGCCAGAAAGCAGAGCTCGATCAGACCCCGCCAGGCGCTCAGATCAATGCCGAAGGTGCCGAAGAAGGTGACGAAGTAGGTGCCCACGGCAGTCAGCTCGGACATGCCGATCAGAATGAGCACAATCCAGTAGGACCAGCCGGCGAAGGACCCCCATCCCTGGCCCAGGTAGCGGCTGATGAAGGCGATGAAGGTGTGCTGGACGGGGCTGCGATACATGAGCTCGCCAATGGCCCGCATGAGCAGGTACATGATCACGCCGACGCCGATGTAGACCAGGATGATGGAGGGCCCGGTCAGGGCTATGGACTTGCCCGACCCCAGGAAGAGCCCGGTGCCGATGGTGCCGCCGATGGCGATGAACTGTACATGCCGGTTGCTCAGACCGCGTTCCATGCCGTCGCCTGCCGAGGCGCTGTCACCTTGATTCTGCTGTGCCAAAGGGCCATTGCCCGTACGGTTCATGCGACTGCACCTCCTTGTCTTCACAACCCATTAATCATCGCCGTCCAGGAAGGGACGTCCCACCGAGGCCGGTAGGTCAGCAATACCACAGAGGTGCCGATAACCGGGAGCGGACGGGAGGCACCGACGCCCATGGTAGGGCCTGGCGGTCACCATTCGGTGAATTGACTGTCTCATATGGCGGACGCCTTTATTCCACAATGCAAAGGCACAGCCATTCTGCTCGGGTCGGCTCCTATAGGGTTGGCCCTGTCGGCCGGCAACATTCAGCCGGCAACCATCACCACCTAAGGAATGACATCCCCATGGATCAACCCAAGGAGTCGCAGGGCAAGGACCTGCGCAAAACCCTGAAGAACAGGCATATCCAGCTCATCTCGCTGGGCGGCGCCATCGGAACGGGACTCTTCTACGGGTCCGGGGAATCCATCTCATTGGCTGGGCCGTCCATCATCATCGCCTATCTGATAGGCGGTCTGGCCATCTTCATGATCGTCAGGGCCATGAGCGAAATGAGCGTGGAAGACCCCAAGTCCGGCGCCTTCAGCTACTACGCCACCCGCTACTGGTCCAAGCGGGCAGGTTTCGTTTCAGGGTGGAACTACTGGATGAACTATGTGCTGGTATCCATGGTCGAACTGTCCGTGGTGGGCACCTTCGTCAACTTCTGGTTCCCGGCAATCCCCGCCTGGGTCTCTGCAGCCTTCTTCCTGGTGGTCATCACGGCCGCCAATCTGATGGGAGTCAGCAAGTTCGGCGAGTTCGAGTTCTGGTTCGCCATCATCAAGATCGCGGCCATCGTCGCAATGATCATCGGCGGACTGGCTGTCGTGGTCATGGCCCTGCCCACTGCCAACGGACTGCGGGCCTCCTTTGCCAACTGGTTCACCGTGGGCGGCGGATTCCTGCCCAACGGACTCATGCGTCACGGGGCCAATGGCCAGTGGACCGGTCTGCTCATGTCGCTGGCGGTGGTCATGTTCAGCTTCGGCGGCACGGAACTCATCGGCATCACCGCCGGAGAGGCCTCCGATCCCCGTCGGACCATCCCCAAGGCCACCAACGCCATCATCTGGAGGATTCTGGTCTTCTACATCCTGACGCTTGGGGTGATCATGGCCGTGGTTCCCTGGAACGCCATCGGCAAGCCCAATGCTCAGGGTATGGTCGTCAGTCCCTTCGTCCAGATCTTCGACTCGGTTGGAGTCCACGCGGCCGCAGGCATCCTCAACTTCGTCTGCCTGACCGCAGTCATGAGCGTCTACAACTCGGCCCTCTACTCCAACTCCCGCATGCTCTTCTCCCTGGCCCGGCAGGGCAATGCCCCCAAGTATCTGGGGAAGCTGTCCAAGGGAGGGGTGCCCTACGCAGGAGTGCTGACCTCGGCCTGCATCATCGCCCTGGCCGTGGTCGTGGTCTTCCTCTGGCCCCAGTTCGCCTTCAACTACCTGATGAGCATCGCCACAATCTCGGCCATCATCAACTGGTCAATGATCATGGTGACCGAGATGCTCTTCCGGCGTGCTGTTGCCCGCGGCGAGGGACCCGGCGACCTGGCGGGCAAGACCGGCGAAAACGCTCTGAACGTCCTGCACTTCAAGCTGCCCTTTGCCCGGGTGACCCCCTGGGCGGTCCTGGCCTTCCTGGCCATGATCGTGGTGCTCATGTGCTTCTCGTCCAGCTACCGGGTGGCCGTCATCGCCGGGCCCATCTGGCTGATCGTCCTCCTGGTGGCCTACCAACTGACCCAGCGGCGAGCGCAGTAGCGATACAAGCGGGAGAACTCAGCGGCCCTCCTCCTTCTTGCGGTCCGCGACCAGCGCCTCCAGCAGTCGCCGGTCGCGGTCGGCGATCATGGCCTGGCTCTCGGCACCCTGCCAGGAATAGAACCCCTGGCCGCTCTTGGCACCCAGCTGCCCTGCTTGAACCTTGGCCTTCAAGATCGGGTCCTCGCCGGGACGGTTGTCCAAATCGTCGTAGAGGTACTTGGAGATATTGTCGAAGACATCCAATCCTCCCAGATCAGCGCTGGCAATGGGTCCAAGGATGCTCCACCGCCGACCCAGGCTGTAGGTGACAATCTCGTCGACGGCCTGCGGAGTGGCGATGCCGCGTTCCACGATATTCAGGCACTCCCGAATGACAGCCGCCTGGATACGGTTGCCTACGAATCCGAGTGATTCCGTGGACAGCGCCACAGCATGCTTGCCGATGCGGTTCATGAGCTCGACCGCGGTATCCACTACTCCCTGATCAGTGTCCGCAGCAGGGACCACCTCGACCAGGGGCATGAGCTGGGCGGGATTCCAGAAGTGGGCCACCAGGAACCGCTGGGGATGTTGCAGTACCGAGGCGATCTCAGTGGGCCCTAATCCCGAGGTATTGGTAGCCAGAATGGTCTGCTCGCCAACTATGGTCTCCACCTGCTGCCAAACCTGGTGCTTGACATCCATGTCTTCCAAGACGGATTCGATGACAAAATCGGCATCAGCCAGAATGCCGTAATCAGTGTCCTCCTGAATCCGATCCAGCACGCTCTCCCTCTGATCCTGGGGAATCAGCCCGGCACCGATAAAGGTATCCAGATCATGCTCAATCAGTCCCCTCCCACGGTCCAGGGCCTGCCGACTGGAGTCCACCAGCCGGACCGGATACCCGCGCATGGCGAACTGGAGCGCCGTGGCATGCCCCATGGTGCCCGCCCCGATATTGCCGATTACCTTGATGTCGTCGACCTTCATCAGTCACTGCCTTCTTTCCTAACGAATTCACGCCCATCCTACGCGGTCAATCGGCGCAGCCGGGACTCCCAGCAGAGCCATACATTGCAAGATTTGCCTATCGATCATTGGAGACGACGGAAACCGTTCGGACCTTGTCTGAGAATCCCTCTATGCTGGCCCGTAATTGCAAAACCACTGAAGAGGTCGCCGAACCTATCAGTAACCGGGAGCAGACAGTGCGGTGTCGCCAATTCCCGGCGAAAGGAGGTCCGGCCGAAACGGTGCGGATCCGCCCATCCGTCCCGTTGGGCCCGGGTCGAACAGGTCCGGGACTGTCGCAACCCCATGTTGCGGAGCGCTATGTGCAGTGTCACGGACAGGCAATACGTCTGGATTCCGCCTGAGCGGAACCGGCCGGAACCGTCGTCATAGGGCTCTCAGGTCAGTTCAAGGAGAAGAGCAGTCATGGCGACCAGGCAGGGCGGAAAGGCCAGTCCCTCCGCATCCACCGACCGGGTCCAACGCAACCTCAAGACCCGACACGTCACCATGATCGCCCTGGGCGGCTGCATCGGTACCGGCCTGTTCATGACCTCCGGTTCCACCATCGCCAAGGCGGGACCGGGAGGCGCGCTGGTGGCCTACGCGGCCATGGGCCTCATGGTCTACTTCCTGATGACCAGTCTTGGCGAGCTGGCCACCCACCTGCCCACTTCCGGCTCCTTTGCCGCCTACAACGCCCGCTATGTGGATCCGGCCCTGGGCTTCGCCATGGGTTGGAACTACTGGCTGAACTGGGCCATCACCGTGGCTGTGGACATCTCCACCGCAGCCCTGCTGATCCAGTACTGGCTGCCACACACTCCTGGCTGGATCTGGAGCCTGCTGGTCCTGGTGACTATCTTTCTGATCAACGCCCTGACCGTGTCGACCTTTGGCGAGACCGAGTTCTGGCTCTCCCTGATCAAGGTTATGACGGTGATCGTCTTCCTGGTCATCGGTCTGGCCATGATCTGCGGAATCATGTTCCGCCCAGCCGTGGGCCTGGGCAATTTCACCTACAAGGACGCCCCCTTCGTGGGCGGGTTCCCTGCCATTCTCAACGTCTTTCTGATTGCAGGCTTTTCCTTCCAGGGCACCGAGCTGATCGGGGTCACGGCCGGCGAATCCAAGGACCCGGCCCGTGCCGTTCCCAAGGCCATCAACGACGTCTTCTGGCGGATCCTACTCTTCTATATCCTGTCCATCTTCGTCATCGCCGCGCTGATTCCCTATACCAGCCCCAATCTGCTCAGCTCCGCCCAGGGGGACATCGCCATGTCGCCTTTCACCCTGGTCTTCCAACGTGCGGGCCTGGCCTCGGCAGCCAGCGTCATGAACGCCATCATCCTGACCTCGGTCCTCTCGTCCGCCAACTCAGGGGTCTACGCCTCAACCCGAATGCTCTATGCCCTTGCCAAGGACCATTACGCCCCGGCCTTCTTCGGGCACACCACCCGTCACGGCATCCCCATGGCCTCGCTGATCGCCACTCTGGTGGTCTCCCTGGCCACCTTTGCCGCCAGCATCTTCGGCCAGCCTATCTACATGTGGCTGGTTGCCGCCTCGGGGCTGACCGGATTCATCGTCTGGATCGGCATTGCACTTAGCCACTATCGATTCCGCCGCGCCTGGGTGGTCCAGGGCCACCGGGTTGAGGAGCTGCGCTACCACGCCAAGCTCTTCCCCTTGGGACCCATCCTGGCCCTGATCCTATGCGTCATTGTCATCGGCGGGCAGAACTTCGAGGCCTTCGTCAACTGGAACTGGCAGGAAATCGGCGTCACCTACATCAGCGTGCCCCTGGTGCTTGCGCTCTACCTGGGTTACAAGATCCGACACCATACCCGGATCGTGCCCCTGGAGGAGATGGATTTGAGCGGGGATCCGGAATCGCTATGAAAGATTTGCCAGCTAACATGACACATTGTGACCACGGGAGCCGAAAGGCCATACCAATGGCATAGACTCCCTAAGCGTTCGAGGACCGGCTCAAGGACCCGGCCATATGAATCTATTCCGGCATCCAGCCGGCATATCAGGAATCGCAATTTCAGTACGACCCCGGACTCCCCGGTGCGTCGCCCAGCCAAAAGGAGGAGGATCATGACGCAGAATACCAGCAATGCAGCGTCGAACACCAATCAATCCGACCGGGCCGGGCAAGAGCATCATGGCTACGGCAGCGTCAAGCGTAACCTCAAGACCCGCCACATCTCCATGATCGCCCTGGGCGGCTGCATCGGCACCGGCCTGTTCATGACCTCCGGCTCCACCATCTCCACAGCCGGCCCCGGCGGCGGACTCCTGGCCTACATAGCCATGGGCGTCATGGTCTACTTCCTGATGACCAGCTTGGGCGAGCTGGCCACCCACCTGCCGGTGTCGGGATCCTTCGCCGCCTACAGCGCCCGCTATGTGGATCCGGCCCTGGGCTTCGCCATGGGCTGGGACTACTGGCTGAACTGGACCATCTCGGGTGCCGTGGACATCTCCACCGCCGCTCTGCTGATCCAGTACTGGCTGCCCCACACCCCAGGATGGATATGGAGCCTGCTGGTCCTGGTCATCGTCTTCCTGATCAACGCCCTGACGGTCTCCGCATTCGGCGAGACGGAATTCTGGCTCTCACTGATCAAAGTGGCCACCATCATTGTCTTCCTGGTCATCGGCATGGCCATGATCTGCGGAATCATGTTCCAGCCGGCGGTCGGCCTGAAGAACTTCACCTACAAGGATGCCCCCTTCGTGGGAGGGTTCCCGGCCATCATGAGCGTCTTCTTGATCGCCGGCTACTCCTTCCAGGGCACTGAAGTAGTGGGCGTGACCGCCGGCGAGTCCGAGAACCCCGGCAAGGCGGTCCCCAAGGCCATCAACGACGTCTTCTGGCGGATCCTGCTCTTCTATGTGCTCTCCATCTTCGTCATCGCCGCCCTGATCCCCTACACCAGCCCCAACCTCCTGGGAGCATCTGACGGGAACATCGCCATGTCGCCCTTCACCCTGGTCTTCCAGCGGGCCGGCCTGGCCTCGGCAGCCAGCGTCATGAATGCGGTGGTGCTGACATCCATCCTCTCGGCCGTCAACACCGGAGCCTACGCCTCCAGCCGCATGCTCTACGGATTGGCCAAGGACCACTATGCCCCGGCCATCTTCGCCAAGACCACCAAGAGGGGCATCCCCCTGGCGGCCCTGGTGGCCACGGTCTGCATGTCCCTGGCCACCTTCGCCTCCAGCATCTTCGGCCAGTCCTTCTATATGTGGCTGGTGACCGCCACCGGGCTGACCGGGTTCATCGCCTGGATTGGCATCGCCCTGAGCCACTTCCGCTTCCGGAGGGCCTTCAAGCTCCAGGGGCACGACCTGAGCGAGCTCAAGTACCACTCCAAGCTCTACCCGTTCGGCCCGGTCCTGGCCATGGTGCTCTGCGTCATCGTCATCGCTGGACAGGACATCCCCTCCCTGCTCAGCCTGAACTGGTCGCACATGGCCATGACCTACTTCAGCGTGGTCCTGGTTCTGGTCCTCTACCTGGGCTTCAAGTTCGTCAACCACACCAAGATCGTGCGCCTCAAGGACATGGACGTGTCCGGTGCCGAATCCGCACGCTGAAGCAGCAGGCGCAGCGGACACCCTGTAAGTAGTTCAACAGTTCAACGTCCTTATATAACAAATGGTGCCCCGCAGATGGTCGTTCCACCCGCGGGGCACCGCTGTATATCCTCCCGCATTGAATATTTCGCACATCCATATGACCGACCCGGTCAGCGAACAATCTGAGCGCGCAACTGAAACATGAGTGTTCGGTCATGATAACAAAATGGCCGTTCCCTCATCGGCTTTGCATCCGGATAAGGGGACGGCTATTTGCTGAATGGTCAGTCGGACTAGGCAGGGTCCTCCCGACAGAACCTAGATGTCACTGCACCTGGGAACGGGCGATCTTGCCGGTGAAGGACTGGGCCTCGTCGGCATCCTTGACGTCCTTGTTCCAAGAGAACATGGCGCGCAGCTTGGGGCCGACCTCCTCGATCTTCTCGTGGGAGTACTTCTCCTGGAGCTCCTTGAACTTGGGGGCGCCGGCATCCTGATCGTCGATGAACTCCTTGGCGAAGGAGCCGTCCTGAATGCGCTGCAGCTGGTGACGCATCCTGTCCTTGGTGGACTCGTCCACCACGGTGGAGGTGAAATCACCGTACTGAGCGGTGTCGGAGCAGGACCAGCGAGCCTTGTTCAGGCCGCCCTCGTTCATCAGGTCGACCAGCATCTTGAGCTCGTGGCAGACCTCGAAGTAGGCGATCTCGGGCTGGTAGCCAGCCTCGGTCAGCACTTCGAAGCCAGCCTCGACCAGGTGGTTGACGCCGCCCATGAGCACATCCTGCTCGCCGAAGAGGTCAGTCTCGGTCTCTTCCTTGAAGGTGGTCTTGATGGCGCCGGCGCGCAGGGCGCCCAGAGCCTTGGCGTAGGCCAGAGTGATGTCCCAGGCGTCGCCGCGGGGATCCTGCTCCACGGCCACAACCACGGGCACACCACGGCCAGCGACGTACTCACGACGGACAATATGGCCCGGGCCCTTGGGGGCCACCATGAAGACCGGATGGTCGGCGCTGGGCTTGATGTAGCCGTAATGGATGTTGAACCCGTGGGCGAAGGCAACTGCCGCACCGTCCTTGATGTTGGGCTCGATGTCATCCCGCCAGATGTTGCGCTGATACTGGTCGGGGGCCAGAATCATGACGATGTCGGCCTCTTTGGTGGCCTCGGGCACGGTCTTGACCTCCAGGCCCTGCTCCTTGGCGAAGGGCACCGACTTGGAGTTGGCACGCAGGCCGACCACAACGTCCACACCGGAATCACGCAGGTTCAGCGCATGAGCATGTCCCTGGGAACCGTAGCCGATGATGGCCACCTTCTTGCCATCCAGAACCGAAAGGTCCCCATCCTTCTCATACCAAATCTGTGCTGCCATTATCTACACTCCTTTATGTGCGGTCCGACCGGACCGGCTCTTCCAGGCCGGGGAACGCTAAATACTGTGAATTCCTGTCATTGTTCCAGGCGGACGATGCTCTTTCGACCGGGGCGACGGATTTTGTCCTTGACCCCGATCCGTACCCTGTGGATACGGTATGCCTCCAACCATACTCGTGATATGGCCAGATGGACTGTCCGCAATTCGTTGTTCGGACACCGGCGCGATTCAAAGAACCGGCCGGCGGGATGCCTCCAGGGCTTACTTGGTGAAGTCCACATCCTTGGTTTCGTGGCAGGTCAGCACTGCCACCAGGCAGCAGACCGCCATAACGGCCAGGTAGAGCCCGACCGAACGCACTCCCCAGTGGGAGGAGAGCCAGGTGGCGATGGTAGGCACGAAGGCCGCGCCCACGATGGCCGCCAAGTTGTAGCCGATGCCGGAACCCGAGTAGCGCACGTTGGCGTCAAAGAGCTCTGGCAGGAAGGCGCCGATAGGCCCGAAGGCGATGCCCATCAGGGCGAACCCGACGCAGAGGAAGACCATGACCTGGAAGGTGTTGTGATGGGCCATGAGCAGGTAGGGGAAGACCAGGCTGAAGACCACCAGCATGACGGAGCTGCCGATCAGCACCCGGCGACGGCCGATGCGGTCCGCATAGACGCAGGCCAGCACGATGAAGAGGGCGAAGACCAGGATGGAGACCATAAGCATGAGCAGGTACTCCTGGTTGGTGAAGCCCAGTCCGCCGCCGCCCTGGGACTTGGGCTTGGTGCCGTAAGCCAGCGACCAGGTGGCCAAGGTGTAGAAGAGGGTGTAGGTGACCGCGACCAGGAAAGTGGCCTGGAGCACCTGGCGCCAGCTCTTGCGGAAGACCTCCAGAAGCGGGGTCTTGACGACCTTCTGCTGATCCAGGGCCATCTGGAAAATGGGAGTCTCCTGCATGGAGACGCGCACAGCCAGCCCTACAACCACCAGGATGGCGGAGAGCAGGAAGGGCACACGCCAGCCCCAGCTCAGCATCTGCTCGGGTGTGCAGAACATCTCCAGCAGGAAGTAGGTCCCGTTGGCCAGGAAGAAGCCGATTGGGGCACCCAGCTCAGGGAAGGAGCCGTAAAGGGCCCTCTTGCCTTCCGGGGCGTTCTCGGTGGCCACCAGGGCCGCGCCGGACCACTCGCCACCCAGGCCGATACCTTGCACGAACCGGCACAGGCAGAGGACCACTACGGCCCAGAGCCCCCAGGTGGCATAAGTGGGCAGGACGCCGATCAGAACCGTGGAGCAGCCCATGGTCAGCAGGGAGACCACCAACGTGGTCTTGCGCCCCTGACGGTCCCCGAAGTGTCCGAAGATCAAGGATCCCAAGGGCCGCGCGATGAAAGCGATGGCGAAGGTCAGCAGGGAGGCCAGGAGGGCCACGGTCGGATCGGTCTTAGGGAAGAACAGCTTGGGGAAATAGTTGGCCGAAGCCGTCCCGTAAGCGTAGAAATCGTAGAACTCAATGGCCGTGCCGACCATGGAGGCCCCGATGACCGTGCGAACCGAGCTGCGGGTCACACGGGTGCTGCCGGACGCGGTGGCTGTCGAGGCCGGGGAAGCAACACTGACGTCGTTTGCCGTCACTTCATCTCATCTCCTTATAGAAAAACCCCGCTGTTGGCAGGGTCTGATGCGATGAAGCCTATGCGTCCAGCCCCGCCTTCCGACGGGGTCGAACAATGAAGATTGTCGAGTCAGTCCGCCGGTGAGGACGGGCTAATAATTCGTGCGGACACGGTGCCGAATCGGCGGGTGTCTGTCAAGCTGGTCATCACGGCGAACCTCCCTTCATCATTCTCGAATCGGATGCGTTTTCCGCGCATCTGTATTGGTGCTGACCATAGGCCTGGCACCGGCTTGTTCAACGAGACAGGTCCACTATGTGGACGGATGGATGTTGGGGTCGGTGAAGAACCGGCCCGGGAATTCGTTGGAAATCACGGCCTGACGGTCGGCATACATGAGGGCGCAGGAGAAGGAGAATCCGGCGGCCAGCGCATCCGGCGGCACCAGGAAGAGTGCGGTGGCCAGACCGTCAGCCAGACCCGTGGGGTGTCCGTTGTTCCTCTCGTCAGTGACTACCCAGGAGGCCAGCACGCGGTCGACCGGACGACCGTCGATGGCATCCAGGATGTGGTGAAGTGCCGTCAACCCCGCTGCTGCGGCATCCTCGGAGCGGTCGGTCCAATGGCGGCGGCTGGGTGCCGAGGCGCACAAGGACCCATGGGACAGCTCGATTCGGCCCACGCCGGCAGACAGATCACCGGGATCCTCCATGGCGATGGAGACCGGACGAGAGGTCCGCATACGCATGTCGCCACCGGCATCGATCAGATACTCTTCCACCCGAGGTTCGAGCAAATCGGCAATGAGGTCTACCAGATAGCCCTTGCCGACCGCCCCGAAATCAAGGCTGACCGGGCCGGTAGTCACAAGGACAGCACCCTGACGCCTGAGGTCATCGCCCCAGGTCGGTCGCCCATGGATCCGCCCCAGCTGACCGGCAGCATCGGCCTGCAGCCGGAAGGTGGGCTGCCTGCCGTAGCCCAGACGGGTCAGGTCCTCGCCCACCATGGGGTCCAAGGCCCCGTCGGTGGCGGAGTACAGCCTGTCATATAGGTCAAAGAGCCCTTGACAGTAGTCCGGAAAGACGAACCTTCCCCCATGAATAGCCTGGGCCATCTGCGCAGGTATGGCATCCTGCCTGAACCGCGACAGGGCACGTTCGTAATCCTCGATCAGATCGGCGATGGCGCCGTGAAGCCAGTCTCCCAAAGGCCGATTCGTGGAGATAATGATTCCCGTACCCACCGCCCCGGGGAAGGCGGTCAGGCAGGGCAGACCCATGGAGATTCCTCAGTCGATCAGCGAGTGGATCTGCACGATCTGATCGCGGCCCGGACCCGAACCCACAGCCGAAATGCGGCAGCCGGACAGGTCCTCCAGGCGATGGATGTAGTCCTTGGCCTTGGTCGGGAACTCCTCGAAGCTCTTGGCACCGGAGATGTCCTCGCGCCAGCCCGGCAGCTCCTCGTACACCGGTTGGGCGGATTGGAACTCGGCCTGGTCCACGGGCATCTGGTCCACCCTGACCCTGGAGCCGTCGGACCGGGTGATGTCGTAGCCCACGCAGACCGGAATGGTCTCCAGACCGGAGAGAACATCCAGCTTGGTCAGCACGATGTCGGTCAGGCCGTTGATCTGCACTGCATAGCGGCTGACCAGCGCGTCGAACCAACCGCAGCGACGGGAGCGGCCGGTGGTCACCCCGTACTCGTGTCCCTGACGGCGCAGCCATTCGCCCTGCTCATTGTCCAGTTCCGTGGGGAAGGGTCCCTCGCCCACGCGGGTCACATAGGCCTTGGCCACGCCGACCACCCGGTCGATCTTGGTCGGGCCCACGCCGGTGCCGGTGCAGGCTCCCCCGGCGGTGCAGTTGGATGAGGTGACGAAGGGGTAGGTACCGTGGTCCACGTCCAGCATGGTGGCCTGTCCGCCTTCGAAAAGCACGTTCTTGCCCTGTTCCAGGGCCTGGTTGAGCATCAATGAGGTATTGGCCACATAGGGCTTGAGCCGTTCGGCGTATCCCGCCAGCTCTTCAACGGTGGCCTCCACCTCGATGGCCCGGCGGTTGTAGAGCTTGACCAGCATCTGGTTCTTCTGGTGCAGGCTGGCCTCCACCTTGTCACGCAGGTGGTCGACATTGAACAGGTCGTGCACACGAATGCCCACACGGTTGATCTTGTCGGCGTAGGCGGGGCCGATCCCGCGGCCGGTCGTGCCGATCTTATGCTTGCCCAGGAAGCGCTCGGTCACCTTATCCAGCGTCCGGTGGTAGGGGGCGATGATGTGCGCGGACTCGCTGATCCTCAGCCGGATGCAATCCACGCCGCGGGACTGGAGCCCATCGATTTCCTCGAAGAGGGCGGCCGGGTCAACCACGACGCCGTTGCCGATGACCGGGGTGATGGCCGGGTGAATGATCCCCGAGGGCAGAAGATGGAGGGCGTACTCCTGATCACCCACGACCACGGTATGGCCGGCATTGTTGCCCCCGTTGAACCTGGCGACGTAGTCCATGTGCTCGCCGATCAGATCCGTTGCCTTGCCCTTGCCCTCGTCGCCCCACTGGGCCCCGACGATCACGATTCCAGGCATACGATGCTCCTTATCCACTGGCCGCCATCCAAGGAAACAACGGCAGACCATCCATAGATGAGCCTAACCCTACGTGTGGAGCGGAAGACCGACCGACCCAGGCACCAACCCTGGTGTCAGAAGGCCCGAACAGGTTCAGCAGTCGACCGCAGCTTCCCCGCCATCATGTACCTCTCAAGACAGGAAGTTGCCAATCACCTCATGGCTCTTCCCGCACTACCCAGCTGCTGGCAGGCCTGGACTACACGCGCCGCCATCCCGTCCTCGGCCTGGCGTCCCCAGGAACGGGGGTCGTACTCGCTCTTTTCGCCGACCTCCCCGTCCACCTTGAGGACCTTGTCGTAGTTGGCGAACATGTGCCCGGCCACGGCCCTGGTGAAGGCGTACTGGGTGTCGGTGTCCACATTCATCTTGACCACGCCATGAGCGACGGCCGAGGCAATCTCCCCCGGCTGCGAGCCAGAGCCCCCGTGGAAGACCAGGAGGAAGGGCTTGTCGGCAGGGGCGCTCGGAGTGGGTATGCCACCGACTTCCCCATTGGATATGGCTCTGGCCGTCCTGGCCTGGATCTGCCCCAACAGGTCGGGCCGCAGTTTGACCACACCGGGCTTATAGGACCCATGCACATTACCGAAGGTAAAAGCCACCATGTAGCGGCCGCGCTCGCCCAGGCCCAGGGCATCGACCACCCTGGGGCCGTCCTCGGGCGAGGAATAGAGCCGCTGGTCGATGGCAGCCGAGTGACCGTCCTCCTCGCCGCCGACAGTGCCCACCTCAATCTCCAGAACGGTATGGGCGGCGCGGGACAGTTCCAGCAGCTCCGCCGCCGTGGCCAAATTTTCCCGCAGGGGCAGGCCGGAACCGTCCCACATGTGTGACTGGAAGAGCGGATCCTGACCGTGGGCCACCTGGTCCCTCTCGTAGGCCAGCAGGGGCCGCACCCATTCGTCCAGGTATTGCGGGGCGCAATGGTCCGTATGCAGGGCCACGGTGATACTCGGATAGCGGGCGATCACCTCGTGGGCGAACTTGGCGAAGGCGATGGAGCCAGCCACTCGGTCGGCAAGGCGCTGTCCGGACAGGTAGGCGGCACCTCCCACGGAGACCTGGATGATCCCGTCGGACTGGGCCTCGTCCAACCCCTGCAGGGCCGCGTTCAGGGTCTGGGTGCTGGTCACATTGATGGCGGGATAGGCGTAGGACCCCCGTCTGGCCGCATCGAGCATCGCCACATACTGTTCAGGAGTCGCTAAAGTCATACCCTCATTATCGTCGGTTGCAAGGAAAAGCGGCCGACCACCCGTAGCTGCAGACATCACCGATGGATTTGCGGGTCTCTGCCCTGATGGCGAACACCCCCCCGACGCGCTTTGACAAGCCTCCAAGCCGCAGGTAGTTTAGCTCCGTACAGTTTGATGAAACGTTACATCAAACAGGTTGTTTGTTTCACGGCAGTAACGAATCAGCCTAGGGAAGGCACGACATAGGTAAGCAGAAGGTTGGGGCTGCCCATCCTTCTGGGAAGGAGACCAACGTGTCAGCAAACAAGGGAACCGTCCGCAAGATCATCCTGGATCTGGACACTGGCATCGATGACACGCTGGCTCTGTCCTACGTTCTGGGCTCCCCGGATGCCGAACTGATCGGAATCACCGGCACCTACGGCAACGTGGTGCGCGACCAAGGCGTCGACAACGATCTGCGGCTTCTGGCCATGTACGGCAGGGAGGATATCCCGGTCTTCAAGGGAATCGATCACCCCAGCACGGCCGACTCCTTCAGCGTTCCGCCGGACTCCGAGATCTTCCACGGGGCCAACGGCACCGGCAACGTCGAAATCCCCGCACAGACCGACCGGCAGGCCAGCCAGCAGAGCTCGGTGGACTTCATCATCGACGCGGTCCGTCGTTACCCCAAGGGTGAGCTGGTCGTAGTGCCCACCGGCGCCCTGACCACCATCGCCGCCGCCCTGGAAAAGGCCCCCGACATCGTCGACCGCATCAGCATCGTCATGATGGGCGGCACGCTGACCCAGCCTGGCAACGTTGGGCCCTTCGCAGAGGCCAACATCAACCAGGATCCCGAGGCAGCCAACCGGGTCTTCGCCACCACCGCAGACATCACCATGGTTGGCCTGGATGTGACCACCCAGGCTCTGATGAGCCGCGAGGACACCGAGGCCCTGCGCGCCACAGGCACCAGCGCCGGCCGCTTCCTGGCAGACATGACCGATTACTACATCGACATCAGCGAAAAGGAGAGCGGGGTCTACCTGGGAGGCTGCAACCTGCACGATCCCCTGGCCGCAGCCGTGGCCATCGACCCCAGCCTGGTCACCACCTTCGCCACCAATCTGATGGTCGAGACCGAGGGACCGCAGCGGGCCCGTACCATCGGCGACCCCAGCAGGCTTCTGGACACGGTCAAGAACACCAAGGTGGCCCTGTCGGTCGACACCGAGCGGTTCACCCGGCGCTTCATGGACAGGCTTCTGACCCTGGTGCGCAAGACCGAGAGCGAACGATAGAAGGACGGCAGTCATGAGCGAAACCATCACTACAACGGCTACCGAAGCAACCGTGGACGAAAACCGCCGCAGCACCAAGCGGGCCCTGCCGGCCCTGCTGGCCATCTTCCTGCTGGGCACACTGATGATCCAGGCCTTCAACCTGGTCTTCCAGAACGTGGGTGACTCCCTGGGGATGTCCGCCAACGCCTCGCTGATCAGCACCCTACCCGGCATCGTCCTGGGCGTGGTCTGCATGCTCTACGGCACCCTCTGCGACTACATCTCCCCAAGGAAGATGACCCTGTTCGGCGTGGGCGCCCTGATAGTCGGCAGCCTCCTGGGCTTCTTCGGCGCTTCGAACTTCTGGGCCGTGGTCCTGGCCCGCATGATCCAGACCGCGGGCGGTCAGGTGGCCGGCTCGGTCTTCCTGGTCATGGCCATGAAGTACCTGAGCGACAAGGAGCGCGCCTTCTACCTGGGCATCTTCAACGCCGTCTACTACGCATCCTCGGCTGTGGGCATCTTCGCCGGCGGACTGATCACCTCCATCGACTGGCGCTACCTCTTCCTGGTGCCCCTGGTCTCCATCCTGCTCATCCCCCCGGTGCTCAAGTACACGCCTGACACCGGCATCAAGGGCGAGCGCATCGACGTCTTCGGCATCGCCCTGTTCGCGCTGATCGCCGGGTTCGTGGCCGTCTACTTCTCCTTCCCGGCCACCTGGATGCTTGGGGTGCTGGCCGTCCTGATCCTGATCTTCGCCGGCTACGTCTGGAAGGGCGCCAACCCCTTCCTGAGCCGCGGGTTCGTGACCAACGGCGCCTACATGGCTGTCCTGCTGGCCCTCTTCGTCTTCTACTTCTTCAATTTCGCCTGCGTGCCCATCTACAACGTGATCGGCGACCGCATCTACGGAATCTCCCTGAGCCAGGTCTCCCTCTGCCTGACCATCGTCTACATCGTGGCCACTCTGGTGGGCTGCCTGTCCGGAGTCATCATGAACGCCATGGGACGCCTGCCCATGCTGATCCTGTCCGCCCTGCTCATGATCGCCGGAGCCGCCGGTTCGGCCCTGATGCTCACCTCGGGTTTCTGGGTCCTGACCGCGCTGGCCTCGGTCTTCATCGCCGGCATCACCATGTCCTACACGCCCCTCTACGACTCCTTCTCGGCCACCCTGCCTGTGGACCAGAACGGACGCGGCATCGGCATCGGGGATCTGATGATGAACACCTCGGCCTCTATTGGCATGGCTGTCTACAGCGGACTCATGGCCAATCCCCAATTCGGGTCACATGCACTGGCGGGCGTCAAGACCGGCATCCAGGCCCAGGTGGCCAACATGTTCTGGGTCATGGCGGCGGCCGCCCTGCTGGCCCTGATCATCGTGGCCATCTTCCACAAGGCCATGTCAGCCAAGGCTCCCCAGGAGTAAGGCTGGTGTGACCTACACATACTTGGTCGGATAGCCGCACTGCTTGGTCCACTCCTCCTGGCCTCGGGAATGAGTCGGGCCCAGCACCGGCACCCGGCCGCTCGAACCGGGGAGGGAGCGGAGTTCGGACTGCTTTTGGCAATGTGATAGTCCCCCTCTTCCCTCAGCCGCCGAAGGCAAGAAGATCGCCGTCCCTCCCCCCGGTGGAGAACCCCCGTCATAGCCATAACTGACGGGGGTTCTTCCATATTTTCAATGCTCGTCTTCAATTCTGTGCCTATGATTTGGGCCGCGCATCGGAGCACGATCTATGCCAGAATGTGGCTGCACGGAACTGTCAATTCCATCTCGGAGATCTGCCGGCCTTGAGTCCTGAATACAGGGGGGGGGGGGTAGAAGCTCAAGGAACAAAGGTTCGGACCGGACCAACACTGGGCGACTCATGGATTTGCAAACACTCATTGATTCGCCAACGCCCGACCGTACTGTAATAGACCTTAACGAACTCAATCGAGCCATTGGACATACGGTTTCACGTGAAACGTCGGCGCACTGATACTTCCCCCAAAATGAAGAGAACCCGGCGATGCGTGAACACCGCCGGGCGAGAGAGAAGAAAGGGAAATCAGTTGTCGGACGGAGGTCAACCGCCCGTTCGGTTTTTGAGCCGATATCTATAGTAAAGAGCAGGTACCTTATGGTGACGATAGTGTTATCTGAAAATTCTCTGTGAATCCAGCAGGATCAGGAAGCGGGCATAGGGCCGGTTAGACTGGATTTCGGATGGTTTCCCGCCCGAGGAGAGACCCTCGACCAACGAATCCAAAGGAGATACCTAGGCATGTTGCTCAGCGACCATGACATCCTGGATGCCCACCAGGCAGGACACCTGAATCTGGACCCGTGGACGCCCGCCATGGTCCAGCCCTCCAGCGTGGACGTACGCCTGGACCGCTACTTCCGGGTCTTCAACAACCATCAGTACACATACGTGGATCCGGCGGAGGACCAGGGTGCGCTGACCGAGCAATTCGAGGTGCCCAAGGACGAACCCTGGATTCTGCACCCAGGCGAGTTCGTTCTGGGATCCACCTGGGAGTATGTCAAGCTGGACTCCACTCTGGCCGCCCGGTTGGAGGGCAAAAGCTCCCTGGGCCGCTTGGGCATTCTGACCCACTCCACCGCCGGGTTCGTCGATCCGGGTTTTGAAGGTCACATCACCCTGGAGCTGTCCAACGTGAGCACCCTGCCGGTCAAACTTTGGCCTGGCATGAAGATCGGCCAGATGTGCTTCTTCCAGCTCTCCTCGCCCGCTCAATACCCTTACGGGTCCAAGCACAACGGCTCCCACTACCAAGGCCAGCGCGGCCCAACTCCTTCCCGCTCCTACATCAACTTCTACAAGGCCGACGTCTCAGACTAATCACCCCAAGCCAGGACCATAAAGGCCTGGCACCTGCATGCCTGTGTCTGCATATTCGTCGACAATCCCCAAATGCCCAGGCCGGAAGTCTGCCTTCAGCCGCCATGCTTGAAGCAAGCTCTGGCCACCCTTACTTCTCGGGACCAGATTGGCAATAAATGGCAATGCCTTAATACGATGTACCCTGCCTGTTGACCGGCCATGATGGCCGATCGGGAACCGACATCAGCAGGCAGCGAGGCGAGGCGGCGTGAAACTCAATCTCAACGGCATCTGGGACTTCCACCCCAACGACGGAGACCGGGGATATCCCGTCATGGTGCCCACTTGGTGGGACAGCCTGCCGGAGACCACCGGCTATCCGGACTCCTGGAGCCGGGATCTGCACCATGGCGTCTACCTCAAGGAATTCTTCCTGAACGCCCTTGACCCGAACGAGGATATAATCCTGCACCTGGATGCCCTTGCCACCCTGGGCAAGGTGTCGATCAATGCAATTCCAGTGGGGCCGTCATCCACCAAGGGTTATCTGATGACGCTGCTCCCCTATGATCTGGACGTCACCAAGGCGGTTCATGCCGGACGCAACCAAATAAGGATTGAAATCTGGAGTGTCAAATCCCTTCCCGCCGATGCCCTGACCTCTGCAGAAGGACCCGATCGGTTGCTCTTCCCCTTCGGCACTGAGAACCTGGTTGGACGGCTGGGGCTGGGCGGCGACGTCTGGCTCAGCAGCAGGCCCAAGATCCGCATCGAAGACCTGCAAATCATCCCCGATCTGGGCGGCGACGCCGACCCCTCCAACGACCGGCTGGAGCTCAATGCAACGCTGATCAACACCAGCGAGCGCCCATGCGATCTGCGGTTCAGGGCCAAGGTACGCCCCTGGAAACCTTCAATGCGCAGGGGCCGGGCCGTCTTGGCCTTCAACCCGGTGTCCTGCTCCCTGAGTCCCCGCTCCTCCAAGGTCGTCCACCTGCAGACGGCCTGGCCGGATGCTCACTACTGGTCCCGTGCCGATCCCTTTCTCTATGTCATGCAGGCTCTTCTCGACGTCGGCGGCCATGTGGTCGACCGTTCCCAGGAGCGATTCGGCTTCCGGCAATTCCAGCGCCAGGGAGATCGGTACCTGCTCAACGGCATCCCCATCCGGTTGCGCGGCGACTCCCTCTGCCTACTCAACCAGGGCAGCCGCGACCTGATCAACGAGGCCGGCGATGCCTATGGGCTGATCCTTGACGACAACCAATCCGGCCTGGACATGACCAAGGCCTGGGTTGACGCCTATCGACATGCCAACTTCAACATCCTGCGCAACCACATCCGCTCAGTCCCCTCGCAAGCCCTGGCCGACCGCGCCGACGAGACCGGCATGCTCCTTGAGGAGGAGACAGCCTTCTGGAATCCAGGCTCTCCAGCCAACGTGCAACTGAATCCGCCCTTCCACATGAGCTACGGCCCTGAAGCCATTGGCCACTATGCCGAGTGGACGCGGCGGTGGGTGCGGGCCTACCGGAACCACCCCAGCATCGTCCTCTGGTCCACCACCAACGAGGCATGGAACCCCAAGGATGGCGACCTGCTCATCCCAGCCCTGCAAGCGGCCGTGCAGGAGCAGGACGGCACCCGGCCAGTGGTCAATGATGGCTTCAATGCTCCCATTACCGATGAGGATTCCCGCCACTATTACGGCGGGTATCCCTCTGGCATGACTTCGGCTCCAAACATCTATGCCCTCTACGACATCGATTCGCCCCTGCCCCTGGCAGCAGGTGAGGAATTCTCCGTCTCCACCGCAGGCATCCCCCGCTACGATGGGCAGGGACGGATTGTCGACATCTACCACGGCCGTCTCAACGGCGATCCGGACACCATCTCCCGGGCGGACTTCAGCCGGGAGGTCGGACGGGTGACCAGGGGCATACGGACCACGCGAGTGGTCGACTGGAAGCCTTTCTGCATTTCCGCCTTCATCTACGACAACATCGAGGCCTGCCTGGAACCGGACCGGCGCAGAATCCGCAGGGGGCTTAACCCTAAAAGGCTGCTGCGTCCCCAGTTCGATCCCTGGCGCGGTGAGGACGAACCCTGGCAGGAGGGGCCCGCCTTTGGATATATAGCCGCCTCCTTCGCAGATGTCGCCGCCTACGACAAGGAATTCGACCGTGAACCGCGCCTAGGCCAGCCCCACAGGATCTACCCGCGCGGAATGACCAGCCGACGCACCATCATCGTTCACAATGACGAGGAACGTGGGGGAACCGACCTTGAGTTGGTCTGGCAAGTGGCCTGGCAGCGTGGCCCAGAGGGCAGACAGGTAGTTGTCGACCGAGGTCGCCGACGGGTGCGGGTCCCACATGCATCCTGGCGGACCGTACCCGTGACCATCACCGTGCCCAGGGATCGGGCCAGCCAGGGGGCCCGACTCCTTCTGATCCTGTGCGTGCGCAAGCAGGGTAGGCAGGTCTTCCGGGAGGAGAACTTCCTGGGGTGGATCGACCATGTCGCTCCGCCACGGCTGGGGACCGCACACCCCCGCATCGACCTGGGCCGGGTGGAATGGGTATCAAGAGAGGTTAAACACTGCATCCATCTGCGTCAGGAGGGCAGCGCAATGAGCGAGCGCTGGAGCGCCAAGATCCTGGAGGATGCCGAGGGCGCCTTCAGCCTGGAAAGCATGAACGGGAACCTGCGCCACGAGCAGGATATCTACTACACCGTCAATCCCTCCGGCCTGGAACCCGGACATCTCTATCGAGCCCGCGTGCGCTTTCGTGGAGAGCTGGAGGAGACGGCCACGGTAACGGTCACCTTCACCGCCGGGCGGCGGCCTCCCCGACAGGCCCGGGCCAATCTTGCCGCAGGGGCCCGGGTCCAGGTCTCCTCCCAAGCTGATCTGCCAGGGTGGACAAGGGCCGCCTTGGTCGACGGCCGTCTCGGAGCCGCCTACGACCGATTCGGCTGGTCCAGCTCCGTCGGCAACCGGAACCGCCCGGAGTGGATTCTCCTGGAGATGCGGCAGGCTGCCACCCTATCCCAGGTGGTCCTAGCGCCCCGGGGTCGCAATCCGTCTGGAGATGCCAGCCAGCAGTCAGGCACCGGTTCCTTCGGCGTGGTGGAGTACGCAACCGGCAGCAGGTCGACCGACCCCAACCAGGGTCAGGGCTTTCCGCTGGACTTCTCCATCAGCCTTTCATCGAACGGTCGCAGCTGGACCAAGGTCTGCAGCCGCCACAACTATCCGCTGCCGGCGGACGGTAGGCCACAGGCCTTCGACTTCGCCCCAATGAGCAATATCAGGTTTATCAAAATCGAGGCAACCCGGCTGCGAGCCAACCCTTATCAGGGAGGACGGTACGCCTTGCAGCTGAGCCAGATCATGGCCTTCTCTCGCCATCGTCTGCCGGCCATACCTGCAGCTCCCCAAAGTATCGACGCCCAGCCTCATGGACACCGCCTGCGCCTGGCTTGGCAGCACGGACCGATCCGACACCAGGCCGACGCGCCCCGCACCGCCCAGGTCCTTCTGCGTGACCGAAAAGGCCGGGCTATGACCTTCTACCTAGACCGGCCTCAGGGACGGGCCGACCTGGACGGGATCCCCTTCGGCACCTGGCGGATGATCCTGCAGGAGTGCAACTCCACGGGCATCGGCGAACCAGCGGACCTGCTTGAGCTGCGTATGGGACCCCCCAAAGCCGAAAGGACCGATCCGACGCTGCCCAGGCCCAGCGACCCCCAGGTCAGCATTGACCCGGCAGACATGACCGTCCGTCTGACTGTTGACCATGTCCCACGCGGGTTTTCAGGGTGCGAACTGACCCTGAAACCGTCTGACAATCATGAGCCCAAGCCGACCGTCTGGCTGCCCGCCGACCAACAGACCCATAGTTTCCGGCAGATTCCACCAGGCATCTACCGGGTCATGGCAGCCTTCACCACCGAGGATGGCCGGGTCTCACCCACCTCTTCCCAAGGCGATCCCTTAATCCTCGGGCATGCGCCCGGGCGTCCGGCCAAACCCGGGCTGACCTCTTCCGGTAAAACCATGCAGGCATCCTGGTCTCCCCCGAACGATGGAGGCATCCCTCTACAGGGCTATCTGGTCACCATGCGCGAAATGGGAAGTGGGCAGAATACGAGACTGCGATTGGCTGCAAAACAGACCACCCTGACCCTCGATGATCTGACACCCGGCAAGTACACGGTCAGCGTCAGCGCCATCAATGCGGCAGGAGCCGGACCGGAATCCCCCGCCTCCCTTCCCTGCCTCATCACCGAGGGCGACCATGAGTGCTGAGTCCCTGCCCAGGTCCGCCATCCTGGGCTACGGACTGGGCGATGCCGCCAACAACGTCGGCTGGCAGATGACCAACCTCTTTCTGACCACCTACTACCTCTACTTGGGCATGGATCCCATGCTGGTGGCCGACATCTTCCTGGGAGCCCACCTCTTCCAGGCCCTGGTCTACCTGGTCGCCGGAAGAATCACCGACGGACGCGACAAAGACCGGGAGGGCGGTCTGCGGCGGCTTGTCGTCATCTTCGGCCTGCCGATGATGATCTCCGTCACCCTGATGTACACCATTCCGGCGGGCGCCCCCATGGCGGTACGCATCGGCTGGGCCATCGCCACCTACCTGCTTTATCAACTCCTCGGGGCCTTGGGCGGCGTGCCCTACGGGGCCCTTCTGGGAGCCATGACCCGGGACCCCGATGACCGCCAGCGCCTGGCTGCCTCCCGCACCTTCGGCGGAGCGGCGGCAGGGGTCATCCTGACCTTTACCCTGGCACCGCGGGTCAACGACATGGACCCCTCCCGCCTCTTTCTTCCGGTGGTCGCCGCCTGCTGTCTGCTGGGCTCCCTGGGCTATCTGATCATGGCCCGGACCACCAGGGAGCGCTACCTACCTCCAGCAGCCCCTCGCACCTCCCTGAAAGAGGATCTGCGACTCCTGGCCGACAATCGGCCCCTGCTGGTGGTCTGTCTGGCCACCCTGTTCATGACCAACCCGGTGGCTTCGCTGGCCCCAATCGTCGCCAAGGAGGTCCTGACCGTCGGCAACCCTGGGCAGACCGGACGAATCACCTTCGCCTTGACCCTGGTGGGCGTCCTTGCCGGGGTGGTTGTAGCCCCCTGCTCGCCCTGGCTGGTGCAGCGTCTGGGCAAGCGAGGCACCTGGACCTTGGGCGGGCTGATGGTCATCGGATCCTCGCTGGCCTTCATCCTGGTCCGATCCGCCTGGCCTGCAGTCGCCTGCATAGCCTTGAACGGCATCGGAGTGCAGGTCATCACCCCCTGCATCTGGGCCATGCAGGCGGATTCGGTCCAGTACGAGCAGTGGCGGACCGGCAACGGAAACACTGCCGGAGCCTCCATGGCCGCCCTCAGCATCACCCGCCAGGTCGGAGCGGCCATCAATGGATGGGCGGGGCCGGCCATCCTGTCTTTCCTGGGTTACAGGCCAGGCATGAATGTTGCCCAGGATCCGGCCCTGGGCACCAACATGCGGCTGGCTGTGGGCCTGGTACCGGCTGCCATGTTCACCATCTCGGTCCTGCTGATCCGCTGCTATCCGCTGACCGAGGAGGTCTTCGGACGCATCAGCGCCGACCTGCAGGCAGGCCGTCTACAATGCCAGTGCAGCCATATCAGGCAAGGAACGGAGCATCAGGCTTGTCCAGGAAATCCCCGGAGCCCGCACAGGGGCGGGAAGGGCACCGACGCGTGCGCATGATCGATGTGGCCGCAAGGGCCGGAGTGTCCCCGTCCACGGTCTCCCGCGCGCTCAACAATCCCGGTCGACTGAACTCGCAGACCGCCGACCATATCCGCTCCCTGGCCCGATCCATGGGATACCCCCTGCCCGACCGTCCTCCCAGTAGGGATGCGACCGGTCCAGTCATGATCACCTTTCTGGTCCAGGACACCTCCAACGGAATCTCCTCCCAGATCCTTGCCGGCGCTCAGGAGGCACTTCCTGAACAAGGTGCAGTCGGCATCATCGAAGCCGGAACCGAGCTGGGGCGCACGGAAGACCTGTTGGAAAGCCTGGTCGGCCATACCCGTGGAATCATCCTGGCCACCGATCAGGTCCGGGCGTCAACGGCCCGGCGCCTGGGACGACGCCTGCCTCTTGTAATCCTCAACCGCCCCATGGAAGGCCTTCCTTCTGTCCTGCCCGATGCCTCCACCGGCCTGGCCCAAGCCCTGGAACTGCTACGGCGTCAGGGAAGACGGTCTGTAGTGTACATAGCCAGCCGTGTGGGGGCCTGGTCCGACCGATCCCGCTGGGAGAGCCTGCAAGCACTCAGCCGGACTATAGGGCTGGAATGCCGACGAATTGGTCCGGTGAATCCTACTGTCCAAGGCGGTAGGCAGGCCGTCATCGCACTGGAGCAGGAACCTCCCGATGCCGTGGTCGCTTACAATGATCTAATCGCCGCCGGTGTCATTCTGGAGCTGCAGTCCAAAGGAATCACCGTGCCCGACAGGGTCGGCGTCCTCGGATTTGACAACACCATGGTCGCTCCTGTCGTCAAGCCGGCCGTAGCTACGATTCGTATCCCCCGCAGAGCCATAGGACATGCCGCAGCTGATATTCTGCTGGGTCGGAAGCCCGAGACCGGGCAGTCCCGTCAACAGGCCGCCCTGATCGCTCGGCTGCGCAAAGCCGGCATCCCACCTGTCACCGAGGACCGCGGAGCCCTGGCCCTGCCTACCTCGTTGACCATCCGGGACAGTCTGGGCACCTTGACTTCGAGCGCACTCGAAGGGGTATAGCTGAATCTGCCGGAATGACCCGGCCACAATGATGGCAAGGAGACTAACCCATGGCAATCAAACAAACTGCGGGCCACGACCGGCTCGGTCGGTTCGCGCCACAATTCGCCCACCTGAACGACGACATGCTCTTCGGCCAGGTCTGGTCCCGCGAGGACGAACTTTCGGCTCGGGACCGCAGCATGATCACCTGCGCAGGCTTGATGAGCATGGGACTCTTCCCCCAGTTGAAGAGCCACATGGCCATGGCCAAGAGCAATGGCGTCACCCGCACAGAAATGGTGGCGCTGATCACCCACCTGGCCTTCTACGCAGGCTGGCCCAAGGCATGGTCGGCCTTCGACCTGGCCAAGGAGGTCTACGGTGAGAACCAGGACAGTGCTGCAATCCCATCCAAAGCCGGGACCGAGCCGGATTCAGGGCCCTACCCCTTGGGAGATTCGGCTGACGGCCCCAACTTCACCGGTCATGTCTGGCTGCATCGCCTGACCGATCCGGACGCGGAATGCTCGGCCAGCAATGTGACCTTCGCGCCCGGGTGCGTCAACCGTTGGCACACCCATCCGCATGGCCAGCTCCTAATTGTCACCGCCGGTCAGGGGTGGGAGCAGGAGGAGGGCCATCAGCCGCGCAGACTGGAACCCGGCGACGTAGTCTTTTGCCCGGCAGGCGTCAGACACTGGCATGGGGCCTCGGGCCGGGCATCCATGGCCCACATCGCCGTCACCCCTGCATCGAAGGGACAGTCCCCGGTCGAGTGGATGGAGTTCCCGGATTCTGATCAGGTGGCCGCTCTGGGATGACTCACACGGCCTGGTTACAGTGTGTCTTCGCCCTGTAGGCATTGAGGTCGACGGACATCTGACCGGTTCCCGCCTGCCTTTACACTGAAGACATGGCTAACAAGAAAGGCCCGACCAAGGGTTCGGGTGGCAAGCACCGCAACAAGCTGCGCGGCCGGGGGCCTACCCCCAAGGCAGAGGATCGCGTCTATCACAAGGCATACAAGGCCCGGCAGGCGGCCCAGCGCAGGCAGGCGGCCGATCCACGTCTGGCAGCCCGGCGCCGGGCCGACCGGTTCACCTCTGATTCCGACGACCTGGTCATCGGCCGCAACGCTGTCCTGGAAGCCCTGCGTGTAGGCGTCCCGGCCAGCCAGCTCTATCTGGCCGCCCGGATGGAACACGACGACAGGACCAGAGAAATCGTAAGGCTGGCAGGTCAGGAGGGACTCAACCTGCTGGAAGCCGACCGCCTGGAGATGAACCGCATCGCCCGGTCCAGCAACCACCAGGGCGTGGTCCTCAAGGTGCAGCCCTACCAGTACGCATCCCTGCAGAGCCTGGTCGATAGGGCCGAGAAGCACTCGGCTGCGCTGGAAGGGGCCGACCAGGCGACCAAGGTTGCCGCCCGCCCGCTGTTCATCGCCCTGGACGGGGTCACCGACCCGCAGAATCTGGGGGCAGTGATCCGTTCAGCAGCAGCCTTCGGGGCCTCTGGTGTAATTCTGCCCGAGCGACGCAGCGCCTCGGTCACAGCCGCAGCCTGGAAGGTCTCCGCCGGAGCCGCCGCCCATCTGCCTGTGGCCCGCGTGGTCAATCTGACCAAGGCCATCCAAGGGCTCAAGGAACGCGGTTACTACGCGGTTGGCCTGGACGGCGCAGGCAGCGCCATTGTGGGCGAGACAGGCTTCGAGACCGATCCGCTGGTGGTGGTCCTGGGCTCCGAAGGCAAGGGGCTGAGCCGCCTGGTCCGCGAGAACTGCGATGCCCTGGCCTCCATCCCCATCTCCAGCTCGGTGGAATCCCTGAACGCCTCGGTGGCGGCCGGCATCAGCCTCTACGCCGTAGCCATGGCACGCCGACGGTCCACCAGCCAAGCCAAATAATCCACCAGGCAAACACCGACAATCCGGAGACGGGCATGCCAAGCGGCAACAGCCTGCCTGCAGCAGCCAGCAAACAGCAGACCATTGCCGCACAAGCCAATCAATCAGCTGGAAGCCCAGACCGCGTCGTCCTGATCGTCCTGGTCGGCAGCAGCATCCAGACTGCCGGGGGCGTAGACCGACCTCAGCGAACTTCGGCCTCCATTCGCGTCCTCGAAGGCTGGCTGTGACTGCACCTCTTCGCTAGCCCGGTCACGGTTCGTCCGGGTGTCTGCTCCGGTCTGGCCTTCAGCATTAGTCTGGTCAGCCACCCCATCATGGCCATCTGCGTCCTTGTCGGCCTGATCTCTGGTGACTTGCTCACCCTGACCGGCCTGGGCATGGGCGCCCTGCCAATTCATCTCGTCGTCGACCACCCCGGCATCGGCCTCTTCGTTGATGGTCTTCATGTCCTCGGAGTCCAGCCGGTACTCGGGCAGGGACTCACTGATGTAGCTCTGCACGGCCTCGGCCATGGGCACATCGTGACCGGCCTTCTCGGCCATCAGCCAGCGGTGGGTCAGCACCTCATGGAAGAACTGGGCCGGTTCGATCTGCGAACGGTACTCCGGCGGAATCATACGCACAGTAGGCTCGAAGACCTCACGCATCCAGTCGGTGGCCACAATCTCCAGGTCCTCACCCTGCCGCCAGGTGGATGCCCGATAGGCGTCCAGATCGTTGAGCAGCCGCCGGGCCTGGTTCTCCTGCACATCCAGACCGGTCAGCCGCAGCAACTTGCGGGAGGCGTAGCCGGCATCGACCACCCTTGGGCGCACCAGCACCCGGTTGCCGTCCTCCTCGGTCTTCATCTCCAGCTCGTCCACGTCGAATCCCAGTTCGTTGAGCCTGTTGACGCGGCGCTCGATTTTCCACATCTCATCCGGGTCGAAGCTGTCCACGTCCGTCAGGGCGCTCCAGAGGGAGTGATAGCGGTCCACCAGCCGGTTGCCTACACCGACCTCGTCCACCTCACCGGCCAGCAGGTTGCCGGAATCCAGATCCATGAGCTCGCCGATGATGTTGGTCCTGGCCAAGTCGATGTCGTACTCGCGCTGTCCATCGGTCAGGCTGGGGTGCAGATCGCCGGTCTCGGCATCGACCAGGAAAGCCGAGAAGGCGTCGGCATCACGCAGGAAGAGCACGTTGGAAAGCGAGACATCGCCCCAGTAGAAGCCGGCCAGATGGAGCCGTACCAGAAGAACCGCAAGGGCATCGATTAGACGTTCAGCCGTGTCCGGGCGCAGATTGCGGGCGAAGAGGGCACGGTAGGGCAGCGAGAACTTCAGGTGCTGGGTGACCAGCATGGCCTCAAGAGGCTCGCCCTCGCGAGTGTGTCGACCGGTGACCACAGCGATGGGGTTGACCGTGGGCAGCTCCAGTTTTTGCAGCTTGCGCAGGAGTTCGTACTCCCGCTCAGCCACCCTCTGGGTGATCTCCTTCATGGCGTAGACATCGTCGCCCACGTGGACGAAGCGCACCACGTGCCGGGAGATGCCTCTGGGCAGGTTGGCCAGCAGATCCCGGGGCCAGGTAGCCAGCGGCCGCTCCCAGGGCAGGGTGAACATCCTGGGGTTGGAGCTGGTGGCCGTGATATGCAGGGCAGCCGGTTCCTGCTCGGAGGAGGGATCGGCCGTGGTCTTTATCGAGGTGGCTTTCAGGGCACGGGGGTCCAGAGAGGAGGCCGTCGCCCGGTTGATGTTCACGCTAGTCATGCTTCATCCATCCCATCGCCGCCCATCCTATACGGGAAGAGCCCCGCACGGATGCGCCGCGCGGGGCTCCTGGTCACCCGGTCAACAAGGAAAGGAGATGATATCAATGATCGATACGGGCCCTGCGGCTCGGCGGGAAACCGTGGCCGAACCACAGGGTCACAGGAATGCTCAGTTCAGCCGCAGCTCGCTGGCCGGGGAGAACAGGTGCATCTTGTCAGGATCGATGTGGATCTTGACCACGTCGCCCACCTTGGGCAGGTCGCGCGGGTTGACACGGATGGTGGTCAGCTTGTTCTGGTCGGACATGACGATGGCCTGCTCAGCCGCGCTGTTGTCGGTCAGAATGTTGCCGTAGATATAGCCGTCGGAGCCCAGATCCTCCACGTTGGCCACTTTCAGGGAGAAGGCATCCGGATCGGAGGCACTGGCCAGAGAGGCATTCTCGGGACGGAAGCCCACGACAATCTTGCCCTGGTCCTCGGGGGTCAGCTTGTCGACGGCCTCGCGCGGCAGGCTGATGGTGTCCTCACCGATCTTGGCCTGGCCGTTGACCACGGGGTGAATGTTGATGTTCATGGAAGGCGAGCCGATGAAGCCGGCCACGAAGACGTTCTCCGGCCGATCGTAAAGCTCGGTAGGCGCACCCACCTGCTGCAGGACGCCCAGCTTGATGACGGCAATCCTGTCACCCATGGTCAGAGCCTCGGTCTGATCGTGGGTCACGTACAGGGTGGTGACGTTCAGCTGGCGCTGCAGAGCGGCGATCTGTGTACGGGTCTGGACACGCAGCTTGGCGTCCAGGTTGGACAGAGGCTCATCCATCAGGAAGACCTTGGGCTGACGCACAATAGCGCGGCCCATGGCCACACGCTGACGCTGACCACCGGACAGAGCCTTGGGCTTGCGGTCCAGGTATTCAGTCAGATCCAGCACCTCAGCGGCCTTCTCCACCCGCTGGCGAATCTGATCCTTGGGGGTGCCGGCGATCTTCAGGGCGAAGCCCATGTTGTCGGCCACTGTCATGTGGGGGTAAAGAGCGTAGTTCTGGAAGACCATGGCGATGTCGCGGTCCTTGGGCTGCATGGTCGTCACGTCCTTGTCACCAATCATGATGCGGCCCTTGTTGACCTCCTCCAGGCCGGCCAACATGCGCAGGGTGGTGGACTTTCCGCAGCCGGAAGGCCCTACCAGAACAAGGAATTCACCGTCTTTGATGTCCAGACTGAGGTCACTGACCGAGGGCTCATCGTTGCCCGGGTAGATACGAGTGACGTGGTCGAATACCACTTCTGCCATTGTTCATCCTTTCATCGGCAGGTACGTGCCGAACGATCCGTAGTGAAGGGTTGATTTTCACTGTGGTTTCCGTCCCGGGGTCAACACCGACATCGGCATGGCCATGCGACGGTTTTCTGTTTTGTGGTTAAGAGAAACTCTCCCTTGAGCCAGTGCCCACTATACACCAAGGCCTGAATTCGACGTGTTCACCGTCGTCGACTCAATCCTCGTGCTTGTCGGAATCTTCAGAATCGCGCTCAAAGACCGTCCTGGCCACGTTGATCGCGTTGATGACCCTGGGGAATCCCACGTAGGGAGCACATTGGAGTATGGCTTCGACCACGGCCTGCTTGCTCAGCCCCACATTCAGGGCTCCCTGGATGTGAACGGCCAGCTGTGGAGCCGTGTCTCCCTGCGTCACCAGACTGCCTATGGTGACCAACTCGCGCTGCTGAAGATCGAGTCCTTTCCGGGTGTATATGTCGCCAAAGGCGAATTCGACAATCCAACGGCCAAGGTCCGGCGCTATGTCCTGAAGGGAGTCGATGACAGCCTGGCCTCCCTTGCCATCGATGGCGGCCAAGGCCTCGGATCCCTTTTCAAAGCGCGAAGCTTCCATGGAAGCCCCTTCTTTCTGTTGTTTTGTATGTTTCCCCGCCGAGAATATTGTATCAACGCCTGTTTACGCATTATGTCGTCAGCAGTCGAGCCATTCGCGGCAATCTCGGACGCGGCGAAACAGCAGGGACCGCAATCAGGTGCTTTTCAACCAGTCGGGGCACAATGGAGATATGAGCGATCTTGAGGGTTTGGACCTGAGGCCGGGACGGCTGGTCGGGGGCTACACCCTGATCGAGCCCCTGGGCGGCGGCGCCATGGGGTCCGTTTGGCGCGCACGGGATGGCGGTGGCCAGGACTACGCCATGAAGATTCTGCGGGAATCCCTGGAGGAGGACCAGGTCTCGCCAGACAGCCCCGATGTACAGGAACGCGCCTCGGCCCGCGAGCGCCTGCGACGCGAGGCTCTGGCCCTGCAACGGATTCGCCATCCAGGTGTCTGCAGGATTGTGGATATGGAACTTGATGATGCCCTGGCCTTCATCGTGACCGAGCTGATTGAGGGGCGCAACCTTCGCGACGACGTGGCTGTCAACGGCCCCTATCGTGGCGACGACCTGGAGCGGCTGGCACGCAAACTGACCGATGCCGTCGCAGCCGTCCACCAGGCGGGCATCGTCCACCGAGACATCAAGCCCACCAATGTCATGATCTCGGTCTCGGGGCCGGTACTGGTGGACTTTGGCATCGCCATGGGCCAGGGGCAGAGCCACGTGACCAGGACCGGGCTGGTCATGGGGACCCCCGGCTTCATCGCCCCGGAGATCATCGACGGAGCCGAGGCCGACCAGAAAACCGACTGGTGGAGCACTGCCGCCGTTCTGGCCTATGCTGCCACCGGGCGGGCGGTCTTCGGCGACAAACCCATGATGGCGGTCCTGGAGCGGGAGGCCTCAGGCAATGCCGACCTGTCCGGGCTGCCCGTCGGCACCATGAGAGCCCTGCGCTCGGCCCTCTCCCCCGACCGAGGCGCGCGTTGCACACCCCAGGAGCTCCTGGAGGCCATCAGCCGGGATGCCATGGATCCGCAGGCCTGGCAAGGGGAGCAAGACGACAAGGGCAGTCAGGAGACGATGCGCCCTTTTGGCGGCGGCTCTTCGGAGGCTGAGGGGCAGGCCGACTCGCCCACCATGGTCGTTGAGCCGGCCACCATGCCCATGCCGCCTATTACGCAGGCTGATCCGAATAGTCCGCGGACGGCCTGGTCACAACCTCCGACAGATAACGGAGCCGATGAGCAGACGACCCTCCTGCCCGACTCGGAACAGCCCACCAGCCTCTTGAATCCCCTGCCTGCAGACCAGGAGCAGCAGGAGCAGACACAGGCCTGGCAGGACCAACAACCCTTAGCAGATCGCCAAGATCTTCAAGCCACCACCGTTCAGGATCCGCTGCCCCCGGCACAACCTCTGCCCAGCGGATACCGCAACGAGGCGAACGCCCACTGGCTGGGAGACCAGCCCCCCGCCCAGATGCGACGTCTGCGCTACCTCAAGGCCGGAACCCCCTGCCTGGTCATGTTGGGAATCCTTCCCGCCCTGCTGACAGCTCTGGCCCCGGTCTCGGCACTGGTCTCCGCCGGAATCCTCCTCTGGGCCCTGAGCACCGCAGGATGGAGCATAAAAGCCCAGATCGAACGGGAGCTGCGCCGCGAAGGCCCTCGACGGAGCACCGACCGTCTGTTGAACGCAGCTGCCTTCCCCTGGCACCTGCTTAAGGGCCTGGCAGCCGCCCTACTCCGCCTGCCGGGCATGATCCTCGTCCAAGCCTTGGTTGCTCTGCCACTGACCTGGGCGGGCGCCCTCACCACCGTTCGCGCAGGCCTGACCTTGGGCGAGCACCTGCTGACCGTCCCCCTGCCAGCGGCCAGACCCCTGTCCGCCGGCGGACTGGCCATGGCCCTGGCGACGCTGGCGGGCTGGCTGTTGACAACACTGCCCATGCAGGACCGCTCAGCCCCCAAGGCCAACAGCGGCAACATGGTCCTGCGTCTGGCGGCGGGTCGCATCCTCATGGGCCGTCAGGTTCCCGAGGCGGCGAGCAGCCCCCACCGCAGGTGGATCCTGCTCCTGATCTGGCTACTGATTGTGGCGGTCCTCCTGGCTGGGCTGATTGCCCAGCCCTCCATGGACTGGGCCCCCATCCACCTCCTGCGCGCCTGAGGCCGCGCTCCACCCCTGGCGGCTACACTATGCTCAGTACGCCAAGGAAAGGATCCAGGTCATGTCCAAGGGCAAGCAGAACCGCAAGGCCGCGCTCAAGGCCCAGGAAGAGGCCCGGCGGCTCCAGGAGGCCAAGGAGCGCCGCCAGCAGACCATGATCGGCGTTATCGTCACCGTGGTGCTCATCGCTCTGATCGCTCTGGGCGGATTCCTCTACTGGCGCAGCCATCGCCCGGTCAAGACCCAGGACCTGGAGCAAGCCCGCCAGGCCGTCGCAAAGGTCAAGGAAAAGCCCTCAGCCGCCAATGACCAGGGCGGCTTCCTGATCAGCTCCCAGGGGCTTAACAAGCCGGTGGCCAAGGCTCCGACCGTGGAGATCTATATGGACTTCATGTGCCCAGGCTGTGGCGCCCTGCATCGGGGGCTGGACTCCACCCTGACCGGTCTGGTGGATGCCGGGCAGATCAACCTGGTCATCTACCCCATGAGCTTCATGGACCGGCTCTCCACCGACAACTACTCGAGCAGGACGGGCACGGCCGCCATTTACGTGGCCCAGCACGATCCCGACCACCTGCTGCCCTTCATCGCCAATCTCTACGCCAAGGACTTCCAACCGGACGAGTCCGACTACCACCCCATCAGCAACGACAAGATCCGCCAGCAGGCCATCAAGGCCGGGGTTGATCCCAAGGTTGCCGAGCAGGCGGTCAAGGGCCACTACCGGGACTGGATCAAGGCCATGGACACCTACACCCCTCTGCGCAAGGAGCTCTGGAATCCCTCCGGGTCCAACAAGGGGCAGATGACCACGCCCACGGTCCGCATCAATGGCAATTACTGGGAGCTGGGCAACCTGTCCCAGGCGGGCTTGGACTACCGCACGGGCCTGCTCAAGGCTCTGGGCCTGGACCAGTCCAAGGTGGGCGTCAAGGGCGCCATGCCGGCCATCGGTGCATCCGGCCAACCGCGCTCACTGAACTGAACCAGGCAGGTCGAGAGAAATTTCGCGTCCAGCGTCCCCTTGGGGGACGGTGATGGTACGATATCATTCCGTACCGCGGCCCGGAATGCTGTAATGGACCACCGGGACCGCCTCCTTAGCTCAGTTGGCCAGAGCAGCCGCCTTGTAAGCGGCAGGTCGTCAGTTCGACTCTGACAGGAGGCTCTACGCCAGGAACGAACTATTAAATTCGACTATTCAGCTTTGTCTCCGGGCAGGCTATAATAATGGACATTACCTGGATAATTACAAATACTTCCCTCGAGTAAGTCATTTCGGAGGCTCGTTCTCCGAAGTACGAACGGAGCTTTTCCCCAACCATCTCCGTTCGTATTCGAGGACGGGATCATTCCCCTTCATTCCCGTCCTCTTGACGTTGATCCGCCGGCCCAGGGCCCGGGTCTTGAAAAGCCGACTGACCGATGACGGTTAAGTCGGCTTTTTTATTGCCATCCCTCTGCGACAAATGTGGATATTTGCCCGACCTTGCGGATTGTGCGGCCTCAGTCCATGCCCTCACCGCTAGAATTGCCGGGTACAGACAAGGCAGGAACGGGGAGGCGAGCACATGGCCAGACGCTGGACACCGCGGCGTTTCGTCGTGCTCAGAAGGATTCGCGTGGTCTCTTGCGCCCTCCTGGTCGTTCTGGCCATGGTCCTGACTTTCTTCATTTCCGCACGCAAAAGCGTGGCATTGAGCGTCAACGGGCAGACCAAAATGGTGACCACCTATGCCTATAGCGTGGACGGTCTGCTGCGCGAGCAGGGAATCAAGGTCAAGACCCACGACCTGGTCGATTCCACCTCCGGAGGCCAGCTGCGCAACCATGCGGCTGTCACTGTGCGCTCCGCCTATCAGACCACCATCGTCATCCAGGGCCAGCGGGTGCCCTTCTGGACCACAGCCACCAGCATGGACCAGCTGCTGGGATTCTTCGAGGAGAACCGCAAGCAGGCCATGAAGGTCACCGTGGATGTGGGCAATGTCTATAACCAGCTGACCGGCGGCCTGGTCATCAACCAGGCAGGACCGGTCACTGTCATAGCTGACGGGAAGACCTCGGTGGCCCCTGACGGCAAGCTCCCAGCCGCATCCATACTGGACTCCAAGGGCATCGTGCTGGGCAAGGAGGACCGGGTCAGCGTGGAGCATGACCAGGGCACCACCGTGCTGCGGGTCCAACGGGTCACCCACGGAAACACTCAAAAAACAATCCCCATACCCTTCGCCACGAGGACCGTGGTCGATCCGAGCCTGGCGCCCGGTCAGACCCAGGTGCGACAGGCGGGCGTAGCCGGTCAACGACTGCAGACCATACAGGTCACCTACGTGGACGGACAGGCCGAATCGGAGCAGGTGATCAAGGAAGAGACCGTAGCCATGCCAGTGGATCAGGTGGTGGCCGTCGGTCCCGACAAGCCGAAGGAGGAACAGAACAGCGGGCAGCAGTCCAAGGACACAGACAAGGATTCCCAACAGGCCCAGAAGACGCCATCTCCGAGCCCCTCGCCCAGCAAGGATTCGCAGTCGGCAACGACACCGGCCCCTACGCCAACACAGACCAAGCCTCCGCAGACAACCAAGCCGGAACAACCAAGCACACCGGCTCCAACTCAGCCCGAGAACAAACCAGCCCCGTCGCCAGCGCCGAGCCCATCTCGTGACGGTCTTTGGCATGCGGAACCTGGTGTAGCCCAGGTCTACGCCGGGGGCGCCGCCGCCCAGCGCGGATGGACGGGTTCGCAATTCAATGACCTAGTGACGCTCTGGAACAAGGAGTCAAGCTGGCTCTGGTATGCTCAGAACCCCAGTTCACCTGCTTACGGCATTCCCCAGTCTAACCCTGGCTCCAAGATGGCGCTATTCGGAGCCAATTGGCGTGACGATGCTGCTGTCCAGATTGATTGGGGCCTCTACTACATCGCACAGCGGTACGGCAGTCCTAGTGCGGCCATGAGCTACTGGAACGTACATCATAACTACTAATCCCCAACCACACCCGCCGAGCAGCAAACCGACATGAACACTAAAACCGAGAGCGACCGCCTCCTGGGAGCAACCGACATCCGGCGCATCGCCGACCAAATCGGCATCCACCCCACCAAACGACTGGGGCAGAACTTCGTCATCGATCCAGGGACTGTCCGCAGAATCGTCCGTCTGGCCGGGGTGGAATCTGGACAGACCGTTCTGGAAGTGGGTCCTGGTCTGGGATCCCTGACTCTCGGTTTGTTGGAGGCGGGCTGCCTGGTGACCGCCGACGAGATCGATCCCGTCCTGGCCCAGCAGCTGCCGCAAACCGTCCGTGAGCGCATGCCGGAGAGCCTGGAACGGCTGACCGTGATCAACCGGGATGCCCTGACCCTGACCCCTCAGCTGGCAGGCGACGCGAGCAAGACCACCGACCTGGTCATGGTGGCCAACCTGCCCTACAACGTAGCCACTCCGATCATTCTGACCCTCCTGGCTCGATTCGCCAATCTGAGCCGATTTCTGGTCATGGTCCAGAAGGAGGTGGCGGACCGGCTGACGGCCGCCCCCGGATCCAAGGTCTACGGCGCCCCCAGTCTGAAGCTTGCCTGGTACGGCCATGCCGCCCAGGCTGGCAGAATCGGGCGCCATGTCTTCTGGCCAGCCCCCAACGTGGACTCGGCCCTGGTCTCCTTCACCCGGGACAAGGATGGACGCGGACGCGGGGATGAAGGGACGAGAACCGAGGTCTTCTCCCTGATCGATGCCGCCTTCGGACAGCGCCGCAAGACCCTGCATGCCGCCCTGAAGGGTCTGGTGAACGCCGAAGCCTTCCAGGCTGCAGGCATTGACCCTGTACGCCGGGGGGAAACCATGACCATCGAGGAGTTCGTCGACCTGGAGCAAGCCCGCCGCGAGGTGACCGCGTGAGTCCGGCAACCGGGAGGGGTGGCATTGCTCTCTACTGTCCCGCCAAGATCAATCTGAGACTCCGCGTCGGCCCGACCCGAGCCGACCTTGGAGGTCAACACCGCCTGGACACCATTTACAGCGCCGTGGGAATCTGGGATCGGGTGGAACTGCGCCAGAGAGAACCTGGCAGTGGCTTCCGCTTGACCCTGGAGGGCGAGCACCTGGGCGACCTGAACCGCCGGGATGCCGATCCATGCGCCAACCTGGCCGTCAAGGCCCTCCTGGCCATGGCCCAGGCCGCCGGACATCAGCCTGATGTGTCCATCCACATCGTCAAGCGGATACCGGTGGGCGCCGGACTGGCCGGCGGATCCGCGGATGCCGCCGGAACCATGCTGGGCCTGAACCGGCTTTGGAATCTAGGGATGCCTGCCGCCGAACTGGATCGCATCGCTGCCGGTCTGGGCGCGGACCTGCCCTTCTGCCTGCATGGAGGGCTCAGCAGAGGGACAGGTTTCGGCCAGATTCTGGAACCCCTGGATCCGGATGGCCCACAGGCCCAGCGGCTATCACGAGCTGGGCTGACCGGGCACCTCCTTATCGGGGCCTACGATGACCAGCTGAGCACAGCCCAGGTCTACAAGGCCTTCGACCTGATCGGACCCGATCCCCACGACCTGAACGACCTGCAGGAGACCGCCTGCACCCTGCACCCGCGCTCGCGCAAGGCCCTGGACCTTGCCCGGCGGGCAGGCATCGGACCGGCCTTCGTCTCTGGGTCGGGCCCCTCGGTGGTGGTCATGACCCCTCGACCCGAGCAGGCAATCGCACTGAAAAGGCTTTGGCGGGAGCAGAATGCAGTGGACAGGATCATCGAGGCTGACTCGCCAGTCCTGCCCAGGATGGTCCCACTGCGAGTCACCCATGAACAGTAGAGTAGGCAACATGACGAATCCCGAACCACTCGACGAACGCGAGGCCCGCAGGCAGTTCGTGCGACGGCGCCAGAAAATGGTCTTCACCATAGTCGTCAGCGCCCTGGTTGCCATCCTGATCATCTGCGGACTGATCATCTTCGGGTCCATCGGGCATACCGCCAAACACGCCAGCATCGCCAAACCCAACTACGGGGTCGCCGTGCCCTGCCCGCCTGAGAATGCCAAGCTGGTCAACCACCCAGATATCCGCGTGCGGGTGCTCAACGGAACCAATAAGTCCGGTCTGGCCACTGCCCTGGCCTCGGCCCTGCGCAATCGAGGATTCAACATGCAGGATGTGGCGGACTATCCGGGCAAGACCGAGACAGCCCGCACCGAGGTACGTTTCGGGGCTTCGGCCATTGACCGTGGCTACACAGTGGGGTCCCAATTCAACGATGCGGTTCTGATCATGGACGATCGCAACGACGATCTGATCGACGTGGTCATAGGGGCCACCTTTACTGATCTGGACGACGAGGACAGCAACTCCGTCGTAGGCCGCAAGATCGAAGCCATCAAGGGCTGCCAGACCGACCCCTCCTCCATGAAGAACCTGCCCAAGGCTCCCAAGGCCTGATGCTGCCGGTCCGGCGTACTGCCGGACTCAACATCACGTCACCACAATATCCGCAGTCTCCTGACCAAGGGGGCCCGGAAAGGTTTTACTTAGGGTCAGGCTTGGTCGGCGCCCTCTCTTTGCCACCAGTCCCTCAGCTCCTGCTCTGCTGTCTGCTGGTCGACCGGGCCCTGATCCAGGCGATAGTCCAGCATGTGCCGATAGGCGCGTCCCACCTGCGGCCCGGGTTTGAGGCCCAGAATCTGCATGATCTGTCGTCCGTCCAGGTCAGGTCGGATGGCATTCAGATCCTCCTGCTGACGCAGTTGAGCCACCCTGTCCTCCAGCTCGTCCATGGCGGAAGAGAAAACCTGAGCCTTTCGCTTGTTGCGGGTGGTCGCATCGGCACGAGTCAGACGATTGAGCCGCTCATAAAGCGGACCGGTCTCTCGGGCATAACGGCGGACAGCCGCATCGGTCCACCGCTCGTCCACATAGCCGTGGAAACGCAGGTGCATGGAAATCAGATCGCAGACGTCGGCGATCAGGTGGTGGTCGAAGCGCAGGGCCTTGAGGCGCTTGCGGGCCAACCGGGCTCCAACCACATCGTGATGATGGAAGCTGACCTTGCCGCCGGGCTCAAAGCGTCTGGTGGCGGGCTTGCCGATGTCGTGCAGCAGGGCGGCCAGGCGCAGGGTCAGGTCCGGGGCGGGCACAGGTCCGTCAGGTCCGGTCTCCAGGGCGATGGCCCGGTCCACCACCATAAGGGTGTGCTCGAAAACGTCCTTGTGCCGGTGATGCTCGTCTATCTCCAGCTGCAGAGCCGGCACCTCGGGCAAAACGATGTCAGCCAGGCCGGACTGCACCAGGGCCTCGATGCCCTGGACGGGGTGGTCAGCCAGCATGAGCTTGGTCAGCTCGTCGCGAATCCGCTCAGCCGAGACGATGCTGATTCGATCGGTCATGCGGGTGATGGCCTCTGCGGTCTCCGGGGCAATGGTGAATCCCAGCTGGGCCACGAACCGCACAGCCCGCATCATCCGCAGGGGATCGTCGTCGAAGGACTGGCGGGGATCCACCGGGGTCCGCAGCACCCGCTTGGCCAGGTCGTTGGCCCCCCGGTAAGGGTCCACGAAGACCAGGTCGGGCACCCGCAAGGCCATGGCATTGACGGTGAAGTCGCGCCGAGAAAGATCGCCCTCAAGGCTGTCCCCATAGTCCACCTCGGGCTTGCGGGAGTCGGGATCATAAGTGTCTCGCCGGTAGGTGGTCACCTCCACCTTGACCTCGGTTCCGTCAGGATGCCGCCGAAGCGCACCCAGGGTGCCGAATTTGCGCCCCATGTCCCAGAAGCCCGACCCCCAGTGACGCAGGATGGGCTCGAACTGCTCAGGTCTGGCCGAGGTGCAGAAGTCCAGGTCGTGAGAGGGCCGGTGCAGGAGCAGATCGCGTACAGGACCCCCTACCAACGCCAGTTCATATCCATGCTCGGCGAAGAGGCGCCCGAGCTCGATGGCCTCCGGCCAGACTTGGAAATCCACGCTCACCCTTTCCTACGGAGTTGATGCGCCTACTAGCATACCGTTACCCCACCTGCACATTACCTTACGTAGAGTTGGAGTATGATTACGCCCGCGGACATGGCGCGCATGCTTGCGCATAGCGCCGACTCTGCGGACACTCATGCCCGTGGCCAGAAGGGGCGCGGCCACCTGGTGGAGACTGTAAGCGAACGTCTGGATCCGCAGATCCGCGAGCGCATTCAGACCGAGGATGACGCTCCCACACCTGCCCTCATGCCCCGGCACAAGCACGCCTCAGGGCCTTCAACCTTTGCCTCCCTGGATGCCCAGGAGCTGCCAGTGGTGCGCGAATATTCGGCAGGTGGGCTGATTTTCGACCGGCATGACCGGGTGGCCATCATAGCCCGGCACTCCCGCTCGGGTCACCTGGAATGGTGCCTGCCCAAGGGACATATCGAGAAGGGGGAAACACCCGAGCAAACGGCGGTGCGCGAAGTCCACGAAGAGACGGGGATACTGGGTAGGGTGACCGACTCCATCGCCACCATCGACTACTGGTTCACCGGGACCAACCAACGGGTCCACAAGCTGGTCCACCACTTCGTCCTGCGTATGATCGGAGGATCCCTGAGCGTGGAAGGCGACCCCGACCATGAGGCCGAAGATGCCATCTGGGTGGACTTCTCCGATCTGACCTCGGTGCTCAGTTACCCCAATGAGCGTAAAATAGCCTGGCTCTACGCGAGGAAGTACAAAAAACAGCTATGATCCAGACCCCCCTGCGCCCGAGCGGGCGCACCAGCCAGCGCACTCATGCCTTCAACCGGTGGACCCGAATCCTGCTGGCGATCGTCCTTCTGGCCGCGCTGGCGATGACTCCCTGGCATCCGGCACCAGCCCTGGCTGCCACCAATCATCAGAGCTCAGCCGAGGTGGCCCTGCGCTGGTCGACGCCAGTGGTGACCGACCAGTCCGGCTACGCCCTGCGTGCTGCGGTGACCAACACAGCGAACCAACCCATGCAGAATGCCCATCTGAGCGTATCCACCAGCGCCCTTTACTCCTTCAGCTCCCGGGCCGACATGCAGACCTGGTCCGAAGGCCACGCCCGCATCCCCACCCCGGACGTGCTGGGTACGCAGACCGTACCGACGATCCCGGCCGGGCAGAGCACCGAGGTCGCGGTCAACGTGCCGGCTGATCAAGACGCAATCAAGAAGATGACCAGCTGGGGGCCCAAACCCGTCCGACTCTCCTTGAGCGACGATCAGGGTCGGATCCTAGGCGATGTGTTCACCTTTCTTACGCGGACCTGGGATGGCCTGCCCACCGCAGGCACCCCCGCCCTGTCCCTGACCATGGTCCTGCCACTGACCTCCTCGGACTGGAACATTGACGACAAGGCCATGACAGCGCTGATGACCCAGTCCAGTGCCGAATCCGAGTCAGGCTCGGGCAACGATAAAAACCGGAGTGTGACACTGACCCGCCAGGGGACCCGCCGCCAGGAGGACCAGAGCCAGCTGCTGTCCAAACATGGGTCCCTGCAAGCCATGGGCGACCCGGTCTACCTGTCCGCTTTCGCCAACCGTCCCCAGATACAAGGGCTGATTCAGCCAGCGGACTTTGACATCACCGGGTATGCGCCCCAGAGTCAGGACCGCTATACCCAGGCTGGTGTCACCCCGGAGGCCTGGAGTGCCCAGACCGCGGCCAAGCTCTATGGGGACGCAGCGCCTGGCGCGTACGCCTGGCAGGGCAAACAGGAGTGGACCATGGAATCCATCGCTGCGGCCCGCCGTGCCGGCTATCAGACGGTCATTGCCCCCCAGGGCTTCGAGGTCGGCGCCGGCACCTCCGCCCACACCGGCAAGTACACCATCGAAACCAAGGCCGGAAAGGTGACCGTCCTGTCGGCCCAGCGCGAGCTCAGCAACCTGGCCAGGGGCCACCCCAGCTCCACACGTGCCACCGGTGAGCAGACTCAGGCCGGGCAGACGGCCCGCTTCATAGCCCAGAGCGCCTTCTACCAGATGGAGCAGCCCTACGCTGAACGCTCCCTCCTGGTCTGCTTCGACGCCGATCAGGACACCCAACAAGCGGACCGGATCATGACTGAGCTGGAGCGTGCCCCATGGATCAGCCTTAAGTCCATGGACGACCTGATGCAGGCGCCTGACTTCACCGGCGGTTCGTCGGGTCTGCTCAAGGCCCTGGAGCTGGGCAGCGCCAAGAGCACCGCCAAACATGGCAACGGTTCGACGGGCACCCTGGATTCCCTGATCGCCAGCCGGGCTGACATCGACCGGTTCGCCACCTCCATCCTGGCTGACGACAAGCAGAATTCCCAACCCACTGCCAGTGCCACGGCGGGCAAGACAGACAGCCAGGCCCTGGCCCGCCAGGATGCCGACACCACCGCCCGCCAGCCCAAGGATCCGCATCAGTGGCTGAACCAGCTGACCTCCGCCCACGACGACCTGGCTCTGAAGTCCTTAGGCGGAACCGCAGCTGCCTCTGGTCTGGCCGATCAGGCCGAGGCCATATCCCACCGGCTCCTGGACGGCATCAGCATCACGCCCAGCGAGTCTCTGAACGTCGTCAGTGAGACGGCCTCCATGCCCGTCACCGTCAGCAACAGCCACCCCTACCCTGTCCACGCCCGCATCAGCGCCCGAACCGATTCCATGGAGATCGTCACCTCGCGTATGGCGGAGGCGGTCATTCCCGCCCGCTCCGAGGCCCAGGTGACCTTCAAGGTCAGGGTGGCGGCAGCCGGTAGAGCCAATGTGGACATCGGCCTGCTGGACAGCCAGGGCCGTCCATTCGGCCAAGTACGTCGGGCCCAGATCACCAGCAATCTGCGACTGAGCGACATGAGTGGCATGCTCATCATTGTCATCGCCGTGCTCCTGGGACTTCTGGGGCTCTGGCGGCAGTTCCACCGTACGAAGGACCCGGACGAATGAGTTCCGTAGGGCGCAATTCCGCCATCATGGCCACGGGCACCGCGGCCTCACGCGTGACCGGGCAGATCCGCACCATCCTGCTGGCAGCCGCCATAGGCACCACCGGTATCGCGGCCGACGCCTACCAGACCGGCGCCATGATCCCTCAGGTCATGTTCACCCTGATCTCGGGCGGCATCTTCAACGCCGTCCTGGTCCCGCAGATCGTGCGCACCCTCAAGGAACGGGACGCAGCAGACCGGCTGAACAAGCTGATCACGGTCGCCATGGTCCTTCTGGCCCTGCTGACCCTGCTGCTGATGCTGGGCACCCCGGTGCTGACCACCATCTATCTGAACTCCAAGTGGAACCCGGCACAGCGGGCCCTGGCCAATTCCTTTACCCTCTGGTGCATGCCCCAGGTCTTCTTCTATGGGCTCTACACAGTCCTAGGGCAGATCCTGGCCGCCAAGGGCCGGTTCACCGCATACGCCTGGAGTTCGGTGGGCGCCAACGTCATCAGCTGTCTGGGCTTCCTGGCCTTCATCTTCCTGTTCGGCAACGCACGCAATCAACCGGTCGGCTTCTGGGACAACGGCAAGGTGGCCCTGACCGCCGGGGCCTGGACCCTGGGAGTGGCCTTCCAAGCGCTCGTCCTCTTCATTCCCCTGATCATGAGCGGCTTCCGCTATCGTCCTCGCTGGGGCCTGCGCGGAATCGGCCTGCGATCCATGGGCTCGGTGGCGGCCTGGAGCATGTGCGTGGTCATCATCAACCAGCTGGCCAACGTGGTCAATGCCCGCATCAACAACGGCGCCCCCCTGGAGGGCAACCCGTTTGACATCGCCGGCAACGGCTCCTATCAGAACGCCTACACCATCTTCATCCTGCCCTACTCGCTGGTGGCCGTCTCGGTCAGCACGGCCCTCTTCCCCAAGTTGTCCAAGGCGGTTTCGGACGGCCGCATCGGGGATGCCCGCAATGATCTGAGCCAGGCCCTGCGCAATGTGGGACTGGTCATGTTCTTCTTCGCCGCAGTCCTGCTGGCGATTCCAGTGCCCATCACCCGAGCCCTGCTGCCCTCGGTAAGCGTCCATGAGTCTGTCCTTATCTCAGGACCGCTGATAACCCTGTCCCTTGGGCTGGTTCCCACGAGCGCCTTCCTGCTCATTCAGCGCACCTTCTACGCCTTTGAGGATGGCCGGCATCCTTTCATCTTCGCTGCCGTCTCCAACACCATTCAGGTAGCCTTGGTTCTGGTATCCATACGCCTGTTGCCTCCCCGTTACTGGGCGGCCATGGTAGGGCTGAGCCTGTCTCTGAGCAGCCTCCTCAGCTTCCCTGTCCTGGCTCACATGCTGCGCAGCCCCTTCCAGGGGAATCTGGACGAGCGGCGGATTCTTATCACCTACGCCAAGGCTTTCCTGGCTGCGGGATTGGCCCTGGCAGCCGCCCTGACGGTCAAAACCCCGGTGACCCACCTGGTCGGCGCCTGGATTCAGGGCAGGCAGGGTCACATGAGCTGGGTGCAGGCGCTCTTTATCTGCGTGGTCATCACCCTGCTGACGGCGGTCATCTATATCGTGACCCTGGTAGCCCTGCGCACTGAGGAATTCATCCAGCTGCTGATCAATCTGGCCCGTCGGTTGGGCAGGACAGCCCGGCACCCTGTCCGCAGCCTGGACGCACTGCAGGAGCGACCCTCCCGGCTGGCCGACCGCTCGGTCAGGGTGGTGCACTCCTCCTCCCCCGACTCAGCTCTGCCCGGCATGGACGCAGCACTGGAGAACTTCGAGGAGGCCCGCGATTCCGACGCTGATGGAGAATCCGCGATAGCTGGACCCCCGCCGGCCCCTCCGACCCCGCAACCCGTTAGGATTGTACCTAGGAACAGCAAGGTCCACCACGGTGTCGCCGACTACAGGCGACGCCCCACTTCTGATGAGAGCTCGGCAACCATGAACGCGCATATCGGAGACACCATCCTCGGCAGATACACCCTGGTCACCCTGCTCCGCCGTGCGAACGGTCTGAGCGCCTGGCGGGCCAAGGACAAGGTCCTGGACAGGGACTGCCAGCTCTTCATCGCCGGGGATTCAACTTGTATGGACCGGATCAACGTCAATGCCTCCAGCCTGGCGCTGAGCAAGGATCGCCGCTTCACCCCGGTCTACCAGCTGCACACTCGTGACAAGGTCTCTCTGATCGTCACCGCCCCCGATGCCGGCATGTCCCTAAGGGACTACATGCACGGACCCGCCGGGGGAACGCTCAGCGAACGGGCCATCGGCACCATCATGGGCGAGGTCACCGAAGCCATGCGCACCCTGCATGCCGCAGGCATGGTCGACTATGCGGTCTCCACGAGCACCATCAGGCTGGCCCCGGCCTCGATCACCCTGGCCGATGCACCCATATCGCCCATGCTTGAGCACCCATCGGCCTCAACTGAGACGGGACTGACGGACGAGGAGTATGCCATACGCGAGCTGGCAGGCGTGCTCTATGCCATGCTGACGCGCCGACCCGACCAGGACGGACGGCAGCCCAGTCTGCAGGCACTGCCCAAGCAGACCCCGGAAGAGTTCAAAATCATCTGCATGCGTGGGCTGGGCCTGGCGAATGAGCAGGGAGCCGTGCCGGTTCCACTGGTCACTTTGGCGGAGCTCTCGGCCCTGCTCAGCCCCTGGGTCCCGCCCGAGGAACTGACCGACAGCGATCTGATCTGGCCCGAGCTGGACGGCCGCGCCTCCATCGAGTCCGTGGCCCTGCGTCCAGTGGACCCCAAGAACGTACTCCCGCTTCCCGCGGGACTGACCTCCTCGGCCCTGCCTGCCGCGCAGACCGTATCCCACCATGAGCCGCACTGGAAGACCAACCAATTGCTCTTCCCTGGCCGCAGCGAAATCGAAATGCTCAATCCAGAGGATACGGATACCGACCTCTTCTCGCTCTTCGACGAGCGCCAGCGGCTACGCTCGCTGAACAGCTCCTCCCGCAAGACCGCAGCCATGGATGTGAGCGCACTCAGGGCTACAGCGATCAGACCCGTAGCCGTGAACGAGGAAGAGTCCAAGGCTGTGACCGGACGGATGCCGACCGTCAAAGACGATCAGCGTAAACCGTCCGAGGCTCTCAGCGGCAACGGTGTTACTGCCAACAATCCTGTGGAGCGAGGCTTCTCCCAGTGGGACTTCCACAAAACCAACAGCGGCCAGGCCAAGGCAACCTCCGGCCTGAGCACCTCACAAGACGGCAGAGGTTCACATACGCGTCAAACAGGCGCTGCGGCCGCCGAACCTCTTGTCGGAGGCAGTGGAGAACCTGCAGCCCGGAGTGGACGCCTCTCTTCCGCCACTGCTTCTGACAAGACCAAAGCACCTGCCAAGGCCCCTGCCCAGGCAGCCCGAATCTCCAAGAACCATGATTTCGATGAGGAGGAACAGGAGACCACGGTCATGGAGCCGCTGCCCCCCAGCTTCACGCCTGAAATCCACTCCATGCCCGTTCCGGTGACTTACTCGGTTCTTCCCGACGATGAGCAGGATAAGGATCTGGACGATGAGGCCGATATGGCTGACACCCGTCTGTTCGGCCGCTTCACAACTCGCTCGGTGGTCATCGCCATAGCGGCCGTAATCGTTGTGGTGGCGCTGGTCTGGGCCCTCTCGACCATTACCGGATCCCGATCCAAGGTCGGTAAAAGTGAGGGCGGCTGGCCGGTCATGTCTAACGTGCCCTTCCCCGGCAAGACCAATGAGAACGAGGAAGCATCTCCCTCCAGCGATGGCAATGATCAGGCTCAGGCTGGCGCCGATGCTGATGCAGACAAGGTCAGCCACGCTGACAAGGAGGCCGGTAAGGTTCCCGATCCGCCCAAGCCCAAGAACACCACGGCCTATCAGACGAGTCGCCAGCGCTTCCTCAACAAGCCTGCCGGCCTGCAGGGCTATGGGTGGTATATGCACCTGACCCAACCGCAAGAGGTCTCCCGCCTGACCATCGTCGCGCCTCAGAGCGGCGGCCATGCCCAGGTCTATGCGAATTCCACGGCGGCTCAACCCAACCAAGGACAGCCGCTGGCGGACTTCAGCTTCGATGCCTCGGGCACCACCCAGGTCACCCTGCGCGAGCCGGTGACGACTCAGGACCTGGTCATCTGGGTGCCCATGGACGGCATGCCGGGAAACAGCCTGCGCTTTACTTCCGTCCAGGCCTTCTGAACATGACTGTGGGTCGACGGCAACAAAGGCGGATCATCCTGACGTCGACCCACAGACCATCCGGCGGCCGCAATTGCATGCAAGCCCCATGGGCCCCATCAGCCAGACATGACTGCCCTCCCATCAGCACGCCGATACTATGGGTGTACCGAAATGGTAATGTGTTGGATTTTTCCTCCTACATAGCGCCCGCAGGTAATACAGTTTCCTTAGACAACGGCGGCAGGAAGGCGGAAGTCAGTTATGGCGGATGATCCCAATATCGCGTCCAAGGTCATCAAGAACGATCCTTGGTACAGCTCCTATGCAACACGAGCCGAGCAGATGCGCGCCTCTGAGATTCGCGCTCTCTTCGCCGTGGCCAATCGGCCTGAGGTGGTCTCCCTGGCCGGCGGCATGCCCTATCTAGGCCGGATGCCTTTCGATAAGTTGGCCGACCAGCTTGGCGACATGCTACGGAGCAAGGGCCAGGTGGCCTGGCAGTATGGGTCAGCACAGGGCGATCCCCACCTGCGCGAAGACGTGCTGCCCATTATGGAGCTGGAAGGCATCAAAGACGTCCAGCCTGATGATGTGGTCATCGTCAACGGTTCTCAGTCGGGACTGGACCTAATCACCAGAATCATGTGCGACCCCGGCGATGTAGTGCTGGCTGAGGCGCCCAACTATGTAGGTGCCTTGGGCGTCTTCCAATCCTTCCAGGTCGATGTGGTCAACGTGGCCATGGACGGCGACGGGCTGATCCCCGAGGCTCTGGAGGAGACCATTCTGGAGCAGCGCCGCCAGGGCAAGGCGGTCAAGTTCCTCTACACCGTGCCCAACTTCCACAATCCCGCCGGTGCCACCATGAGCGTGGAACGTCGGCCGCGAGTCATCGAAATCGCCAGGAAGTACCACGTGCTTATCGTCGAAGACAATCCTTATGGGCTACTGGCCTTCGATGGCCAGACCTATCCGGCCCTCCGCTCTTATGACTCCGAAGGCGTTGTCTACCTGAGCAGCTTCTCCAAGATCATCGCACCGGGCATGCGTGTGGCCTGGATGGTTGCACCTCCCGGCATACGACAGAAGCTGGTTCTGGCCAACGAGTCAGCCATCCTTTGTCCTTCCAACATGAGCCAGATGACCATCACCACCTATCTGGACAACTTCGACTGGAAATCGCGGATCAACGATTACCGGGGAATGTACAAGGAACGCTGCGATGCCATGGACGAGGCTTTGAAGGAATATCTGCCCTACTGTTCATGGCTCAAGCCCAAGGGCGGTTTTTATATCTGGCTGCAGATACCCAAGGGGCTCAACGCCAAGGACATGCTGCCCAGGGCAATCACCGCCAAGGTGGCTTACGTGTCAGGCACAGCCTTCTACGATAACGGGGAGGGTGCAGACCATATGCGCCTGTCCTTCTGCTACCCCACTCCCGATCGGATTCGAGAGGGAATACGCAGACTGTCCACAGTCATCGAGAATGAACTCGCCACCGTCCGGCTGTTCGAGCCCGACAGTGGCAAGGAAAGGGGCTGAATCATGGCGGCCAAGCACAGCAAGACACCACGGCAGCAGACCGGCGGGAAAACCCCGGCAACCGGCAAGGCCAAGACAACCGCGAGCGTAACGACGACCACAGTCGCCAGCCCGGATGCCACCGCGGCCACGGCTGCTGGCGAAGTGGCCAAAAGAGCCAGGCGGACCTCGCATCGCTCCACCCGTGAGGCCACGCCGTTCACTAAGGACGATGTCCTCTCCCTGGCGAGCAAGGCTACCAAGCGTGCTGACAAGTCCCTCCTGGTTATTTGTGGCGGCCTCAGCCATGAGCGCGATGTCTCCATCAGCTCAGGGCATCGAGTCCAGGGATTCCTGGAGGAGGCCGGATGGACGGTCCATGTCCACGACATGGATAGCTCACTCCTGCCCTACCTGACAGATGAGAAGACCCGCCCTGATCTGGTCTGGCCTCTATTGCACGGTGCCAATGGCGAAGACGGCTCCATCCGCGATGTCTTGGAGATGGCGGAACTGCCTTACATCGGATCTCGGGCCAAGGCCTCTCGTACCGCCTGGAGCAAGCCCATCGCCAAGAACGTTGTCCGCATGGCTGGATTACACACTCCGCATTCTGTGACCTTACCCGAGTCCATGTTCCGAGAGCTGGGAGTCGAACCCGTTATCGATATGCTCCTAGGTTCGCTGGGGCTTCCTCTCTTCATCAAGCCCACTATGGGCGGCTCAGCCATGGGGTGCACTATGGTGACTGAACAGAGCCAGCTCACTCAGGCGTTGATCAACTGCTTCGCCTACGGTGATGTGGCCCTGATCGAACAGGCCGTCACGGGCACCGAGGTCTCCGTGTCCATCCTCGAGTTTGACGGGCACCCCCTGGTTCTGCCTCCGCTTGAAATCTGGACCCCCTCAGGCACCTACGATTTTGAGGCTCGTTCCACACCCGGCCCGACGGAGTTCTATGTTCCAGCCCGACTGGATGCCAAGACCACACAGGCTGTGAGCGATGCCGCGCTGACCGCCCACCGGGCTTTGGGGCTCCGCGACATCTCACGCACCGACTTCATCGTTGATGCCCAAGGACAGCCGCAATTCCTGGAGTCCAACGTAGCGCCCGGCATGACGGACACCTCGCTTCTGCCGCAATCAGCCTTGGCTGCCGGCTACAACCTGCCAGAGCTATACACTGCATTGGTTCAATCCGTTTTGAATCAAAAGCGCACCGACTGAGACTTAAAAGCCCTCCTGGTTCTGTCTATCGTTCGGTTTTCATGAGTGGGGTCCGCCTGATGCATGGTGTGCAATCTGCGCGATATGCATCAGGCGGACCCGCAATATACGTAGCTTGCAAATACAGGCAGAGCAGATAGTACGCAAGGCTGGGCGCCCTGCACACAGTACGGATTAACAGTTTCGAACAGTATGGACTAACCGTTTGTAATCATCAAACCCGGCACTCTATTGTGCGTTCATTATTCTCATCAGAACGCTTCTTTGATACCAAATGTCAATTGTTCCCCATTCACCACCCCCAACGTTGGTTATTTCCCCTCCCTCTAAGCGTTAAGATCGACTCTCCACTCCCCCTTTACGCTCCACTTCACCTCCACTCCCCGCCTTCCCTTTACTGCTCAGCCAATGCCAACATCGAGCCACGGTTAAGTTCAGTCAAGTCCCGGTTTTGTATTGTCGACAAGGCTAACATGCAGAAGCAATGCAGTTTAATAAATTGCAATGCCGGAATGGCTGGCCACTCTCCAGAACTCAACTCACAATAGACAGCTGTCTCGCTCCATACCTATGCATGCTCTCTTGACTGGTATCGAATGTTTCACGTGAAACATTCTGGGTTGCACAACGTGTTTGGTCGACTCCAGCGGGGTCCCACACCGTACGGCCCCTATGACTGACAGCGAATCCTGCCCGTTAAAAGTGCAAGTCAAATAAAGACATGGGTCGCACGAAAATGAATACAGCTTTCATAGGTTCGCCACCATCCGGAGTTCCTGCATCAATCAGCACAGGATGTTTTACCTAGACGTTTGCCAAGCGGACGTGACTACATATATAAATGTATAGACAGCACTGCTTTTGTGTCTTCGAGAATCGAACCATCTTCTACTTAGCCATCAAGAACTTCGAGCGGGAGCTGAGTCCGCACCAGTCAATTGTCATCTGCCACCGGCAATGCTGAACCAATTCGTTGGCCCTGATTCTTTCATGCTCATCGTTGAGAGCACAATCTTCCTATCAGGATTAATTTAACAGGTCCTATTGCTTACGGCGTTTACTCCACGGGGTTTACTCCCCGTGCCCGCTGCAAAGCTCATAGATAAACGCCCATAGATACCCTGCAAATTAGAGTGTAGGCATAAGCACAGATCCAAGCTCATCCGTCCTTGTTGAAAGACCATACTTTAAGGACAATGCTTCCGTAATGTCGAACTTACGATTGAAACTGCGCCCCAACGTGCCTGAACTGTCTACTGCTTGGCTCAATTTGCTTTACTCGTCCCTGCTGCTTTCCTCGCCCATTTCTGATGCCTACGAAGAACTTTTACCAGGTCCTTCCTGAGTTGAGGATGTATACCGGTCGACAGTCCCAGAAGTCACATCTTCATCAGCCCCAGAACTGTTGTCTATCACCTGGTAATCTGCGTCCAACTCGTCTTCATTGTCGTCAGAGCTGGGAGGATTCCAAAAACGCCAGCTATGCCAGCTGTCATCCCCGCTCTTATCCTCTGTTTGGTGGCTGGGGTGCTCCCGCAGCAATCGATCAACTCGGAGCATAAACCAGATCAACACCAGAATCGTCCCAATATTGGTTACGATGGCTACTATCACGGTTTTCTTCATGGTTCAAGGATAGCCTGCTCCTGTCAGAACCCAACTGATCATGAGATAACAAGCGCACTTTTCGCCCACCGCGTGTGACCCAGTCATCCTAAATGGATACAGTAGCGTTATGAAGCAAACTGTTCATGATGCCATTGTTATAGGGTCCGGGCCCGCAGGATACACCGCCGCCATTTATCTTGGCAGAGCTGGATATGCTCCACTCGTTATTGCTGGAGCCCTAACGCCCGGCGGTCAGCTTATGAACACGACGGAAGTAGAGAACTTCCCAGGATTCCCTAAAGCAGTGCTCGGTCCCGATCTGATGGATCAGATGCGCGACCAGGCCGAACATTTTGGCGCTCAGATTGAATACGACGATGTCGTCTCAATTGACTTGAGCGGAGACGTCAAGCGGATTACCACCGATGGAGGCCAAGAATACCAAGCTCGATCCGTCGTCATCACCACTGGTTCGCAATATCGTAAATTGGACATTCCAGGCGAGCGCGAGTTCTCAGGGCGAGGGGTATCCTACTGCGCCACATGCGACGGCTTCTTCTTCAAAGATAAGCCGATTGTAGTCGTTGGCGGCGGTGACTCTGCCATGGGTGACGCGGACTTTCTGACCCGTTTCGGCTCTTCTGTCACACTGGTCCATCGTCGCCAAGGCTTCCGCGCATCAAAAATCATGGTGGACCGCGCCAAGGCCAACGACAAAATCGACTTTCTGCTCGATTCGGTCGTCACGCAAATCAACGGCGACGATAGCGGCGTGACCTCTTTAGACGTCCGCAATACAGCCACAGGCCAGCAGTCCACCATTCCAGCTAATGGAGTTTTCGTCGCCATCGGATTCACTCCTCAGACTGCGTTCCTTAATGGCCAAGTCGATCTGGATCAGGACGGCTATATTCTGGTCGAAGGTGGGTCGACGAAGACCTCAGTACCTGGAGTCTTTGCCGCTGGTGATGTCACAGACAAGATTTATCGTCAGGCCATTTCCGCTGCTGGTATGGGTTGCCGTGCTGCCCTAGATGCTCAGGAATATCTTACGGATTTGGATAACAGATAAGGCCTGACACGCCCCGCCAGCAAGAGTTTAGGTGCCTGGCAGTCGTAAACTGCCAGGCACCTTGTTTATCGATTATGCACAGCTGCCTATCAAATTTCCTTTAGTTATCCATCGACCGCGACCGGACACTCTACTTAACAGGAAAACGACAAATCATGTGATCAAACCCAGCCTTTATCGCCCGAACGACTGTCATTATTTGCGGATTGATTCTTCTCCAAGAGAATGGCGACGATGCGGTCCATGTCTTCAGGCGAAGAAAATACGATTTCTATTTTCCCGTGCTTTTTAGAGCCCTTGATAGCCACCTTGGTATCAAAGCGACTTTCCAAATCCTGGCGTACAGGACTATCCGCCCAAGCATTAACCCTAGGCTTTTTTGCTTTCTTCTTCGTCTGCCCAGTCTGTAATGCGACGAGTTCCTCGGTAGATCGTACCGACAAACCTTCAGCAATAATCTTGTCTGCCAGAGCAGCCATGGACTTTTCATCCGGCAAAGTAAGCAGGGCGCGAGCATGTCCAGCTGACAACACGCCTGAGCTTACTTTTTTCTGCACACTTGGGGGCAACTTTAACAGTCGAAGTGTGTTGGTTATCTGAGGTCTGGACTTAGAAATCGACTTGGACAAACCGTCCTGAGTCAAGCCGAACTCATCAATCATCTGCTGATAAGCGGCTGCTTCTTCCAACGGATTAAGAGCCACTCTATGTAGATTCTCGAGCAGGGCATCCCGTAGCATGGTGTCATCGCTCGTTGTTTTCACAATTGCCGGTATTGTGTCCAGTCCAGCCAATCGAGTAGCTCGCCAACGACGCTCACCCATTATGATTTCATAATGTGTTGTCTGACGCAGATTAGCCACTCCCTGGTTTACAAGCTGACCTGATTGTTTTTCTCCGGGCGTGGTGCCAATTGCCTTGGTTCTGTTTTCAGGGCTGTCAACTGAGGTGGTTTTACCCTCGGTTGTTCTTGGATGGTCTGCAAGAGTTGATCTACGCACCACTATGGGCTGTAATACACCAACTTCCTTAATGGAGCGGGACAGCTCCAACAGTTCGTCTTCATCGAAGATTTGCCGCGGTTGCTGAGCGTTGGGCCTAATATCGTCGACACGCACCTCGGCCAAGTACCCACCTTGGACGGGTTTCAACTCCTCTTGGCCGTTGTCCTCCGCCTTATTTGGCTCGCTATCACTGCGAACAGCGCCTGTGCGGGTAGAGCTTTGCCGAGTCTCATTTACCTGACGGTCGACACCCTCGCTCGATTCCATCATGGACGATGTTTCACGTGAAACATTTGTCGTTGTAGGTCCAAAGAATAGATCACTTGGGTGTTCAAGGCTGCTGATGGACGGGACAGACCGACGCTTGCTAGTCCTCTTTGAAGTGGATGTTTCACGTGAAACATCCTTGTCGAGAGAATCAGAAATGCTGACACGCCTTTGCCTCGTGTTGGTACGTTTACGACTGTTCTTAGAAGAAGTTGTCGTAGCCATTAGTTGAGAGCTTGCACGACCTGAATGCTTAGTACTCCGTTCTCTTTCGGCTCCGACTTTTTCTGAGGCATCCGTTACTGGGCGCTGTTGTCCATCCGATTCCGCAGGCAAGCCTTGAAGAGTAGGCTGTCTGTTGCCTGAATTCGATACTTCGTTATCTTGTTGCCGACTCTTATCAGCATTGGTTTCGTCATCTTCACCTGGCAGGGCGGGGAACAGAGCCCCCAAGCCCTTGCCCAACCGTGAACGGCTTGTCATGTCCTCACTCCCCCTGTCTTCTATTGGCAATATGTTCCAGTACTTGCTCGGATCTCTGGGCGATTTCCAACGCTGCCTCTTCATAAGCGATAGCGCCGGCTCCTTTGGGGTCGTAGGTGACAACGCTTTGTCGGAAGCTGGGAGCTTCAGAGATTTTGACCGAACGTGGGATAGTTGTATTCAGTACTATCTCTGGATAATGTTCCTTGACCTGATCAAACACTTCTTTGCTGAGCAGTGTCCGCCTGTCGTACATAGTTAACAACATAGTCGAGATTACCAGATAGGGATTATAGCTCTGCTGAACAAGTCCTATGGTATGCAGCAATTGTTGCAGTCCCTCAAGCGCATAGTATTCAGCTTGCACCGGAATCAATACCTCATTGACGGAACACATGGCATTCAGAACCAACAGTCCAAGACTAGGTGGGCAATCGACGAGAACATAGTCATAATGCTGGCGGCAGACTTTTAGATAGTCGGCGACAGCTTTTTTCATAAGTTGATTGCGGTTGGGCATATCCGCAACTTCGAGCTCAGCGCCACTCAGATCAATAGACGATGGGACAACCTCAAGGTTGGGGAATTCAGGAGAAACCACCTTAACGTCGTCGATCCCAAGACGACCCTCAAGTACATCATATGTTGATGGTGTCCCGGACTCGTGAGCCACACCCAGTGCAGTGGAAGCATTGCCTTGTGGATCCATATCGATGACCAGCACACGTTGGTCAAATTCTGCAAACGCGCATGCCAGATTAACAGTGGTCGTGGTTTTCCCTACCCCGCCTTTTTGATTCGCAACGGCGATGAAGCGAGTTTTGGACGGGTTAGGGAAATGAGCCTGACGTAAGGCCTGATAACGTGCAGATAGATCTGCCATCTCCGCTCCGGACACCGAACCGGTCCCGTCAGCGAATATTCGATTCAGAATATCCGTTGCCGTCTCCATACCTGATGTGTTCGGCGTGGACTGCTCACCGACTTCCGGGGTATTTCTCGAAACGGGTTTCACCTTCTTCGATGCGGTCACGAACCTTCCTCCTTTTGATAACCATTCAATTTTCCCGTCCTCGTTGGACATGTAAGAGCGGCCGCAAGTTATACACCATCACTGTTCATAACTGTGGACAAGTGTGGATAGCTTCATCCACTCCTATGTGAACTACACCTCTACTAGATCCTTAATCTCGCCTTGCAATTATTGACAATTCTGCCACTTGAAGTCTCCGGTTATAGTTCGCAGACAATAATGTGGATAATTCAATCGCGAGGTCTAAATTGTGCATAACTTAATGACAGCGAATAGATAAATTTGCTACCCCTTTTATTTAAACAGCAACATTCATGGTTATAATCAATGATTACATCCACCTGTTGGACGGCTGTTATAAATGCCGGCGCGACTCTCAGATTAGACTATCAGATTGAATTTGGGCGGTAAATCCAATACAAAACAACAGAACGGTGTTTCACGTGAAACAGCTCTTTTCTGTCCGGGAAATATAGCTGCCCCGCTAATTATCGGTTTTACACAGTCGAGTAGCCAAGCTTTGCCTGTTTCAATTTCAAAGCCTATCGCATACGAAAATTAACCATACTGGATTGGCAAACAGCAATAACCATGTAAGTCAAAGTGTGAATTTCGTATAGTCAAGCAACTGACACCAATATAACGATCAGCATTTCATTCGAAATAGCTCGCTTACTGTTGAAAACAGACCTCGAAGAAAAGGGCTACGAACTACTTCTCCTATTTGAATATAAAAGGGACCACGATTTCCTTTCGCCCGGGCGCCAATAACCCTGATCGCGATTGTTGTGATTTGGCTTGATTGTTTCACGTGAAACATTACAGCCAATCTTTACCTATAATTCATCTACCAGCGGTGGCACCGACTGTATAAAGTTAAGCGCATAGATGCAACAAGATCTAGCACGTACAAATACACCTTCTCGTGCAACATAGTCACACACATATATCTAACATCAACAGCCAGCTAGGTCTTTTAAATCAACAAACCTCGGAATCAACAGAGCATCGTTAACTGGAACAGGTCAAAATCTGTGTTGATTCTATAATGTTTCACGTGAAACATTGCTGCGTGAACCAATCTAATACCACTGGATAGGCCGCGTATTGTTCAATCCAGTTGTTCCGCTATAGCGGACATCGTAGGAATTTTCGACATCATGAAATAATTCTGAGACCGCTTCTAAGCAAGTTAGTCGATAACTCACGCAATCCCCATACATATATAAGAGCAAACGCAACTCTATAAAGATCAATGATGGGCCCTAAAAATCAACAAATATTAGTTACAATAGACCCCCCGCCTGACGTAAAGGAATCATGAAAATCTGTAGAGTATAGAAAGATAAGTATAACTAAAGCTGTCTAGTTCATGAAACAGATGAATTCATAAGGCACTAAGGAACGAAAAAACTACTTCTTTAAAACTCTTAATGCCGAATCACAAGATAGTATTAAATTGAAATCCGAGATAGATCTTTGTGCAAACGAATCAGTAATATTCAAAAGATAAGATTAGAATAAAATGATTATCCTACTAAACTAAAAGAACGACTGCGATGCACAGAGCATTCAAGAAACAGAATATATCTATTTCAAATACTATCAATATACGGTTAATAGATGTTCTACTGTCCATTTCACCATTTTTAAAATAAATTATCAAACGATTAGGACTATTCTGACAGAAAGCAGATTCGAGGCAGACAATATAGATATATAAGCGTGCTAACTTTTTTTAACTGAATACTTCCGTTCATCTCGTTCGAGCATCAGTTATGCCGCTGTCTAGGAAAAACCAACTAACCGTAATATGACATAGTTAGTCAATCGCCGATCAGCCACTTTATAAGGCCCAATATTAAAGATTGATAATCCATTATCGGATCCAGCCAATTCTTAACTCGCTTCTAGGCCAGGTTTCATACACGAAATCATTCAATAATGTCTTATCAGTATCGTGCTTTAGCGTTTGTCCACGAGAACCACATGGGTATCCTCAAGACCAGGAGCAACTGGAGCATGGGAAACCCGTGGATTCTCTCCATGGCATTTTTTTATCTCTTTAGCAGCCTTATCAAGCTCAGCCTGAGCCGAACGACCCTTAAGAGCAACAAGCTCACCTCCCGATCTCAAAAGAGGTAGAGTCCATCCGGCGAGCTTAGTCATGGGTGCTACAGCTCTGCATGTCACAACATCGAAAGTCTGAGGAACTGAGGGATTGGAGTCAACGTTTGCTAGACCTGCTCTCCCCGTTTCCCCCAAGGTGTCAAGGCCATTTACATCTGGTTGACTGTCATCATTGCTGACTGCAGCCAAGGTTGAAGAATTACCACGGCCGTATGCCGAAACAGACTGTTCCTTGCTTCGACGACGACCATGGCGGCGGCTCTGTGAACCTTTTTTGTTGTGCCGCATCGAAGCCTTAGAGGATTGCGGAACAAGCTCCTCTGCGCGTTTGCGCAGCACAACCGCATTAGCCAGGTGCAATTCATCAACGACCTCCTGCAGCCAGATTACCCGCCGCTCCATTGGCTCGACTAGGACAACCTTGCACTGCGGAAGGCAAGCTGCCAGTACAATACCAGGGAAACCTCCACCGGAACCTATATCCGCCACCATTGCCGTGGGACTATCAGTGGTCAATCGTCTTCGCACGAAAGGGACAATGGCTGCTGAATTGAGTATGTGCCGCTCCCAAATAATGTCTTCATCGCGTGGACCGATGATGCCCCTCTCTACACCCTCGCGCAAGAGCTTGTCATGAAAACGCTGCATGGGCATCAGAGCCTCGCCGAGGACCTGCCTCAAGAGGGGGCTATCGTTCAGCTCATCATCCACAACAGCCATTTCAAACTCCTTACATTTACATTCGGCGCCCAGCTGATCACAGCCGCAGATTGCGACAGTGTCCTACTGCTTCGTATCCTGCAGGAATTCACTGTCAGAACCGAAACCGTAGGATTCCTAAGACCGCTACCAACGTATGGTCTTCAACCGCAAAAGAGCATCGAGAATCACATATCAGTATCCTATCGGAAACAGCATAGGTACAGTCTCTGATAGATGACCAGATGACCATCAACCAAGAACGGTTCTAATTAAGCATCACGGATTAAGCATCATGGCGAACTAACTGCCATCATGAGCAAGACAGCACTACACAGCTGGCAAGTAGCACAGCATTGGCAGATAGCACAACAGACTTAGGGCAGTACGACCGCGCCAAACAGTGGACGAATCTAAAAGGCGGAAAAGGCCGACGTCATGAAGTACATCATCAGCCCATAGCCCTACATCGCTCTGCAGTCACTCCCTGCTGACATCCTCAGGGTGGTCATCAGCCGCCTAGTCAGCCGAATCATCGACCTGATCGGTCTCATCCGCATCCAGCGGGGCATCATACCCGATTGGCTCATCCTCAACATCGTCAGGCAGGTCCTCGTCTTCGCTCTTGGCCTTCAGGTAGACGGTGACGTAACGGTGGGGTTCCTCGCCGTGGGAGCGTGACTTCAGCCCCTCCTCACGGACCATGTCATGGACAATCTTGCGCTCGAAAGAGTTCATAGGCTTCATATTGACGGGGTCGCCAGTCTCACGGACCTCGTCAATCACGTCCAGGGCCTGCTCACGAAGATGTTCGCGCTTACGCCGCAGGAAACCGTCCACATCCACGATCAGATGGGAGCGCTCCCCTATCTTCTGTTGCACGGCCAGCCGAGTCAGCTGTTGAAGAGCATCGACCACCTCGCCATCCTTGCCGATCAGATGCTTGATATCAGTATCGTCGTCAGCCACAATCTGCACGGTCGGACGGTGGTTGCGCACCCCCATCTCGATATCGCCCTCGTAATCGACGATGTCCAGCAACCCCTCCAGATAATCGGCGGCGACATCCGCCTCCTCATTGAGTTGCTCGATGGTCTTTCCCTGGTCCAGAGACTGAGACATCTATGCTCTCCTTACACGCATTTACATCCGATTCATAACCTCAGGTCCACTGGATTCCTGGTCACCAATCGAGTGTCCAGTATTGAGGATACACGGACGTGATGATTGCAGACTACTCCAGTATTCGTCCGACCGAAAGCTGGGCCACCGCGCCGGTCACCACTGTCCGTAGCCGCATCAACGACCCCGACGCTTGCGGTGAGGCTGAGAACGCTGATGGGAGACGTTCTTATTGTTGCGGGCTTCCTCCTCCAGCCGCTTGGCCTCCATCAACTGCTCCTCCTCCAGAGAGGGCAGTCCCTGGCGCTTGCGGCGGGCATTCTCGCGGCGGTGATCCCGCTCCTCCTTGCTCTCTGCAGCCGGCGAGCCGGGAGTGGGCATATGGCGGACCTGGAAGAGGGTTCGGCCCAGATTCCAAAGGTTATTGGTCAGCCAGTAAATCAGCACGGCGAAGGGGAAGTAGATACCTGAGAAGATGTACATGACCGGGAAGATGAAAGCCATCATCTGCTGCATCTTGTACTGCTGTCCCTGCATGGCCGACCTGGGCATGTTCCGCCGGACGTTGTGGAACTGTGAGTAGAACATGGCCAGGCACATGAGCACGATGAAGACCACAATGACTATGCGGCCCGCACCCTGGGCGGACATGAAGTTGTCAGAAATCCGCAGCCCGAAGAAGGTGGTCTCCTCGAATTCTCGCGCCACCTGTCGATTGAAGGCTCCCAGGGGTGCCCGCTTGCCCCGGGCAATGAAGGGCACAGCCGAAAGCACGTAGAACATGGTCATGAAGACCGGGCCCTGGACCAGCGCGGGCAGACAGGATCCCATGGGGTTGGCATGGTTGTCCTGATAGACCTTCATGGTCTCCCGGCTCATGGCCTCACGGCTGGCCGGATCCTTCTTGTTGCGGTACTTGTTCTGGATCTTCATCAGCTTGGGCTGCAGGGCCTGCATCTTTTGCATGGAACGCAACTGCTTGATGAAGAGCGGCAGCACACACAGGTTGACGACCAACACCAGCATCACTACCGAGAGCGCCCAGGCCACCCCGGGACCCTTGTGGAACCCGATCAGAGTCAGGAACTTGTGGCAGTAGGTCATGATGTAGGTCATGAGCCACTCGATGGGGTACAGGATCTTGTAGAAGAAGCCGTATATGCCCGTATCGAAGGTAAAAGTGTCGTTATTCTGGAACATTGTCAGGCCGTCTCCTTGTCTGGGGCCATGGGGGTCAGCCGGGCCTCCTCATGGGCCTTGGACCACGAGAATCGATAGAAGATGGAAAATCTTTGGGGCACGTCATCGATTCCGCCGTTGTTGAAGGGCGTGCAACGCAGTAGCCGAAGAACGGCCAGGATGGTTCCACGCAAGGCCCCGAACCGCCTCAGAGCGGTCAAAGCATACTGGGAACAGGTCGGATAGTAACGGCACCTAGGCGGCGAAAGGGGTGAGATGTGGCGCTGATACCAGCGGACTGCACCCTGCAGAGCCCGGGAGGCCAGGCCGCTCATGCCCTGCATCCTTCACTGGCTTCCAACCGTTGAACGGGTTGACGTTTGGACCCGGCGGCAAGCTGTAACCCTGACTGTCCCTGTGCATCGAGACCGCCGGTAGTCTTCCCGGTCTTGCGCATGAGGTCACGGAAGAGCCTGTCCACTTGCTCCTCCAACTGCTTGTAGGTGGCTGTGGCGGCGCTGGGTTTGGCGCGCATGACCAAATCACAGGAGGATGGCAGCAGGTCCTCTTTGAATCCGGCAAGTTGCCTGAATCTGCGCTTGACCTTGTTCCTGGTCACGGCCTTGCCCACATTTTTGGATACAGCGAGCCCCATGCGGCGTCTGCCTGCAGGCAGGATGTCATGCCGCCCTTCGCGCACAGCCGATGTCACCAGCAGCGGGGTCGCCGTCCGGTCAGATCCGGGTATCGAATAATGTATGACCAGATCCCTGCTGCTGACCCGATGGCGTCGCCTGAGCACCGCCGTGAACTCCCGGTGGCTCCTCAGCCGTTCCACCTTCTGAAAAGGGATTGGAATCCGACTCAGGCAGAAAGGGTCCGACGGCCCTTGGCCCGGCGGCGGTTGATCAGGGCGCGACCGGAGCGGGTGCGCATGCGAGCGCGGAATCCGTGCTTCATGTGACGACGGCGATTGTTGGGCTGGAATGTCCTCTTCATAATTCGTTGCTCCCGTGTGTAGACATACTCGAGTACGGCTCGTTATGAGTCAAGCTATATCACGGTACACATGAGCCGGGACGGAGTCAAACAGGCTTCCGCCATCCAGTTGGTGAGGTCTACTCCATACCCTGTGCAAACCCTGTCATAGCGGGAGAACGGGCCTCCTTACTTATCCACAAATTACATCACTGTTATTCACATTCATCGCAGATACAACACGCTATCCTGTGGATAACCGCGCAAAGTCGGTGTAACAATGGGCTACTGTCGACTTTGAGAGAAGCAGGAAGACCGGGAAATCCGTCGTCGAGAAGAGAGGAGCACACTGATGGCGCAGGATCCGCTGGATGCCGCTGCCCAGGCCAAGAGAATCTGGGATTCGGTCCTGCAGGTGCTCCGCTACAGCAGCTCACTGACCTCCAGAGATAAGGGCTGGCTGGAGGACATCACCCCCGAGGCGGTTTTCGGAACCACCATCGTTCTTCGGGTCTCTTCCAAGGCCACCCAGGAGGCTGTACAGGGACCGCTCAGCCAACCCCTCCTCAATGCACTGCAGCTGGTCACCAACCAGGAAATGTTCCCGGCCATCAAAATCGTCTACCCAGAACAGATGGCCAAGCAGAAGGCTGCCGATCAGCAGAGTGACCAACGCGCATCCGCCATGACTGGCTCCACCCCGGGCAGCGGGGAGTTCCGTCAGGTTCCCGGTCCTGCTCAGGATTCCTATGGCGACTACCAGCGCCGGGTCGGCGCCGATCGATCACCCAGTTCAGAGGTCCGCTCAAACTGGCGGACCGAGAATGCTGGAACTTCCAAGTCCCCGATTGTTTCCGTCAATGACTTCCACGAAGGCACCTATGTGCCCATGACCCTGGATATGCAGGCCGAGCTGTCCGAGCCCTCCCCCGTTATGGGGCCAAGGGCAGGCGCTGATGCCGACCAACAGAGTGAGACAGAGAGGACCGCATCCCGGCCCGCCTTCACCGTGCCCCGCTTCCCCATGAGCCAGAACCGGGTGGAGCGCGACCCGCAGACTCACCTGAACAAGAACGCCACCTTCGATACTTTCGTCCCGGGCGACTCCAACCGCTTTGCACGGACCGTGGCCTTGGCTGTGGCCGAAGGATCAGGCCAGGACTTCAACCCCTTATGTATCTATGGCAGCTCGGGCCTGGGCAAGACCCACCTGCTCAACGCCATCGGCAACTATGCCCTGGTCAAGGATCCCTCGCTCAAGGTTCGATACGTCAATTCGGAGGAATTCACCAACGAATTCATTGATGCCCTACAGAACTCCACCCAAGGGTCGGGCCAGATCGCGGAATTCAATCGCCGCTACCGGCAGGTGGATGTGCTCCTTATCGATGACATCCAGTTTCTGGGGGGCAAGGAAGCCACCCTGGACCAGTTCTTCCACACCTTTAATGCCCTGCATGATGCCAACAAGCGCATCGTCATTGCCTCGGACGTGGCCCCCAAGAATCTGAAGGGCTTCGAATCCCGACTGATCTCCCGCTTCGATTCAGGTCTGACTGTGGATGTCAAGCCACCTGACCGGGAAACTCGGGTGGCCATCCTTAGAATGATGGCCTCCATGAACGGGGTCAGCATTCCCAACGAGGTTCTGGATCTGATTGCGGAACGCTTCACCGAGAACATCCGAGAGCTTGAGGGGGCCCTGACCCGTGTCACCGCCGTGGCCAGCCTTAATAATCAGCCGGTCACCACGGCTCTGGCCGAACAGACACTGCAGGACTTCTTCTCTACGGATGTGGAGATCAAGCCCACTGACATCATCTCCCAGGTGGCCAAGTACTTCCATCTGACCTTCGATGATATCGTCGGTCGCACACGCACCAAGAACATCGCCCTAGCCCGGCAGATCGCCATGTACCTGGCCCGGGAAATGACCAGCATGTCCTTGGTGGACATCGGCGAGGTCTTTGGCGGCCGTGATCACACCACAGTCATGCACGCCTACACGCGTATCTCCAATGAGATGCAGGAGAAGCGGGAGATTTATAACTACGTCATGGAGCTGACCGTCCGCCTTAAGCAACCTCAGAATTGATACGACACGCAGATACAGGTGTGGACCGACAGAAAAAGATATCCACTTACTTATCCCCGGATGTGGGCAAACCCTGGGAATAACCCACCGATTCTTCGGGGATAAGTGGTGAATTTATAGCGAATAACCACCAGACTTTTGTGGATAACTCAGCGAAAATCCGCTCTTGTGGATAATTTGGCTTTTTAGTCACATCGACTTCACTACTTATCCACAACACCTGAATGAGGTCTATCCACCGCGTTGCAAGGATTCTAAAACTTATCCACACCATCCACCGGACTTATTACGATGACTCTATGTATATTTATGCAGTAGTCACCTTCACATTCAAGCACATCTGCTCACTCCGACCAGATCACCTGACCTATTCGATAGAATGAATCCAGTTCATTCATCGACAAGAAGGCTCCCATGAAAGTAGAAGTGAATTCATCCGCACTCTCGGATGCAGTGGCCTGGACCACCCGCATCATCCCCTCCCGACCGGCTTCGCCGATTCTGGCGGGCATCAGGATGGAAGCCTCTGATGGAACATTGAAGCTATCTGCTTTCGACTACGAGGTTTCAGCAAGAAACCACATCGAGGCCGGTATCGACGAATCCGGGACGGCTTTGGTGCTAGGCAAATTGCTGGCGGACATCACCAAATCCCTGCCATCGGAGAAAACATATCTGTCAACCGAGGGGTCCAAGATGACCATCACCTCGGGCAAATCCACTTTTTCACTGCAACTGATGCCTGACAGCGAATATCCTGACCTCCCTGCCGTCCCCGAACCCATGGGCCAGGTGGATGCTGAGACTTTTATCCAGTCCATCTCCCAGTCCATCGTCGCTGTTTCCAGAGAAGAGAGCCGTCCGGTCCTGACCAGCGTCAAGACCGAGATCACCGGGGACAAGGTGGTCATGACCGCCACCGACCGTTTCAGGCTGTCCCGTTCGAGCTTCACCTGGACCCCGCGCGATGCCGACTTCTCCACCTCCATGCTGATCCGTGGATCCCTACTGCGGGACATCGCCCGTTCACTGGACGAGCATCAGAACGTGACCATGGATTACGAAGCTGACAACCCCACCATCATGGGCGTGGAAAACGCCGGCAAGATATCCACCACCCAGCTGATTGACGGGGAATTTCCAGCAGTAGATCGTCTCTTTTCGGACGAGTACCCCATCCAGGCGGTCATCGCCCGGCAGGATCTGATCGACGCCATCAAGCGTGTGGCCCTGGTGGCCGAGCGCAATGCCCCCATTCGTATGGTTTTCTCCGGCAACGAGGTGACCCTGAGCGCCGGCACAGCTGACGAGGCACAGGCCCATGAGGTTCTGCAGGCGGATCTGGACGGTGAGGACATCACGGTGGCCTTCAATCCCAGCTACCTGATCGACGGACTGGGCGCCATCGCGGAGCCCTTTGTCCGCATCAAGATGACCTCGGCGGTCAAGGCCGTGGAGTTCAACGGTCAGCAGGAGCAGGATTCCGAAGAGTCCATGGACTACCGTTACCTGCTGGTGCCCATGCGCTTCAACAACTGACACCCGGGCAGGTTCGAGGAACAATCGTCGTGCACATCTCCCGTCTGGTTCTGGATCACTTCCGTTCCTGGGAGCATTGCGTCCTCGATCTGGAGCCTGGGGTGACCATTCTGGAGGGGCGCAACGGCCTGGGCAAAACCAACCTGGTCGAGGCCGTCGAGGTCCTGTCCACGGGCGGCAGCCATAGGACCTCGTCCTCACTGCCCCTGGTAGAGCGTGGGCAGTCCAAGGCCACCATCAGGGCCAGGCTGGAGCAGGACGGGACCGCCACCGACTATGAGCTGACCATTGCCGCCAAGGGAGCCAACCGGGGAAGAATCAACGGCGGGCCTTCCCTCTATCAGCGTGACCTGGTAGGCCGGGTGCCCAGCGTGACCTTCAGCCCCGAGGATCAGCTGATGGTCTCCGGAGAGCCGGCAGCCAGGCGGGCCGTGCTGGACCAGGCCGGCAGCCAGCTCGATGACGACTACTTCCAGGTCCGGCAGGATTTTCGCCATGTGGCCAGGCAGCGCGCCGCCCTACTTAAGCAGCTCTCCCAGGCGGGCCATGACATCTCCGGTGATGGGCGTGACGCCGCCCTGTCCGGCCTTGAGGTCTGGACCGGACAGTTTATTCGCACCGGGTTGGATCTGAGCCGACGACGAGCGGCTCTGGTAGAGGCCTTGGACCAGCCCTTTAGTGATTTATATGGTCGGCTGGCAGGCCCTGGTCAGGATGCTCGATTGATCTACCGCCCCTCTCTGGAGGAGATCGGGCCCGATAGGCAGACCGGTCCCGAGGTCGCGGAGGCCGTCAGTCGTCACTTTCAGCGGATATACCCGGGAGAAGTGGCCCGAGGCACCAATCTGATTGGTCCCCAGCGCGACGATCTGGCCTTCACCCTTAATGGCATGCCTGCCAGGGAGTTCGCCTCCAACGGTGAGATGTGGACACTGGCCCTGGCTCTGAGGCTGGCTCTGCTGCAGGTGGTCAAGGATCGTCGCTCCCTGGAGCCCATCGTCATTCTGGATGATGTCTTCGCCCAATTGGATCGGGGCCGCAGGGATCAGATTCTGGACTTTGCCCGCCAGCAGGATCAGGTGCTGATCACCGTGGCCGCCGACAGCGATATTCCCTCTCTGCAGGGTGCACGGCTGGTGGATGTGTCCGGACTGAGGTTTGTGCAGCCATCCGATCCGGCTGCCCAGGATCCGGCCATCGCCAGTGCCATGCAGGACCTGCGGCGAACCAGAGGGACGGCCCATGACGACTCGGATAGGTCGGTGTCATGAAGGCGCCCATGGTTGAGACCTTGCACCTGGATCAGCGTCGCCTGCCGGCCCTGGTCTTCGAAGGCTGTACCCGACGGGCGGCCACACGTCGGCAACGGGAGGACAACTCCCGTAAGGCCTGGTATGCATTCGGCAAGCCAGGCCGCGACCCGGCAAGGCTGGGAGGCGTGGTGACCAGCCTGGCCGCCGGAAGCGGATGGACCAGCCATCTGAAGGTGGCGCGGCTGCGCAACCAGTGGGACAGTGTGGTGGGACCCGGCATCGCCGCCCATTCAAGAGTGGTCTCCTACCGGGAAGGTGTACTGATTATTCAGGCGCAGACCACGGTCTGGGCCACCCAGCTGACCTATCTGGTCCCCCAGCTCAAGGCGACAATTGTCAAGCGGTTGGGCATGCCGGTCAAGCAGATCAGGGTGACCGGCCCCCACAACTACAGCTTCCGCCGTTCGCGGTTCGATCCGCCGGGCCGAGGTGTGCGCGACACTTATGGATGAACCCGTAATCTGCGAATACCGTCTTCCCAGCTTTCTGTAAGCCTAAAGTCCCCTAGCGCTGGTAATCTATAGGTTATAGGGTCAAACGCTTCCAAGGCCCCTTTATGGACGATTTGGAACCTGGTGACCATGACTCGATCCCCCGCTCGACCACGAACGGAAGCTGCTTTGTCGTCAGTGGTCGACGATGGGGGTGCAGAAAGGACTATCCGTGGCAGATCTCAACACTGACCCGTCCCGGACCCCGCAAGAGGGCCGGGAGCATGAGGAGGACAAGCCTCAGGATGATGGCATGACGGGCCAGGATCAGCTGGACCAGCTGGACGACGCGCAGCTGGATGACTCGCTCTCCCCCGAGCATTATGACGCCAGCGATTTGAAGGTGCTGGAAGGGTTAGAGGCGGTCCGCGTCCGTCCCGGCATGTACATCGGCTCGACGGGCCCCAGGGGCCTGCATCACCTGGTCTACGAGATCGTCGACAACTCGGTCGATGAGGCCCTGGCCGGGTACGCCGACCATATTGAAGTCACCATCCTGCCCGACAACGGCATCCGGGTGGATGACAACGGCCGTGGCATCCCTGTGGACGAGGTGCCAGGCGAGGGCAAGAGCGGCGTCGAGGTGGTCATGACCAAGCTGCATGCCGGCGGCAAGTTCGGTGGCGGCGGCTACGCGGTCTCGGGCGGCCTGCACGGCGTTGGCATCTCCGTGGTCAACGCCCTGTCCACCCGGATTGACGTCCAGGTGCGCCGGCAGGGCTATCACTGGCATCAGAACTTCCGTAACCAGAAGCCCACCGCTCCCCTGTCCAAGGACCAGGCCATGGGGCCGGACGAGAGCACCGGAACCTCGGTGACCTTCTGGGCCGATCCCAAAATCTTCGAGACCACGGTCTACGACTTCGAGACCCTGCGCAGCCGCTTCCAGCAGATGGCCTTCCTCAACAAGGGCCTGCGGATCACCCTGACCGACCTGCGCCCCAATGACCAAACTGGCGACGAGGTGGCGGGCGAGGAGCAGACCCCGGAGCAGAAGGGCCAGTCCGTCAGCTACCAATACGCCAACGGCATCAAGGACTATGTGGACTACCTGGTCAAGGTCAGGAAGGCCACGCCTGTGGAGGCCGAGGTCATCGACTTCGAGGCCGAGGACCTGAAGCTGGGCATCTCCGCCGAGGTGGCCATGCAGTGGACCACCGCCTACTCGGAGTCGGTCCACACCTTCGCCAACACCATCGCGACCACCGAGGGCGGCACCCATGAAGAGGGGTTCCGCGCGGCTCTGACAAGCATGATCAACCGCTATGCCCGGGACAAGAACATCCTCAAGGACAAGGATGACAACCTCTCGGGCGACGACGTGCGCGAGGGGCTGACCGCTGTGGTCTCCGTCAAGCTGACCAACCCCCAGTTCGAGGGCCAGACCAAGACCAAGTTGGGCAACTCCGAGGCCAAGACCTTCGTCCAGCGGGTCATGACCGAGAGACTGAGCGACTGGTTCGATGCCCACCCAGGCGAGGCCAAGGCCATCATCCAGAAGGCCATGGAGGCCTCCCGGGCCCGGATTGCGGCCAAGAAGGCCCGTGAGAACACCCGTCGCAAGTCCATCTTCGAGACGGCTGGAATGCCCGACAAGCTCAAGGACTGCCAGTCCAGCGACCCCGAAGAGTGTGAGCTGTTCATCGTGGAGGGTGACTCCGCAGGAGGTTCGGCCATTCAGGGGCGCAACCCCATGACCCAGGCCATCCTGCCCCTGCGCGGCAAGATCCTCAACACGGAGCGAGCCAGCCTGGACCGCATGATGAAGTCCGACACCATCGAATCCCTGATCACGGCCGTGGGCGGCGGGTACGGCGAGGACTTCAACATCGACAAGGTGCGCTACCACAAGGTCATCATCATGGCCGACGCTGATGTGGACGGCGCCCACATCGCCACCCTGAACCTGACCCTCTTCTTCCGCTACATGCGGCCCATGATCGAGGCGGGCTACGTCTACGTGGCCATGCCTCCGCTCTACCGGCTCAAGTGGACCAAGGGGCCCCACAGCTTCGTCTACACCGATGCCGAGCGCGACAGGGTCCTGGCCGAGGGCAAGGCCGCTGGCCGGCAGCTGCCCAAGGGCGAAGGCATCCAGCGCTACAAGGGTCTGGGCGAGATGAGCTACCAGGAGCTCTGGGAGACCACCATGGACCCGGAACACCGCATCCTCAAGAAGATCCGCATCGATGACGCCGAGCAGGCCGACGAGACCTTCACCATGCTCATGGGCGACGAGGTCGAACCCCGGCGTCTGTTCATCCAGCGCAACGCCCACGACGCCCGCTTCATCGACGCCTGAGACGGACGCACTTCCCTTTTCACCATTTGAGCTAAGGATCGATTTTGGCAGACGATAACAACAACGACAACAGCCCGGATCAGGACGGCCTCAATCTGCCCGACGGGTCTCGAGAGCCGCTCAGCCCCCAGGAGATGGACAACACCGATTACGGCCTCCTTAAGGGTGAGCGGATTCAGCCCATTGACCTCCAGCAGGAGATGCGGGAATCCTATCTGTCCTATGCCCTGTCCGTGATCGTGGAGCGGGCCCTGCCCGATGTCCGCGACGGTATGAAGCCGGTCCACCGCAGGGTCATCTACGCCATGTACGACGGCGGATACCGGCCCGACCGTGGCTACAACAAGTGCTCGCGCGTGGTGGGCGACGTCATGGGCAAGTACCACCCCCACGGCGATTCGGCCATCTACGACACCATTGTGCGTCTGGCCCAGTCCTGGTCCATGCGCTATCCGCTGGTGGACGGCCAGGGCAACTTCGGCTCTCCCGGCGACGACCCGGCTGCCGCCATGAGGTACACCGAGTGCCGCATGGCCCCCCTGGCCATGGAGATGGTGCGCGACATCGACAAGGACACGGTCGACTTCATCCCCAACTACGACGGCAAGACCCAGGAGCCCACGGTTCTGCCCTCCCGCTTCCCCAACCTGCTGGTCAACGGATCAGCCGGCATCGCCGTGGGCATGGCCACCAACATTCCTCCGCACAACCTGCGTGAGGTGGCCAAGGGTGTGCACTGGGCCCTGGAGCATCCCGAGGCTTCCAAGGAGGAGCTGCTCAACGCCCTGATCGCCATCATCAAGGGACCCGACTTCCCCACCGGTGCCACCATTCTGGGTCACAAGGGCATCGAGCAGGCCTACCGGACCGGGCGCGGCCTGATTACCATGCGAGCGGTGGTCAACACCGAGGAAATTCGCGGAAGGATGTGCCTGGTGGTCACCGAGCTGCCCTACCAGGTCAACCCCGACCGGCTGGCCTCCTCCATCCGCGAGGCCGTGCGCGACGGCAAGATCCAGGGCATCGCCGACATGCGCGACGAGACCTCGGGCCGCACCGGCCAGCGCCTGGTCCTGGTGCTCAAACGCGATGCTGTGCCCAAGGTGGTTCTCAACAACCTTTACAAGCACACCCAGCTTCAGCAGACCTTCGGAGCCAACATGCTGGCCCTGGTGGATGGTGTCCCCAGGACTCTGAGCCTGGACGCCTTCATCCGCCACTGGGTGGATCATCAGCTGGATGTGGTCGAGCGACGCACCCGCTACCTGAAGCGTGAGGCCGAGGATCGCGACCACATCCTGCAGGGGTATCTGAAGGCTCTGGACATGATCGACCAGGTCATCGCCCTGATTCGCGCCTCCAAGGATGTGGAGACGGCACGCACAGGCCTGATGGAGCTGCTGGATGTGGACGAGGTCCAGGCCGATGCCATCCTGGCTATGCAGCTGCGCCGTCTGGCAGCCCTGGAACGGCAGAAGATCCTGGACGAGCATGAGGAGCTCATGCGCAAGATCGCCGATTACAACGACATCCTGGCCCATCCGGAACGTCAGCGCACCATCGTGGGCGATGAGTTGGACGAGATCGTTGACAAGTATGGCGACGAGCGGCGTACCCGAATCGTCCCTTACTCGGGCGAGATGAACGTGGAGGATTTGATTGCCGATGAGCAGGTGGTGGTTACCGTCACTCACTCCGGCTTCGTCAAGCGGACCAAGGCCGACGAGTACCGGGCCCAGCACCGCGGCGGCAAGGGCATCCGCGGGGCCAGGTTGCGCGAGGACGATGTGGTGGACCACTTCTTCCTGACCAGCACCCACAATTGGCTGCTCTTCTTCACCAACAAGGGCAGGGTGTACCGGCTCAAGGCCTATGAGTTGCCCGAGGGGTCCCGCGACTCCAAGGGGCAGCATGTAGCCAACCTGCTCCAGCTGGGCCCAGGTGAGCGGATTGAACAGGTCCTTTCCCTACACGGCTACGACGATGCCGACTACCTGGTTCTGGCCACCCGGACCGGACGGGTCAAGAAGACCCGCCTGGCTGAGTATGATTCGCCCCGCCAGGGCGGTCTGATCGCCGTGCGGCTGATGGAGCTGGGCACCGTTACCGACGAGGAGGGACAGGAGGTACCCCAGAGCGATGAGCTGGTGGGTGCCGCCCTCTGCAATGCCGATGACGAAATCATCCTGGTCTCCCGCAAAGGCATGAGCGTGCGCTTCCCGGCCGACGACTCCACCCTGCGGCCCATGGGTCGGCAGACCGCCGGCGTCCAGGGCATGCGGTTCCGCCCCGGCGACGAATTGCTGAGCATGGACGTGATCGCCAGTGAGTCCAGCGATGACCTGCTGGTGGTCACCGACGAGGGCTTTGCCAAGCGAACCGCGTTGAACGAGTACCGCCTGCAGGGCCGTAACGGATACGGCGTCAAGGCCATCGCCATGGTGGAGGGCCGGGGATCCCTGGTCGGCGCCCTGGTGGTGAACGAGGACGACCAGATCATGGCCATCATGAAGTCCGGCAAGGTCATCCGCTCCGATGTGGCTGAGGTCAAGCGGACCGGTCGCAACACCCAGGGGGTCACCCTGGCCAAGCCCGACAAGGGTGATGAGATTCTCTCCATTGCCCGCAATGCCGAGCGTGATGATCAGGAAGAGGACGCCGGTCAGAGTGACCTGGCTCCCGCAGCTCCCCTGGCAGCCAAGGATCAGCCCATTGCAACCACCGGAACCGGCGACGGCCAGAGCCTGACCCAGGAGGACTGAGTTGGTCCGCTACCAGTCTGACAAGACTGGTAGCCTCATAAGAAGTCATGCAGGCCCAGCGGCGGTATGCGCGGGCCATTGAACGCAAGGATCAAGGAGTGCCGATGAGCCAGGATGATCAGAAGCAGGTCAAGGCCGGCAAGCTGGGCGCTGGTAAGTCCCAAAAGGGGAAGACCAAGGCTGATGAATCCGCACAGGATGAGTCCCGTCGATCATCATCGGTCACTCCCCCGGCTCCTGCAGCCGGCAGGACGGCATCGGGACGTTCCGCAAGAACCACAGCCTCGGCTGCCGATCCGGTCAAGGTATCCTCATCCCGTCCTGTTCGTCCTGCGGCTTCGGCGGCGCGCCCTCATGTGCCTCGGGCCCGGCGTATGCAGCTGTCCCTGACCCGGCTGGAGCCCTGGTCGGTGGCCAAGGTCACCTTCCTGCTGGCCATTGCCGGGGGCATCATTCAAGTGGTGGCCGCTGCCCTGCTTTGGTTCCTGCTCAACGCCATGGGGCTCTTCGACAACCTGACCCAGGTCATCTCCAAGACGGGCCTGGACGCGGGCGGCTTCGATCTGGGCCAGGTGCTGAGCCTGGGGACGGTCCTGAGTTCGGTGACCATTTTCTCCATTTTCGAGATTGTCATCGTAGTGGTTCTGGTCACCATTTTCGCCTTCCTCTACAACCTGGTCAGCTCCCTGGTGGGCGGCATCCACGTGACCTTGGGCGACGACTGAGCTCCTGGTCGGCGCAGTCAATCGGCCGATAGGGCCGAGAGCGATTTAGACTGGAATTGTGCTCTCGACATACTTGGACTACTTCAGCGGCTCCTTTGGCATATCTCTGGTCTTTTGGCCCTTGGCCTCGCTGATTCTGACCCTGCCCATTCTTGCCCTGATCTACAACCGCTACCACCGGCTGCGGCTGACAGCAGCCATGGCGGCCTACCTGACCGTCCTGTACCTGCTGGCCTTGGTCTTCTTCACCCTCTGGCCCATGCCCGACGACCGTGCCGCCTTCTGTGCCACCCATCATCTGAGCCCCCAGCTCAACCCCCTGCAGTTCCTGACCGACCTGAGCACAGGCGGGCGGATGGCCATGCTGCAGATTCTGCTCAATGTGGCTTTCTTCCTGCCCCTGGGATTCATCATGGGGCGGGTCTTCCGCTGGCGCTTCATCCTGGCCCTGCCGGTCGCCCTCCTGGTCTCCCTCTTCATCGAGACGGCCCAGCTGACCGGTGTTTTCGGCATCGTGGGCTGTGCCTACCGTCTCTTCGACGTAGACGACCTGATCTGGAATACCTCAGGCGCCATAATCGGCTACCTGGTGGCCATGGCGGCCAACAAACTCGTTCCCACCCGTCAGGCTGACGCCGCCCAGCTGGTCACCAACCCCGGGTTCATACACCGTGCCGTCTCCCTGGCCTTGGATCTGCTCCTGGCCACCATCCTGTCCATGTCCCTGGGGATGGGCGTGACCTACGCGGTCCATCGTCTGGGCACCTATCAGCTGGATGGTCACTACCGCTTTGGCGGGCTGCTGATCGCCCCATCCGCTCTGGACGTGTTCGGGACTGTGGTGGATCTGGCTATGCTACTGATCTTCGAACTGCTCATCCCCCTGCCCCGCCGGGGACGGACGTTGGGCGCCACCTTCACCCATATGACCGTCGAGACCAAGCAGCGGCATGGCTGGTCCCGCTTCCTCTTCTATCTGTTGAGGACTGCAGTCATCCTGGCCGTCTTCGGCCCCTGGACCGGCAACGTTCAGATTGCAACGCGCATCTTGGCCCTGCTTTTGTTGGTCTTCTATCTGATCAAGCGGCAGATGCCCTACGACCTCTTGCCCGGGACAGCCTACCGGGCGGAGGACACAGGTGCAGAGAAATCCGCCGACGACCGGCGGGGATGAAGCCTGACCTCGGACAGGATGATGGCGGCGAAGATGATGGCGAAGCCCAACAGATGGGTGGCCGTCAGCTCCTCGTGCAGGACCAGGACCGAGACCAGCATGCCGAACAGGCTCTCCGAGCACAGGATCAGCGAACCCTGGGCGGCTGGAACCCTGGAAAAGGCGATGTTCTGGAAGTTCTGGGCCATCAGGGTCGAGATCAGCGTCAGATAAATCATGGAGCCAAGGGTCGAAGGCGTGAAGTCGGCCGCAGTGGGCAGAGGATCGAAGATCAACGCGCAGATCAGGAAGAGAATGTCTCCGAAGAGCAGCTCCAGGTAGGTCAGCGTGGGCGCATCGAACTTCTTGGTCAGGAAACCGGTGATTACCAGGTTGACCCCATAGAGCAGGGCGCCGGCCAAGGTCAGCAGGTCACCCGTGCTCAAAGACAGCCCCTGTCCCCCGCCATGGGCCGGCAGCGAGATCAGAGCCACGCCCAGGATGCAGATGGCAGCAGCGACAAAGTGGCGCAGGGCCGGCCGTCGACGGGCCATGATCCAGACCAGGAAGGGCACAAAGATGCAGTAGGTGGCCGTCAGGAAGGAGTTGCGGCCCGGAGCGATGGTGGTCAGCCCCATCATCTGCAGGCTGAAGGCCGCCCAGTAGCTGACTCCCAGAATCAGCCCCGGCACCAGGGTGTGTATGGCCCCGGTCCTGCGCAACCGTGGAAGCAAAAAGGGCGTCATGATGACGATGGCGCACAGGATCCGAATGCCCATCAACCAGCGCACGGTCAGGGTCTCCATGGCAACCTTTTCGAAGGTGTATCCGGCCCCCCAGGCGGCCGCGGCCATCAGCAGCATCAGGCGGGCCAGCCAGGTGGAGGGTTTCCAGGACGAAGAGGGTGCGGAGGTAGACATGTTTCGACTCTAACCGTGCCCGCCCACAAGTGAGAATTGATTCGCAAGACATGTATACATCCGACTATTGAGTCCAATGCCGACTTGCTCCACCAAGGCGTCCTATACTGCGAATGTGGCGTCTGGACTGAGTAGTTCCAGTGTCCAGTCTGTGCACATAGGCGTGCAGACCGACTGATTGCAAAAGGAAAGAGAGAGTAGTTCAAACTATGTTTGCTTTTCTCAAACCAGCCCCTCCTGCCAAGGTAAAGGTTCCCGAAAAGAAGATTCCTGCGACTTATCGTTCCTATCGCATACGGGTGTTCTTCAGCATCTACCTAGGATATGCAGGGTACTACATCATCCGCTCCAACTTCTCTGTGGCCTCTCCCTACCTCAAGCGCAACTATGGCTTCACTACGGCGGACATCGGATTGATTACGCTCTGCCTGGCCGTCTCCTACGGCATCAGCAAGTTCGTCATGGGCATGCTCTCCGACAAATCCAACCCTCGCTACTACATTGCCACCGGACTGGTCCTGTCTGCCCTGCTCAACCTGATTTTTGGGGCCACGGCCAGCAAGGGGGTCATGATGGTGCTCATGGTCCTGCTGGGTATTTTCCAGGGCATGGGGGCACCTGCCGCGCACAAGTCGCTGTCCAACTGGTGGGCTGAGAAAGAGCGCGGTTCCTTCGTGTCCATGTGGAACACTTCCCACAATCTGGGCTCGGGCACTGTGGCGCCTATTGTGGGCGTAGCCCTGGCCGCCTTCGGACCTCACATGTGGAAGAGCATCTTCTTCGTCCCCTCGATCATCTCGCTGATTATGGCCCTGCTGGTTGTGCTGCTGGGAGCCGATACCCCCGAGTCTGTAGGCCTGCCGCCCATCCAGGAGTACAAGGCCGAGGAATATGAGGACGAGAACATTGATGCCGCCAAGCTCCAGACCCATTCCGACCTGTCCATTGTGCAGATTTTCCTACGGTATGTGGCCTCCAATCCCTACATTTGGGTCCTGGCCTTGTCCAATGCCTTCGTCTACATTCTGCGCTACGGCGTGCTCAACTGGATCCCCATCTACCTGAACGAAGCCAAAGGGTTCTCCCTTGCTCAGGCGCGCTCCAGCTTCGCGCTCTTCGAGTATGCGGCCATCCCGGGGACCATCCTGATCGGCTGGATGAGCGACCACTTTTTCCATGGCAAGCGCGCCGGCATGGCTGCGGGTCTGATGGCCCTGCTGGGGGTTGTCTTCCTGGGCTACTGGGCTTCCAGCGACCTTTGGGCTATTGACCTGGAGATAGCCCTGATGGGCATCTTCGTCTACGGACCGCAGATGTTGATTGCCGCTCTGACCATCGATCTGGCGCCACGTTTTGCCATTGGCAGTACTACCGGGTTTGTAGGCCTGTTTGGCTACATATTCGGCGAAGCCACTGCCTCCTACGGGATCGGTGCGCTCGTAGGCAAATCGGGTTGGAACGTGGGCTTTGGCATTATTGCCGTATCTGCCCTACTGGGAATCATCTGCTTCCTGATTCTGACCCGGGCCGAGCGCTACAAGACCGCACGAGTGGTTGAGACTCACTGAGCCCGAGTTCGGCTTCGGGCAAGCGAGGTCTGCCATGCGGACATCTCCGATATCATGGAAGAACGGTGATAACGGCGGCCATGGGTCCTTGGTCGACGGGATAAGGAGTGTGCGCCAGGATGATCAGAATCGCGGTGGTGGATGACGATTCCATCAGCTGCCGAACTATGGTCAATTACCTGAGCCGCTACCGCAAGGAACGCCATGAAGAGCTGACGGTCAGCGTCTTCACCGACGGCAAGGCCTTTGCAGACGGTTATCGACCCGTGTATGACATCCTTCTCCTGGACATTCAGATGACGCCCATGGACGGGATCGAGGTGGCCCGCAGAGTACGCGCTCGTGACGAATCTGTGGTCATCGTCTTCATCACTTCCGCCCCCCAGTACGCCATCAACGGCTATGAGGTGGGCGCTCTCTCCTACCTGCTCAAGCCGCTGCCCTGGTTTGCCTTCTCCCAGGAGCTGGACCGGTCCATCGCCCAGGTGCGCGGCCGCGTGGATCTGTCCATCCTGATCACCGAGGGTGCCCGATCCACCCGGATTCCCCTCAAGGACATTGTTTTCATCGAATCCGTCCGCCACAGCAGCGTCATCCACACCTTGGACTCCTCGCTGACCACGAACAGCACCTTGAAGAGTCTGGAGGGCCAGCTGGACCAGCGGGGATTCTTCCGCTCCAACTCCTGCTACCTGGTCAACCTGGCCCACGTGACGGGCATGGAGGACCAGGACTGCATCATGTCCACCGGCCAGCGGTTGCGGGTCAGCCGACCCCGCAAGAAGTCCTTTATGACGGCTCTTACCGCTTACGTGGCAGGTCGGTCATGACCGCCACCCACATTCTCAACGCCCTGCCCGATATCCCTAGGCTCTATACGGCCATCAGCGAATGGCTGGGTTGCCTGGTCTACCTGTTGGCCATCGGTCCGAGAATCTCTCGCCTGCGGATGGCGGCGGTCCTCCTGCCTGGCCTGGCTGTGCTGATTGTGGTCCAGTACTGGGCTGGTACCCTGCCTATAGCCTTCTGGATCATCAGCATGTGCCTGGCCGTGGCCTGCATGTATGCCATCATCATGCTGGCTTCAGGGTTGGGGGCGCTGGACGGGGCCTATCTGCTGGCCCGTGCCTTTGTGCTGGCTGAGCTGATTGCTTCCCTGCACTGGCAGCTGGACTCCTTCATGCGGCCATCCAGCCACAGCCTGTATGACCCGGCCTCCCTGATTCTGCTGGTCCTGATTTATGGCGGTGTTGGGCTGCTGGCCTGGGTGGCGGAGCGGCGCAACTTCGCCGATGCCCAGTCTTCTGTGCCTGGACGCAGCGTCTTCATAGCCGCGGTCATCGCGGTGGTTACCTTCGCCATGTCCAACCTGAGCTTCGTCTCCACCAACACCCCCTTCTCGGGTCGGGTCGGCCTGGAGGTCTTCTACATCCGCACCCTGGTGGACCTGTGCGGGTTCGCCATGCTCTACGCCCAGCAGGAACAGCTGCGGGAGAGCCATACCAGCGCCGAGCTGGCCTCCATCAACGCCCGGGAATACAGCCAGCACCGGGAGTATATACGATCCAAGGAAAATCTGGAGGCCATGGGTAGGCTTGCCCACGACCTCAAGCATCAGATTGCGGCCCTGCGCTCGCAGATGGACCCTGAGCGTAAGTCCCAGGACTTCGAGGAGCTGGAGGCTGCGGTCGGGCGGTACGGGTCGCAGCAGCACACCGGCAACCCCATCCTTGACGTGGTCATGTCGACCAAGGAGCGCATTTGTTCTGAAGAAGGGATCACCCTGACCATGGTGGCCGACGGCTCGCTCTTGGAGGGGATGGCGCCCATGGATGTCTCCACCCTCTTCGGCAACGCCTTGGACAACGCCATTGAGGCCTTGAGAAAAGTCAAGGAACCCGACCACCGCCTAATCAAGGTGGCCCTGTACGCTCGAGGACAATTCGTGGTGATTCGCATTGAAAACTACTTCACCTCTCCTCTGAATTGGAAGGGCAACGGCGAGCTGGCCACTACCAAGACCAGGACCGACGATGGCCTGCATGGGTACGGTGTCAAGTCCATCCGGCACATAGCCCACCGCTACCAGGGGGAGATAACCCTGCGCACCGAGCATCATTGGTTCAGCCTCTGTGTGCTTCTGCCGAGGGAAGGCGATCAGTTGAAGCCCATGGCGGCTTCGGCGGCCTTGTAACCCAGGCGGATGGCCAGGCGGCCCGGCCTGCCCGGCATGTTGATCATCCGGCATAGCAGGGTGGAGCGAACGTCGGAGGCGATGGCGGGGGAGCGGTGCTCCAGCCTGCTCCAGAGCATGTCTTTGTTCCTGTAGTTGCTGGGCTTGCGAGAGAGTATCAGGAAAACCGAGGTCACCACGCAATTGATGGACAGATAGTGGATCATATAACGATAGAGTCCACGGGGAACCGTCCCCGGGTCAGGCGTCGAATCCGCCATGAGCCCATTGACCAACAGCAGTTGTGAAACCCGGGCGATCATGATCGAGGTCTGTACCGACTGGCCTTGGCGACCGGTGTGATAGCGGTAGAAATTCGTATCCAGGTAGAGCAGGGTATGCACCCAGGGCAGGGGTTGATAAGAGTAGATGAAGTCCACATAGTAGGTGTGCTCGGGCAGGCGGGTGTGGGCCTGGCGAAGCACCTCGGTGCGCAGGATCAGGGCGTGCATGATCATGTACTGTGCCAGCCCGAACCGCCGTAGGTGGTTCCAATCCAGCACCCGCCCCGGATCCATGACGCTGCGGAAATTGATGACCCGCTTATGTTTGCGGCCTTCCTTCTCGTAGACGTAGTTGGTGACCACCATGTCCACTGGATTCATACGTCGTGACTGGTCACGCAGCTGGTTCAGGACCAGACTCAGGGAGGTCGGATCCACCCAGTCGTCGGCGTCGACCACCTTGACGTAGCGACCCCGGGCGGCTGCCAGACCGGTGTTGACCGCACCGCCGTGGCCCTTGTTGGTCTGCCTGATCAGACGGACAGTGTGCGGGTGGCGTTCCCGGTATGATCGCACTACCTGTGCCGTGGCATCAGAGGACCCGTCATCGACCACGATGACCTCCAGATCGTCCCCTTCCCGGCTCAGGAGCGAATCCAGGCAGGTCGGCAGGTGCTGGGCCATGTTATAGGCGGGGACGATGAAGGTGAGAACGGGCGGGCTCGTGGAGGCCGGGCGGTCAGCTGTCATGAACGATCACTTCGCAAAAGAATGGGTCGGCGGGTATGTCGGTGGGGTTGCCGTAATCCCGCCGGCGGCCGTTGCGACCACTGTACATGATGGGTTTGAGGGAAAGGCCCCACCCCTCTGGCCGCCGATGCATGCCGGTTCATTGACAGCCGGGGAAGTGGGGCCGGAATTTTACTGGGCGCTCGCCTCGGACTCGGTGGGCTCCTGACGGAAGATGACCTTGAAGATGGGGAAGAAGACCCAGAAGGAGATGGCCGAGTTGATGATCATGGTGACCAGATCAGCAACGGTGGTCCCCAGGCCACCCCAGTTCAGGGTGTGCTGGAAGAAGCCGTAGATGGGGTCCTTGTACCAGCCCTGCAGCGCCGCGGCGATGATGGTGATGATTACATAGGCCACCAGATACCAGAAGGCTGCCTTCCAGACCGAGGAGTTGGATTTGAAGGTGATGTTGCGCTGGAGGAAGAAGTTGATGACCTGGGCGATCAGCAGGGTGATCTCCACAGCGAGGAAGTAGGCCAGGCCGCCCCCGCCGCCGTGGCCGATGGATCCGGCTGCGTAGTCGAACAGGTAGTAGGGCTTGCCGCCGACGGTTCCCATGCGCCAGATCTGGAAGTTGGTGCCCACCAGGGAGGTGCCGTTGAAGATGGCCTTGAGCACGGGCATGAGCACCAGCTGCAGGACGGTGACCCCGTTGGACAGTATGAAGAAGACGATGAACTGGGCCAGGGTGGTGTGCCGGTCGCTGAACCGCTGCCACCAGCGGACAATCGCCCACTGTGAGGCCGTCGTCGCCTTCCCCTGGGTCGGCTGTCCAGCCTGCTGGCTGTGCTGATCACTCATGATTGAGCTCCTTTCCGGTCCTGCGGTTGGCGGACATGTTTCTGAAGAATCCGGCGATGAATCCGCCCAGTCCCCGCCATAGGTGGCCGTTGGGGATGCGCACGATAGCCTCGACCATGGCCGTGTCAATCAGCCCATTGGTCATCTTGGCCATGGCCCTGGGAGGCATGTTGAGCAGGAAGAGGGTGTTCAGGTCGGGGTTGCCGTTCTTGGCCTCGTGGCGGCTCTCGCTCTTGGCCAGGAAGTTAGCCACGAACCTGGCCAGGGCGCTTCTGGAGTCCTTCCAGGATGAGAGCGGATCGTTGACACCGAAGGTGCTGAGGGCGCCCTGTCGGACCACCGGGTGGCCGAAGAGCGCTGTCACAGCGGAATCGTCGACCTCCTTTACCCGGCCGGTCAGGTAGGCACCCAGGGCAGGGTCGGGACTCTGCGGGTCGACGGTTCCCTGGACGGACAGACGTCCACTCAGCTCCATCTTGCGGGCGTCGGACCCGATCATGATGGTCCAGTCACCGGATTCAACCTGCCAGGAATTGCTGGCCGTATCGAAGTGTCGGAAGGTCATCTGGTCGAAGTCGATACGGACCTGAGTTGACTGGCCGGCCTCCAGGCTGACCTTCTTGAAGCCCTTCAGTTCGCGGAGCGGCCTGAGCACGCCACCCGTGGGCGCCTGGACGTAGAGCTGGGGAACAGTGGCCCCCTGCCTGTCCGAATCGTTGGTCAGGGTGAAGGTGGCTCCCTTGTCGTCCACGGACAGATTGGCGTAGGTGAAGTGTGCATAAGACAGGCCGTAGCCGAAGGGGAAGCGTTCCTCCACGTCGGCAGTCAGGTAGTAGCGGTAGCCGACGAAGGGGCCCTCCCGGTAGATGGATTCGTGCGCTGGGTCGGGGTACCAATCGGCGCTGGGGCAGTCGGCATAGGACTTGGGCCAGGTTTCCGCCAAGTGGCCGGAGGGGTTGACCCGGCCGGTCAGGATGTTCAAGGTGGCTGAGGCTCCAGCCTGCCCGGACAGCCCTATATAGAGGACGGCATCGCACTGGTCGATCCAATCGGTGGTGACGGGGGAGCCCGCCACCAGGACGACCACCAGGGGCTTGTCTGTCGCGCCAAGAGCCTTGATCAGGTCGACCTGGTTGCTGGGAATGTCCATGTGGGAGCGGTCCAAGCCCTCGGATTCGCTGCGTTCATCCAGGCCCACGCAGGCGACAATCACGTCAGCCTGCCCAGCCGCAGCCACGGCCTGGTCGATTAAAGACTGGTTCTTCTCGCCATGGCGTTCGTAACCCTGGCTGTAGGAGGCCAGCTCCAGGCCGTCGCCGTTGCCCTGCCTGAGCAGGCCCAGCATGCTCTCCTGCTTGGCTGCGTTGACCTTTGAGGACCCGGACCCCTGGAACCGTGGGGTTTCGGCCATATCCCCGACCAGGGCGACCCGGGTGCCGGCGGCCAGTGGCAGACGTCCCTCCCGATTGACCAGGAGGACAGCGGATCCCTCGGCAATGCTTTGTGCAACCTGATGGTGATCCCGTATCTGTTCTGCGGTCAGGTTCCCATCAGGATCCATCTCAGAGTGGTAGGTCAGCTTGGCCAGCCGCGCCACCTCTTCGGCCCGGGCATTCAGGTCGGCTTCGTCCAAGCGGCCCTCCTGCACTGCCTTGGCAACCTGGCGCACGGAGTCATATCCGGCCTGGGGCATCTCCAGGGAGGAGCCATTGGCGGCTGCGGCGACTGCACTGTTGGAGCCACCCCAATCCGAGACCACCATTCCGTCGAAGCCCCACTCCTTGCGCAAGATGTCCTTGAGCAGGTGGGCATTCTCGTTGGCATAGGTGCCGTTGACCATGTTGTATGAGGTCATGATGGCCCAGGGGTGGGCCTGACGCACTGCGATTTCAAATCCGGTCAGATAGAGCTCACGCATGGTGCGCTCGTCCACCACGGAATCGGATGCCTGGCGGCGCAGTTCCTGGCTGTTCATGGCGAAGTGCTTGGGGGTGGCGGCCACGCCCTGGGACTGGATGCCTTCGATCAGGCCTGCAGCCATATGACCGGCCACCTGGGGGTCTTCGGAATAGTATTCAAAGTTTCTGCCGCACAGGGGGTTGCGCTTGATGTTCATGCCTGGACCCAGAACCATGTTGACGCCCAGGCTTCTGGCCTCGCTGCCCAGCGCTTGGCCCATGGTCTTGGCCAACCCCGGGTCCCATGAGCAGGCCACGGTGCCCGCTGTGGGGAAGCAGGTGGCGGGCTTGGACTTGCCCATGCCCAGGTTGTCCCCTGATCCGGTCTGGCGGCGCAGGCCGTGTGGGCCGTCGCTTAGGACCATGCTCGGGATGCCCGCCCTCTTCAAGGCACGGGTTGCCCAGGTGGATTTTCCGGAGAGCAGCGATGCCCGTTCCAGAACTGTCAGATCCTTGACTTCCATAGTGTTCCTTCTCCAAACAACTTCCGCCGGTACGCCGCAATTTCAATCTTGCTCTGTTTGGATATGAATATCGTCAGACGTATTCCGGTTGCGGCAACGATGATTTCGCATCAATTGTTTTGCCACATTTCGCTGTTCATTATTCAGCGAAAACCAGTGGCGCCAAGGAAGAACTCCATAAATTGTCATTTTCCTGGCATAAATGGTTGAAAAGCTGAGCGGCAATCATGAATATTCGCTGTGCTTTTTGCGGCGTAGACAAAGCAATTCCGACAATTTAAGTGGAAGAAAGAACAATTCAGTCATTTTATGGACCAGCGGATTCTGTAGTTTTTTATCATTCATTTGAATTGGCGATCGGAATACCCGGTTCTCGGAGGTGATGCAGGGATTACCGCGTCAATGCCAGAGAAAGGAATTCAATGAAGAAGGCAAGAATAGTGAGGATAATCAAAACGATTGTCTCCATTATATTCGCTGTGGCACTCATTGTTGGTTTAATGCTTGCAAACCCCCAGCTAAAAACCAACAAGATTCTGTCAAACATTATGAACTACAACAGGCAGAGTATCGATAATTCCCAAATCAAGGATAAAAATCTCGACCTGAATTATTACAAAGCCGATTACAATGTCGATACCATCAAAGCTGCCGAAAACAGGCTGGCTTCGAATATCGCTGAACAAGGTACAGTTCTGCTGAAAAATCAGGACGAGGCCCTGCCCCTCAAGTCAGGTGCCCATTTGAGCCTTTTCAGCGCCAATAGCGTGAAGGCAGACGGTGCCAACATGCTGACTAAGTCTAAGGGTGTTACTGCCAAAGATGTACTTGAGCAGGAAGGGTTCAAGGTCAATGACAAACTCTGGCAGTTCTATAGCAAAGGTGCAGGCAAGAAATACGGATTGGCTGCGGGATCCGTCAACTTTGGCGATGGTGAAGACTTCCGCATCAACGAGGCTTCTATTGATGTCCTCAAGCGTGAGCCTGGATTGTTGGATTCGGTTAAGGGCACAGTTCCGGTCTATTTACTGAGCCGTGTAGCCGGCGAAGGCCGTGATATGCCTCGCTCAATGTATAACCATGCAAGCTCGGACCAGGACAAGCGAAAGACGTATCTAGAGCCAGATTCCAACGAGCTTTCTGTTCTAAACTATCTGAACCAGAATTTTGACAATGTCGTCCTAGTCATCAAGTCCAATGCAGCCCTAGACCTGGGCTGGCTGGATCAGTTCCCTCACATCAGATCGGTAGTCTACTCAGAGAACATCACCCGCCAACTGGCAGGCGTTCTTTCTGGCCGACTGAATCCATCAGGCAGAACGGTCGACACTTTCGCACGGCATGCGCTCGACTCCCCTGCTGCGCACAATTTCGGAGATTACCAGTATTACAACAAGCAGGGCAAACCTACGAAGTACAACTATTTGACCTATGCGGAAGGCATTTACGTTGGCTACCGCTACTATGAAACACGTTATGAGGACAAGGTCCTCGGTCAAGGGAATGCAGGTGACTTCGACCATGCTCGCGAAGTCATCTATCCCTTTGGTTACGGTCTGAGCTATACCACCTTTGACTGGCGAGACTTTCACATCAACCAGGAGGGTGATCGGTTCGTGGCTTCTCTGGTGGTCGAGAACACCGGTAATCGCCCCGGTCGTGACGTGGTTGAACTTTACGCACAGAGTCCCTATACCGAATATGACAAAGCCAACGGCGTGGAAAAGTCTGCAGTCGACCTTGTCGGATACGCAAAGACCCCGCAGCTGCAGCCTGGAGCCCATACAAGCGTTAAGATCACTTTCGACCGAAGCCAGCTTAAGGCCTATGATGCTAAAACGGCGAAGACTTTTATATTTGACGCAGGCGAATACCGCTTCACTGCGGCCCATGATGCTCATGATGCAGTTAACAACATCCTGGCCCAGAAAGGCCGCACCATTAATAATGGCATGACAGATCCCGGCAATCCTTCGCTAGTTGCCTCGTATACTCCGACCAACGCTCAGGTGGATGTCGCGACCTTCTCCAAAGATGCAAAGACGGGTAAAAAAATCACGAATCTATTCGATTTTGCCCGGGCTGACACCACTTATCTGAGCCGTGCCGATTGGACAGGAACTTTCCCCAAGCATGATGGCGTTCCATCCGACCAGATCAGCACTTGGGGCGGTGAGATTAATGGCGAGAAAGACGGTCATCCCAAGGCTTACACGTGGAAGAAGACCGCTGATGATAGTTTGATCGCCAAGCTAGATGGTCATGACTCAGGCACACCGGTTGCACGACGGTCCATACATACCCGTCCGGTTTTCGGCAAGGACAACAAACGCAGTCTGATTGAGATGCGCGGCCTTCCATATGAGAGCAAGGAGTGGGATGCCTTGCTTGATCAGATGACCGAGGATGACTACTGGAAAGTCACTATTGACGCTGGCTACGGTTTGGACTTCATCAAGTCAGTCGGAAAGCCTTACAACATGGATGCCGATGCAGCAACTGGTCTAGTCTATGGCGGGACCGGCAAGACATTCCCCAACGTAATGATGCTTGCCCAGTCCTTCAATCATGATTTGGCTGAGCAGTTCGGCAAAATGATCGGCAACGAGGCCCTGCTGGGTGGTGCCAGTGGATGGTATGCCCCATCAATGGACATCCACCGTACACCTTTCAGCGGCCGTAACGGCGAGTACTATTCAGAGGATCCATTCCTGTCAGGTAGTACCGCTTCAGCGGAAGTTAGCGGAGCCGCATCCAAGGGTGTCTACTCCTATATCAAGCACTTTGCGCTCAATGATCAGGAGGATCATCGCGGGGATCGACCGGGCAACTTCAGTGTGGCCACTTGGGCCAACGAGCAAGCCATCCGGCAGATTTACCTGTCGCCCTTCGAGGCCTGCATCAAGGCACCGGAACTCCCCATGAAGTACGTGAAAAAGCTGCCCGATGGTTCATATAAACAGGCTATTGCCAAAGTTCCCGCAGCTATGGGGGTCATGAGTTCCTTTAACCGCATCGGAGCAACCTGGACCGGTGGATCCTACCAGTTGATGACGAAGCTCCTGAGGCAAGAGTGGGGCTTCAACGGATTAGTTATCACTGACAATGCCAACACCGGTGTGTTTATGAGTCCCTATCAGATGATTGAGGCTGGTGCGGATGCAAAGCTACTGAATGTGGATAAGGATCCGACTGGTGAGAAGTTGGACTTCAAGGATCCTGCCACCTACCAGTACGCGCGCCAGGCAGCTCACCACATGCTCTATGCCGTGGCCAACTCCAAAGCCATGAATGGGGCTATGCCAGGCAGCCGATTCCGCTACTTCAACGTCATGAATGTGGTCCGGTACAGCCTTAATGTAGCTGTCGCTGTCATTATCCTGCTGTTGGCCTGGTTCACTTTCCGCAGGCACAGCAAAACAGTGATTGCCCGCAAAGAGGCCAAACGGGCTGCCAGGATGCAGAAGCGCCAGGCACAGAAGTCAGACAAAGCCATCTGACCGGGTACGGCTGGGCATTCAGAGTCTCGGCGCTAATGCCTAGCCGTTTCCTTAAACGGCTATATCGCGCGGAGTGTCATCGCCGCTCTGTTCCCCGGTTATCTGCCCTCGCATCGAATTTCATGCGCTGTGCATGACAAGCGGCCATGGCGTCGGTAGGCTATGAGCAGTGGGGATGAGAATAATCAGATGTCATCCCGTTCAGAAGGGTCATCAAAGGTGTCCACACTTTCTCGGCTCTACGCCGTGCATATCAACGGTGCCCGCATGGTCTTCTCCATGAACCCAGCATCGCCGGGTGCCCCCATAGTGCTCTATCTGCATGGGGGCCCGGGCGACGCTTGCATTCCCCTGACCATGCGCTACAACGCGGCCTTGGAGCGCGATTTCCGCTTCATCAACCTGGACCAGCGGGGCAGCGGGCTGTCCTACCATCCCTTTGCCCCTGGCGAGGTGGTGACCATCGATTCGATGGTCGAAGATGTTCACCAGTTCGTGCTGAAGCTGCTTCGAGCCTACGGACAGGATTCCCTGATTCTTATCGGTCATTCCTGGGGCAGCGTCCTAGGGCTGGAGATGGTGAAGCGCTATCCGTCGCTTGTCCGCTGCTACATCGGCCTTGGACAGGTTGTCAGCATGCGCGCCGCCCTTCAGCTAAGACGGCATTGGGGGCAACAGAATCTGGGTCCTCGGCTTGCTTCGATCGTCAGCAGGGAGAGTGGCGCTGCTGATATGGTGCTGCTGATCAATGAGCTGCTGTCTCGTGGCGGGGTTGCCATGCTGTTCAGATCCTGGAAACGGATCATGACCTATCTACGCTCGCCCTACTACAACTGGTCGCGTCTGCTCAACCATGCCAAGGGGGTGGCTCAATCCCGCGCTCGCTTGAATGCAGAGCTGGAGCAGGTCGATTTCAGCGGGCAGACTTCTTTCGGGGCGCCGGTATATTTCATCAGCGGCAGGTACGACCGTCATCTGCCAGGTATCCTGGTTGAGCGGTTTGCAGATGGGCTGAAGATGAAGAGCCCACATCGGTTCATCCGCTTTGATCGTTCTGGACACTGCCCACAGTGGGATGAGCCAGAACGGTTCGCGGCGACGGTTAAAGCCCTCTGCCTGTAGCGCTCTATTGATAAGCCAAGGCTGCTTTGCCGATCGTACCCATTCGCATGGTGTAAATACATGCTGCACACGACGAAATCTACTAATATGAGTCATTGAAGATATTGGTTTGAGCCTCGCTGAAGAGTGTGCGGGGTTCCTGGATTAACGAAGGTCGATGAAACGGGGACTATGTCGATGAAAATCGACACGCCGTAGAATCCCCGGAATCATTGGGTTCCTTCGATATTCTTCTATGCCAATTTGCGGGACAACCCAACTTCGTGTAGGTTTACATCTTGCTGCCCGGCAGTGATGAGAACTCTTCGGAGGGCTTGGAGCTGTTGGTGTGGTGGTGGTTTGAGAACTCAAGAGCGTGTTTGTGCTACTTATAGCTTTTTGATTGCCAGTCCGATGCCCGCCCGGCTGTTGTCGGGTACGTGGGAGCGTTGTGAGGGGTGTCGGGGTT